>CAWCMO010000008.1:0-31415 GCA_963796535.1 uncultured Acidobacteriaceae bacterium
CACCACCACCCGCACTGGCTCCGGATCGCAGCCACCCACGCTGGTAAAAATACTAGTTGTCTCCACCGGTCGAAAAGACGATGATGGGCGAACGCCATCTGCCCAATGGCGGCGCGTGAATGCAGCTTGGCTGACGAGGTTCAGGTAATGCGACGCTCTCCCTACATGTCCTTCTTGTCGTTTGTTCTCATTTGTCTGTTTGTTTGTCCAGACGCGGCACCCCTGCTAAAGGCGCAAACCCCAGCTCCCGCCCCCGCGCAGAAGAGCCCTCCGCCGCCGACGGCGCAGGAATTAGATCAGCTCATGGCGCCGATCGCCCTCTATCCCGACGCCCTGCTCGCGCAAATGACGACCGCCTCCACCAACCCTCAGGAGATTCTCGACGTCACCAATTGGCTGGCCAAGAACCCCAACCTCGTCGGTCCTGACCTGACCGCGGCCGCCGAGAAGCAGGGATTCGATCCCGCCTTCATTGCCCTAGTCACCTTCCCGAAAGTCCTGCAGATGATGGCGGACCACATCGATGACTATGCTGCGATCGGGTTGGCCGTAAAGGCCAATCAGGCCGACGTCTCGGCTTCGATCCAGCGTCTGCGGGCACAGGCGTATGAGGCTGGAAGCCTGCGCAGTAACGAACAGCAGAAGGTTGAGGTCCAGAAGGAAGCGAACCAGACCATCTACGTCATTCAGCCGACCAATCAGCTGGTGGCCTATGTCCCGATGTATAACCCCACCGTGGTCTACGTTCCCGCACCCAGCACCACCACCGCGCTCATCACCTTTGGCATCGGCATCGGAATTTCGGCCCTCGTCTATAGCAACCAACCCTGGGGTTGGGGTGGCTGGGGATGGGGTTGGGGACATGGCGGCGTCATCTACTACAATCGCGGCCCATGGGGCGGCATCTGGGTCGGTGGGTATCGGCCCCCCGTCTACTGGTACCATCCGCGACCGCCCTATTATGCCGGCTATCCCGGCTATGGCGGGAACTGGGGCTATCGTCCCCCGCATTACCACCCACCCTATCCGACCCATCGGCCCGCCTATCGCCCGCCCAATTATCGTCCGCCTATGAACGGAACCCCGGGATACCGTCCGCCTTCAAACGGAAACCGGCCGCGTCCTCCGTATCCGAACAATGGTCTGCCTAACAACGGAAATCGCCCGACCACGAAGCCAGCGCAGCCAGGGATGGGGACTAGACCCCCAGGCGGAGGAAATCAACCCAGCACTCGCCCCGCACCGAAGCCCGGAGCACAGCCGCGCCCCGCTACCAGGCCAGCGACGCGACCCAGACGGCTCCCGACCAAAGAACAACTAAGCCGGCGGCTCCTGCAACCAGCGTCCCCTTGCCACAGTAAAGGGGACGCTGGTGGAACCCGGGCCAGGCGTTGTTCCATTTCGCCATGTTAAAAGCTGGAACCGTCCGAATTCCCCATACGAACACCCCCGCCAGCGGAGAACGAACCGCGCTCAGTCCCCAACGGCCCAACCCCGCTGATAAGACAACGAGCAGTACTTCGCCAATCCATCAGCGAAGTACTGCTCGTCTTCAGAGCAATCAGTTGTTCCCTTAGTTGCCGGTATCCACCACAGGGATATTTTCCGCCAGCTGCAGATTAATCAGCAGATCAAGCCGGCGATCAATCTGATACCACAGCGCCGCCTTCTTCGCCGAAACCACTTTCTCGAAGATCGGCACATACTTCGCGCGAGTCTGCGTGAACTGCTGATCGATAGCCGCCGACCTCTGCACGAACAGAGCCGCCTGGTCATTGGTCATCGTGTCGTAGTTCGCCGCATAGTCTTTAATCAGCGCCACTCGTTTATCGCCAATCTTCGCAACTTCCGCCGCATACTGGTCATAAATCGGCCAGAACTTCGTTGCTTCATCCGCAGTCAGGTTGATGTTCTCCGCAGTGATCTGCTTCTTTGCTGCTTGAACATCGCCGCGCAACATCTTGACATCCTGGTCAAGACTGGTCTGCTGGGTTGCGCTCGCGGCGGGTGCCGCTGCTTGACCGAATATCGGGTGGCTCACAACGGACATTGCGCCCAGCAACGTCAGAACTACCAGGGCTTTCTGCTTCTGCATTTTTAGTTCTCCTGTTCGGATCTTCGTTTCGTTGATGCGCCGGCCGCTTCCGTGTAAACAAGCCCAGCGCTCAAGGGTCATAGAGGGTGTTTGGTTTCATGCCCGCAACCGGTTCGTGCGTAAGCGCACAAACCTGCACTTTAACGAATACCCTGCCGCACCCTTCGCCGTAACTGTACAAACTGACAGGTTCATCCTGAATCGGCGGAACTTTGCAATGCCGGTGACCGCGATCCGCGAATCTTCACGCCCCGGGGGAGCCCGCCTCTCACTAGGTTGGCAATCCACCTCCGGTATGGGCGACACAACGCGCTCCACCACGCGAAGCCCCTCGCCGTCCGCGCAGGACTTGCAATGGCCGCAACTCCGCGCTACCATCAATCCCGATGAACCTGCGCCCCACCACCGGACGATTTAGCTATTACTACTGGTATCCCCAGCGGCCCGGCGGCGTTGTGCGCTTCTCTGATCCCACCTAAAGAGAACCCAACCCATCCACCGAGCCGCAGCCCACAGGGTCTGCGGTTTTTCTTTTGCCCCCAACAATCTTTGCTTCACCGATTCACTTACGGAGACGACAATGACTACAGCGACGCTCGACATGCCAGCCAAAACCAAACCCGGAACCAATCCAACTCCCGCAGGACGCACAGTCCTGAAGCCGGAAACACTAGACCGCATCGTCCTCACCGGCTACATGGGCTCCGGCAAGACCACCGCCGGCACTCTCCTCGCCGACCGCCTCGGCTGGCGCTTCCTCGATCTCGATCACGAGATCGAAGCCCGCGACGGCCGCACCGTCCCCCAGATCTTCGCCGAGCACGGCGAAGCCCACTTCCGCCACCTCGAGTCCCTCACCCTGGCCTCCCTGCTCGGCCTGCGCCGCGCCGTCATCGCCCTCGGCGGCGGCGCCCCCGAAGAGCTCGGCAACCGCCTCCTCCTCGAGCAGACTCCCCACACCGCCGTCGTCTACCTCTCCGCCAACTTCGACACCCTCGCCGCCCGCTGCGCCGCCCAGGCCGCCGACCCCTCTGCCACCGCCCGCCCCAACCTCGCCGACCTCAACCTAGCCGAGCGCCGCTTCCGCCTCCGCCGCCCCCAGTACGAACGCATCGCCGCCCACACCATCCACACCACCGACCTCACCCTCGACCAGACCGTCGACCGCATCCTCTCCGCCATCCGCCAACCCAAAAGCCCCCGCTAACCCGGGGCTTTCAACCACATTGCCGCGTAGCAGCCGCCGCTGCCGTTGCTTTTCTTTCTGTCATTCCCCCGGGAATCTGCTTCTGTGGTTGCAGTTGCCTTTTTCTGTCGTTGTCCTTGCTTTTCTTTCTGTCATTCCCCCTGGGAATCTGCTTCTTCCTTTTCGCCTCTAATGCGGACCCTCGCCGTTCACAATGTTCTTGTAAATCACCCCATCTTTCATAATCACCAAAAAGTTTTTCCCGGGGTCTTCGATCAGCTTGATGTTCGCCACCGGATCACCATCCACCAGCAGCAGATCCGCCAACGCTCCCTCTTCCACCACGCCCAGCTTCCCGGGGTAAGGATTGCGCGGCCCCGACAGCGCCAATAGTCCGGCATTATCCGCCGTCGCCATCTTCAATATCTCTGGAGCCGTGTACCACCGCATCAGCGTCGTCAACTGCTCGCCCTGCCGCGTCGCCAGCTTCGCATTGAACAGCGTGTCCGTTCCCCAAGCGGTCTTCACCTTGTATTTCCTCGCCAGCTTGTACGCCGTGTCGATCCCCGCCCGCATCTGCGCCCCCTTCTGCTCGTTCACCGAATCCCCCACCCCCACACTCGCCTCCTCGTCCCCAAGAAACGGCTGCAGACTCCACCAGATTCCCTTGTCCGCCATCAGTTTTGCGCTGGCCTCATCCGCAAGCTGCCCGTGATCGATGCACTTCACTCCCGCCGCAATCGCCGTCTGGATCGCTTTCGGCGTGTACGCATGCACCGTTACGTACGTGCCCCAATTCTCCGCCGCCAGCACCGCGGCATGAATCTCCGGCTCCGTATACTGCGCCACATCCAGCGGATCATACGGAGACGTCACCCCGCCGCCCGCCATCACCTTGATCTGCGACGCCCCCTTCATCAGTTGTTCCCGCGCGCGCAGCAATACCTCATCAGGACCATCCGCAATTGCAGCCACGCCCATCACTTCCGCGTGGCTCAGCGGCCCACCAATCACCTTCGGAATTTCGTAAGGCATCCTAAAATCCCCATGCCCGCTTGTCTGCGAGATGAACGCGCCTGAAGGATAGATTCGCGGTCCCGGCAGCACTCCCTGGTCAATCGCCATCTTCAGCCCAAACGACGGTCCGCCAAGATCGCGAATGCTGGTAAACCCACGCATCAATGTGTCCGTAGCCGCCCTGCCCGCGACCAGCGTGATATACCCAATGTCCGCAGTCATCGCCACTGACATCGGAATCTCCTGCAGCATGATGTGCGTATGCGCGTCGATCATCCCCGGCATCAGCGTGCGTCCGCCACCCTCGATGATCTTCGTCGTCGCCATCCGGTCCGTCGGAATCGGTGACGACGTGATCCGCTCAATCACGTTGCCCCGCACCAGCACATTCGTAGGCGCAGTAAGCTCTCCACTCCGGTTCAACACGCGCACATTATTGAACAGCGTCACCGTCCCCGGCCTTCCCCCCGGCCTCTGCGCATGAAGCTGACCCGCAAAAATCCCGCAGACGAGAACAACCAGCAGCCGATAAATCCGTGTATTCATGGTGACCTCGATACCCTATGCCGGCGTGCAAAACCGAACGCCCGCACCGGCGCATGTGTGGGAGAACCTTTACCCTACTACCCACCGCTCAGGCTGTCGACAAACTAAAGCGCGATTTGCTGCAATCAAATTTCGTCCAGCAAAATTCTCATCACAATCGCTCTCGCCCGCTGCGATATCCTCACCTTCATGCGCCGCGCCCTCCTCTTCGCCCTCACCCTGCTCGTCCCCTTCACCGCGGCCCCCGCACAGACTCCCGTCTACGGCTACAAAGTCGTCGCCACCTTCCCCCACGCCACCTCCTCCTACACCGAAGGCTTCTTCTACCTCAACGGCCTCTTCTACGAAGGCACCGGCCTCAAGGGCCACTCCCAAATCCTCGTCACCGACCTAGCCACCGGCCGCATCACCCAACACCTCGACCTAGCCCCGCAGTATTTCGGGGAAGGCATCGTCGACTGGGGCCCCAATCTCTACCAATGGACCTGGCAAACCAACACCGGCTTCGTCTACAACCGAGCCACCCTCCACAAGCTCGCCAACTTCACCTACACCGGCGAAGGCTGGGGCATGACTCACGACGCCACCCACATCATCACCTCCGACGGCACCGCCACCCTCCGCTTCCGCGACCCCAAAGACTTCCACGAAGTCCGCAACCTCACCGTCACCGATCAAGGCTCGCCCGTCACCCTCCTCAACGAGCTCGAGTACATCCACAACGAAATCTACGCCAACGTCTGGCACACCAACCGCATCGCCCGCATCGATCCCCGCGACGGCCATGTCATCGCCTGGATCGACCTCACCGGCCTCCTCTCTCCCATGCTCCAGCTCGACAGCGAAGCCGTCCTCAACGGCATCGCCTACGACGCCCAGCACGACCGCCTCTTCGTCACCGGCAAAGAGTGGCCCACCATCTTCCAGATCAAACTCATCCCCCCAGCACCCAACAAGTAAACTCACCCACTAACTAACAGTAGCCAGCGCAGTTGCGCCCCCGTGCATCCAAGTGAGAGCATCCGTTACAACCGCACCAAGGAGCGTGCCCGCTGGCCCTGCAGCCCTATAACTCCAATCCCGCCGACGATCGCTCCAACCAGGCCTCCACCGTCCGCGGCTACATCCTCTTTGCCTTCGCGATCGCCCTCGCCCTCGCTCTCGCCTGGCGCCTCCGCCAGGTCCTCGAAATCGTCTACGTCAGCGCCCTCTTCGCCGTCGTCCTCGGCCCCATCGTGCAGCGCATCATGTGCCTCCGCATCCGCACATACACTCCCTCGCGCCCGGTCGCCATCGTTGCCCTCGTCTTCTCCGTCTTCGCCGCGCTCACCGTCTTCCTCTACGTAGCCCTTCCCCCCGTGGCCAAGGACATCCAACACTTTGCCACGGACCTTCCTCCACGCGTACCAGGCCTCATTGCCAAGCTCAAGCACCTGCCCATGGCAGACAAGTTCGGCGTCGACTCTCTCGCCGCAAAAAGCGAGACAGCCCTCGCCGCCACCGCGCAATACATCTTCGCCTCCGCTCCCCTCTGGCTCGGCCACTTCCTCGACCTCATCACCGCCTTCATCCTCTGCATCTACTTCATGCTCGAAGGCGATGCGGTCTACTACTACCTCCTCTCCTTCGTCCCCGACCGTTCTCGCGACCGCCTCGCCAAAACCCTCGTTGTCGGCGAAGCCCGCATGAGCAGCTGGCTCATCGGTCAACTCGCCCTCATGCTCATCCTCGGCGTCTGCAGCACCATCGCCTTCGGCTTCCTGCATGTGAAATATTTCGTTCTCCTCGGCGTGCTCATGGGTCTGCTCAACATCATTCCCATCGCCGGCGGCCTCATCACCATCGTGCTCGCAGCGGGCGTAGCCGCCACCGACTCCTGGAGCAAGATGGCCGGCGTCCTCATCTTCTACGTCATCTACATCCAGATAGAGAACGGCTTCCTCACCCCGCGCATCATGCGCAGCCGCGTCAACCTCCTCGGCCTGTCCGTCATCGTCGCGCTGCTCGTAGGCTCCGACCTGGCCGGCATCGTCGGAGCTCTCGTCGCCATCCCCACCGCTGCCCTCATCGCGGTCATCATCGACGAGTACTTCGTTCAGCAAGACGCCGCCGAAGCAGCGCAAGCCGCCGCCCTGGCCGCCCAAGCCGCCTACACCGAATCCAAGGAAGCCGCCGCCGCTGCCCACTCCGCCGAAGCCTCTGCCGCCTCCGCCGCCGAATCCGCCGCCAAGGCTGCTGAGTCCGCCCAAGCTGCCCAAGCCGCAGAAGCCGCCGACAAGCCCTCCACCTAAGCCCTGTCGTTGCCCCGCCGTTCCGCCTGTCACTCCCCGCGCCACCACCCCGTCATCCTGAGCGAAGGGCGCAGCCCGCAGCCGAAGGACCCCTATAGTTCGAGCCGCGCAGCGGCTCCCGCGAGCGCAGCGAGCCAATCGTCCAAAGGACGATCCCCCACCCTGAAACTTCCCCCCGAATTCCCTCATCTTTTATGTAACCTTATGGGGAGGGTCGCACGTCTCCAACCATATGCAGCTAGCTCTCGACGCAGCCATCGCGAACGTCCCCGCCACCGAGCGCACCGCCTCGGAGCTGGACGACATGGAGACCCTGGTCCGCACCTACCGGCCCCGCCTCCTTCGCTTTGTCGCGTTCTCCGTCGGCGACGCAGACCTCGCCGAGTCCATCACCCAGGACTGCTTCCTCAAGGCCTACAACGCCCGCGACCGCTTCCGCGGCGACTGCTCCATCAGCACCTGGCTCACCTCCATCGCCGTCAACCTCATCCGCGACCAGCAGCGCCTCCAGAAGTTCCGTTTCTGGCGCCAGGCCCGCGCCACCGCCATCGACATCACCGAAGCCGCCAACTTCCTCCCCAGCAACGAGCGCTCCCCCGAGTCCCGCCTCCTCGTCAAGGAAAAGGCCGGCCAGGTCTACGCCGCCCTCCAGAACCTCTCGCCCAACCAGCGCACCGTCTTCCTCATGCGCTTCTCCGAAGACCTCGAGCTCTCCGAGATCGCCGCCATCACCAACATCCCCGTCAACACCGTCAAGACCCACCTCCACCGCGCCCTCAAATCCGTGCGCAACCAGGTGCGCGCCGCCCAATCCGCCCCGTCCAGCGAAGCCGTAGCACCCCAACGTCGCCGCAAAGCCCGCACCTCGCAACCCGCCGCGGCCTCTGCCTCACCTGAAACCATTGCATCCCATCCTGCCGGAGAAACCCTATGAACTCCCATCCGGACCAACTCGCCTCCATCCCCGCTGAGTTTTCCGCCGCCCACCACCTCACGCCCGACCAACTCGACGACCACCTCATCGGCGACCTCGCCCCCGCGCCCGCCGCTCACCTCGCCGCCTGCACCCTCTGCGCCGAGCGCGTCGCCTCAGCCCGCTCCCCCATCTCCAGCTTCCAGCAAGTCTCCACCGCCTGGAGCGAGCGCCGCTCCGCCACCCTGCCCATCCCCATTCCCTCGGAGCGCCCCAGTTGGCAGCGCCACACGGCCTGGGCCACCGCCACGCTCTCCATGGCCCTCGGCTTCGCCTTCATCAATGCCACCCACCAGTTCTCCGTCCTGAACACCCCCCAGCCCGCGCCCGCGACATCGGCCCGGTTCACCCCCGTCCAGCAGCCCGTCGCGCCCAAAGCTCGCCTGTTCACCGAGACCGCCAGCCTCGCTCCCTCGCCGCGCGCCACCCACATCTCCGCCGACAACCACATGCTGCGCGCCATCGACGCCTCCCTCGATCCCTCCACCGATTCACCCGCAGCCCTCGGCCTCCTGCCAGCGGCCGCACCCAACACCGGGCCCCTAACATCCATTCAAGACTAAATTCAGGTCTGAACGAGGACGCTTGACCCTGAACCTCACATCTCGACGCACCGTCGCCGGGCGCTTTGCCCTGCTAGCCGTTGTCCCTCTGGCGACGGCAGCGTTGTGTCTCGTTTCAGCCCTCGCACCCACCCCCGCCCTCGCCCAGCACGGAGGAGCCGGCGGCGCCCATACGATGGGAACCGGCAGCCCCGCCGGCATGATGCCTCCGCGCGGACTCGCACCCAACCCCGCCGTACCCGGCAACCTCGGCCACTTCGATCGCCCCGCCGTCGACGCCCACGGCCAGCCCCGCATGGGCCTCCAGTTAGGCCTGACCGGCCGTTGGTGGGACGACCACGGCACCTCCAAAAAGCTCAACCTCTCGTCCGATCAACAGCGCCGCATGGACACCGTCTTCGAGACCAACTGGCCCACCATCACCAACCTCTACACCAACCTCCAGCGCGAACAGATCGGTCTAGCCAACCTCTCCCGCGCCGACCTACAGGACGAAACCAAGGTCTTCGCCGCCATCGACCGCGTCTCCCAGGCCCGCACTAATCTCGAAAAGGAATACGCCCACACCTTCCTCCAGATCCGCCAGCAGCTAGACCCCCAGCAGCTAGACGCCCTAGACCGCCAGATAGCCAACTCCCACTAGCAACGCCCCTGCTTTCGCCTTTGCCTCTGCTTTTGCTTTCTTGCTTTTGCTTTTGCTTTTCTAGTTGTCATCCCGTAGGGATCTGCTTCTTCTTTTGCCTTTGCCTCTGCTTTCGCTGAATGCAACAAGTCAAAGCGAACCCTCGCCGTCCGCGCAGGACCCTACGCCACCCCAAACTCCCAAGTAGTCACGCTCTTGTACTCCGCCCCCGCCTTCACCTCCGTGCTCGGGAAATCCGCATGATTCGGCGCATCCGGAAACCCCTGCGTCTCCAAACAAAATCCACTCCGCTGCACATACGCCACGCCACTCTTCCCCACCAGCGTCCCATCCAGAAAATTCCCCGAATAAAACTGGATTGCCGGCTCCGTAGTCTCCACCACCAGCACTCTACCCGACGCCGGCGCATACACCGTAGCCGCCCGCCTCAACCCGCCAGCCTTCCCCCGCACCACCCAGTTATGGTCATACCCCCGCCCAAACGTCAGCTGGTCGTTCTTCTCCCCAATCCGAGATCCAATCACCGTAGCCTTCCGAAAATCAAACGGCGTCCCTTCCACGCTCGCAATCTCTCCCGTAGGAATCGCCGCCGCATCCACCACCGGTGTATACGCATCCGACTCCAGCGTAAGTTCCTCCCCCAAAATCGTCCCCGAAGCCTCGCCATCCAAATTGAAGTAAGCATGATTCGTCAGGTTCACCACCGTATCCTTATCCGTCGTCGCCCAGTACTCAATCCGCACCACGTTCCCCTTCAGCGTGTACCGAACCCGCACCGTCAGCGTCCCCGTAAACCCCTGGTCCCCATCCGGACTCACCAGCGCAAACTCCACACCCTCCGCGACAATCTCCCCCACCCAGTTCCGCTTATCAAACCCCTCCACACCGCCATGCAGCATATTCACGCCATCATTAATCGTCGTCTGCACGGTCTTGCCCTCGAGCTCAAACCGCCCCTTCGCAATCCGGTTCGCAAACCGCCCTGCAATCACGCCAAAGTACGCATTCGTGTTCTCGACATAAGGCTTCAACTCGCCATACCCCAGCGTCACATCGCCCCAAACCCCATCGCGATCCTTCGTCTTCAGCGTCACCACCCGCGCCCCATACGAGATCAACTCCAACTCAACCTCAGCACTGGTCAGCGTGTACTTCTGCACAACGCCGCCACCCGCCAGCGTCCCAAACATCTCAGCCTTCACCTGCGTCTTCAAACCGTCGCTCATAGACTCCCAGCATAGCCTTTTTGGTTGTCATCCCGCAGGGATCTGCTTCTTGTTTTGCACTTGCCGTTGCTTGCTTTTCGTCGTCATCCAGAATCTGAGAAACGAAGGAACTATCCCGGATTGGCGTTTTGCCCCTAACTAAAAGCTAAAAACCGCCTCCCGAAGCTCGCCTCACACCTCAACGCCACGCGCACACCATCCGCCCCCCTCTGCCCGCCAGACTCAACCGGTCCACGCGATTCGCCAGGTACCGCGCGCTGATCTCCCGCGTGCCCACATCGTCGAGCTCCCGAAACGCCGCCAGCTCCGCCGTCATCTCTTCCGGAGTAAAGAACAGCTGAAACGGCTCGCCAATACTCGCAACCCTCGCCGCCAGCAGGTCTCTCCCTTCCAGCTCCTCCTCCGGCAGCGCATACCGCGGCAGCGCATAATCCATCACCACGCCACTGCCCTCAGGAAATCCCGCAATCCAATCCAACGTCCCACGAAACGCAGAATGTGTCAGGTACAACACCACCCCGAGCCACGCAAACATCGTCGGCTTGGAGCCATCGAGCCCCGCAGCCTCCAACTCCGCAGCCAGACTCTGCCGCTCAAAGTCCACCGGCACATACTGCACATCGTCCACCTCGGGCAAGCCACTCTCAGCCACCAGCCAGCGCTTCCAAGCCTGCGTCGCCGGATGGTCCACCTCGAACACCCTCACCCCCGCATGCGGATTGCGATGCGCAAACGTATCCAGCCCCGCACCCAGCAGCACATACTGCCGCACACCCCGCCCCACCGCCTCCGCCAGCTTGTCTTCCGCAAACCGGCTGCGCGCCACCAGCCACGTGCGCATTCCCAACGAGAACTTCTCGTTGATCGTCTCCGCAGCCTCGTCCAACGCCGCGCCATATGTTTTGCGCAGTAGCGGCACCACGATCGGATCGTCCAGCACCCGCGGCTCCGCGTCGTACAACTGGTGCGCCGCCCTGCGGATCGCCACCCGCAACGCTGTCCTCGATGGCTTCCCTGCCTCCAGCGCGCACCCCACGGCTCAGTCTGTCTTGCCCGGCTCCCCAATTCTACAAAGGAGTTCCCTCGATCGCGCAACCCTTCGCGCAATGGCCCGAGGTTGACTGCCGCCGGAGCCCGCCGCTCCGGCTACCCCTACCCTTTACAAACCCTCTACCGCACTACAGGTGCGAGAGCATATCCTTCACGAACATCACAAGAATCACGGCGGTCAGCGCACCAATCGTCCACACCATCGCGACCAGGGCCGGCCGAATCCTCAGCAGCTTCCGTTGAATGTCGCTCTGCTGCTGCGATTCCACACTCACCGAATCACTCAAAAAGATCTGGTCTTCTTCGTACCGCGTCAGCGTTCCACGATACCCAAGCAGGACCAGCAACGCGGCCCCGACAGCTCCCCACGCAATCACCAATACACGTAGTACATCCATACAACACCTCAAGACTCGAAATTGAGCCGTCCTGATACCGAGCAACCCAGGTCTTCCCGGGCTCGGAGGGTAGGAGAGGCGGTTCGACAGCATAATAGTCCCGTTCAACTACGTTTGACAGTGCGTTCCCTACGAAATTCGCCACTTTTTTCGATTACCGCACCTCGTCTCGCCAACGCCCCTCATTCCATTGGGCCAACCCCTCACACTGCAGGCATCGCCCCCGCTCCTGTCGCCCCCGGTGCCGGCCCCGAACCTCCAGCCACCGGCCCAGCCGCACCGCACCACGAGCAGAATCGCTGATCCAGCGTCACCGGCTGCCCGCACTGCGGGCACCGAGGCGTCATCGGCTGGCGCAGCGCAAAGTACAGCAGGAACCCGAACAGGTGCGGAAACAGCGCCGCAATCAGCGTCCACAGCACCGGCCTCATCGCGCGCCGCTTCGCATCCGCATACACATATCCCAGGCAAAGCGTCCACGCCGCCATGAACGCGCCCATCGCCAATCCGCCGACCGCGCCAATCGCCGCGCTCCCCACCCGCGACATAGGCCATGCCCCGCCGTCCCCCCAATGCGGAAACATGCAGCCAGCCACCGTCCCCAGCACCACGATCGCGCACATCCAAACGACCGCAACAACCTTCACGCCCTTCGGCACCACATCCATAAACTTATTCATATCGACCTTCCCTTCCCTTCCCATTCCCCTTCGCCGCCAACAACGGCAGCAACGGAAACAACACCAGCAACCCAAACGACGGCACAATCCAGAGCGCCATCAACCCGTGATGGACCGCGATCGACGGCAGCCCAAAGAACCCCGCCGCCCAGCGTCCAACCTGCAAATCCACAACCGTTCCCAGCACCGTCAACACCAGCGCCACAACACTCAACCTCACCCAACGCCGCCGCGATTCCATCGCCTCCGCCCGCTCCCGAACCGCCGCCATCACCCGCGCATTCAAGCCCGGCCCCGCCTCAAACGAAAATCCCTTCAGCCCCGCAACCGCCCTCCGGCTAGCGCTCAAATACTCCGCGCACGCAGAGCACTCCGCCACATGCTCCTCGACCGCGCGCTGCTCCTCCACCGTCCCCGCGCCCGCCAACCCGCGGTCGATCCTCTGCTCGAAATCCAAGTGCCTCTCAGCTCCCATGCTTCTCCTCCATCTGCGACCGCAACGCCGCCAACCCGCGATAAATCCTCGCCGAAACCGTAGGCACCGGCGCCCCCACCACCGCCGCAATCTCCTGCAGCGACATGTCCTCCATAAACCGCAGCACCAGCGCCTCCCGAGTGACCGCCTGCAGACCCTGCAACGCCCCCGCCAGCCGCTCCGCATCCTCCGTCCGCGCCGCCAGCGCAAATGGAGACAGCTCCTGCGACACGGGCGCCATCACAACCGGCCGCCCATCCTCCTCCGCGTCGAGACTCACCTCGCGCCGCCGCCTCAAAAAATCAATCGCGATATGCCGCGCCACGGTAAACAGCCACGGCTCAAACCGCGACCGCCCGTCATAACTCTTCCCCCGCTCCATCACCCGCAGCCAGGTCTCCTGCACCAGGTCGTCGACCCCATCCCGCCGCCCCAGCACATACACCAGGTACCGCACCAGCCGATCCTGGTACTCCTCCACCAGCAGCTGCAGCACCGCGACATCTCTCGTCCGAAGCCCGCGTGCAATCTCTCGCGTATCTCCGATCACCGTGTCCGCCAATGCCATATCGTATCCGTACATACCCGGTGTATACGCACGAGCCCACCCAAATTACGCACCCCCCCAACAACTATCTCGATTATCGAGATGCCTTCACCTATGCCTCTGCTTTTGCCTTTCTTTCTGTCATTCCCTCCGGGAATCTGCTTCTTCTTTTGCCGTTGCCGTTGCAAGTTCTTCGCCGTCATCCTGAACGCAGTGAAGGACCCCCTGTATTTGTCGTTGTCGTTGCCGTTGTCATTGCCGTTGTCGTTGCCGTTGCCGTTGGTTGCTGTTGCAAGTTCGTCGCCGTCATCCTGAACGTAGTGAAGGACCCCCGTATTTGCCGTTGCCGTTGCTGTTGCCTGTTGCCTTTCTTCGACAATTTCTGAAAGAAATTGTCATTCCGAGCGCAGCAAGGAACCTGCTGTCTCCCGTTCTTCCAACACACCAACTCCTCAAGCGTCTCGATACCCACACGTCTCACACGCCACGCGAAGCCTCCCACCGTCCGCGCAGGACGTATGCTAATTACCGACGCAAGAACAGCCCCACCCTCCACACCCCACCAACCCTCAGGAGTCCCCGCCGTGCGCCTCACCCCACACTCTCTACTGCTAGCCGCCACTCTCTCCCTCGCCACCCACCCCGCCCTCGCCCAAACGTCCCACTGGGTAGCCACCTGGGGCACCGCGCCCGTCGCCCGTGCCAACGACCACAAAGCCTTCAACATGCCCACCACCCTTCGCCAGGTCGTCCACGTCTCTCTCGGCGGCTCCACCCTCCGCGTCGTCCTCACCAACGAGCTCGGCGTCAGCTCCCTCGTCATCGACGAAGCCGCCGCCGCCCTCCCCGCCGCAACCACCCCCAACCCCACCGGCGCTATCCAGCCCGGCACCTCCGTCCCCCTCACCTTCAACGGCCACACCGGCATCACCATCCCGCCCGGCACCATCGCCCTCAGCGACCCCATCCCCTTCAACCTAGCCCCACTCTCCGACCTCGCCATCTCCCTCGCCCTCGCCGGCCAGGCCATCCCCACCCTCACCCAGCACGACCTCACCCTCAAGACCACCTACATCGCCAGCGGCAATCAGGCCTCCGCCACCACCCTCACCGACCCCGCTACCACCGGCGTCTGGGACTTCATCAAAGGCGTCGAAGTCCAAGCTCCCCAGTCCGCTCCTCAATCCGCCACCATCGTAGCCTTCGGCGACAGCATCACCGACGGCTGGCACGCCACCGACGGCTCCAACAACACCTGGCCCGACCTCCTAGCCGACCGCCTCCTCGCCAACCCCGCCACCCACAACCTCGCCGTCATCAACGCAGGCATCAGCGGCAATCGCGTCCTCCACGACGGCTGGGGCCCCAACGCCCTCTCCCGCTTCGATTCCGACGTCCTCGCCCCCTCCGGCGTCAAATACCTCATCCTCCTCGAAAGCATCAACGACATCGGCAACGCCTACAGCCCCTCCAACCCCCACGACATCGTCACCGCCGACGACCTCATCACCGGCCTCGCCCAACTCGCCACCCGCGCCCACGCCCACGGCATCAAAGTCTTCGGAGCCACCCTCACCCCCTACATGGGCGCAAAGTACGCTTCACCCGCCGGCGAAGCCGTCCGCAACGCCGTCAACCAGTGGATCCGCACCACCAACCAGCTAGATGGCGTCATCGACTTCGACAAAGCCACCCGCGACCCCGCCAACCCTTCCGTCTTCTCCTCCACCGCCGACTCCGGCGACCACCTCCACCCAGGCGACGCCGGCTTCCACCAAATGGCCAACTCCATCGACCTAACCCTCTTCACCAAATAGCCTTTGCCCTCGCCGTCGATCTTGCCCTTGCCCGCGCCGTTGCCTTGCCTTTGCCTTTGCCTTTGCCTTTCTGGTTGTCATCCGACACGAGCTGCTTCTTCCCTTGCGTCCGCCCCGAATCTCGTCATCCTGAACGAAGTGAAGGACCCCTGTAGTTGCTGTTGCTGTTGCTGTTGCTGTTGCCCTTGCTGTTGCTGTTGCCGTTGCCTTTCTTTCTGTCATTCCCTCCGGGAATCTGCTTCTGCCTCTGTCGTTGCCGTTACTGAGAACTGAGAACGAACAACTGAGAACCCTAAAGCTTTCCCCCATCCCTCCGATAAACAACAAGTAATCCCAGATGAAACAATAGGGGCGAACCGAAGATCCTCCTCGGTCCGCCCCTGACTTTTCCCAACGTCACCAACCCATCGTCCTCTCGACCGTAGTGGAGAGACCCCTGGATTGGCTCCTGCTGTTGCGTTTACTTCAATTCAAGCCCAGCAAAGAAGTACCCAATCTCGAACGCCGCCGTATCCGCCGCGTCCGAACCATGAATCGCATTCTCGCCAATCGACGCCGCAAACATCTTGCGAATCGTTCCCGCCTCAGCCTTTGCCGGATCGGTAGCGCCCATCAGCTTGCGCAGATCAGCAATCGCATTGTCTTTCTCGAGAACCATAGGAACAATCGGCCCCGAACTCATGAACTCCACTAACTCGCCAAAGAACGGCCGCGCCGAGTGCACGTGATAAAACCCTTCAGCCTGGCTCTTCGAAATCGAAATCTTCTTAATCGAAACAATCTTGAATCCCGCCTTCACAATCTCCGCGAGAATAGCGCCGGCATCGCCCTTCTTCACGGCGTCCGGCTTGATGATGCTAAATGTGCGCTCTGACACGTAAATCTCCTTAAGTAGACTGCCTTACCAGTGTACTGCCCCCGTAGCCGCGCCGCCCTCGCCATTGCCTTTGCTTTTCTTTCTGTCATTCCCTCCGGGAATCTGCTTCTTCCTTTACCGTTGCCGTTGCCATTCTGGTTGTCATCCCACAGGGATCTGCTTCTGCCCTTGCCTTTGCCCCTGCCTTTCGCTAAAAGCTAGAAGCTAGCAGCAAAAAGCCGCCCCACCCCGGAGCCCCCATGCCCCCCACCGAACCCACCACCAAAGCCCTCCTCCACCACGCCATCCCCATCTTCCGCGTAGCCAACCTCGCCACCAGCCTCGACTACTACACCCGCATCCTCGGCTTCACCATTCCCTGGCAGCTCCCCTACTATGCCGCCGTAAAACGCGGCACCTGCTCGATCATGCTCTGCGAAGGAGGCCAGGGAAACCCCGGCACCTGGATCTGGTCTCCCTGTTCCGACGTCGACGCCCTCTACGAAGAGTTCAAAGCCAGCGGCGCCAACCTCCTCCAGGGCCCCACCAACTTCCCCTGGGAATCCCGCGAAATCCAAGTCCTCGACCCCGACAACCACCGCCTACGCTTCGCCGCCGACCTAAAAGAAGGCGAGCCCATGGGCACCTTCATCGACTGACCCGCGCGCAGCGCGCACTACTCACTACCCACTACTCACTACCCACTACTCACCGACCTCAGTAGCGCCAGCTACTGAGGTCCGCCCCCGCCGGCGCGGTCTTCTCCATCCGCTCCACAATCTGCCCCACATACATCTGGTTGTAATGCATCCGCGAGTAAGCATTCGCCTTCGTAGGATCCCCATTCCAGCAATGCTCCGCCCGAGGCCCATACTTCACTTCGCCCTCATAAGGAACCCCATACCCCGGCGTCCCTGTCTTATCCAAAAAGTCCTGCATCAGGTAAACGGCATTGTTCAAAAAGTAAGTGTCATCCGACCCAACATAAATATGCAGCTTCCCCTGCAGCTTCGGCCCCAACGTCGTCCAGTCCCTCTGCAGAATCGCGTCGAGATCATAATGCTCCCGCCAATACTCCGCGGTCTTGTGATCGATCACGCCCGTAGTCTTATCAAATATCGGCAGCGGATACCCATCCTTCCCCTGCGGCGAATACACGGCCTGCCAAATATCAAACTGATCGCCAGACCGGCCGTGATCCCCCAGCGCCGCCTCATACGCAATGTTGTCGCGCATCGAGATCAGCGTCTGCCCCAGGTAGTTCCGCATCGCCGGTTGCTCCACGCGCTTGTTCGCACCCTGCGCATAAAACATGTTGTCGTCCTTATACAAATCCCTCGTCATGTACGCATGAAAATCGACGGGATCAGGACAAGCCACAAACGCCCCGTTATAGTGCTCCGGATAAAACATCTGCACGGCCAGCGACTCCCACCCACCAGTAGACCCGCCATAAAGAAATCGAGCCCACCCCGCGCCAATCCCGCGAAACTGCTTCTCAATCGCGGGAATCAACTCCGTCTCAATCGCATCCCCATAAGGCCCAACATTAGCCGAGTTCACCGCATAGCTATCGTCGTAATAAGGATTCGCATGCTGCAGCTTCACAATCAGCATCCGCGGAGTCTCCGGCGTAATCCACTCCTGATAATTCTTGTAAGCCTCCTCCTGCATGATCCGGTTGTACCCCGCAAGATGAAACCGTTCCGAATACACCGGCTTCAAATCAGCATCCGGCGGCTCCGTCCGAAAGTCATCAAACTCCGCCGTGTAATGATCCTCCGCCACGATCAGCGGAAACCGTGCATCAGGATGCTCATCAAACCCCCAAGGCACCATCACCACCGCCGACAGAAACACTGGCCGCCCCCAAAACTTCGTTAGCAGCGCACTCTGAATCTTGATGTGCCGAATAAATTTCGAATCCGCCTCGGGCTTAATCTCCGGCATCACCTGGTCCATCACAATCTCTAACTTCGCGTCCGGCCCCACATGCATCTTCACCGGCTTCGAATACAAATTCCCCGGTGCCACACTCCACTGCTTCCCCTCACCCCGGTCAGCCGACAGCTTCACCACGGACCCATCCCCGCGATGGAACGTCTCATACACATTCAGCACGGCCTGCACCGTGTAATCGCCGGGCGGCACATCCTTCAACGCAGCCCGCGGATACCCTGAGATTCCATCGCCGCCCTCGTCCGCGACCACCACCGTCTGCCCCGGCTTCCACCCATCCACCGTCACCCCAAACACCTGCTGCGATGCCATCGTGTCATTGATCTGAAACCGAGGCTCCTCACTCGGATCATTCGACAGCAGCACCATCAGCCGCCCATCCAGCGCCTTCCCCGACACCGCCGCCGGAAACCGCACCGAGAACGTCTGCGCACCCGCAGACACGCACACACCCGCCGCAACCAAACTCACCAGCAATTTACGCATACGAGAGTATAAACCCGTATTGTGCCCGAAGTGCCCACTGCGCGTGGGGCGGGCGTTCGCACGCCTTTTTACGGCTTCGCGTGGGCCTCCCGTTGGTCGGCAAGAAAATATATCCTTCGCGACCAACGGAAGCGCCCCGCCGAAGGCCTCTGCCCGCAACGAAGTTGCCGCCCCGCGCGTAGCGGGCCCGTCCGGCAGGACAAGCCTGTCGAGTTCTGACCCCGCTACGGCGCCACACAAGCAAAGCTAGCCGCCTGCATCGGATCGCCCTTCACATACCGAGCCTCCGCCGGATACGCGCACAGCGGCCGAGTCATCAACACGCCCTTGGTCTCATCATCCCCCACAAACTTCGTCGCGGTCAGCGTTCCTGGAGCCTTCCCTGACTCAACCCACTGCTCCAGCGCCGTGAACACATCATGCTGCGCATCCCGACGAATCGCGGCCCCATCCTGCCCGAAATCCGTAGCCCCCGGCCCGCCATCGCAATGCAGCATTCCCGGTACCATGTACAGCCGCACCGAAGCATCCGTCTCCCTCTTCCCCATCGCCCCAACCACCCCGTCGTAATACACCACCGAACTCAGCCCCGGAATCGCCGGATCATTCCACCCGTGATACATCACCAGCTTCCCACCCCGCGCCACAAACGGTTTCAAATTTGTGTCCGTAGCATTGAGCGCCTCTCCCTTCTTCGCCAGCGCCATCTTGGAGTCGCGATCGAATTCAAACGTCGCCAAACTCCAATCCGGATTCTGATACACAAAGTCCTTGAAGTACCCCAGCCCGAAGTACATCATCGCCGTCGGATCCCCTGGCTTCTTCCCCACAATCCAGACTCCCCAACTCCCCGCCGCACTCTCCGCCCCCGGCGAATACCCAGGGAACACTTCCCTCCCCTCCGCATCCCGCTTCGCCGCATAAATCGACGTCAGCGTAGCCAGCTGCCCCGCCGTCAAACACGCATCCGTCTCCGCTCCCTTACACGCCAGCACCGCCGGATCGAACCTGCACTTCGCAGGATTCCCCACCACGCCATCCGTCACCCCATCCTGCCCGTCGCAGACCGCCAGCACCGCCGCCGTAATCGCCGGCAACTTGCTCGCCGGCAGATACGCCCCCGCA
This sequence comes from uncultured Acidobacteriaceae bacterium, assembly GCA_963796535.1. Taxonomy (GTDB): domain Bacteria; phylum Acidobacteriota; class Terriglobia; order Terriglobales; family Acidobacteriaceae; genus Granulicella. The sequence goes on from CAWCMO010000008.1 coordinate 19,934, forward strand.
CTCGCCATCAGCGTCCGATCATCCTCTGTAGCAGCCGAAATCAGCGCCGACCAGTTATACGCCGGAGCCCCCGCCAATATCCCATCAAAATCTGACGGGAATCGCTGCGCCTCCATCAGCGCCTCCCGCCCCCCATCCGAGCACGCCACGAAATACGCATGCACCGCTGGCTTCCCATAGAACGCCTTCACCAGCGCCTTGGTCTGCACCGTCATCTCGTGCACCGCGCGCCACCCAAAATCCTTCACCTTCTCTGGATGCCCCAGCGCAAACGCCGGATCCATCCCCGCATGCCCCGTATCCGTTCCCGATGCCGCATAGCCCTCCGCCACCGCCGCGGCCAAATCCCCAAAGTAAATCTCTCCCGCAAACCCACCATTGCCCGCCGCCCGATACCGCCCGTTCCATCCATCCACCGGCAGCCACACCTCAATCCTGATATCCGAGTCGCTCGACGGCGTCGCCGTCACCTGCACCCTGCAGAACGCCGGCAGCTTTCCCACCTGCCCCGGCTCCAACTTCACATCCCCGAGCGCAGCGTGCGCCGGCACCAGCGCAGCCGACGTCACCTTCGCCCCCTCCAGCTTCACCCCCGTCAGCCCCTCACACCGCGCGGCTGCCGCAGCGTGTTGTCCGCTAACGGACGCAGCTTGTTGCCCGTTAGCCGGCGCAGCCTGTTGTCCCAACCCGCACCCGCCGCAAACCACCCACAAACCCACCGCAATAACCATTCGTTGGCGCATAAAATGCACTATACGCTTCACCGAGCGCGTCCTCGCGCGGCTTCCGGCGTCTAAAAAAACCTAAGGAGAGATGATGCGCCGCACTGCATGGATATGGGCCGTCGGCTCCGCTGCCTGGACATTCGACGCCATCGTCAACCTCTACTACCGCAACCGCCCCCACGCGGAACTCGCCTTCATGGTCGCCGTCATGTTCGCCATCGCCTGGGCTTACTACTCCCGCCAACCCACGCGCTAACCCCTCAATTCTCGTTCAACGCGGCAGCACCCGCTCCATCCGCCCACCTCGGCACTCCCCCCAGCAGCGCCTCCTGCACAGCCGTAAGAACGTTTGCCGGAACCGAGTCCGTAATCCGCGAACAGAACACGCTCGCCGGCTCCCACGCCTGCGCAATCTTCACAATCACCTGCTGCGGATGAACCGCCCGCACCCGCTCATCCAGCGCTTGCTCGCGCCAGTGAGAGTTCCGCCCAATCAACACCACATCAAACGTATTCTTGGCCAACAATGCCAAGGCATCCTCGTCGTTCCCCACAGCGGACACCGCATACCCCGCATGCAGCAGCAACGCCGATCGTGAATCTCTCAACACCGAATCGTGGGACACAACCAGAATGCGCTTTTGCACAAGAACCTCGCTCGAGCATCAAATCGCCCGTTGCAGAAGGCTCTTCTCAATTGAACCGACACTCCATTAGATGCATCCCAGGCCCACGCAACCGCCTCCCCCTCCAACTGCCACCTAAGCCGATTGCCCCCAACCTTTCACCCAAAGCAAAAGGCCCGAGCACCCGCCCTAGCCTTGAGCTGTACTGCTCACAGTCCATACTCACTACTCACTACTCACTGTCTCTCTACTTCCCCATCACCCGCTGCATGGTCTCGCCAATCTCTGCAGGCGACTTCACCACGTGAATTCCCGCAGCGCTCATCGCGGCCATCTTGCTCTCTGCCGTTCCCTCACCGCCAGAAATAATCGCGCCCGCATGCCCCATCCGTCGTCCCGGAGGCGCCGTCTGCCCCGCAATAAATCCCACCACCGGCTTCTTCACAAACTCCTTGATGTACTCAGCCGCAGCCTCTTCCGCCGACCCACCAATCTCGCCAATCATAATGATCGCTTCCGTATCAGGATCGTCATTCAACAGCTTCAGCGCATCGATATGCGTGGTCCCAATAATCGGGTCGCCGCCAATCCCAATGGCAGTCGACTGCCCAATTCCCCGCTGCGTCAACTGGTACACGGCCTCATACGTCAGCGTGCCCGACTTCGACACAATCCCCACCGACCCTTCCTTATGAATCCGCCCCGGCATGATCCCAATCTTCGCCTTGCCCGGCGAAATCACCCCCGGGCAATTCGGTCCAATCAGCCGCGACTTCGACTTCCGCACAACCTCCCAAACCTTCACCATATCCAGCACCGGAATCCCCTCGGTGATGCACACGATCAGCGGCATCCCCGCAGCCGTAGCCTCCAGAATCCCATCCGCAGCCGCCGGCGGCGGAACGAAAATCATCGTAGCGTTCGCACCCGTCTCCCGTACCGCGTCTTCGACGGTATTGAACACCGGCCAACCTTCAAACGTAGTCCCGCCCTTACCCGGCGTCACACCGCCAACCACCTTCGTGCCATACTCCGCGCAGCCCTTGGCATGAAACGATCCCTCACGCCCAGTAATCCCCTGCACAATTAACCGCGTTCCCTTACCAACCAATACTGACATTTCGTTCTCCTATCAAACCCGCGCCATGCGTGACCTGCATTCAATTCTGTGCGGCAGAAGCGCTTCAGGCGGCTCCCGCAAAACTTCGAAACAACCCAACCACGCGATCCGCCGCGTCCGTCGAATAAAACATCTCGGTATTCATCATCGTGTCGCTCGTCATCTCCCGCATGCGCTCAAACATCTCGGCCTCGTACCGCGCAATCGCGCCTGCCACATCGCCTTCCTGCAGCAACTCCCGCGACAGCACCAGCGCATCGAGCATCGCCATGTTCACGCCTTCGCCGGCATACGGTGGCATCACATGCGCCGCATCCCCAATCAGCGTAACGTTCGGCTTTGGCTCCCAATGCTGATCTTCAGGACACACCAGCAGCGGCCGCCACACCACAGACTTCGCCTTCTCAAACAGCGGTTCCCACAGCGCACTCCATCCCTCGAAGTTCGCCCGAAACCAAGCCACCCGCTTCTCCGCGTCGTCAGCCGCTTCCAGCCTCTGCCGACCTTCCGCATCTCCGCTCTTCAGCCCCGCATAGAACAGGATGCTTCCATCCGGCTTGGTCCCCATCCCAATCGTTCGCTCAGTACCCAGCGCAATCAATGCGGCTCCGCCCAACAACTCCCAAAGCTCCGGCACCGCATCTTTTGCGTCAGCAACAACGCCTTCAACCAGCGCCACCCCCACATACTCTGGACGAATAGGCGTCACCGCCGCGCGCAACCGCGAGTTCGCTCCGTCACAACCAATCGCCACATCCACCAACACACTTTCCCCATTAGCAAACTGCAGCTTCACCTTGTCGCCGGCACGCTCCGCCGTCTCCAGCCTCCGATCCCAATGCACCGTCCCAGGCAGCAGCGAATCCAGCAACAAATCGCGCAGCGGTCCGCGCTCAATCTCAGGACGCTTTCCCGCCCCCGACATCGTCCGCGCATGATCGTGCAAAATCTTTCCGTGCTCATCCGTCAAGCGAAGCTGATCAAGATCCGCCCGGTGATTCGCCCAAAACGCATCCATCAAACCACCGGCCTCAAGCGCCGCCAGCCCGGAATCTTCATGCAGATCCAGCGCGCTCCCCTGCACCCGCGCCTCGCGACTCTGATCCCGCTCATACACCGCAACGTCCGCGCCACCCATTTGCAGCAGCCGCGCCAGCGTAAGTCCTCCAGGACCTCCGCCGACAACAGCGATCTTCTTTCCGTCAATAGCGCGCATAGGGAGCATCCAGTTGTTTGGTTCTCCGTTCTCAGTTCTCAGTTCTCAGTTTCGAACGAGGCTCGCTGAGGTACTTAGACAATCCATTTAGCATCTGACCTATCTCGTTCAAGGCGAATTGAATCTCATCGACCTTCTGTTGTTGCGCGAAACCCAAACGACTTGCGATCAGCAACTGCGTTTGAAGTTCACAATTGCTCCCGCGAGCAATCGATACAAACTGCTTAAAGTCCTTCTTCGTACCGCGAGCAGAGCCCTCAGCAATATTGCTTGGGATAGAAACTGCCGCTCGCCTCATCTGCGAACTCAAGCCAAATATTTCCGACTTCGGAAAGCCTGCAGTCACCGCATAAACAAGAGTCGTCATGTCGACGGCCAACTTCCAAACTTTCAGATCTCGGAACGACTGGGCCACAACGCCTCACTGACAGCGAACAACTCAAAACCAACTAACAACTCAAAACCAAACTGACAACTGAGAACTAACAACTAACAACCCTTCAACCCTTCGCTGCAGCGACAGCCATATCCGCCGCTTCCTTCATCGTCGCGCCGATCTGCACCTTCATCCCCGACTCAGCAATGATCTTCCGACCCTCCTCAACATTCGTTCCCTCGAGCCGAAGAATAATCGGCAAGTGAACGTTGAGTTTTTTCGCGGCAGCCACAACAGCGGTAGCCAAAACATCCACGCGCAAAATCCCGCCGAAAATATTAATGAAAATCGCCTTCACATTCGGGTCCGACAACAAAATCCCAAACGCATTCTCAATCTGTTCCTGGTTCGCCCCGCCACCAACATCCAGAAAGTTCGCCGGCGCCCCACCCGCATACTGAATAATGTCCATCGTCGCCATGGCCAACCCCGCCCCATTCACCATGCAGGCAATCGACCCATCCAGCTTGATGTAATTCAGCGCAAACTTGCTAGCTTCCACTTCGAGCGGATCTTCTTCCGAAATGTCCCGCAGCTCCTTCAAATCCTTATGCCGGAACATCGCGTTATCGTCGAAGTTCATCTTGCAATCCAGCGCCAGCAGCTTCCCGTCCTTCGTCGTAATAAATGGATTGATCTCCATCAGCGTCGAGTCGGTATCGATAAACGCCTTGTACATCCCCAGCATGAACTTCGCCGCTTCGCCAATCTGCGCCGGCGCCAGCCCCAGCTTGAACGCCAGCTTCCGCGCTTGGTACGGCTGAAACCCAATCGCCGGATCCACATACTCCTTGAAGATCTTCTCCGGCGTATCTTTCGCGACCTCTTCAATCTCCATCCCGCCAGCCGACGACGCCATGAACACCACCTGCGCCGACGCGCGGTCCAGCACCAATCCCAAATACAGCTCCCGCTCAATCGCCGACCCGGCCTCCACCAGCAGCCGGTGGACTTTCTGCCCCGCTGGCCCCGTCTGGTGCGTCACCAGCTGCATCCCCAAAATTGCCTTCGATGCGGCAGCCGCCTCCGTCATCGACTTCGCCAGCTTCACCCCGCCACCCTTCCCGCGCCCACCCGCATGAATCTGCGCCTTGATGACCACCACCGCGTTCCCCTCAGAGAAAAGCTGCTTCGCCGCCGTGTCCGCCTCCTCCAGGGTCGTCGCCATCTCCCCATGCGGAACCGCCACTCCATACTTGCGCAGAATCTCTTTCCCTTGGTACTCGTGGATCTTCATGCGGACTCCAACTTTACGATTTCAGATTAGGACGGTTTGTGATCCCACCATCGGGATCATCCTAGTCACTCGCCCAAAGCCGTAGCAACTGACGCAGGACGATAATCGGTGATCCTGCGCGATTCACGCACTACCAAATTCCGTTTGCTTTGTTTGCCCAGAACTATCCTGCCGGAAGTACCCACTACGCGTGGGGCGGGCGTTCACACGCCTTTTTACGGCTTCGCGTGGCCCTCCCGTTGGTCGGCAAGAAAATATCGTTCGCGACCAACGGAAGCGCCCAGCCGAAGGCCTCTGCCCGCAACGAAGTTGCCGCTCCGCGCGTAGCGGGCCCGTCCGGCAGGACAAGCCCGTCAACTCAACATCAAAAATCAAATTCCAGCAATAAATGACTGACCACTCAGTCATTCCTGCATTCTGCTACCTGAAACAGGGCTAAACACGTCGATTTGTAACCCGAAACCGGGCTGTGTCAGCACTTTTTGGTAGGCTCAGAAGCGCATGTCGATCCAGAACGAGCTCCGCCGCATCCTCGAACAGCGCGAAACCCTCTCGCGTTCCGAAGCGTCCGCGCTCATGGAAAGCATCCTCGCCGGCCACGCCAGCGACATCGAATTAGCCGCCCTGCTCGGCGCCCTCGCCGCCCGCGGCGAAACCTCAGCCGAAATCGCCGGCTTCGCCTCCACTCTCCGCACTGCGGCTAACCACCTTCCCCTCAGCGACATAGAGCAACAGCAGCTAGTCGATACCTGCGGCACGGGAGGCGACGCCAGCGGTACCTTCAACATCTCCACCGCCGCGGCCCTCGTCGCCGCCGCCGCCGGCGCCCACGTAGCCAAGCACGGCAACCGAGCCATCACCTCCGCCTGCGGCTCCGCAGACGTCCTCGAAGCCCTAGGCATCCCCATCCACCTCTCCCCCGAAGCCGCCTCCCAAGCCTTGCGTAATCATCACTTTACCTTTCTGCTAGCCCCCTCGCATCACCCTCAATTGAAAGCAGTGATGCCCGTCCGCAAAGCCCTCGGCGTGCGCTCCATCCTGCACATTCTAGGGCCCCTCCTCAACCCCGCCCGAGCGCGCCGCCAGGTCATGGGCGTCTACCAGTCCCGCCTCGTCCCGCTAGTCGCTAACGCGATGATTCTATTGGACATCGATCATGCCATGGTCGTCCACGGCGACGGCAATCTAGACGAAATCGCCCTCTCCGGCCCCACCCAAATCGCCGAACTCCGCAACGGAACCGTCACCCAATACACCATAGCCCCCGAAGATTTCGGCCTTCAACGAGCGCCCCTATCCGCCCTCGCCGGCGGCAGCGCGGCCGGCAATGCAATGATTCTAAACAGTATCTTCGCCGGAAAAGCAGGCCCACCCCGCGACGTGGTCCTCCTAAACGCCGCCGCGGTCCTCGTAGTCAGCGGCCTCGCCACCAACCTCCGCGACGGCATCCAACTAGCCGCACGTGCAATTGACACCGCTGCGGTACAATCGCTAGTCTCAGCGCTCCAATCAAACTAAACCCCCGGAGATGTTGCAATGGCAAGAGTTACAGGCATAGGCGGAGTCTTCCTCCGCTCTCCCGACCCCAAAGCCCTCGTAAAGTGGTACGCCACAAACCTGGGTATCACCCTCTCCGACTTCGGCGGCGCCTCGTTCGAATGGTCCGACGAAGTCCCCAAAGGCACCGGCATGACTGCCTGGTCGGCCTTCCCCCTGGACACCAGCTACTTCGGCGACGGCCCCCAACCGTTCATGATCAACTACCGCGTAGACGACTTAGACGCTTTACTTGCCACACTTGAGGCCGCCGGTGTCTGGATCGACCCCAAGCGCGACAACGCCTCCTACGGCAAATTCGCCTGGATCAAAGACTGCGACGGCAACCGCCTCGAGCTCTGGCAGCCCCTGGCCGACGAAGAAACAGCAGCACAATAGTCCTCTGCCGTACACTACGGCGATGCCCCCCCGCATCCAATCCCGCCGCCGAGCCCCCGTCTGGTTAATGGGCCTCTCGAACGCCACGATTGGCCTCGCGGGCGGGTTCATCGTCCTGCCGTTACCCCAGATGCTCGCCGCCCAAGGCGTCCCTGAAATCAAGATCGCCGCCATCAGCGCCGCCTGCCTCTCCCCCGGATTCTGGGTCTTCCTGCTCGGCCCCGTGCTCGACATCCGGTTCACCCGCCGCTTCTATGCCACCTTGTTTGCAGCACTTGCAGGCATCGGCCTCATGACTGCGGTCCTCATGCGCGGCCACCTCCTCACCCTAGAAATCCTGCTGATGGTCGCCTACGCCGCCTCCGTACTCAGCTCCAATGCCCTCGGCGGTTGGCTCGCCGGCGTCATCCCCGACGTCGCCGAGGCCGAGCGCGATAACCCCAATCACGAAGGAGCCCGCCTCAGCGCCTGGACCCAGGTAGGCCTCTTCCTCGGCAACGGCCTCATGGCCGCCATCGCCGCCGAAGGCATGCGTCGCCTGCCCCTAACCGTCATAGCGCCACTCCTTGGAGCCTTGGTCGTTCTCCCCGCCGCCGTCTTTCCCTGGATCCCCGTCCCCGAACTAACCTCACCGGACGCCGCCAAAACCGCACTGAACCTCGCCCGCGATGGCTTCAGCAAACTCTTCACAGAACTAGGCGCCCTCCTGAAGCGGCGCGAAGTACTCCTTACGCTGCTATTGTTTGCAGCTCCCACAGGCTCCTTCGCCCTTACGAACCAACTCGGCGGCGTCTCCGCCGACTTCCACGCCTCGCCAGCCTTCGTCGGCCGCATGGGAGGCGCGGTCCTCTCGCTCGCCGGCGCCACCGCCTGCCTTCTTCTGCCCTTCTTCGCGCGCTGGATAAAATCCCTTCCGCTTTATTTACTGATCGGTACAGTAGGCAGTCTCTTCACCCTCACTCTCCTTCTGCTCCCTCGAACACCCGCCACCTTCGCCATCGCCTTTCTCGGCGAGAACGTCGTTCAAGCCCTCAGTTTCACGGCCGCCGTAGCCATCTGTTTTGCCACCATCGGGAGAAACAATCCCCTCGCCGCAACCCAGTTCAGCCTGCTTACCTCCGCGACCGTTATTCCGATCCTCTACATGGGCGTCCTCGACGGCCGAGTCTACGACAGCCATGGGCCGGCGCGCATGTATCTGGTGGACGGCGGCCTAAGCATCGCAGCATGCGCGGTCATGGCCGCGGTCATGTGGCTTTTCGCCCGCCGCTCGACGATGTCCCCTACTGCATCCTAGGGGAAGCAGCAGATTCCGATCGAGTGACAATGCCAGCCGCCGCCATCCACATTCTCTTACCTTGCATTGTCGTGCTCAGCATTCTCCTGATGCTGCTACGCCCGCGCAATATTGCGGAAGTGTGGTGGATCTCCAGCGGCGCATTCCTATTACTCGCACTCCGCCTGATCCCCCTAAAACTGGCCTTTTCCGCAGTAAGAGAAGGCATCGACGTTTACCTGTTTCTGATCGGAATGATGCTGCTCGCCGAGCTAGCCCGCGAACAGGGCGTATTTGACTGGGTATCGTCAGTCGCCGTCCGTGGCGCGAACGGCTCCTGCTCCACGCTGTTCTTCCTGGTCTACGCAGTTGGAACCATCGTCACGATTTTTATGTCGAACGATGCCACCGCTGTAGTCTTGACCCCCGCCATCCTGGCCGTCATCCGCAAGGTAAAGGTCTCCGCCCTCCCCTACCTCTTCGTGTGCGCGTTCATCGCGAATGCAGCAAGCTTCGTACTCCCCATCTCCAACCCCGCAAATCTGGTCGTATTTCACACCGGCATGCCTCCGCTGGGCCATTGGCTCGCGGCCTTTGGCGTGCCGTCTGTTCTCTCGATTGTGGCCACCTACGTGGTCATTCGTATCTTCTTCCGCGCAGACCTGAATGGCCGGATCGAGCATCCAGCAGAGCCAATCAAGCTCACCGCTTCAGGCAAGGTTGTCCTCTGGGGATTGGCCTTCGTAGTCGCGGCTTTGCTCACCGCTTCCGCAATGAAGAAGGACCTCGGCCTGCCCACCTGCCTGGCCGCGGTTGCCATCGCAGCGGTCGCCTCGTTCGTAGCAAGGAGCAATCCCCTCAAGCTGTTCCGCGAGATTAGCTGGAGCACCATTCTCTTAGTAGCCGGGTTGTTCATCATGGTCGACGCCGTAGAGAGTCAGGGTGCGCTGAACCTGACGCAGCAAGCTCTCGCCTGGGCCCAGCGCCTCACGCCCGCCGCCGCAACCATGCTCGTAGGATTCAGCGTCGGCGTAGCCAATAACCTGGTCAACAACCTGCCGCTGGGCTTGATTGCCGGCGCAACCATCAACGCTGCTCACGTCAAGGGATTGCTCGCCAATGCAGTGCTGATCGGAGTCGACCTCGGCCCCAATCTCTCGGTCACCGGCTCACTTGCAACCATCCTGTGGCTGCTCGCGTTGCGCAAGGAGAACCTTAACGTCAGCGCCTGGAAGTTCCTGAAGCTCGGGATGATTGCCATGCCGATCGCGTTGGCGGCAGCGCTCGGCGGAGCCATCCTGATGGCAAACTTCTAGGCCTTCTCCACTGCTCCAAGTACTGACGTGAGTTCCAGTTGTTCTGAAGCGTGCTCGTCCATGTACGGATGGAAGTGCGCCCGGCAACGCGCCTCATAAAGCCCCGCCGCACCCACGACCACCAACTCCTGACTCTGCCCCAGCCGCTGCGTATGAATCGCCGCCTGGCCGCAAACCATGCACACGGCCGACAGCTTCGTGACCGTGTCAGCAATCGCCATCAGGTTCGGGACCGGCCCAAACGGCTCTCCTGCGAACGTAGTGTCCAGACCCGCCATAATGACGCGCTTCCCCAGCGCAATCAGCTCGACCGCCAGCGGAATAATCGCCGCATCGAAGAACTGGACTTCATCGATGCCGATCACTTCGACCGAATTCAGCTGGGGATAGAGGGCCTCGCGCAGGTATTCGACATTGGCCACGGTGGTTGCCTCATGCGTCTGAGCGCTGTGGCTGGCGATGGACGACCGGTGGTAGCGCAGGTCAATATCAGGCTTGAAGCAGGCGACGCGCTGGCGAGCGATCCGCGCGCGCTTGAGACGTCGAATCAATTCCTCGCTCTTGCCCGAAAACATCGGGCCCGTGATCACTTCAAGGACGCCGGGAACGTGTGTGGATGCCATAGGTGCCTATCGTAAATTGATGCGAACCAGTGGATAACTGAGGTATGCTGGCCGATGTATCAGGAGGTCTCTTATGCGCTATGGATGGTTGGCAACAGGTGTGATTTTGGCGGCCACGGCAACCCTAACGGCCCCGCGAGTCCAGGGCCAGGAAGCTCCAAAGGAAATCAAAGTTCCGATCCTGAACGCGACCGGCCAGGATGCCGGCTTCGCGACCTTCAAGACCGTGAAGAAGGGCGTGAAAGTCAAAATTGAACTCAAGAACCTCGAATTTGGGCCCCATGCCGTCCATATCCACCAAAACCCGGTCTGTGACGCACCCGACTTCAAGGGAGCCGGCGGACACTTCAACCCCGACAACAAACACCACGGCTACCAGAACCCCATGGGCCACCACAATGGCGACCTGCCGGCAAGCGTCTCAGTCGGCGAGGATCACATGGGAGCTGCGACCTTTGTCCTGCAGTCGATCTCGCTCGACCCTGCAGCCCCCAACTCCCTGTTCCTGAACGGGGGAACCTCCATCGTGGTCCACGCCAAGGCCGACGACCAGAAGACCGATCCCAGCGGGGATTCCGGCAATCGGATCGCCTGCGGAGTGATCAAACCTTAGCCTGATTCACGCGAAAAACCTGCCAATGACCGGCCAAAGCCAGATAGCATGGGCTGATACCGGTTCATTGCCGTCAGATTTGCCCCAATGGAACCGCTCCCGCGGCTTTTGCGTATGACAATCTATGGCGAGCGCGACCATTCCGGCACTGTTTGGGCGGTGTGCAAAGACACCTCTGGCGCCGCCGCCGGCACGCTTCAGGTCAACTCCGCTCACACGCGACAAGGTTCATGGGGTCCAACAGCCGCTTTCCAAGGAGATTCGCCTCGCAGAGGCGCACATGTCGCCTGAAGAGCCAAAGTCGCAGACCCAGCTCCAGGGCGACCGGACCGCGGCTCTAGCCGAGCAGAAAGCGCTGG
>CAWCMO010000009.1:0-31586 GCA_963796535.1 uncultured Acidobacteriaceae bacterium
TTGCGCTTCTTCTGCATCACGTCAATTACTTCGTCGTCGAAACCAACACCCTCTGCCGCTCAGATTCTCTCCTCGTCGGCGCTGCTCTCGCCCTTCTTCTCCGCAGCCGCCTCCACGACCGCGTCCTCCGCTCCGCCGTATGGATATTCCTCGCCGGCACTGTCTCTATTGCCTTACTGCTCTTGTGCTACAGCCACCGTCTCATCTTCACTACTATGACCATGGTGCAGGTCTTCCTTGCCTTCAACTTCTCCTGCGTCGCCGTCGCCTCCGTAGGCGTGATCGCCCTCTCTCTCCGCTCGCCGGCCGTGTCCCGCCTCTGCACGCTCGCCCCCATGCGCTGGCTCGGCAAGTACAGCTACGGCATCTACGTCCTGCACCTCATCCTCTTCACCTATCTCGACGAACCCCTCCGTCGCTTCATCAACACCCACCTCTCTACCAACAAGGGCGCGGACATCGTCATCACAGGTTTGCTGATCTTCCTCATCAGCATCACCGCCGCCTACTTCTCCTACCACCTCTACGAGAGACACTTCCTTCGCCTCAAACGCTACTTTGACTACCGCCCCCACCCCAACACCGCCGCCTAGGACGCACTGCCTGGGCAGTCCCTTCGTGGGATAGTAGTTCCAGCGCCATGACCACCTCGCCCTACACCGGCCGTCTCGCTCCCTCGCCCACCGGCCTTCTCCATCTCGGCCACGCACGCACCTTCTTCATCGCCCACCAGCGCGCCCGCGCCGCCGGCGGTACCCTCTACCTCCGCGACGAAGACCTCGATCCCCAGCGCTCGCGCCCCGAATTCTCCGCCGCCATGCGCGAAGACCTCCTCTGGCTCGGCCTCACCTGGGACGCCGAGCTTCGCCAATCCTCCCGCCTTCCCCTCTACCTCGCCGCCCTCCAGCAACTCCTCGCCGCCGGTCTCGCCTATCCCTGCATCTGCTCCCGTCGTGATCTCGCGCTCTCCACCCACGCGCCCCACGAAGACCTCGCGGCCGAGGCCGATGACGAGCCCGTCTACAACAACCGCTGCCGCCCAGCTCGCCCAATCCCAGATCTCGTGAACTCCCGCCGTCCGCGCAGGACGAGTTACCGCTTCCGCACCCCCGACCACACCCCCATCTCCTTCACCGACCTCCACGCCGGCCCTCAAACCTTCACCACCTCCACCGACTTCGGCGACTTCCTCATCTGGCGCAAGCCCCTTACCTCCAGCCCCTCCGACATCGGCCTCCCCAGCTACCAACTCGCCTGTGTCGTCGACGACGCCCTCACCGCCATCACCGAAGTTGTCCGCGGCCGAGACCTCCTCAAGTCCACCGCCCGCCAGATCCTCCTCCAGCGCGCCCTCGGCTACCCCACCCCCGCCTACTTCCACTGCGACCTCATGCGCGACAGCAACGGCGTTCGCCTCGCCAAGCGCCACGACGCCCTCGCCCTCCGCACCTTCCGCGCCAACGGCCTCTCCCCCGCCGACGTCCTCGCTCTCTTCTAACCGGTCCCCGGCTATATTGTCCGTATGCCCCTCTACAAGCGCGCCGGCCTCTTCAATCCCCACGAGACGCATCTCGCCCACTCGCTCACCGGAACCCCGCTCGCCCCCTTCTCTCGCCGCTTCTGGGCCTTCCTCCTCGACAGCTTCCTCCTCGTTCTTCTCGACCTTCCCGCCAAGATGGCCCTGCAATACTTCATCCAGAACAAGCTCCACATCTCTGAAAACGCGCACGAGGTCGTCCTTCACCACGTCCACGCCAAAGCCCAATTCAACATGGACATGACGCTTGAAGTCCTCTGGACCATCTTCCTCATCCTCTACTTCGGCCTCTTCTTCTACTTCACCAACGGCCTCACCCCGGGCAAGCGCCTCCTCGGCATCCGCGTCGTCTCGCTCACCCATCCTCAACTCTCGCTTTGGCAATCCATCGAGCGCGCCCTCGGCTATGCCGCCTCTGCCCTCGAAGGCGGCTTTGGATTCTTGCAGTACTTCCTCAATCCCAATCACCAGTGCGCCCACGATCGTCTCGCAGAGACCATCGTCGTCCTCAACCGCCCAAAGCGTGTGCACGAGCCCGAAGCCCAGCCCGCTAACTAACCCTCACGCAGCACAAAAGGGTTGCCTGGTCGCCTCAAAATCCATGCATCAACGCGCCGCATTCTCCCTGCATCTGAAGGCGAATGAGAATCTTTCTGTCCAAGCCTCACTCCACGCTTCACAAAACAATTTGCAACTCCACCATCATCGCCGCCACCCTCCTCCTCGCCGCCGGCTGCAAGAAAACCACCGACAACTCCAGCAACTACAAATCGGCTATCAACGCCTGGTACTCGGCGCACCCCGCCTGCCTGTGGTCGGAGCCCCAGAAGTTTCCCACCCAGGTGGCTGCCTCCAACGACGATCAGTCCGCTCCCTACGCCGCCCTCGTCGATCAGGGCCTCCTCACTCGCACCACCAGTGAGAAGAAGATCATCATCATCTCGAAGCAGGAGATCAACTACGACCTCAGCGACCAGGGCCGCAGCGCCTGGACCCCTGATCCCAACCAGCCCGGCTACGGCAACTTCTGCTATGGCCATCGCTCCGTTTCATCCATCCAGTCCAGCACGCCCAACAACGGTCAGCCTGGTGACACCACTACCGTCACCTACCTGTACAACTTCTCCGGCGCGCCCGCATGGGCGCAGGCCGCCGAAACCCAGAACGCCTTTCCCCAGGTCAAGACTGATCTTTCCGGCAACGGCACCGCCGCCGCCCTTCTCGTCGACACCAGCAATGGCTGGCAAGTCCAAACGCCGCCGCCCACACGCAATCATCCCGCCACCGCTGCCGACGGCCAGATCGTCCAATAGCGACACACGAAAACGCCCGCCAAACCAAGGCGGGCGTTTCGTCTTCTCTATCCTCTATACTCTATCGCCTGCCTTACTGCGCCGCGTAGTATGCCTTCACCATCTCCTCATACGACTTCGGTACAAAGTCCATCGCCGGCGTTCCTCCCGCCAGGTACCGCACAAAATAATCCCACTTGCGCTTCATCACATACGGCGTCGCAGCCGCGTAGCCATGATGCACATTCGGGATCAGCAGCATGTCGAAATCCTTGTTCGCCTTGATCAACGCCTCCACCACCAGCAGCGTATTGCTCGGCGGCACGTTGTCGTCCATCGTCCCATGCGTCAGCATCAGGTGCCCCTTCAGATTCGCCGCATAGTTCTGGTTTGCATGAGCCTCGTAGTTGCTCTTTCCATCCTTCCCCATGATCTCGAGCCCGGCCCAACGCTCATCCCAATCATCTTCGTAGTCCCGATTGTCATGGTTGCCGCTCTCCGCCCAGCCCACCTTGAAGAAGTCCGGGAAGTGGAACATCGCCGACACCGTAGCATTGCCGCCGCCCGAGTGCCCCGTGATCCCTACGCGATCCAGATCAATCCACGGATACCGCGCCCCCAGGTCCTTGATCCCCGACACCTGGTCCGGAATCGTGTCATCGCCCATGTCCTGCGGCTTCGATGCATCCGTGTCGTGGAAGGTCTTTGACCGATGCGGATTCCCCATCCCGTCAATGCACACCACCACAAATCCCAAATCCGCCATCGACTGCAGATCGCCGCGCGAAGCCTCAAAGCCAATTCCCATCAACGAGCACGCCGCGTCCTGCGGTCCCGGATACACGTAATCGATCACCGGATACTTCTTCGACGCATCGAAGTCCGTCGGCTTGAACACAAACCCATACACTTTCGTCACGCCATCGTGCGCCTTCAACGCCACCCGCATCGGCGGCTTCCATCCCGCCGCTAGCAGCTGCGAAATATCCTGCTTCGCCAGCGCCACCAGCACCGCACCCGTCTTCCCATCGCGCAGCACCGCCGTCTGCGGCGTATCCACAGTCGAGTACACATCTACGAACGAGCTTCCATCCGCCGCCGCCGTAACTTCGTGCGTCGCATCTTCCGGCGTCAACAGCGTCTGGTGCTTGCCATCCAGATCCACCCGGAAATAGTTCACGTAGTAAGGATCCTGCCCCTTCACCTTGCCTGTAGCCGTGAAATACAGCACATGGTTCTTCTCATCGACAGCTTTGATCTCAGACACCGGCCCATCCCCGTGAGTCACCTCATTCTTGAGCGCACCCGTCGTCAAATCGTAGAGATAATACTGCGCCCAGTTGCTGCGCTCACTCGCCCACAAAAACTCATTCGAACCCCACAGCACCTTCCAGTCGTTCTTCGCCTGCCAGCCGTAGTAAGTGTCCACATGCTCGTGATACACATCCCGCACCTCGCCCGTAGCCGTGTCCGCCACCTTCACCCACTCATCCTTGTGGTCCCGCGACGTCGACACGAACGCCAACCTTCCCCCATCCGGCGAGAACTCGACATCGCTCCACTTCCCATCCCCGTCGCAGCTAACGTCATCGCACTCCATGCTGCGATGCTCCATCGGCGCGATCTTCAGCCGCACGACCTTCGCTGTCGCCACGTCGATCACCACCGGCGAAATCATCGTGACATCTTTATCCCCCACCAGCGGATACCGCCAGGCCTCGAGCTTCGGATGCCGATTCGTCACCGGCACTAAATACATCAGCCCCGTCTTCCGCTGGTCCTGCTGAAACGTAGCAATCTTCTTCCCATCCGCCGACCAAGTCAGAATGGCGCCATCGGAGTGCTGCCATCCCGCGTTATCGGTCGCATACCCAAAGTCCTCGACGCCGTCAGTAGTCAACTGCCGCTCCTCACCCGTCGCCACCGTCTTCACCCAAAGATTGTTGTCGCGGATAAACGCCGCCAGCTTCTTGTCCGGCGAAAGATTCTCATCGCCCCCATGCCGCCGCGAAATCACCTTCTTCGCCGCAGGCTTCGTCCCCGGCTTCTCCGCGGTTGTCTCCTCACTCGGTGGCTTCGGCTCTGCCGTACAGGCCGTCACGGCCGCATCGCAATCAAACACACCCTGACCCGTCGTCACCGAGAACCCGCCCCCCGGCAGCTCCATGTACCCGGTCACTCCCAGCTTCTCCGCGGTAGCCTTCGAATCCGCATCCGCCTTATTCAGCGCCGCTGCCAGCTTCGCATTTTCGAACGCCGGAACCACCGAGCTCTTCGCTGGGTCGGCGATCATGTAAGCCGTCCCACCCGTCCCGGGATCGCGATAAAACACCCGCCCACTCGGCAGATACGTAACCCCGCGAATCGTGTGGTGCACCAGCCCTGCCACGTTGTACGACATCCACCGCTCCGCCTGCGTATAGTCCTGCTTCGTATAAACCTTCTGCGCCATTCCCGGCAGCGCCCCAGCAGCAACACCCGCCAACACAACAGCAGCAACCAACGACGAACGATTCCACATAGCGAACGAGATCCGATCCAAAGAAGTTTTGAGGAGAAACCAGTGCAATCAGCCTAGCCCAAAACCCCACCTCAACGCGAACCCGGCCATAGCCGATCGATCATTAGCTTCGCCTTCGCTCCCCAGGACGCCACGTCCCCCTCATCGATCGATCCCAAACCTAAAGCGCCTTGCCTGGCGGCACCACCGGCAAGCCCATCGCACGCCACGCCTGGAATCCTCCCACCACGTCCGTCGCGCGCCAAAGTCCAAGATCCTGCAAAGCTGCCGCCGCAAGGCTCGACGTATACCCCTCCGAGCAAAACACGATCACTTCGACGTCGTGATCGGTCGCGACTGGCAGCCGCGCGCTGCACTTGGGATCGAACCGCCACTCAAGCACATTGCGCTCAACCACCAACGCGCCCGCAATACTACCCTCGACCGCGCGCTGACCCTCAGGGCGAATGTCCACCAGCACCGCCCCTCTCTCTGCCGTCGCATCGTGGGCTTCGGTCGGCGTTAGCCGCCGCAACCGCGCACGCGCGGCCGATAGCATCTCCTCAATGGTCAAGGCTCCAACGTATTTCAAAGGTCTCCGCCCCTCCCCTCGCCATTCCTGTTCGAGCCTATCAGCCCTCCACGCCACACCGTCGCGTAGAACCAGGTCCTCCCCCTCCAGCTCATACTCGTTCATCTCCTCCAGAGGAGGCGAATACGCGTGAATGCTGATGGCCGGCGCCTGCGAGGCGTTCCGCACATCATGCGCGTAATCAGGCCCGAACGCGCGCGGCTTGCCCGGCCGCACCACGCGACTCCGCACTCCGGCGCAATGCTCCTCCAGCACACCTGTCACTACAACGAACGCTCCAGAAGACGCACCGTGGTCGTGGAATCCCGTCGATTGCCCCGGCAGCCAACTGATCACCCAAATGTCATGGTCAGGACCTCGGTACAGCCGCTCCCACCAGCGCCCATCCACCCGTAGCCGCACTCGATCCATCCATCCCTCAGTCGCCGCAAACCGCGAAACAATCCTGCCCAACTCCTCAGGCGTCCGCAAAATCGCACCCGATAGCTCGGTCTCTTCTACCAGGGTGCTGCTCGACTCCAGCACCAGGTCCTTATCCATTGTGAGCTGCATAGAATCTCTCCCAAGCAGAACTGTCGCGAATACACCACGACACGGACGCCGGCCAGTCGCGAATATCGCGAGGAACGATAAGCATTTGGGATGAGCTTTAGAGAAGGCGCTTCAGGAAGATCCGAGAATGTCGCTGCTCACCCAACAGAGGGCTGGTCGCAGCGACAACAACTAAGAAGGAGAAACGCCATACCTGACGCTAGCATGCCCCCAAGAATCGAGTCAACGGATCGCATCACTGCTTGGCCACCTGGTCGTCATCGCTAAGCGTCTTCAAGAACGCAATCACGTCGTCGATCTCGGCATCGTTCCACACCGGGCGCTTGTTCTTGCCCGGGAACGGCTCTGTAGTCTTATCGACATTGGTCCGCAAGGCAGCCGGCAAATCGTCAAACGCATGGATTTGCGTACCGTCCCGCGGATACCATTCGCCCGGGTTCGTATCGCGCTCCACATAGAAACGAAGAGCGTCCTTGAGCGTGTGGAAGCGCCCGTTATGGAAGAAAACCTGCCGTGTCGCAACGTTACGCAGCGTGGGCGTCTTGAACATCCCGCAGTAGCTAGGATCAGTTTGGTTGGTTCGAACCGGCCCGCACAAACCCATGTCGTAGAACTTGCTGTCGCGGTTGGCCGGAATCGCCGGATTGCGCGGAACGCCGATCGCCTCAAACTGAAAATCAGTGAAGAGCGGATGCGACCCATCCGCACCCCGCGCAGACAGATGGCAGGAAGCGCAGTTGCCCCGGTCACCATCATTGAACAGAGCGAGCCCCCGCTGCTCCTGCGCTGTCAGCGTTGCCTTCCCGTCCAGGTACCGATCGTACTTGCTCGAATATGGATGGAAGCTGGAATCCTCAAGCTCAAACCGCTCCAGCGCGAGCAGCGCAAAGGCGAACGTCTTGTCCGTGGTCGCGAAGCTATCCTCCCCAAACGCCTCGCGGAACAGCTCTGCGTACGGTCCTTGTTCGATTCCCCGCACGACCCGCTCTTTACTCGATGCCATCTCCGTAGCGGCCAGCAGCGGAAACGCAGCCTGCTCATGCAAGCTATCGAAGCGTCCATCCCACGCAAAGCCCCCGGCCGGGACATCGTCTTTTTCCGCGATCCGCTCCGCCAGGCTCGTCGCCCTCGGATGCGCCCAGATAGGCGTTCGCGCCAGCGTATAACGCAAAGAGGGCACAGCGCGCAGACCGGCAGTACGCAGCCACCGCCCTCCCAGCTGCACCGGCATCGCATTAGGAGGCCCATAGGCATTGGCCGCGCTATGACAGCTTCCGCAACTCAACTTGCCCGACGACGACAGCCTCGCGTCGAAGAAAATCGCTCGCCCCACATCAGCCCGCTCTGACAACCGCGGAACCCCAGCACCGTCTACCGAGGATCCGTGAGCGCTCGATGCCGCACGGCCGCGCACGCCGCACGAAAGCACGACAGCCACGAGAACGATGAACAAGGGTTTGATCGACTGCATGCAAAGTTTCTGAGCAAGAATGGCCTTCATCGTCGATGAAGGCCATCCTCGCGTTAGGTTACCGCTTACGGAACATTCGTGAAGACGTCAGACCCGAGTTGAACCAGCCCAGTCGTCTGCGCGTTCCCAAGCAGAGGAAGCTTGAAGATGTTTTCGATCGTCTTCAGCATCGAGTAGTGGTTGTACGGCACCGTGGAGATCGTCCCCGGTTTGATAAACGGCGACAGCAGGATCGCGCCCGTCTGATCGCCACCGTAGTTGCCATACACTAGGTTGTAACCGCCCGCCGACTCAGTCTGCGGATAGGGAGCCAGATTCGGACCCAGCGTCTCCCCACAGCAAAAGTTTCCCGGGAACGTAATCGTGACACCACTCGCGCTCTCCGAAAGCACGTAGTTGCTCTCATCGAAGTTGATGATCAACAGCCCGTCTGCCTGGTATGCAGGTGACGCGGTGATGATCGGAATCCACTTGGTCAGAAACGCGTTCATGCTGGTGTAGCCGCCAGCAGCTCCATTCGCGCACGGAGAGTCGTGCCCGTCATCGCAGAGGTTCGGTGTAATAAAGGTAAGATTCGCGGTGGTCGAGACTGACTTCAGATCGCTCGCCAGGTTCTGCTCCATATTCACGACGTGAGCCCCGCATGTCGACGAATCGATAATCGAGTGGAAGTACATGAACGGGTCGTGCCGCGTTGCATACATATCTCCAAGCGGAACGGCGGTGCTCGGCGCCTCCGCAACCTGCGTATGGTCTACCGTGTTCAACGTAGGGTGCCCGCAGGTCGCGCTCTCGCGAGCCGGGTCGTTCCCCATATCGCCCATGTAGCCCTTCCACGTCAGATTCGCCGCCGTCATCTGGTCGCCGATCGTCTGAACACTCGCGGGATACACGCAGCCGCTTCCCAGGATTTGGCCATTGGCCGCCGGGGTGCTGCTCGTCGCCGTGAAGTCAGCATAGGTTTGGCAATCGCTCGTCGTCTGCGGTGTGCCGGCTTGCCCGCTGATCATCGAGACGTAGTTGTCGAGACTCACATGGCCCGTGCCGTAATACCCGCTCAATTGCGCTCCCTGGCTGGCCAGCGTCTGGGTAAGATACGGCACCGGCGACGTCGATCCGAAGGTCGTAGAAAAGCTCTTGTTTTCAAGCACGATGATGAACACGTGCTTCACGATGCCGGTGACCGCCGAAGGCTCCACCACCGGCGCAGCAGGGCTGGAGCTTGAACACGCAGTAAGGCCGTTGACACACATCAAGGCGATCGCTGCACAAGCTGATAAATACGGCTTTTTGGCCACAAATCTTTCAGACATCAAATCTCCTCAACCCCATCGGTTCAGCCAACGGGGTCGCGCGCTATTGAGCGAACATTTACATCCTGAGTGCTCTGGTAACCGGACAATAACAGGACTGTTGCTCAGGGAATGTGAACAACGAGCAAGGAGGTTTGATTTTTTACGAAACTTTCATCAGCCGTGCGTTCGCAGACACCGACACTCCTGCGAAACCGTGCTCATGCTGCTGACCAGAAATTCGCAACCCAAAACCCGTCGCGACCAAGCGAACACAACGGCGCCGCTCGTAGGTTCGCCAGGATCCTCTGCACTTCGCATGCAACCACCCCACCCCTTAAATCAAACGCGCGCTCAACGGTCCCCCGTTGAGCGCGCGCCTCACTGGCCTGTCGCCAAACCTACATATTCTCAATCATCCGATTCGCAAATTCACTCGTCTTCGCCTTCGTCGCGCCCTGCATCTGGCGCTCAAAGTCGTACGTCACATACTTCTGCGCAATCGTCTTCTCCATCGACGACTCAATCAGCCGCGCCGCTTCCTTCCACCCAATGAAGTCAAACAGCATCACGCCCGACAAAATCACCGAGCCCGGATTGATTACATCCAGGTCCGCATACTTCGGAGCCGTCCCGTGCGTGGCCTCGAATACCGCATACCCGTCGCCAACATTCGCACCCGGCGCAATGCCCAGCCCGCCAACCTGCGCCGCCGCTGCATCCGAGATGTAGTCGCCATTTAGATTCGTTGTCGCCAGCACGCTGTAATCCGACGGACGAATAATAATCTGCTGGAAGATCGAATCCGCAATGCGATCGTTCACCAGCAGCTTCTTCTTCCACTGACCATTGCCGTGCGTCGCTCCAATGCTCGCAACCACGTCCTTCACTTCCTTCACCACGGCCGCCTGAAACTCCGGCGCAGCAAAATCCAGACCCGGCTCAATCATCGCCGCGTTCTCTTCCGGCGTCAGCTTAGGATTCGCTTCCAGATTCCCCAGGATCCAGCTCTCGCGCTCGGTCACCGTCTGGTCGCGGAACTCCTGCACCGCAACCTCGTAGCCCCACTCGCGGAACGCGCCCTCGGTAAACTTCTGGATGTTTCCCTTGTGCACCAGCGTCACCGTCTTGCGCCCTTCCTTCAGCGCAAACGCAATCGCCGCACGCACCAGCCGCTTCGATCCCGTGATCGAGATAGGCTTGATCCCCACACCCGAGTCCAGCCGAATCTTCTTCTTCCCGCCCTTCAACATATCGTCGTTGATGAACGAAATCACCTTCGCCGCCTCAGGCGTTCCCTGCTGGAACTCGATGCCCGCGTAAATGTCCTCGGTGTTCTCGCGGAAGATCACAATGTCCACCAGTTCAGGACGCTTCACCGGGCTCGGCACGCCAGCGTAATACTTCACCGGCCGAATGCACTGGTACAGATCCATCAACTGCCGCAACGCCACATTCAGCGAACGAATCCCGCCGCCCACAGGAGTCGTCAGCGGTCCCTTGATCGACACGCGGAAGTCCACCGTCGCCTTCACCGTATCGTCAGGCAGCCAGCTCTTGGTCAGCGAAAACGCCTTCTCGCCCGCCAGCACCTCGTACCACTTCACCGAGCGCTTGCCGCCATAAGCCTTCTCCACTGCCGCATCAAATACCCGCACCGACGCCTTCCAGATGTCGCGACCCGTTCCATCCCCCTCGATGAACGGAATGATCGGGTGATCCGGCACAGTAAACGTACCGTTGCTGTACTGGATCGCTTCGCCGTCCTGCGGCACCGGAATGTTGTTATAGCTCGCTTGCGCGTTAACCGTCGGCATAGTTACAGCTCCAAAAGATCGAAATTTGTGGCGCGCAGCTCGACGTCCCTTTCGGCGCGTACGCACATCCGCCCATGATCCTACTCTCCGCATAGATCACTTATCGAACTGCTTGTTCGGTAAACGGCGGTGGCTCGGACGCTCTCGCTGAACCCTCTCTACAATTCTACCTTCCACCAAACCACCGGGCTGCCATTGCTGTTGCCTTGGCCGTTGCTGTTGTTTGTTTTTCGCCGTCATCCTGAGCGAAGGGCGCAGCCCGCAGTCGAAGGATCCCTGTATTGGCTGTTGCCTTTGCTGTTGCCTTACTTCCGGCCTCACCTCTTCCGTTTCCCGCCCAGAAATCTCGCCCACCCCTTGCTTCTCAGACAAACGTTTGTCTAGAATGATGCCGCTTCGGATTGCGATCTTCCCCCGCATCCGGATTCAGGAGCCCCCATGAAACTCACAGCCGCCCTCCTCACCCTTACCCTCGCCGCAACCGCCGCCGCGCAAGACGTCTCGCTCTACCTCACCGCCCCCAACCGCTCCGCCCTCCTCGCGCTCCAGCCTCCCATCGCCTTCACCACCCCCACCGCCGCCAGCCAGACCATCACCATCAACCCGGCTAAGACCTACCAGACCATCGACGGCTTCGGCTTCGCCCTCACCGGCGGCAGCGCCCAGCTCCTCATGCACATGGACCCCGCCAAGCGCGCAGCCCTCCTTCAAGAACTCTTCACCCGTACCGGCGACGGCATCGGCGTCAGCTACCTTCGCCTCACCATCGGCTCCTCCGACATGAACGCCAACGTCTTCTCCTACGACGACCTCGCCCCTGATCAGACGGATCCCGACATGGCCCACTTCTCCCTCGATCCCGATCGCGCCGACGTCATCCCCATCATGAAGCAGATCCTCGCCATTGACCCGAAGATCAAAGTCCTCGCTAGCCCCTGGTCCGCTCCTCTCTGGATGAAGACCAACACCGCCGCTCAGGGCGGTGTCCTCCTACCCAAATACTTCCCCGCCTACGCCACCTACCTCACCAAGTACGTCCAGGGCATGAAGGCCGAAGGCATCCCCATCGACACGATCACCATCCAGAACGAGCCGCTCAACGAAAAGAACACCCCCAGCATGCTCATGCTCCCGCCCGAGCAAGCCGTCTTCATCAAAGAAAACCTCGGCCCCGCCTTCCGCAAGGCCGGCATTAAAACCGGCATCGTCCTCTACGACCACAACCTGGACCACCCCCTCTACCCCCTCTCCATCCTGCAAGACCCCGCTGCCGCCAAGTACATCGACGGCTCCGGCTTCCACCTCTACGGCGGCACGGTCGACGCCATGACCGACGTCCACAACGCCTTCCCCAACAAAAACATCTACTTCACCGAGCAGTCCATCACCCAGCGCGATAACAATCCGCTCATGCCCATCAGCAAGCCTGTCGCCCGCGTGATGATCGGCGTAAGCCGCAACTGGAGCAAGAACATCCTCCTCTGGAACCTGGCCGCCGATCCCAACAACGGCCCCCACACCAACAACGGCGGCTGCACCGGCTGTTCCGGCGCCCTCACCATCGATGGCGACAACGTCCGCCGCAACATCGCCTATTACACCGTCGCGCAAGTCTCCAAATTCGTCCCGCCCAACTCCGTCCGCATCGACTCCAACGACCTCGACACCCTCCCCAACGTAGCCTTCCGCACCCCCGACGGCAAAAAAGTCCTAGTAGTCTCCAACATCACCGACACCCCCCAGACCTTCGACGTCCACACCGGCGCCAAAACCTTCACCTCAACCCTCCCCGCAGGCAACGTAGGCACCTACGTCTGGTAAGCAGCCTCCTACATCTGGTGAGCGGTCTCCCGCATCTGGTGAGCAGTCTCCTGCGTCTGCTGATCGCTCACCACCTCCGAGCCACGCGCCCCAATCACCTGAACTCGTCATCCTGAGCGAAGGGCGCAGCCCGCAGCCGAAGGACTCCTGTGTTGGTACTTGCCTCTGCCTTTGTCTTTCTTTCTGTCATTCCCTCTGGGAATCTGCTCCTGCCCTTGCCTTGACCTAACAACTGAGAACTGACAACTGACAACGCACTTCCTTCCGCTAATCGCCCACGCCCCCATAGCCCCCTCATCTAAAATGGCCAAGCTATGGCATTCAAGTTTCAAGGCGTAGACTTCCTCGCATTCGACTCCCTCCTCTCCGAAGACGAAATCCTCGTCCGCACCAACACCCGCTCCTTCATCGAAGACAAACTCGTCCCCATCATCGAGCAATGCAATCGCGACGGCCGCTTCCCCAAAGATCTCATCCGCCCGATGGGCGAGCTAGGCTTCTTCGGCGCAACCCTCCCCGACTACGGTTGCGCTGGCATGAACAACGTAGAAGCCGGCCTCCTCTACCAGGAGCTAGAGCGCGGCGACTCCGGCATCCGCAGCTTCGTCAGCGTCCAATCCGCGCTCGTCATGTTCCCCATCCACGCCTTCGGTTCCGACGAACAAAAATCCCACTGGCTCCCCAAGCTAGCCACCGGCGAAAAGCTAGGCTGCTTCGGCCTCACCGAACCCGACTTCGGCTCCAACCCCAGCGGCATGCGCACCCGCGCCCGCAAAGATGGCGACGACTACATCCTCAACGGCGAAAAGATGTGGATCACCTCCGGCAGCATCGCCGACGTAGCCGTAATCTGGGCCAAGCTCGAAGACTCCTCCGCCGAGCCCGGCAAAGAACGCATCCGAGGCTTCTTAGTCGAAACCGACCGCCCCGGCTTCTCCGCCCAGGACGTCCACGGCAAGTGGTCGCTCCGCGCCTCCGTCACCTCCGGCCTCTCGCTGCAAAACGTCCGCGTCCCCGCCTCCAACTTGCTCCCCGGCTCCGACGGCCTCAAGTCCCCACTCAGCTGTCTGAGCCAGGCCCGCTACGGCATCGCCTGGGGAGTCATCGGCGCGGCCATGTCTTGCTACGACACCGCGCTGCAATACGCGAAGCAGCGCAAGCAATTCCGCAACCAGCCCATCGCCAGCCACCAGCTAGTCCAGGAAAAGCTAGCCTGGATGGTCACCGAAATCACCAAGGCCCAACTCCTCGCCTTACAAGTAGGCCGCCTCAAAGACAAAGGCAAGGCCGAGTTCCAGCACATCTCCATGGCCAAGCGAAACAATGTCTGGATGGCCCTCGAATGCGCCCGCCTCTCCCGCGACATCCTGGGCGCCAACGGCATCGCCGACGACTACCCCATCATGCGCCACATGATGAACCTCGAGTCCGTCAAAACCTACGAAGGCACGCAAGACATCCACACGCTAATCATCGGCCAGGCCATCACCGGCATCGCTGCCTACTAACCACGTGTTCGCGATTACCCATGACCCTCTCCCGCATCTCCAAGCGAACCTCCCTCGCACTCATCCTGTTTCTCTGCTCCCTCTCCCTCCGCGCACAGTCCGATTCCCTCCAACCCACCACGCAAGAACGTCTCGATTCAGAACCCTGGTGGCCAACCCAATCCAACCGCCCCCTTACCGCCTTCGCCGGCTCTGAGACCTGCGCACGCTGTCATAAAGAGGAATCAACAAGCACCTCCATGCGACGCGCCGCTGTCCTCGCCAACGACGCTACCTTCCTCAAAAGTAAGCCCACCCAAACCTTCACCTCCAAGCCCTTCACCTACTCGCTCGCGTCCACCCCATCAGGCATTGGCTACACCGTATCCGACGGCTCTCACCGCTTCTCCCACAATCTCGACTGGGTCCTCGGTGCCGGTGACCTCGGCCGCACCTTCCTCTATCAGCTCGACGGCCGGTGGTATCAAAGCTTCGTCACCTTCTACACCGCGCTCTCTGCACTCGACATCACCACCGGGCTCGACCGTGGTCCCGCCGACCAGCTCGCCTCCGCACTTGGCCAGCCCCTCAGCCCCGAAGACACCCGCCGCTGCTTCAGCTGTCACACCGTCCACGCCACTACCTCGCAGGGCTTCAACCCCCTCCACGCGGAAGCCGGACTCGGCTGCGAAGCCTGCCACGGCCCCGGCCTCGCCCACTCCCAACAGATGTCTTCCAATCCCGGTCCCCACCCCGACCTCTCCAACATCTTCAATCCCGCTAAACTCTCCCCATCCGACTCCAACGACTTCTGCGGCGCTTGCCATCGCTCCTTTGCCGACGCCTCCACCTCCATCGCCAGCATCGGCGCCTCTAGCTCCGCCGTCGTTCGCTTCCAGCCCTACCGCCTCGAAGAAAGCCGCTGTTGGCGCGAGACCCAGGACGATCGCCTCACCTGCGTCGCCTGTCACAACCCCCACGAACCCCTCAACAAGAATTCCACCGCCTACGACAAGCATTGCCTTCAATGCCACTCCGCCTCAGCAGCCGCCTCCGCTCATCCAGCAAACGTCTGCCCCAAAGCCACCTCCCAATGCACCACCTGCCACATGCCTAAAGTCAACGTAGCGAGCATGCACGGCGACTTCACCGACCACTACATCCGCATCGTCCATCCCAACGACGTCCTTCCTCGATAGTCCACACCCACGCCGTTCCCCTCCTCTACCTCCGGCTTTCTCCAGCTCCACCTCCACCCTCCGCCTTCTTCAACTCCGCAATCCGCGCCTTCAGCCCTGCGATATCCTCCATCCGCAAATCCGGCCGCACCGTCTCCTCAATCCCCAACGCCGTCTCATACGCCTGCAGCGCCTCCACCTTCTTCCCATCCCTCAACAACACATCCGCCAACGTAGCGTGCACCTGCCCCGACCACGGCGCCAACCGCACGGCGTCCTCCGCCTTCGCAACAGCCGCCTCCATCTTCCCTGCATCCGCCAGATCCGACGCATCGTTCGCCTCTACTAGCGCGGCCGCCAGCGGCACCGCAAACGTTCCGTCATACACGTACACCCCATGCTGAATCACCGCCGTCGGCTTCAACTTCCTGAAACTGTCATACGGATTCAACGGCCCATCCCCAAACTCAATCCCCTCCAAATCCCCCGCACTGATCAGCACCGTCCCCGAAATCACAGGAGGCGTCGTCACCGGCACGCCCAGCCAGTACAGCAAGTCCGTAGTCGGCAGCCGCTTGCAATGAATCCCATAATCCGCCGGATCGATCGACCCATCCGGAAAATAAGCAAACCAGCAATTCGTAATCTTCCGCTCATCCAAATAAGCCTTCACCGCCTTCAGCTGCTGACCCCAATCCGTATTCGCATCCCCCAAATACCGATCCACC
The DNA here is from genome assembly GCA_963796535.1 of uncultured Acidobacteriaceae bacterium. Lineage (GTDB taxonomy): Bacteria > Acidobacteriota > Terriglobia > Terriglobales > Acidobacteriaceae > Granulicella. The sequence goes on from CAWCMO010000009.1 coordinate 16,268, forward strand.
TTCGACGGGCCGCCCCAGGCCTCATTCCCATACGCCATATACGCCGGCGACACCCTCACCGACGTCACCACCTGCCAACAAAGCAACACGCCCACCACATATCCCCATCGCACATCCCGATCCAGCAGCACCATCGCGGTCCCGCCAACCAGCACATACAGAAACGCCCACACCGGTAACAAATGCCGCGCCCCAATATCCATGCTCGAGCTCATCGAGATCGCCAGGTACACCCCCACCGGCACCAGCAGAAACACCAACTCTCTCGCATATCTCAGCCACAACGCACCCCCACCGACCTCCGTCATCTCGACCGGAGCGGAGCGCAGTGGAGAGACCCCCGTATTGGCTGTTGCACCTGTCGTTGCCTTTGCTCTTCGATCCCCCCACAGCCAGGCCAACGGCGCCAACCCCACCAAAATCAAAAACGCCAGCGTCGACTTGATCAGCAACGCCACAGGAAAATATTCCCAGTTCCCATGCCGATACACCTTCCCCCAGAAGTAGCTCGGATCATCCCACTCCGTCTCCTTCGTGTTCTCGAGCCCCCAGATATACCCCTCCGGCAGCACCCTCACCTTCGCCAAGCCGCGCAGCAACCGAGCATCGCGCTGGTCATGCATCTGCGTAAGATATTTCGCGAGCGGCGGATTGATGTCCTCACCCGCAGGTGCAGCCTTATACCTGAACCCATAGAATCCCCACACCACCACCCAGGCCACTAACCCCAAGCCCACCAGCGCTCCAACCCGTCGCCAAAGCACGCGCCAATCGCGGGCCATCCATCCCTCAAACACCACCACCAGCACCAGCATCGGCACCAAAAAAATCCCCGTATACTTCGCCGACAGCGCCAAACCCAGCGCCACCCCCGCCACTCCCAGCCGCACCCATCCCGGCCTCTTGCAATAGCGATAGAAGCTATACATCGCCGCGACAAAACAAAACGCTGCCCCCACATCCGTCGTCACCATCGCCCCATTCGCCAGCACATTCGGATCGAACACGAACATCGCCAGCGCAAAAATCCCCGCCACAAATCCGAACATCTCCTCCGCCCAGAGATAAATCAGCAGCCCCAGCGCCAGCGCAAATACCGCACACATCATCCGCGCCGGAAACAACACGCGGTCGCCACCATTCCCCCAAACAAATTCTTTGCCATCCAAGAATGCTTCCGTCTGATTCGGCCGCCCCTGGTTCGGTGGCACCTTCAAATTCATGCCCAGCAACGGTACCGCCGCCGTCATCTTGATAAACGGCGGCACCTCCGGATTCAGCCGATAGTCATGGAACTTCCAAATCGTGTACCCATCAAACAGATGATGCGCCTCATCCCAACTCGATGACGTGGCATTCGCCACATGCACCAACTGCAGCGCCAGCAAGCAAAGCAGCGCCCCCACGCAAACCCCGCGCACCCATCGACTAACCTGCAGCGAAAACCCAGCCATCGCAACCTCGCAGCCAGTATGCACTACTCACTACTCACTACTCACTACTCACTACTCACTACTCACTACTCAAGGCTTCATCCCCGAATCCGCCTCCAGCTTCACCTCAACCTCCGCCGTCCTTCTCCGCAGCCGCGCCCTCAGCGCCCCCGGCCGCAGCGACTGCGGATAGTGCAGCATCGCTCCCATGAACCCGCCCCACGTGTCATGCGAAATCTTCAGCGACGACGGCAGCACATACGCATCCATAATCAGCTCGCTCAGCAGCAGCGATCCCGCCGCCCCATACAGCCCATACTTCCGCGCCGCAAAATAAGTCAGCACCACCGTAATCCCCGTAGCAAACGAATACACCGTGGCCAGCCGCTCATGCAGATTAATCGCCGCCACCAGCGTCGAACTCGTCGACCACAACGAATAAAACACCACCACCACCAGCAACAGCCCCACCAGTCCCGGGCTCGACGGCACCTTCCCCAGCGTCCACTTATGCAGAAACGTCGGCCCCAGCGTCGCCACAATCACCACCACGCTCAAGCTCATCAACAACGCAATCTGACACGCCCTCCGATGCAGCGTCCGCACCACCTCCATATTTCCCGCGCCAAACGCAATCGAAAGCTCCGGCCACACCGTGTTCTTCACCATCTCCACCGCCTGCAGCGCCAGCCGCGACACCGTCCTCGCCGTCGCAAACACCGCCACCGCCTTCGGCCCCATCGCATAGTTCACAGCCATCTGCGATCCCTGGATGTTCAACGCATTGCCCAGCGGAAATCCCATGAACGCCAGCGACGGCCGCGTCAGCCGCTTAATCTCCTTCACCGACGCGTATTTCCACCCATAGCTGATCCACGGAATATCCCGCTTCACCATCACGCACAGAATCAGCGTCACCGTAATATTCGCCAACGCAAACACCATCGCCGTCGTGCGCGGCCCATACCCCAGCATCACCGGCACCAACTGCGCTCCAAACGCAGCCAACGACAATCCGCTCTTAAGAAAATTCCCATACGAGTAGCGCGCAATGCATCGGTACGCCGACTGCAACAACAACTCCAGTTGCCCAAACAGCACCGACAACCCCAGCCAGAACAGCACCCAGCTCACATCGGTTTCACTGATCGTATGGATATTCAACAGCCGCCCCATCGGCAGCAGCCACAGTGCCACCGACATCGCCGCACCCGTTAGCCCCATCACCCCCGTGATCCACCACCAGCAACTCTGAAACACGCCCAGCGCCGCATCCTGCTCCTTGCGCGCCATCAGCATCGTCATGTCATTGCCCGCAACCTGGCCGAATCCCGCATTCGAAAAACTCAGATACGTCGGAAGCCCCGTCAACACCATCCAGACGCCATACGTCGTCACGCCCCAGAAGTGCATCAGCACCGGCACCTGCACCAGCTGGATCACCGTCGACGCAGCCTTGCTCACCAGCGTCGTAGCGAACCCGACCAACAGCCGCCGTTTGGTCCGATCATCCATTACCAACCACCCGGCCAGAAGAGAGACGCATCCCCGCCATTCTACCAACCATCATTTTTTCAACTCTGCGTCCAACCGCACCTTCTCCTGCGCCAACTTCAACAGCATCTCCGAGTCCCCACGCCGCGACGCCTCCGCCATCTGCACTCGCACCTCTCTCGACCGCCGCTCCAGATACCCCCGCCGCAGCGTCTCCAGAGCCCCCTGCACCTTCGCCGCCGACACTTCTTCCTCGCTCGCACTCTGCAACGCACTAGCCAGCAACATCCGCGACAAATCATCCGGAGCCGCCTCAAAAGGATTCTCCGGAGCCGGCGCATTCACCAGCACTTCCATCACCGCCGCACTCCCCAGCGCAGAAAACCACTCAGGATTTTCCGCCAACCGCCCCGCCGCCAGCGCCCGCGCCGAATCCGCATCCGGCAACACCAGCGCACAAAGCAAAATCCTCTCCACCTCCGTAACCGCCCGAGGCTGCGCCGCCTTCACGCTCTCCAGCCGCTGCGCCGCCGCCTGCCGCAGCTCCTGCCGCATCAACGAGCTCTCAATCCCCAATTTCTGCGCCGCATTCTCCGCGAAGTCACTCCGCGCAATCGCATTCGGCACCCGCCGAATATGCGGCAACAGCATATTCAACGCCTTCACCTTCGACTCAGGCGTCCGCGCCGGAAACAACACCTGCGCCCTCTCAATCAAATAATCCGCATACCGCGCCGCCCCTCGCACCGCAGTCGAGTACGCCGCAATCCCCCGCTCCTTGATATACCGATCCGGATCAAGCCCACCCTCCAGCGTCACCACCCGAACTTCAAACCCCTCCTCCACCAGCAGCGCAATTGTCTTCTCCGCGGCATTCGCTCCCGCCTGGTCCGGATCAAAATTCAACACCACCCGCTTCGTAAATCGAGACAGCAGCCTAACCTGGTGCTCCGTAAAAGCGGTCCCGCTCGTAGCGATGACATTCGCAATCCCACCCATGAACACGCTAATGCAATCCATCTGCCCTTCCACCAGCAGCGCAATATCCAGCTCGCGTATGGACGCCTTCGCCTTATCCAGATTGAACAGCACCTGCCCCTTCGTATAAAGCGCCGTCTCGGGAGAGTTCAAATACTTCGGTCCCGCCTTCGCATCCTGTTCCTGCGTATCCAGAGCCCGCGCCGTAAACGCAATCGGCTTCCCCTGCTCATTCGCAATCGGAAACGTAATCCGTTTCCGAAACCGCGCATACATCGGCCCCGGACTCCCATCCTCCTGCTCCTTCCATGAGAAGAGCCCGCTAGCCCGCAGCACCTCTTCCGAAAAATACTTCCCCAACTGATCGCGCATATCGTTGAAGCTCTCCGGCGCGTACCCGATCCGGAACTTCGCAATCGTCTCCGCCGTCACCCCACGCAGCGTCAGATACTCCCGTGCCCGCGCCGCCTCCGCGCTCTTCAAACTCTGCTCAAAATATCGCGTAGCCGCCTCATGCGCATCCATCAACTGCTTGCGCAGCCCAGCCTCGCGAGCCTCTTCCGGCGAATTGAAATCCCTCTTCGGCAGCGGAATCCCCATCTTCGTCGCCACCGCCCGCACCGCCTCCGGAAAACTCAGCGTCTCCATCTTCTGCACGAACGTAAACACGTCCCCATGCTCATGACACCCAAAGCAGTAATAACTAGCCGTCGCCGGATACAGGTAAAACGACCCCGACTTCTCCTTATGAAACGGGCACAGCGCCGACCAGTTCGCCCCACTCTTACGCAGCTTCACATACTCGCCCACAATCCGGACGATATCTGCCTGCTGCTTCACGACCTGCGAAAAGTTGTCCGCCATAGCGCTCCCTCCAGTGTAGAGTCTCGCCCTCCCCATCTGCCTTCGCGCCGTTTGTGTACTTGAACTTGCCCTTCTTTCTGTCATTCCCTCCGGGAATCTGCTTCTTCTTTTGCCTTTCTCAACGTCCGCCCCAACCCGTCCACCGCCCCGCCGGTACTCAAACTAGTAACTCCACCAAATCCTCCGCTCCCGCACCCAGCAAAATACGATCAACCGACAGCAACAACCTGCCCACCCCCGTGTTTCAACCAGCGACCCCAACCTGCGGGGATAGCACAACACAGCCGTCAGGCGCGTTGCTGCAAGGAGAGATCCACCATGAACGTCACCAAACACCTTCGCACCCTGCTCATCGCAGCAGCCGTCGCCGTACCGCTCTTCGCTCTACCCGCGGCACAGGCGCAAATCAGCATCGGCATCGGCTTCCACATCGGCATCGCCCCGCCAGCGCTTCCCGTCTACGTCCAACCCCCCATCCCCGGCGACGGCTACATCTGGACGCCCGGCTACTGGGCCTACGGCGACGCCGGCTACTTCTGGGTTCCCGGCACCTGGGTCCTCGCGCCTCAACCCGGCTATCTCTGGACCCCCGGCTATTGGGGCTTTGAAGGCGGTTACTATGGCTGGCACGGCGGCTATTGGGGCCCACACGTCGGCTTCTACGGCGGCGTGAACTACGGCTTCGGCTACGGCGGCATCGGCTTCTATGGTGGCGAGTGGCGCGGCTCCCACTTCTTCTACAACGGCGCGGTCGTCAACTACGGCGGTGGATGGCACCCCACCAACGTCTACGTCAATCGCGAAGTAGTGGTGAACAACACCATCGTCAACGTGAACCACGTCAGCTACAACGGCCCCGGTGGCATCGATCGCCAGCCCACCGAGCAGGAACGCCAGTTCTCCAACGGCCCCCACATGCAGCCCACCTCGGCCCAGATGCAGCACCAGAACTTCGCTGCCCAGGACCGCGGACAACTCGCCTCCGTCAACCACGGCCGCCCTGCCACCATGGCAGCCGCCAACCCCGGAGCCTATCACCAGGTAGCCCAGCAGCGCATAGCCTCGCAGCCCATCTCGGCCGCCGACCGCTCTGCCGGCAAATCCTACAACCCCAACAATCGTGAAGCCAACCAGGATCAGCGCATCGCCAACGGCCTCAAGTCCGGCCAGATGACCTCTGGCGAAGCAGCCAGCGCCACTCGCACCCAGTCCAACATCGACAGCCAGGTCCACAACGACCGCGTTGCCAACGGTGGCACCCTCACCAACCAGGAACGCACCCAGATCAACGGCGAGCAGAACGCCGCCAGCCGCCAGATCTACAACGACAACCACAACGGCAACACGGTAGCCCCCAACGAAGTCGACAACCGTGAAGCTAACCAGCAGCAGCGCACCGCGCAGGGCCTCCGCTCCGGTCAGGAAACCTCTGGCGAAGCCGCTCGCACCAACGCCAACCAGGCCCACGTCGATCAGCAGGTCCACAACGAGCGCACCGCCAACAACGGCGCCCTCACCAACCAGCAGCATCAGCAGGTCAACAAGGAACAGAACAAGAACAGCCAGCAGATCTACAACCAGAAGCACAACAACAACACGTATAAGGCCCCAAAAGAGCACAAGCAATAGCAACGCAACCAACACCGCAACTAGAAACGGCTGGCCAACAGGCCAGCCGTTTTCCTTTTGCGCTGGCCGATGGATGGGTCCGATCGACGAACCCGGAAATGCCGCGGGCCCCGACCGGGTTTCGGTTGCTCTTAAAAACAGCAACTACTGGCAGTTTTGACAGTATGTCGTCCGGCTCCAAAGCGCGAAAATGGTAGCTTACGAAGATATATGAACTTCAACAAAGTGCGCGCTTTCTCTTTCCTTGGGCTATGTGCCCTTTTGGTTCCTGCTCTCTTCGCCCAGACCGCCGCTACCAACGTGGCAGAGCTTGTCACCCCTGCGCCTGTTACGGAGTCCTCCTCCTCCAGCCCAACCCTCGACCTCTCGACCGCGGCCACGGCCACTGCCGCCAAGACGCCAGCCCCCGAAACGGCCACTAAGCCTTTTTCCGCGGTCGGTGTCGACGTAAAGATCGGTACGGGCGGTATCGGATTTGATATTGCCACTCCCCTTGCGCGCAAGTTCAATTTGCGCGGAACCGGATACTTTTTCAAATACAACGTCAGCATTACGGAAGACTACGTTACCTACGGCGGTAGTCTCCAGCTCGCTTCAGGAGCGCTTAATCTCGATTGGTACCCGTTCGGCGGTAAGTTCCGCCTCAGCGGGGGAATCGTCGCCTACAACGGCAATCAGATCACCGGCAGCGCCACCATCAATCCGTATGAAAGCTTCACCCTCAACGGCACCACCTATTACAGCAGCGCGACGGATCCAGCTCATGCCTCTGGAACCCTCTATCTGGGCAATAAGGTCGGCCCCATCGTCAGCTTCGGCTGGGGGAACATCGTACCTAGAAAAGCCAACAAACATTTCAGCGTTCCCGTGGAATTCGGCGTAGCCTACGTCGGCTATCCAAACATTCATCTCGGCTTCACTGGCTCCACCTGCAATTCCCTTGGCACCGCCTGCCAAACCGTTGAGGACAACCCCACCTTTCAGCAAGACCTCGCCGCCCAAAGAAATCAGTACCGGAACGACCTCTCAGCATTAAGGTTTTATCCCGTCGTCTCCATCGGTTTCGGTTACAAATTCTAGCAATCGCGATCGCCCAAAGGAATAGGCCTGGACCCTCGCGCGCCTAAGCTCTTACCCGGATCAGAGCCCCAACCCGACAGCCCATCCGCTTTCTCTCTACTCGCTCAGTTCCATCCTCTACACTCGGCTGTATGCTCTCCACCGCCGCCCGCGCCCGCCTCACCGTCGTCCTCGTCGGCGCCCGCAACCCCTCCAACATCGGAGCCGCCGCCCGCGCCATGCAGGACTTCGGCTTCTCCGATCTCCGCATCGTCAACGACTTCGCCGCCCCCTTCGAAGCCGCCCAGCTCGAAGCCGCACCACTGGAAGCCGCACCACTGCAAGCCAAGTCCGCCGTAGCCGCGCAGCACGTCATGCTAGCCGCCCGCCGCTACGACACCCTCGCCGCCGCCATCGCCGACTGCACCCTCATCGTCGCCACCACCGCCATCGGCGAACGCCAGCTCAAACAACCCATCCTCCCCCTCCAGCAAGCCGCCCCCCTAATCCACGCCGCCCTCACCGCCGCCACCACAACGGGTGCCCCAGGTCCAGACCCTCGGACCGGGGCCGGCGACAATCCCCTAGACTCAACCACCGAAGCCAAAATCGCCCTCCTCTTCGGCTCCGAAAAAACCGGCCTCACCAACGACCAGCTCTCCCACGCCACCCTCCTCACCACCATCCCGATGTTCTCTCCAGGCGCCGCGGCCCCGGAATCAGCCGCGCGCCACCTCTCCATGAACCTCGGTCAATCCGTCGCCGTCTGCCTCTACGAGCTAACCCGCCACGGCTTCGAATCCTCCGTCCAAATCCCTCCCCTCCACGAAGCCCCCGCCACCGCCGACGACCGCGAGCGTCTCACCCAACTCCTCCTCGACGTCCTCCACGCCACCGGCTACACCCGCCGCTTCCCCGCCAACGCCTCCGAGCCCCTCGTCCGCCAACTCATCCAGCAACTCGGAACCTCCCACCGAGAGGCCATGACCTGGATGGGCATCTTCCGCCAAATCCTCTGGCACGAGCGCTCCGACCCCAAAAGTTAGCCCCCGCCCTGACCTCTCGACCAGAGTCGGCGTTCTTGCCGGCGCAGCGGGAGACCTCCAGCTTCGCGCGTCCCGAAACCAGGCTAAGACGTACCTCGCGTCACCCGAAACCCACCTAAGTCGCGCCGAAACGCACCGAAAAATCACCCTCGCCCCCGGCCAGTAAAATAGACCTTGTGCCCGATCTCCTCGCCAACATGAACCCCCAACAGCGCGAGGGAATCCTTGCCGTCGACGGCCCCGTGCTCCTCCTCGCCGGTGCCGGCAGCGGCAAAACCCGCGTCATTACTCACCGCATCGCCTACCTCATTCAAGAACGAGGCGTCTCCCCCGACAACATCCTGGCCGTCACCTTCACCAACAAGGCCGCCAAAGAGATGGGCGAACGCGTAGAAAAAATCCTCGGCCACACCACCCTGGCCCAACCCACCATCGCCACCTTCCACAGCTTCTGCGTCCGCGTCCTCCGCCGCGACATCGAAGCTCTCCGCATTGGCAACAAAGGACTTACCCGGACTTTCGCCATCTACGACGAGACCGACCAGCAGGCCGTAGTCAAGCAAGCCCTCAAGCGCCTATCTCTTGATGACAAAACACTTAAGCCAAGAGTAGCCCTAGGCCGCATCTCCTGGGCCAAGAACCACATGATCGACCCCCAGGAATATTTCCTAGCTTCCACCAACCCCATCGAAGAAAAGATCGCGCACATCTTCAAGATCTACCGCGAAGAGCTAAACAAGGCTAACGCGTTGGATTTCGATGACTTACTGCTCGAAACCGTCCGCCTTTTGAAGTCCTCCAGCGAGGTGCGCGAGCGTTACAACCGCCGCTACAAATACCTCCTCATCGACGAATACCAGGACACCAACCGCCCCCAATATGAGCTAATGAAGCTCCTCGGCTCGCACGGCAACGTCTGCGTCGTCGGCGATGAAGATCAGTCCATCTACTCCTGGCGCGGCGCCGACATCAAGAACATCCTCGACTTCGAAAAAGATTTTCCCAACGCAAAGACCATCCGCCTAGAGCAAAACTACCGCTCTACCCAATTCATTCTCGAAGGCGCCTCCGCGGTCGTCGCACAGAACACCCAGCGCAAAGGAAAAAATCTCTTCACCACCCGCGAAGGCGGCTCGCTCATCGGCTACTACGAAGCTCCCGACGGAGAAAACGAAGCGCTCTTCATCGCCGACCGCATCGCCAAATATTTTCGCGAAGCCGCCGCCGGCACCGACAACCCCATCGAAACCCCGCGCTGCGCCGTCCTTTACCGCACCAACTCACAGTCGCGCCTCGTAGAAGAAGCTCTCCGCCGGTACCAGATCCAGTACCACATGGTCGGCGGCTTCAGCTTCTACGACCGCGCCGAAGTCAAAGACATCCTCAGCTATCTCAAGCTCGTTCAAAATCCTCACGACTCGATCGCCCTCGGTCGCGTGGTGAACTCCCCACCCCGCGGCATCGGCAAAACCACGATGGACACCCTCGAGCGCATCGCTCTCACCACCGGCATGAGTTCCTGGGACGCTATCAACCGCGCCGTCGAAGAAAAACTACTCCCCGCCCGCGCCCTCACCGCTCTTAGCAACTTCCGCAAGCTAATCGAAGACGCCCGCGCCATGCTAGGCCCCGACTTCGCCGCCAAACTCATCAGCGACATCTCGCCCGAGAACGACGACGCCTCTCGGATTAGCAGTGGCCTTCCGGCCGCTGAATACAACCTCCCCAACGATTCGGGCTTTAGCCCCGGGCCTTCTGCCGACGACGCCGCAGACTTCGACTTCGGTTTCGCCACCGACGAATCAACGCCCCTCACCATCGCCGCCAACGACGCCGACACCGCCTTCGACACCAGCTTCAACTTCGACTTCGACTTCGGCCCCACCGAAGAGATCAGCACCATCGCCCCCGAAAACGCCACGACTCCGGGTGCCCCGGGTCCGGACTCTCGGACCCGGGATTCTGACGCCACCGTCAGCATCAATCCCTTCGCCCCGATCCCCCTTAAGCAAAGCGCCAGCGCCGCAACCCGCGCCCGCCTCGACCGCATCGTTGCAGCCCAGGCTGGCGATCACGCCGCCGCCAATGAAGCAGACGCGCGAGCATTCCGCAAACCCGGCGACCCCGCCACCCTCCCCGAGCTCATCAAGTTCCTAAACGACCGCTCCGGCTACATCCGCGCCCTCGAAGACGAAGCCACCCCCGAATCCTTCTCCCGCATCGAGAACCTCAAGGAGCTAGCCAACGCCGCGCAAGACGCCACCTCCCGCGGAGAAACCCTCGCAGAGTTTCTAGACCACGCCGCGCTCGTCTCCGACGCCGACTCCTACTCCGCGGAAGCCCGCGTCACCCTCATGACCCTACACGCCGCCAAAGGCCTCGAGTTCCCGCTCGTCTTCCTCGCCGGCATGGAAGAAGGCCTCTTCCCCCACTCCCGCACCCTCCAGGACCCCACCCAAATGGAAGAGGAGCGCCGCCTCTGCTACGTCGGCATGACCCGCGCCATGGACACCCTCATCATGACCCGCGCGCGCTATCGCCGCCGCTACGGCAACGACAGCCCCGAGTCCTCCCTGCCCTCGCGCTTCCTCGAAGAAGTCCCCTCCAAACTCATCGAAGACCTCTCCCCCGTCAGCTACGGCAGCTCGTACTCCACGCCGTATCCTCAACGCAATCGCCGCCCCGGCACTGACGACGAGTTCGGCACCGAGCGCCACTACTCCTACGAAGACGAGAGCCAGGACTCCTCTTCCACCGGCGCAAAGTCCTACGCCTCGCAACGATTTGGCCAACGCCGCCCCAGCTCCGGCAGCGGCCCTCTCGACAACACCGCCGCCTTCTTCGGCAAGGGCGGAGCCATCAGCAAGGGACCTCTCAACTTCAAAGGCCGCCCCCGCATGGACATCCCAGCCCCCACCGGCCGCACCGGCCTGGGCAAAGGAGCCCGCGTCCGCCACCCCAAATATGGCGAAGGCATCATCTTCGCTCGCGAAGGAGACGGCGAAGATGCCAAGCTTACCGTACAATTTAGTAGTCACGGCATGAAGAAGCTGGTCGAGAAGTTCGCCCAGCTTGAACGGCTCTAAGCGTCTTCCTCGCCGACACTATTTGGGTGCCCCATCTTCGCGACGGCCCTATCGTCGCTAAGGTGGGCCCGCCGATCACATTCTAAGTTCTGAAGAGAGAAGAGACATCATGGCAAACACCTCCAGCATCACCGACAAAATCGAGCGCAAGAAGGTTAAGCGCGCCGCCCGCAAGAAGGCTGCCCCCAAGGCTCCCCGCACCGGAGCCCGTGGCGAAAACAAAGCCAAGATCAAGAAAGCATCCCGCGGCCAGTCCAAGAGATAAAAAGATAGCCAGAGTTTTTGCAACTCTCGGCAAATAAGAAAGTTCGAAAAATCACAGCCAACGGCGAGCGGAGCTCTTTCCGCTCGCCGTTTCTATTTCGCTGATAACTTCATAGGTGCTCGGATAAAATCGCCGCATGAAAAACCTCTTCGAGCCGAGCGATCTGGAGGCACTAAGCGCTCGCATCGCCCAGCTCCGCCCCGATAGCAATCGCCAATGGGGCAAAATGTCTGTTTCGCAGACTCTTGCCCACTGCTCCCTCGGCGTGCAAACCGCTACCGGGGAGTTGCGGCCATCGCGCAAGTTGATCGGACGAATCCTCGGTCCCCTGATCAAACCGAAGGTCGTCGGAGACGATCAGCCCATGCGCCGCAACTCACCAACGGTGCCAGAGACGATCGTCCTGAACGAGCCAGACTTCGCGACCGAACAGGCGCGGCTGATTGCATCGCTCCATCAATTCTCCGCCGCCGGCCCCAAAGGTTGCACCTCGCACCCCCACGCGTTCTTCGGCCCCCTCACACCCAACGAGTGGGCCATCCTCCTGCATAAACACATCGACCATCACCTTCGTCAGTTCGGCGTCTAACGCAACCTCGGCGCTCACAGAAGGTGCGCCCCGGAGAACTCCCGCTTACAATCATCACAATCCTGTAAATCCTTACCGACGAGACATAGCCCTGGCCCGACAAATCTTCGCCACCAAGTCCATCGACAAGCTCATCTCCGACTCCGAGCGCCCCGAGCATGCCCTCAAAAAATCCCTCGGCCCCGTCTCCCTCACGGCTCTCGGCGTCGGCATCGTCATCGGCTCCGGCATCTTCACGGTCATCGGCACCGCCATCGGCGGCAACCCAGCCACTACCGCAACCTGGTCCGAATCCCCCGTCATCGACCTGGTCTGGGGAGCTCTCCACCACACCAGCGGCATCGTCGCCGGCCGCCCCGGCGCCGGCCCCGCCCTCGTCATCTCGCTCGTCCTCGTCGCGCTCGTCTGCGCCCTCACCGGCCTCTGTTATGCCGAGCTCGCCAGCATGATCCCCATCGCCGGCTCCGCCTACACCTACAGCTACGCCGTGCTCGGCGAACTCATCGCCTGGATCATCGGCTGGGACCTCATCCTCGAGTACGCCTTCGCCAACATGAGCGTCTCCGTCGGCTTCGCCTCTCACCTCGTCAATGCGCTCGACTGGTTCAACATTCACCTCGACCCCAAGTGGCTCGAGCCCACCTACCTTCCCCTCGGCGCCCAGGACCTCGCCGGCAACACCATCTTCGCCCCCGGCATGCACTACGGTTTCGACATCCCCGCCTTCCTCATCGTCCTCATCATCACCGTCCTCCTGGTCCGCGGCATCCGCGAATCCGCCACCACCAACAACATCATGGTGCTTGTCAAGATCGGTGCCATCCTCACCTTCGTCTTCTTCGGACTCAGCTTCGTCCATCCCGCCAACTACCATCCCTTCGCCCCCACCGGCATGGGCGGCATCCTCGCCGGCGGCTCTATCATCTTCTTCACCTACATCGGTTTCGACGCCGTCTCCACCGCCTCGGAGGAGTGTCGCAAGCCACAGCGCGACGTCCCCATCGGCATCATTTGCACGCTCATTGTCTGCACCATCCTCTACATCGGAGTCGCCGCGGTCCTCACCGGCCTCGTCCCCTGGCAGTCCGTCGCCGGCGACGGCGCACCGGTCGTCAACGCCCTGCAACGCGTCTCGCTCACCCCGGGCGCGCACCGTCTCCACTGGGTTCGCCTCGCCGTCCTCTTCGGCGCCATCCTCGGCATGATCTCCAGCATCCTCGTCGGCCAATATGGACAGGCCCGCATCTGGTTCGCCATGTCCCGCGACCGCATGCTGCCCGACAAGTTCTCCAGCATCCACCCACGCTTCCGCACCCCGGCCTTCGCCACCTGGGTCGCCGGCATCCTCGTTGCCATCCCCGCCGGCCTCTTCGACGTAGGCACTCTCGCCGAAATGTCCAACATCGGCACCCTGTTCGCCTTCGTACTGGTTTCCATCGGCGTCATCGTCCTCCGCTTCAAAGACCCCACCCGCCACCGTGGCTTCCGCGTTCCGCTCGGCCCCATCATTCCCGTCCTGAGCGTCTTCTTCTGTGTCCTCCTCATGGCCGGCCTCCCCGCCCGCACCTGGATCCGCTTCTTCGTCTGGCTCGTCATCGGTCTCGTCGTTTACTACTTCTACAGCCGCAAACGCAGCGAGTTCTACAAAGGCTGAACGATGGCCTACTGGATCGAAACCGGCATCCCCGCAAAGCTCGCCATCATGCCAAGACCTCGCGGCGGCGACTGGCTCGAAGACGACATCCGCCTCCTCAGACGCGAAGGCACCGACGTCCTCGTCTCTCTCCTAACCCCCGACGAAGACATCGAGCTAGCCCTCGAGCATGAGCGCGCCGCCTGCGATGGCCACGGCATCCGCTTCCGCAGCTTCCCCATCCCCGACCGCGACGTCCCCACCTCCACCGAAGCCTTCTTAAAGTTCCTCGACACCCTGCACTACGACCTCCTCCAGGGCCGCAGCATCGTAGCCCACTGCCGCGCCGGCATAGGCCGATCCTCCCTGCTCCTCGCCGCCCTCCTCCGCCGCGAAGGCCTCTCCACCGACGACGCCTTCCGCCGCATCACCCAGGCCCGCCGCGCGCTCGTCCCCGACACCCCCGACCAACTCCGCTGGGTAGAAAACCTCCCCCTCAAACCCTAGCCGCGTATCCTACCCACAGTGTCCACCTTCCTAACCGCCGAATGGCGCAAGCTCATCATGGCCCAATACGCCATCGACCGCACCCTCCTGACCCCCTACCTCCCCGCCGGCCTGGAGCTAGACCTCTACCAAGACCAATGCTACGTCTCGCTCGTCGCCTTCCTCTTCACCCACGTCCGCCTCAAGCGCATACCCATCCCCTTCCACACCCGCTTTGAAGAAATCAATCTCCGCTTCTACGTCCGCCGTCGCGAACCGGACCGCTCCATCAAACGCGGCGTAGTCTTCATCCGCGAATTTGTTCCGCGCCTTGCCATCGCCTTCGTCGCAAAGCGTTTCTACGAGGAACCCTACACCGCCATCCCCACCAACCACCGCATCCAGCTCTCCCCCGAATCACTTACCGTCGGCTATGGCTGGGACCTCGGCGGCCGCTCCCACAGCCTTGCCGTAGAAGCCGCCCCCACCCCCAACGAAATCCCTCCCAACAGCGAGGAGGACTTCATCACCGAGCACTACTGGGGCTACACCAAGCGCACCGACGGCAGCACCTCCGCCTACCAGGTCCAACACCCGCGCTGGCAGACCTACCAGCCCCGCAGCCACGAAATCGCCGTCGACTTCGGCCTGCTCTACGGCCCAACCTTCGCCTCGCTCACCAACCAGCAGCCCACCAGCGTCCTGCTGGCAGAAGGTTCTGCCGTCAGCGTTCACTCCGGTTCTCGCCTGAGCGCAT
>CAWCMO010000010.1:0-110880 GCA_963796535.1 uncultured Acidobacteriaceae bacterium
GAAGAAGATCTCTTTGAGGTCGTTGGTACCGCTGAAGTAGCGACCTACTTCATACGGGACAAGAAGCGTGTGGTTGCTGATCTCGGATGAACCGAATGTATTGATGCTCTCAGTGAAGACGCCGATGACGGTGAAGGGAATCCCTCGGATGGAAAGGGTTTGACCGATGGCAGCGCCGTAGCTGCCATAGAGCTCGATGGCCATCGGACCGACGATGTCGGCGACATAGGCGTGGTTGAGTGCGTCCTGGTCGTCGAAGAATCGGCCGGCTTTGATTTTGAGACCACGAATGTCTTTGTACTCAGGGCTGACGCCGAGCAACATCGCATCTTTCGTTTGACCATTGCCGATGGCGATGCTGTCGTGGAATTCGAGCATGGGGGAGCTGTAACGGATACCGGGAACCTGCTGGTCAACGGCGTCCATATCCTGACGAGTCAGATAGTCTGGGGTGCTGACATTATTGGGACCCATGACGACGCCGCCAGTGTATTGCATCTCGACTTTATTGGGGCCTAGTGAAGAGATTGTATCGATCGCGTACTGTTTGCCGGTGAGACCGACAATCGCGACGAGCACGATGGAGGCGGAGCCGATCACCATGCCGAGCATGGTGAGCAGGAAGCGGGTCTTGCTGGCGCAGAAGCTGTCGTAAGCGAGGTTCAACGTCTCGCGGAAAGCGACGGTGGAGCGCGCGCTGCGGAGGGTGTTTTCGAAGGTGTCGCGGACAGTAGTCATAGACAAAAGGAATCGAATTAAAGTAGCTCAAGTATCGCAGGGCGGCCGCCCTGCGACCAGCGGGCGAGGCAAACTTCTACATTCGTTGGATGCCACGCGGACGAGGTCGATTCTCCCAACGAGGGCCTTGCAAGGATAAGCACCGTGCGCCGCTCCCGCCTCGAATCGTGCAAAGTGCGGAGCTTTGTTCAAGCAGTGGAAGAAAGGGCGGCACCCCGAGGAGGCAGATGGGGTGCCGCAAACTTTTTAGAAGAGGTGGGCGACAGGCTTGAACGACAACCACGGGGCGCAGAAACCGGACCTCTACGGTCGACGCAGCAGGATACATAGGCTGCGATTACGAAAATCACTCTATCGAATGCGGTTTATGGTGCGCATCGACCAATGGATTGAATTATTTTCAACCACGATCAAGCTGGCATGATCGCTGGGACGACCACTGGATCGACATCCAAGCCAAGGTCGAGGGCGCGGACGCTGTGGGTGAGGGCGCCTATGGAGATGAGGTCGACCCCTGTGGCGGCGATGTCGCGGATGAGGTCCAGGGTAATGCCACCGCTGGCTTCGGTGAGGGCCCGGCCGTTGATCTGCCGGACGGCGGTTCGCAGATCGTCGATGGAGAAGTTGTCGAGGAGAATGGTGTCGACGTTGGCGGCGAGGACTGCGTCGATCTGGTCGAGGCGGTCGACTTCGACTTCGAGGTGGGTGGTGTGCGGTAGAGCTGCGCGGAGGGTGAGCAGGGAGTCGGTGAGACTGCCAGACGATTGGGCTGCGAGGACGGCGAGGTGGTTGTCCTTGGCCATGACGGCGTCGGAAAGAGAGAAGCGATGGTTATGGCCGCCACCGCAGTGGACAGCGTAGCGCTCGAAGAGGCGGAGGCCGGGAGTTGTCTTTCGTGTGTCGACTATGCGGGTTTTTGTGCCAGCGGCCTCGGCTACGTAGGCCGCGGTGAGGGTGGCGATGCCGGAGAGACGCTGCGCGAAGTTGAGGGCGACGCGCTCGGCCTGGAGGATGCCGCGGGCAGGACCTTGGATGTTCGCGATGACTGCGCGAGGGGCAAGAGCTTCGCCGTCGGTGATGTGGAAGTCGGTTGTGATGGCGGGGTCGGTGAGGAAAAAGGCCGCGGTTATGATGTCCTGGCCGCAGAAAATGCCTCGTTCGCGCGCAACGAGTTGGGCCGTGACGTTCGCGGTGGCGGGGATAAGGGTCTGCGAGGTGACGTCTCCCCAAGGAGCGTCTTCTAGAAGGGCCATACGAACGATGGTGTCGACGGCTTCGCGACTGGGTTTCATCAGCACGGGACGGCGACCTTCAGGGTATTGCTTTTGCGGATTTTGGGGTTTTGAGCGTAGATAAGGGAGTGTTCGAAGGCGGTGGAGGGGTGGGTGAAGTCGGTGCGGAAGTGGGCGCCACGAGACTCTTCACGCGCTAAAGCGGCGGTTACGAGGACGCGGGCGAGGGCTAGAAGGTTGGCGGTTTCGAGGTCATGGATGGTTGTGCCTTCGGCGTGCGAGCGGGTGAGGATATGGAGGGCAGAGCGGAGGTCGGCGGCGTTGCGCTCGATGCCGGCGTGAGTCCAGAGAAGGGTTTGGAGCTCGAGACGGGTGATTGGTTTGGTGCGATCCGGGCTCGGAGCCTGCAGCTCGCGGAGGTCTGTAGATGTTCCAACGAAGGGGTTTACATCGCTCGCCAGGGAGTTGGTTTCGAGCAAGAGGTGGGCGCAGCGCCAGGCAAACGTGAGGCTTTCTAGGAGGGAGTTGGAGGCCAGGCGGTTGGCGCCGTGGACTCCGGTGCAGGCTACTTCGCCGACCGCGTAGAGGCCTGGGATGGAGGTGCGGCCGTAGGTGTCGGTGCGGACGCCGCCCATCCAGTAGTGGGCTGCGGGGTTGACAGGAATGGGGTTATGGGCCCAATCAAGGTTGCGGGCTCGGGTTTCGGCGTTGATAGAGGGGAAACGCTTGGCTAGAAAGTCGGGGGAGAGGGCCGTGGCGTCCAGAAGGACCGGAAGTTCTTTCTGGAGAGCCATTTGGCGGGCTATGCCGCGGGCTACTACGTCGCGGGGGGCTAACTCGGCGGAGGGGTGAATCTCGGGCATGAAGCGGTGGCCGTCGGTGTCGAGGAGGACAGCGCCCTCGCCCCGGACGGCTTCGGAGATGAGGAATGGTGATGAATCTAAAGAGGTTGCGGTCGCCAGGGCGGTCGGATGGAACTGGTAGAACTCGAGGTCAGCTAGCTGGGCGCCAGCGCGAAGGGCCATGGCTGTGCCGTCGCCGGTGGCTACCGAGGGGTTGGTGGTGTGGAGGTAGAGCTGGCCGGCTCCTCCGCTGGCTAGGATGACGGCGTCGGCGGTTAATGTGCGGGGAAGGCCTTCCACATCAATGATTTCCAGGCCGGTGACGGTGCCGCTTGAGAGGACCAGATCCAGGGCAAAGGTGTGCTCTAAGACGGTGATTTTGGGGGTGCTGCGGACGGCGCGGACCAGGGTGGTTTCGACGGAGAGGCCGGTGGCGTCGCCTCCGGCGTGGAGGATACGTGCTTTAGAATGAGCAGCTTCCAGGCCTCTGGCTAGGTCGCCTGAGGGGGTTTGGTCGAAGGGGACTCCCAGGCGGATGAGGTCGCGGATGCGGGCTGGGCCTTCGGTGCATAAGATGTTGACGGCGTTGGGGTTACAGAGGCCGGCGCCGGCGGCTAAGGTGTCGGCCGCGTGGCTGGCGGCGGAATCGTCGTCAAACATGGCTGCGGCGATGCCACCCTGGGCCCAGCGGGTGTTGGATTCGGCCAAAGCTGCTTTGGTTACAACAGTTACGTCGTACTTCGCGCTCAGCTCGAGAGCTGCGATGAGGCCGGCGATGCCGGAGCCTACGACCAAAATGTGCTGCGTTTTCGACATGTTTAGCCCTGTTTCAGGTTACTCAGCGATGTCTTTAGCCTAGTTTCGGACACCTGGCGCGAGTTTCAGCATGGTTTTGAGCGCGAGGCGTGCGGGGACGGCGATGGGCTCGGGGACGGTGATCCGGTTTAGGACTTCTCCGCGCTCCAGGGCTTCCAGGACCCAGGCCAGGTAGCCGGGGTGGATGCGGTACATGGTGGAGCAGGGGCAGACGATGGAGTCGAGGCAGAAGATGGTGTGCTCTGGGTGTTGGGAGGCGAGGCGCTGGACTAGGTTGATCTCGGTGCCGATGGCGAAGGTGCTGCCGGCGGGAGCGGCGGCGATGGCCTTGACGATGAAGTCGGTGGAGCCGGAGGAGTCTGCCGCGTCGACGACTTCCATGGGGCACTCGGGGTGGACGATGACCTGGACGCCGGGGTGACGCTGGCGGGCGAGGTCTATCTGGTCGACGGTGAAGCGCTTGTGGACGGAGCAGAAGCCGTGCCAGAGGAGGACGCGGGCGTCGCGGAGAACTTCGGGGGTGTTGCCTCCGTTGGGGAGGTTGGGATCCCAGACGGGCATTTGGGAGAGGGGAATGCCCATGGCCTTGGCGGTATTGCGGCCGAGGTGTTGGTCGGGGAAGAAGAGGACGCGCTGACCGCGCTCGAAGGCCCACTCGAGGACGCGGGCGGCGTTGGAGGAGGTGCAGACGACGCCGCCGCGTTCGCCGCAGAAGCCTTTGAGGGCGGCGGAGGAGTTCATGTAGGTAACGGGGATGACTTGCTGGCGGCCATCGGGTGTGAGGTCGCTGCCGAGGACGTCGGTTAGTTGTTCCCAACAGTCGGTGACGCTGTCGAGGTCGGCCATGTCAGCCATGGAGCAGCCGGCGGCGAGGTTGGGGAGGATGACGGCCTGGTCGGGGCGGGAGAGCATGTCGGCGGTTTCGGCCATGAAGTGGACGCCGCAGAAGACGATGGTTTCGGCGTTGGGGCGGGTAAGGGCGGCGTTGGCTAGCTGGAACGAGTCGCCTACGAAGTCGGCGTATTGGACGATCTCATCCCGCTGATAGAAGTGACCGAGGATGACGAGTTTTTCGCCGAGGGCATGCTTGGCGGCACGGATGCGGAGGTCGAGTTCGGCGGGGCTGGCATTGCGGTACTCGGCGGGGATGCCGGGCTGGCGGGGGGCGGTGGCCGGGAGATGGTCAGCCATGGAGGCGCCGGGGCCGTAGGTGGGCTCGGCGTCGAAGGTCCAGGGAGCGTCGGCGAGGGCCGAGCTGCAGGTGGACGGCTGGTTCTGGGATCCTCGCTGTTCGTTGATCTGAATCAGCTGGATGGTGCTATCGACTGAAGGCACTGCGAACTCCTTGAGGCTGCGCTCCCTGGCCCCCGAAGGTGTGGTGGGCTGGGAGGTATTGGATGCAGCCGTACCTTACTAGGGTACAAGAATAGGTGGGCGGCGAAGGTGGTTTGCGTCACCGAAGGTGGGTCAAATTTACGGGCGGGTCGGAATCTTTGGGAGGGTTGTTTGATCGGGCCATGCGTATATTCGGGTACTCGCGTAGCACTCGGCCGAAGCCCAATGAGTGCAGTTGGCCTGTTGTCGTTGGTTGAGAACGCCTGGCGGATTGGTTCCGAGAAGCCGACTTCGCGGTAGTTATAAGGCTCAAGGATTGACGCGTCATCTACAATCAATCCAACAGCCAGAGCCGTGGCAGTGCCTGTTATGATGTCCCTGATCATAGCCCTTTCCAGCAACAGTTTTGACGCAAGTTTTCAAGCAGTGCCTGTTCCATCGTTGAGTATCCCATCTTGTATTACAGGAGATCAGCTTGAAGCGTCTTTTTCTTCTTCTCGCATTCTGTTGCTTCGCCCTCGTTGGCTGCGGCAGCGACGGTATGACCTTTCCGGTAACGGGCGCACCCATCTCAGGCAAGCTGCTGAGCGGTACGCTCCCCGTTGCGAAAGCGCACGTCTATCTCATGTCGGTTGCGGCCACGGGCTACGGCAAACCTTCTGTCTCGCTGCTTGATGCAAGATCGACCGGCTCTCAGGACGCCGTGGGCGCTTACGTCGTGACAGCCGCGGACGGGAGCTTCACGATCCCCGGTTATTACAGATGCGGCGCAGAGACCGGTCTCTATATCTACGCCCGTGGCGGCGACTCAGGCATGGGACAGAACAGCGCGGCGACTGAACTCGCAGCCATCGGACCTTGCCCTCAGGCGCAGGCCGACGTGCCTCCGGTGGTCGTCAACGAGGTGACGACCGTCGCCATGTCCTTCGCCCTGGCCGGCTTCGCGAACGATGCGCTGCACATTGCCTCAAGCGGCTCGCCGCTGGCGCTGGTCGGAGTGGCCAACGCCTTCGTCAACGCATCGAACCTCGCTCCGATTACGACCGGCCTCGCGCCGGCGACGCTTCCATCGGGCAGCGCCACGGTTCCGCAAGCCACCATCGACACGCTCGCGAACATTCTGTTTTCCTGCATCCACTCGGGGGGAGATCACTCGTCCGCGTGCCAGGCGTTGCTCGATCCCGGATCGACGCGACCTTGGAGCGACACGGCGTCGGCGGTGATCGCTATTGCGCACAGCCCCGCAAACGCTGTGTCGACGCTGTTTGCACAGCAGACGAGTGCGCCGCCTTTTACGCCTTACCTGACGACCGCGCCGAACGACTTTAGCCTGGGCCTGGTCTTTACGGGTGGCGGCATCAACCTGACTGTCGGCATGGCTGTCGATGCCATGGGCAACGTCTGGAGCATCAGCAACGGCGACACCAGTACCAACTACAACCTCTATGTAACCGAGATATCCAGCGCGGGCGCCTTCGTGTCCGGGCCAAACGGCTATCTATCCGGGCAGCAGGTCTATGAGATAGGTCTCTCCAGCGACCAGGGCCCCATCGCGGTCGACACTCTCGGGAACGTTTGGATCGGAATTGGTGGCAACTCGGGCGGGGGCAGTCTTTGGGAGCTATCGAGCACTGGGACGGTGCTTTTTAAATCCGGGGGCGTAGTTACAAGCTTAAGCAGCGGGTACGACGGCTTCTACCCGACGGGGCTGGCGATTGACGCCAACAACGATATCTGGGTCGCCGACAGATTTGCCAATATGGTCGATGAGTTCTCCAGTTCTGGCCAGCTGCTCTCCGGGTCGAATGGATTCACGGGTGGCGGAATCAGCGATCCAACCGGCCTTGCGATTACCCCTTCCGGTAACGTTTGGATCATAAACGATACGGATTCTCCTTTCTCCATCAGCGAACTCTCCAGTTCTGGTGCGCCTCTCACACCGTCGACAGGACTCGCTGGAGCCGGCTTCTTCGGCGGCGCCACCGTTGCCGTTGATCACCAAAACAATGTTTGGACGGCTCGTGCTGGACTGGACGCCCAGGTCTCCAAGGTCTCTCCCGACGGTGTCATCCTTTCCGGGTCAGGTTACGCGACCACTGCTATGCAAGGGGCGGATGGGGATGGCGTGTCGATTGCGATCGACGGTGACGATAACGTATGGACGCCAGCCGGTGCGTCAAACGTCATTGAGCTGTCCAACACGGGTGAGATTCTCTCCGGCACCACTGGATATACCGCGGGATTAATCAACGGCCTGGGAACGATTGTGATTGACGGATCGGGAGATCTTTGGGGCTCGAGCTATACCTATACCCCCCCAACGAAGCGTGGCGTAGCAGGTGTCTTCACCTGGGAAATCGTGGAGATCATTGGCGTTGCAGCTCCGGTAGTTACGCCGATCGCAGCCGGCGTAAAGCTCAACATGCTTGGCGCTCGACCTTGACCCTCTCTCATCCATGACTCGCTTCCAGCGATCCATTGAAGGAGATCCGCGTGCGTTTCAGGGATTTCATGGATCGTCCCGGCCACGGATTACTCCTCGCAAACGCCGTTCCCGTCACGAATGATTCTCAAAATGAGCGCTAAATCGCCAAGTCCCTCATTGCAAGAACTTCGTTCCGATAAGTCGACGGTGCGGGAGGTGTGGCGGGACGAGCGGTTGGGCGGTAAGATGGGACCGCAACGGCTACAACATCCCAATCGGAATGTCTGCTCGGTGACATCCGCGGACGCCGCGCCCCATGGGGCGTGGAGCGTTCCGCCCAAAAGGCGCTCGTATGCTTTCCTTTCCTCAGAACGTCGCTTTGCTGGTTATCACTTGTGTGCTGTCGCTGGGATTCACGTTGTGGCTCAATCGCGTATGGCCTTGCGAAAAGCGGCCTGTCCAGAACGACTTGATCGGTTGGCAACTCAGCATTCTCGGGACGACGTATGCGGTGATCCTCGGATTCATGTTGTACGCCGTGTGGAGCGAGTTTGGGGAGGCAACGCTCAACGCGGAGCTGGAAGCAAGCTCACTGCGCAATGTGTATCGCCTGGCCGTCGGGCTGCCGGCGGAGCAGAGAAATGAACTGCAGTCAGAGGCACGGGCCTATGCTGCTGCCGTCATTAGCAATGATTGGCCGGCGATGGCGCAGGGCCAACTGCCAGACGCAAGCCACGAAATCAACGAGCGGATGTGGGGCACGCTGATGTCGGTAAAAGGAAGCTCGACGTCGGAAAATACAGCGGAGGACCATGCGATCTCCGAACTCAGCGCGATGACAACTTACAGACGAACGCGGCTGGTTCAAAGTACGCATCGACTCCCCGCGATCCTGTGGTGTGTGTTGATGGTGGGCGGCCTGCTCACGTTGTTGTCCGTCAACATATTCAACTCCGCGAGCTTGAGGCTCCATGTGTTCCAGGTCTTCTCGTTCACCTTGCTGATTACCCTGGTTCTGCTTGCGATAGCAGACGTGAACAGGCCATTTAAAGGTTGGGTCCACGTCAGTAGCTATCCCTTTGAACGGGCGCAGGAAACTATGCGTGGCGTCGGAGATTAAAGGCAGAGAACTCTGGGGGTGCTGCGGCGCTACCAGTTCATCTGGCGCATGCGTTGCTGGATGATGTCGCTGTAGTGGGCCATGTGGTCGGGGCGGCGTTTTAGGGGGGCGGGGAGGATGGCGGCGAGCTCGGCGGCCTGGCGGCGGTTGAGGTTGCGGGCGGAGGTGTGGAAGTAGTAGCGGCTGGCGGCTTCGGCTCCATAGATGCCGGGGCCCCACTCGACGACGTTGAGGTAGAGCTCGAGGATGCGCTGCTTGCCGAGGACGAGTTCGGCGATGGGGACGAGGGTGGTTTCGGCGCCCTTGCGGAGGAGGGTGCGGCCGGTGCCGAAGAAGAGGTTCTTGACTAGCTGCTGGTCGATGGTGGAGCCGCCGCGGAGACGGTGGTTGGGCTTGTGGTCGTCGAGGTCACCTTCGGCGGCAATCTCCATGGCCTGCCAGTCGAAGCCGTTGTGCTGGTAGAAACGGGCGTCTTCGGCGGCGATGACGGCGTGCTGGAAGTCGGGGGAGATCTGGGTGAGGGGAACGAAGTCGTAGGAGGCGGTGTAGGGCTTGGGGGAGAACCAGGACTGGATGCGGCGCTCGACGTGGACGGCGGTGGTAGGCGGGTCGATGAAACGTAGAGCGGCGAGGGTGAGGGCGGCGAGTAGCCAGAGCGACGCGAGAACGATGAGAAGCCAGCGGGCGACGGAGCGGAGGGAGAGCTTTCGGCGCGGCGGGGCGGTCGGCGTGCTGGGCATGATGGCGATGCTTCAGGATATCGCGGGGTACTGGGACGCAAGACTTTAGTTTTGGGGAGGGCCTGTCGGGGCGTCGTATGATGTGCGTGAAGAGCTGACTTGGTCTCCACTTGTGGTGCTGCTGACTTTCTCCCCGGGGAAGTATGGATGGTGGGATCGGCGAATTGATTTCGCTGAATTCACCGTCTATGGCTGGTGAATGGAACTTCACTTCAGAACGGGCAGGAGACGCATGCTTTTTTCTACGCGCGGAGTCGGGGGATGGAACTGTGGTTGGGGTGGGGTGGGGCGGTGGTTGCTGATGTTGGGCTGCCTGGCGGTGGGCTGCGTGGCGTTGACGGCGGGCGGCTGCGGATCGGACGCGGTGCTGATCGAGGACTTCACGTTGGCAGTGACGCCGGCGAGTGTGGCGCTGACGGCGGGAGGGGCGACGCAGCAGATCACGGTGACGACGACTGCGGTGAGTGGATATGACGCGCTGATTGCGATTTCGATTTCGGGATTGCCGGCGGGGGTTACGGCGAATCCGGTGTCGGTGGTGATTACGCCAGGAGCGACGGAGACGATTACGCTCACGGCGGCGACGACGGCGGCTACGAGTTCGGGCACGGTGACGATCACGGGGACTTCTGGAGTGCGCGTGCATAGCGCGACGATGGCGTTGGGCGTGACGGCTGTGCCTGCTGCGGACTTTGCGCTGGCGGTGAGTCCGGGGACGGTGAGCGTGACGGCGGGAGGGGGGAGCGGGTCGACGGCTGTGTCGGTTAGCGGGATTAATGGTTTCAACGCGGGGGTGGGGATTGCGGTGAGTGGGCTGCCGGCTGGCGTGACCGTAGCGCCGGCGACGCCGACGGTCACACCGGGATCGCCGCAGACGCTTACGCTGACTGCAGCTGCGAGCGCGGTTGCGAGTTCGAGCACGATTACGGTGACGGGGACGTCGGGCGCGCTGGTGCACACGGCGACGTTCACGTTGAATGTGGCGGCTGCGGCGCCGGCAGACTTTACGTTAACGATCAATCCCACGAGCTTGACGTTGACCTCGGGGACGCAGGGGCAGGGTACTGCCGTGACAGCGACCGCGGTGAATGGGTTCAGCGGGACGGTGAGCGTCACGGTGTCGGGGCTGCCTGCGGGGGTGACGGTCGCGCCTACCACGCTCACGCTTACGCCGGGAACGCCGCAGACGTTGACGTTCACGGCGGCGGCGAATGCGGTGGCAGGGACGTCGAGCGTGAGTGTCACGGGAGTGTCGGGGGCGCTGACGCATACGGCGTCGCTGACGCTTACGGTGGCGGCGCCGGCGGGCGTGGATGTGACGACGTATCACGACGACAACGCACGCGATGGGTTGAATGCGAAGGAGACGATTCTGACGCCGGCGAATGTGAGCTCGGCTACGTTTGGGAAGCTGAACTTGTTGGGCGTGGATGGGCTGGTGGATGCGGAGCCGCTGTATTTATCGGCGGTGACGATCAATGGGGAAACGCATAATGTGCTGTACGTGGTGACCGAGCATGACAGTGTTTATGCGTTCGATGCGGATAGCGGGGCGCAGTTGTGGAAGGTGTCGGCGTTGGGGAGCGGGGAGACTACAAGTGACAGTCACGGGTGTGGACAGATCACGCCGGAGATTGGGATTACGTCGACGCCGGTGATTGATCGGACCAAGGGCGCGAATGGGACGATTTTTGTTGTGGCGATGTCGAAGGATGGAAGCGGTGCGTATCACCAGCGGCTGCATGCGTTGGATGTGACGACGGGAGCGGAGACGACGGGGAGTCCTACAGAGATTGCAGGAACGTATCCAGGGACGGGCGACAACAGTAGCGGCGGTAACGTGGTGTTTGCGCCGGGACAGTATGCGGAGCGGGCGGGTCTGCTGCTGATGAACTCGACGATCTATCTCGCGTGGACGTCGCACTGCGATGCGCGGCCGTATACGGGATGGGTGATGGCGTATAGCGAGAACACGCTGCAGCAGACGGCGATTCTGAATCTGACACCGAACGGGAGCGAGGGAGCGATCTGGATGGCTGGCGACGGGTTGGCCGCTGATAGCGCTGGCAACATTTATTTCCTGGACGCGAACGGAACACTGGATGCGAAGGATACGGTGACGGGGTTTCCAGTGAATGGCGATTATGGAAACGCGATGATGAAGTTATCGACAGCGGGGAATTCGCTGACGGTGGATGATTTCTTTGAGACGTATGACTCGATCAACGAGTCGAATGCCGACACGGATCTTGGGTCGGGGGGAAGTTTGCTGTTGCCGGATATGGTCGATGGCAAGGGTGTGGTGCGACACCTGATGGTGGGTGCGGGGAAGGACAAGAATATCTACGTAGGCGATCGAGATAATTTGGGGAAATATAACTCTGCGAATAATGACGCGCTGTACCAGGAGCTCACGAATGCGTTGCCGGGAGGGGCGTGGTCGATGCCGGCTTACTTCAACTATGCGGTGTATTACGGCGGAGTTGGCGATTATCTAAAGGCGTTCTCGATTACGAATGCGCTGCTGGGCACGACTCCTTCGAGCAAGTCGGCGACGACGTTTGGATATCCGGGAGCGACGCCGAGCGTGAGCGCGAATGGGACGTCGAATGGGATTGTATGGGCGTTGCAGAGCAGCACGGGATCGGCCGCGGTGCTACATGCGTATGACGCGACGAATCTTGGCAAGGAGCTCTACAACAGCACGCAGGCGGTGGGGGGAAGGGACAGTTTTGGGACGGGTAACAAGTTCATCACGCCGATGATTGTGAATGGGAAGGTGTATGTGGGAACGCCGAATGGGGTGGCGGTGTTTGGGCTGCTTCCGTGAGGGGCAAAGCGTGGGCGGAACTTCGTCTTTGCGGTTAAGGACTTGTTTGGTCCAGGCTGCTAGGTCGAAGTTGCCCAAAACCCGACGTGCGGGAAGGTCGCTTGAGGGACCTGATTTTGTCGCTGAATGACTCAATGATTGGCGCCATTCCACATCTTATACAGACTGGTCACGACGGTCCCTCATCAGAAAAAGCACCTTTTCACTCGGAATTAAGGCGATCTTTGAAGCGCTGGTGGCTCAGATTCACCGGGCGTTTATCTAGCTAGAGAAGACTGTGCAGGAGTGCATTTCACAATTTGAAAGGCTTGCATCGCATGGCTTGCAAAGCACGCACCGCTGGTGCGCGGTTAGCGTGGATTTTTGGATCAAGTTTGGTTGTTTTGATTACGTGTCTTCTGTGCCCTGGAGCCGGCGCGCAGGTGTCGCAGGTGAGTGTTTGCCCGCGGCCGCCGGCTGGAAGTGTTGTCGCCGAGCCGGAGGATTTGCGGAGCCGGGCGGGCGTTCTGGAGGTGGACCTCACAGCCTTCAACGTAGTCGCGCCCGATGGCACCATCCGTTACTGTTATACCGATGCTAGTGGCCGGGAATCACCAAATCTGCGAGTTAGTCCTGGTGACCTCGTCATCCTCCATCTCCGAAACTCACTTGTAGAACCGAAGACAAGCGGTGCGATGGAGACGATGCACCACCACGCTGATACTTCGAAGGAGGCCTGTACGACTGGCGTGATTAGCGATGTCTCCACAAATCTGCATTTTCATGGACTTACCATTCCGCCGATCTGTCATCAAGACGATGTCTTGAAGACTTCCGTCCAGTCGGGAGATCCGCCCTTTGAGTATCGATTTCGGATACCGCCGGATGAACCTCCGGGACTTTATTGGTATCACCCTCATATTCATGGTTTCAGCAAAGCGCAGGTGCTTGGGGGCGCTTCGGGAGCTTTGATTGTTGAAGGCATTGAGCGCGCGAAGCAGAGCGTTGCCGGGTTGCCGGAACGGGTCTTTATCATTCGCGATCAGGATCTTGTGAATCCGAATGCGCCGCCGTCGAAATCAGAGCCGGTCGTTCCCAAGTTCCTGATCGATCGAGATGGAGACGCTGCAAACAACGGCACGGGGTTTGGAAAGCCAGCGAAGGATTTGTCGATCAACTATGTGCCGGTGCCGTATCCGGATTATCCACCGGCGATCATCCAGATGAGACCGAACGAACGGCAGCTCTGGCGCGTTCTGAATGCTTCTGCCATCACCTATCTCAATCTACAGGTGCTTTTTGGGCGATCGGCACAGCCGCTGAGGTTGGTGGCGATGGACGGGGTGCCGATCGATCACAATGATCCGCGGGTCGATACGCAAAACGTGCAGACACACTTTGGACTTCCTCCGGGAGCGCGGGTGGAGTTCACTGTCACCGGTCCAGGGGTGGATCAACCTGCTCTTCTGGTCACGCGTACCGTGGACACGGGGCCGGGCGGAGAAAACGACACGAACCGGATGCTGGCGAGGATCGTTGCATCTCCCGACGCGTCTGAACCGCGCTCAACGCTCGCCGCCGCGTCCGATCCGCTACCGCCGCCCAGGCTACCGTGGATAGGAAACGTACAGCCGGTGCGGGTACGGCGGCTCTATTTCTCTGAGAAGCTCACCAATCCTGATGATCCTACAAGCGCGGTTGAGTTCTATCTGACCGTCGACGGGCAGGAGCCGAAGATGTTCGACATGGCCTCCGGGATACCGGGCATTGTGGCGCAACAGGGCACCGTGGAGGATTGGATCATCGAGAACCGGTCGCGTGAGCTGCACGCATTTCATATTCATCAGCTGCATTTTCTGTTGATGGATTACGCAGGGACTGCCGTGAATGAAGAGTTTGTACGCGACATTGTGAATGTTCCCTACTATGACGGACACTCGCTGGCGTATCCAAGCGTTCGTCTTCGCATGGATTTTCGCGATCCCAATACGGTGGGAGACTTCGTTTACCATTGCCATCTCCTGGAGCACGAGGACAAGGGCATGATGGGCTTGATACGCGTCCTTCCTGCAATTACCGGCCCTGCTCAACCGAATCGATACTCCGCAACCACTCGATAATCGCGGGGACGTATCCGGACAAAATTGGTTTGCACCTTATCAACAGAATCGCGGATTAATTTATTCCTTCTTCAAGAGGGGGAGACCACCTGTTCACTTAAGAGGACTCAGATCGCTGGGTTGGGAGAACCCCAAACACAGGAGACGCTATGTCAGCCAAACACCTTGTCGCAAAAGCTGCGGGATGGATGCAAAGTGGAATCACCGCCGGTTTGATTCTTCAACTCTCGATGGGAAGCACGTTTGCCTCGGCTCAGTCCGTGCCTGATCGCTCGAGAGAAACCAGTACCCCGATCAAACACGTAATCGTGATCATCGGTGAAAATCGTAGCTTCGATCACGTTTTCGCCACCTACGTTCCAAAGAGCGGAGAAAAGGTCTACAACCTGCTCTCCGAAGGCATCATCAAGGCCGATGGAACGCCCGGACCGAACTTTGAGAAGGCAGAGCAGAAGGCTGCCACGGATCGCCAGCCAGATGCCTTCCTCCTGAACCCGGCGAAGATTCAATTTCCGGGGTCCGTGCTGCCGGCACCCCTTGTCGGCGGTCCTAAGGATTCCTATATTGCGGACGACAGCCTCACGCTCGCGAGACAGTCAGAAAACGGGCTCCCGTCAGATTATTACGGCTACCTCGTGACCGGTGGTACGGGGCAAACAAGTGCGACGCCGGACGCGCGCATCAAGAATGTAAGCGCGCTGCCTCCTGGTCCGTTTCAGCTGACCAACGGTGACACCTTTACGTATAACTCCTATGCTGCGAGCCCTGTTCATCGCTTCTACCAGATGTGGCAGCAGTTGAACTGCGACGCTAGTCAAGGGACGTACAGCAATCCTTCCGGTTGCGACGCGCGCTTGTTCCCCTGGGTCGAAACGACTGAGGGAGCCGGCGACAACGGTCTGGCGCAGCCTGATAACTTCAGCACGGAGTTTTCTCCTACCGCTGTGACCACGGGTGAGGGCTCGACGTCGATGGGTTTCTACAATGTCCAGAATGGCGATGCCCCTTACTTCAAGAAGCTGGCTAACGACTACTCGATGAGTGACAACTTTCATCAGTCTGTGAACGGTGGAACGGGCGCCAACCACATCATGTTGGGTCATGGAGATGCCATCTATTTCACAGACGCGAACGGTAACGCAGCGGTTCCTCCTCACAAGGTAGAGGTGGATGCTGGCACGCCGAACGGCGGGATTGTAGATGAAGTTGAAAATCCTAATCCGCAGGCCAACACCAACAACTGGTACACGGAAGATGGATATGGCGGCGGGTCGTATGGGTCCGCATCCTACGGCGGCGGTTCCTACTCCAACTGCTCTGACACCACGCAGCCGGGAGTCGAACCGATTGTCAAGTATCTGAAGTCCCTACCGACGCCGATTGCGCCGCGTTGCGAGGCAGGTCACTACTACCTGCTTAACAACTACAACCCCGGGTACTTCGGAAACGGCAACAACGCGTTTACCGATACGAACCCGGCCAACACAGTCTTCACCATCCCGCCGTCGACCACGCCCAGCATCGGGGACGACTTGCTGAAGCACGACGTGTCGTGGAAGTACTATGGCGATCAATGGAACAACTATGTTTCTGACCCATATCAGCTGAACTATGGGGCGGTCGGCAAATTGACCGATGAGTACTGCAATATCTGCAACCCCTTCCAGTACGACAAATCCATTATGAGCAATGCAGCTATCCGCACGGCTCATATCCAGGACACCGAAAATCTGTACGCGGATATCAAGAGCGGCGATCTCCCAGCGGTCTCGATCGTGAAACCCAGCGGCCTGGTCGATGGGCACCCTTCGTCTTCGAAGCTCGATCTGTTTGAAGGCTTCACGCAAAAGATTGTTGAGGCGGTCAAGGCGAATCCTGAGTTGTGGAAGGACACGGCGATCTTCATCACGTTCGACGAAGGCGGCGGTTACTACGACTCCGGATATGTCCAGCCTGTGGACTTCTTCGGCGACGGCACACGCATTCCATTGATCGTGGTATCGCCCTATAGCCGCGGTGGCCACATCTCGCATGAGTATGCGGACCACGTCTCCATCCTGAAGTTCATCGAAGCCAACTGGGGACTACCTACCGTCACCCGTCGCAGTCGCGATAACTTCCCCAACCCGATTGCAACGTCAAACAATCCTTATGTTCCGGTCAACAGCCCGGCCATCGGGGATCTGATGAGCTTGTTCAACTTCGACCGACGTTAGCAAGCTTACTTAGGGCAGCCGAGGCTGGTCCCCAGTCTCGGCTGCCTGCCTAAGTGGAGGATGTCAGCCTCCCGAAACGTAACGTGTGCGGCGTTACCTCGGATTGATTGCAAGTCTGAGCGCTCCGACTAGTTGGTGGGAGCGCAGATTCCGCAAGAAAACGGATTCCCTGTAAACGGGGTTTTCGGAAACTACGAAGTGATGGGTGAATGCATGCTTCGGATTAGCTGGGGGCGTGGTGGGGCCGCTGGTGGAGGTGCCGGCGCTGATTGGGCTGGTGAGTGTGGGTAAGGATTCGGCGGAGTATTTCGCTATCGGGTTAGGCGGTGTTTAGACGTCGGAATTGGGGGCCTGGACGACGGTGGTGTCGAAGTCGGGGCGGACGGGAAGGGTGATGCTGAAGGCGGTGCCGGAGGGGCCAGTGCCGTTCATCGAGCGGACTTCTACGGTGCCGCTGTGGCGCTCGATGATTTCTTTGGTGACCCAGAGGCCGAGGCCGGTGCCGACGTCTTTCTTGGTGGTGAAGAAGGGCTCGAAGATGTGATCGCGGTGTTCGGGGGCGATGCCGGGGCCGTCGTCTTCGACGATGATCTTGACGATGTGGGTGGTTGCATCCTCGTGGCAATGGATGCGGACGCAGATGGTGCCGCCGTGGTGGACGGCGTCGGCGGCGTTGGAGACGAGGTTGGCGACGGCTTGCTTGAGTTCGCCGGCGAGGGCCTGGATGGGAGGGCAGTCGTGGATGTCGCGGACGAGGTTGATGTTCTTGGTGCGGAGTTTATTGGAGTAGATGTTGAGGACGGACTCGACGAGGGTGGGAAGGTCGACTTCGTTGGGCTGCTTGGATTCGCGATAGAAGCCGAGGGTCTGGCGGGTGATGTGGGAGACGCGGGAGAGTTCTTCTTCGGCGAGTGTGAGGTTGGTGAAGGCGGATTCGGGGATACCTTCGGTGGCCTTGGAGAGGTAGATGAGATTGCCGATGGCTTCGAGGGGGTTATTGATCTCGTGGGCGACGGTGGCCGCGAGGCGGGCGGCGGCGGCGAGCTTTTCAGTCTTGCGGAGGACCTCTTGAGACTTGCGTTCTGTTGTGGCGTCGCGAAAGACCATGACGACGCCGACGATTTTGCCGCGGCCATCACGGATGGGAGCAGCGCTGTCTTCGATGGGAATGTAGGTGCCGTCGGTGTTCTTGAGTACGGTGTGGTTGGCGAGGCCGATGACTAAGCCGTGCTCCATGACTTTCTTGACTGGATTGTCGACGGGGTTGAGGGTGGTCTCGTTGAAGATGGGGAAGACGTTTTCGATGTATTGGCCGCGGGCGGCGGAGAGGGGGGTGCCCATGAGTTTTTCGGCCATGGAGTTGAGGAAGGTGACGTTGCCGCGAGCGTCGGTGGCGATGACGGCGTCGCCGAGTCCGGTGAGGGTAGAACGGAACCACTCTTCGCGCTCCTCGAGCTGGCGGGCGTAGACGTCGCGCATGGCCATGGCCTTGGTGATGTAGTAGGCGAGAAAGAAGAGGCCGGCGGCTGCGACGAGGGAGGCGAGATAGATGGAGATAACGGTGTCGCGGATACTGCGGCGGGCGGCAGCGGTGCGGGTAGTGGCGAGGGCGGACTCGCGGAGTTCAATTTTGGTGATGAGATCTCTGATCTGGACCATGATGAGGCGGCCGCGATCGGAGAGAACCTCGTTGCGTGCAGCGTCGGGGTAACCGGATTGAGAGAGGCGGATGGTGTAGGCGAGCTCGGCGAGCTTGGCCTGGGTGAGGCTGCGGAGTTGGAGGACCTGAGCCTGCTGCGAGGGATCGCCGCTGGCCAACTGCTGGAGGAGGTGAAGCTGGGGATCGAGCTGTGCGATGGCGAGATTGTAAGGGTCAAGGTACTTGGGTTCGCCGGTATAGAGATAGCCGCGCTGCCCGGTCTCCGCGTCCTCGATGAGGGACTGGGTCTGGTGGACGGCGATGAGCACCTGCTGGGTGTGCTCCACGTCGGCCTGGTGGCTGACGAGGTCGGCCAGCTGACGCCTGGTAATGAGGGCGTTCGCGATCAGCAGGATCAGGAGCAGTACGAAGCCAGTGATAACACCGAAGCGCTTGTAAACGAGTTGCATGGCTGATTTCAGGGTCGGGCCGAGGTGCGCCGCGCTGCTGGATTATAGCTTGAGAAGCGGGTGGACGCGAAAACAAGGCGCCGGCGGCTGAAAGGTCAGCAGCCGGCGCCTTGTTTGCATGAAAGAGAACGAGAGGTGCAATGGGGCAGTTAGTTCAGTGCATCCACGTAGCGGGCGAGAAGGATCGCGTTGCCCGCTGATGGATTCTTGAGGAAGAGTCCGACGACGCGAACGTGCTGGCTGGCGGTGACGTCGGAGAGAGCGGTGAGGGTGTCGCGGAAGGATGTGTTGCTGTCGGTGTAGACGGTGACGGTTTCCGGGATGAGCAGGCCCGCGAAGTCATTGACCTGGATCTGGAAGGTGCCGTTGGTGGGGTTGATGGAGCCGGGGACGACGGTGGCGTCGTAGCCGCGGCAGCGCAGGACGACGCGCTTGACGGTGACGTCCTGGGCGTTGGTGGCGCCGGTGGCCGGGCCGCCGATGGCTATGCGCTGGCCGGCCAGGAGGGTGCTGGAGTTGAAGAAGTATTCGGTGAGGGGATCGTGCATGCGGTGAATGAAGAAGTTCTCGTTGCCGGAGAGGTTGACGGTTGCAATCTGGCCGAGAGTGAGGCCGGTGGTGGTGGGAAGGAGGCCGCGGACGTAGAAGTCGAAGCTGGACGCGGGGCCACTGGAGGGATTGACGTAGGTCATAAGACCGGTGGCGTAGAAGCCGTCCTGGGAGAGGATGCTGACGTCGTCGGCATCGATGGTGGCGTCGGCGCGGTCGAGATCGCCGGAGAGCTGGACGATGCTGCTGGTGGTGAGGGAGCTGATGGTTTCGTTGTTGCTCCACTCGGTCTGGCCGTTGACGTTGACGGTGAAGTTGCGGCCGTGGGGACCCTGGATGACGAAGGTTTGGGCGGTGGCGTTGACGCTGACTACGGCGGCGTCGAACTCGTCGATGTAGGCGCCGGCAGGAGGACGGGAGTGACTACGTTGAGGTTGAAGGTGGGGGTTACGTTGCCGGTGATCTGGCCGTTGGAGTCGACCTGGATGGACTTGTGGAGGTCGAAGTCGAAGTGAAGGCCTACGGGGCCGGAGGTGGCGACGACGAGGGGTGTGGCGAGGGTGGTGGTGATGGTGGAGGTGGAGAGCACGGCGGGCTCGGTGGCGATGGTGGGCGCGGAGCCGGCGGTGACGTTGAGGTAGCCGAGGGTCGCGGGGCCGAGGGTGACGACGATGCTGGAGTAGGTGCCGACGGGAACATCGTTCATGTCGAGGAGGGTTTGGAGGCCGTTGAAGCGGGCGAAGTCGACGGTGGGCGAGCCGCTGAGGAGCGGGACGCTGGTGCCGGTGGTGGTGACGGCGTCGATGCTTTGGATTTCTACGGAGAAGGAGGTGACGCTGGGGAGGGGGGCGTCGGTGCCGATGATGAAGGCGGGCGCGGTGACGGTTTGCGAGTTGGTGTTGGTGGAGGCGGTGGTGCCGCAGCCTACGCAGAGGACGGCGATGAAACAGAGCGCGAGGATCGTTAGAAGAGAGTTTGTTTTCGAAGAGGAATGGGGCATGGTTCACTTCGCTTTCTGCGGTGCTTCGCGGTTTTGAAAGAGCGTGCGCGCCGTGGCCACTTGCAGCGTCGAGGTGCGAACAGACGGGGGCGTGCGCCCGGTGAGGGACGTTCCGTCGTCGGCAGATCGAGGCGGGTTGTGGCCGATGGCGCGCTCGTTTGCGGAGTCAGCGCTGGGGTACTTCAGGGCCTTTGCATTTGAGGACACGGTGGGTCGTGGTTAGTTGTGCGGGATTGGAAATAAATGTTTGGGGAATGCGACTTTTTTGTGGGGTGGTGCGTCGCGGGGTCGGGGTCTAACGATTAACTTCTGGCTTCTAGCAGAACAAGAGCATACGGCAACAGCAACAGAAGAAGCAGATCCCTGCGGGATGACAACCAGAAAAGCAAAAGCAAAAGCAAAAGCAAAAGCAGAGGCAGAGTCAGAGGCAGGCAGGGGCAAAGGCGAATACACGGGTCTCTCCACTGCGCTTCGGTCGAGATGACGAGCTGGGTGGTGGGATGTTCAGAGACTCAGTTATTTCTAGTGAAGGGCTATTTGTTGGGGCGGGACTTTTTGGGGGTCGGGGCAGTGGTGGATTCGCGGATCATTAGTTCGGGTTCGAAGAGGATGACTTCGGGGTAGGGGACGGCGGGGGCTTCGATACGCTTGAGGAGGGTTTGTACGGCTGCTTCGCCCATGCGGCGCAGGGGTTGGCGGACAGTGGTGAGGCGCGGGGTCTGGTAGGCGGCGGAGGAGATGTCGTCGAAGCCGATGACTGAGATGTCGTCGGGGCAGCGGAGGCCGGCGTCGGCGATGGCGCGGATGGCACCGATCGCGGCGATGTCGTTGAAGCAGAAGATGGCAGTGAAGTCGCGGGTGCGGGCGAGCAGGTCGCGGATGATGGGATAGCCGAGTTCAGGGGACCAGGAGTTGGCTTCGAGGTAGACGCAGAGCTCGGGATAGATGGTGAGGCCGACGCGCTTGGCGATGGTCATGATGCTGTCCCAGCGGAAGTCGGAGTCGGAGACCTGGCGCTGGCCTTTCATGAAGGCGATGCGGCGATGGCCTAGATCATAGAGATGCTGGAGCGCGAGGAGGGCGGCGCGATCATGGTCGAGCATGATGTTGGTGTTGCCCTTGAGCTTCTTATGTCCGGAGATGGAGACGACGGGCACGCGGACGGTTCTTTGAGTGAGGTGTTGACGAGGAGGAAGCCGTCGACGGAGCGTTTTGAGAGCAGGCGCGGGTATTCATCGATGAGGTCGGGCTTGCCCTGATGGGTGACGACGTAGTGAAGGTAGCCGGACTGGAGGAGGCTTTCTTCGATGCCGTTCATGAGGGTGGTGAAGTAGCCTTCGGAGAACTCGGGCACGATGACGCCGATGGTGAAGGTCTGGCGGGTGCGGAGAGAACGCGCGATGGGGTTGGGGCGGTAGTCGAGACGCGTGGCGGCTTCGAGGACGCGCTGGCGGGTGGCGGCGGAGATGGCCGAGGCGCCGGGCGCGTTGTTCATGACGAGCGAGACGGTCGCGGGCGAGAGGCTGAGATGCTCGGCGAGGGATTTTAGGTTGACGGGTTTGGGTGGTGCAGGCTCGGCGTTCGAGTTTGGTCTTACGCGGCATTGGTCGACTCCGTTGTATTGCTGGGAGTGTTTTTAGCTTTTAGCGTTCAGCAAAGGCAAAAATGATGGGCTACGTGCGAGAAGCAGGTTCCTCCCCTTCGACTTCGCTCAGGGTCGGAATGACAGACAGAAAAGCAAGGGCAAAAGCAAAAGAAGAAGCAGATCCCTGCGGGATGACAACCAGAAAGGCAAAGGCAAAGGAAGAAGCAGATTCCCAGAGGGAATGACAGAAAGAAAGGCAAGTGCAAGTGCAAGTGCAAAGGCAAAGGCGAAAGGCAAAGCAAAAGCGAAAGGCGAAGGCGAAGGCGAAGGCGAAGGCAAGAACAAAAACGCTTGCGGGACGCGGTGGTTTGCTTCCCTTGGAATTAGTGGGTCGGGCGTTGGAGGACGACTACGTCGTAGCGGTTGAGGGTGACGGAGCGGGCGTTGCCGCCCGCGAGTACATCTTCAAAGGCCGAAGGGAGGGTGATTGTTTGGGGAATGTCGCCGAAGTTTATGAGGATCCAGACTTCGTGGGCGGCGTCTTTGCGGATGTAGAGGTCGACTCCGGGAGGGAGGGTGCCGAACTCAGGATGAAGGCCGGCGTCGGCGACCATCCACTTGGCGGCGTTGGCGAGTGTGTCGCCTTCAAGATTGGCGCCGATGTAGGTGATGCTGCCGCTGCCGACTTTGCGGGTGATGGCGGCGGGTTGGTTGTCGAGCCAGCCGAGTGGCGTTTTGCCGTAGCGCATGAGGACTTTGGTGTCCGGGTTGGAAGTGGAGAGTAGTTCTGCCCAGGTGTTGGTGGGACCGGAACCCCATTCGCCGCTGATGGGGATGGTGGTGTCGAGTGCGTAATACTGCTCCACTCGTCCGTCGAGGATGGCAACGAGGGGGCCGGGCTGGCGTTGGGGTTGGAGAGCGTTGTCGATGGTCTTCATGGCGGAGCGCTGGGTTAGGACGAGGTGGCCGCCGTGCTGGACGTAGTCGATGAGGTTCTTCGCTTGCTCGTCGGTTATGAGGTTGAGGGCGGGGGCGATGACTAACTTGTATTGCGAGAGGTCGACGGAGGGGTTGACGATATCGACGGAGTGGGTGAGGGCGCGGATGGCGCCGTAGTAGGCGACCATGGCGGCGATGGGATCGAAGGCGTGGTTGTGGCGCTGCCAGTTGATCGCCCAGAAGGCGTCGTAGGAGTGGAGGATGGCGACATCGGAGTGGACGGTGGTGCCGGCGAGCGCGGGGCCGGCCTTGGCGAAGTCGGCGCCTAGCTGGGCGACTTCGGCGTAGAGCGGAACGGGTGTGCCGTCGGCGCCGAGGAGGGTGCCGTGGTATTCCTCCTGGCCGTTGAGGTCCGAGCGCCATTGCCAGTAGGAGACGGCGTCGGCACCGTGACCGACGTCATGCCAGGCCATGGCGCGGACTGCGCCCTTGTCGAGAGAGTTATTGTTGGGCGACCAGTTGACGAAGCCGGGTTGGGTTTCCATGACCCAGAAGTTCTTGCGGAGGAAGCCGCGGGTCAGGTCGTGAGCGGCGCCGTTGTAGATGGGATTGAGTTGTCCGGTGCCGACGTAGTCGTCCCAGGAGGCGAGGTCGAGGTCTTGCGAGACGGTGTAGTGATCGTAGCCGTCGAAGAAGCCCATCATGTTGGTGGTGATGAATTGGCGGTGCTCCGAGTTAGCGCGGATGACGTC
Organism: uncultured Acidobacteriaceae bacterium; assembly: GCA_963796535.1. Lineage (GTDB taxonomy): Bacteria > Acidobacteriota > Terriglobia > Terriglobales > Acidobacteriaceae > Granulicella. The sequence continues at coordinate 23,328 of CAWCMO010000010.1, forward strand.
GAGCTGATTTTTCTGGTAACTGCGCCAGGTGTCGGAGACGAAGCGCTTCCAGCTGAGCAGGAGGCCGGGATTGCCGTAGGTGGTGCCATACATTGAGACGGGGATCGGGAGTTGCGACCAGTCGGTGTAGGACTCGCTCCAGTAGGCGGTGGTCCAGCGGGTGTTGAGGTTGTCGAGAGTGCCGTAGCGATTTTTCAGCCAGGCTTGGAACTGGGCTTTGTCGGCGGGGCCATAGGATTCGCCGGAGTACTCGTTGTCGATTTGCCAGCCGATGACGTTGGGATCGTGGCCGAAACGTTTGGCGAGCTGCTCGGCCATGGCGCGGGCAAGCTCACGATATTTGGGGTCGGCCCAATTGAACTGCTGGCGGTTGCCATGCTCGTCGCGGCGGCCGTCTTCCTTGATGCGGAGGGTTTCTGGATAGGCGGTGGTGAGCCAGGCGGGAGGTGCGGCGCTGGGGGTTCCGATGACGACGGCGATGTGATGGTGGGCGGCGGCGCGGATGGCGCGGTCGAGCCAATCGAGATCATAGTGGCCCTCGGTGGGTTCGAAGGTAGACCAGGCGAATTCACCGACACGGACGAAGCGGATGTGGGCGGCTTCCATGAGGGCGAGGTCGGCGTCCCAGCGAGACTCAGGCCACTGCTCGGGATACCAGGCGGTGCCTAGGTAGAGCGCAGGCGGAGAGGCCGGCGAGGGTGTGGGCGGGGCCTGCGCGCGGAGGCTGGCGGTGAGAAGAACGGCGGCGGCGAGGGAAAGGGCAAAGAGCCGAGCAGCGGAGTTCATGAGTCGATCCTACGATTATTAAGGCGAGAGGCTTTAGACAAACGTTATACTTCGCAGCGAAAGGGGCTGGGCAAAGATGTGGCTGTCCTGATATGCTTCGACGCCAGAAGCGAATTCAGCAAAGCTAAACCGTTTTAATAAGGATTTGCAAGTTGGAATTGGTTGCGTGTAGGAATGGATTCGGCCTAAAAGGCAATTTTTTGCCGGAACACTGCGTTGGAAGGGGAGACGGATGAAGATTGGATCGGTTGTCGGGAAGAGCTGTGTTCTGGCGGGATGGGCGTTGCTGAGCGTGGGCGCGGCAAGGGTGGGTGTGGCGCAGACGACGGCGAACCAGCCGTGGATGAATGCGGCGCTGGATCCGGATGCACGCGCGGACATGATGATCAAGGAGATGACGCTGGATGAGAAGATCCAGCTGGTGCACGGGATTGGGTGGGGGCCGCTGCGTGCGGGCGCGTATGTGCCGGTGGCGGACAATGGCGGCGCGGGATTTGTGCCCGGGATTCCACGGCTGGGGCTGCCGGATATTAATGAGGCGGACTCCGCGGTGGGCGTGCGGATGGCGGCGAAGGATAGCCGTTACGCGACGCTGCTGCCGAGCGTGATTGGTATGGCGTCGAGCTGGGACCCGAAGATGGGATTTCTGTATGGGTCAGTGATTGGGCGTGAGCTGCGCGACCAGGGGTACAACATGTCGATTGGCGGGGGCATGGACTTGATTCGCGAGCCGCGCAATGGGCGGAACTTTGAGTATGCGAGCGAAGACCCGGTGCTGGCGGGAACGATGGTGGGCGAGCTGGCAATGGGTGTGCAGTCGAACCAGATTATGGGAGACATCAAGCACTATGTGCTGAACGACCAGGAGACGGGACGCAATACGCTGAACGCGGTGCTCGACAAGCGGGCGATGCAGGAGACGGACTTGCTGGCGTTCCAGATTGCGATTGGGATGGCGAAGCCGGCGGGTGTGATGTGCAGCTACAACCGCGTGAATGGCGACTTTGCGTGCGAGAACCAGTATGTGCTGACGGATGTGCTGAAGAAGGAGTGGGGGTTCAAGGGGTTCGTGCTGTCGGATTGGGAGGCCACGCATAGCACGGTGAAGGCGGCGCTGGCGGGATTGGATCAGGAGCAGCCCGGGGATGGATTCTTTGGGGCTCCGCTGAAGAAGGCTGTGCAGGATGGGCAGGTGCCGCAGGCGCGGCTGGATGACATGGTGCATCGGATTGTGCGCAGCATGTTCGCTACCGGCGTGGTGGACAATCCTCCGGTGCGTCGCGTGGTGGATCCTTTTAAAGGCCGCGAGGATGCCCGGAAGATTGAGGAAGAGAGCCTTGTGCTGCTGAAGAATGAGGGCGGGATTCTGCCGCTGGCGGCGGGTGGGGGCAAGACGATTGTGGTGATTGGCGGTCATGCGGATGAGGGCGTGCTGTCGGGCGGCGGGTCGGCACAGGTGGATGCGCCGGGCGGGCGGCCGGGTGGGTCGCAGTGGGGCGTGCCGGTTTATTTTCCGTCGTCCCCGCTGCAGTTTGTGACGGAGCAGGCGGGAAGCGGTGCAAAGGTTAGCTTCGATGCGGGCACGGATGTGGCTGAGGCAGCGAAGGCTGCGGCGAAGGCGCAGGTCGCGATCGTGTTTGTGACGCAGTGGATGAGCGAGGGTATGGATCGGCCGACGCTGAGTCTGCCGGATAACCAGGACGCGTTGGTGGAGGCGGTGGCGAAGGCGAATCCGAACACGGTGGTGGTGTTGGAGACCGGCGGGCCGGTGTCGATGCCGTGGCATGCGCATGTGAAGGGGATTGTGGAGGCGTGGTTTCCGGGGATTGGCGGCGGTGAGGCGATTGCGAACGTGCTGTTCGGGCGCGTGAATGCTTCGGGGAAACTGCCGGTGACGTTTGCGGCGGATGAAAAGCAGCTGCCGCATCCAACGGTGACGGGGTTGACGGCGACGACTGAGAATAACGGCATGAATGGCGGCGGATTCCACGGAATGCAGTCCAAGAACTTTACGGTCGATTACAACGTGGAGGGGATGAAGGTTGGATACAAGTGGTTCCAGGTGAAAGACGAGACGCCGCTGTTTCCGTTTGGATTTGGGCTTAGCTATACGAGCTTCGCGTACTCGGGCTTGAAGGTGGCGCCGGGCGCGGAGAGTGTGAGGTTCGAGGTAAAGAATACGGGAGGGCGCGGGGGCGATGAGGTTGCGGAGGTGTATGTGACGCTGCCCAAGAGCGCGGACGAACCGTTCCGGAAACTAGTAGGGTTTGCGCGCGTTTGGGTGGACGCCGGGGCGAGTAAGACTGTGACCGTGCCGATTCAGCCGCTGTATTTGAAGGTGTTTTCTACCGAGAAGAATGGCTGGGAGCGGCTGGCCGGAGAGTATGGGATTGAGGTGGGCGGGTCCTCGGCGGAGCTGCCGCTGAAGAAGGAAGTGTCGTTGACGGCGGAGTAAGTTGCGAAGATTCTGAAGGCCTTGGCGTCGCGCGGGCTTTGCTTCTGTACAGGGATTGTGCCTGCGGGTTAGATTGGCTGCGGCGACTTTCTATGAGAAAAATCGGTTTAGCTGTGGTGTTGATGGGTACGGGGTGTCTGGCTGTCGCGCAACGGCATACGGTGCAGCGGGCGCCTGCTGCGGTGCCGGAGACGGCGGTGTATGCGGACAGTAGTGCGCCAGTCGAAGCGCGGATTACGGATCTGCTGAAGCGGATGACGCTGGAGGAGAAAGTTGATGCGTTCAGCACGGATCCTACGGTGCCGCGGCTGGGTGTGGTGGGGACTGGGCACGTGGAAGGGCTGCATGGTTTGGCGCTGGGCGGGCCGGGACATTGGGAGGGACACGCGGGGCGTGGATATCTGACGGTGATTCCGACGACTACGTTTCCGCAGTCACGGGGACTGGGGCAGACGTGGGATCCGGCGCTGCTGTCGGCGGCGGCGGCACAGGAGGCGTATGAGGCGCGGTATGCGTTTGGGAAATATCACCGGGGAGGATTGGTGGTGCGGGCTCCGAATGCAGACTTGAGCCGGGATCCGCGATGGGGGCGGAGCGAGGAGTCGTATGGGGAAGATCCGTTCCTGGTGGGGACGTTGGCTACAGCGTATACGCGCGGGCTGCAGGGGGATGGGACGTACTGGACGACGGCTAGCTTGCTGAAACATTTTCTGGCAAATAGTAATGAGAATCTGCGGACGTCTTCTTCTTCGGACTTCGACGAGCGGCTGTTCCGGGAGTACTACTCGGTGCCGTTTCGGATGGCGATCGAGGAGGGCCGGGCGAATGCATTTATGACGGCGTACAACTCTTGGAACGGGACGCCGATGATTGAGAACCCGGTGCTGCGCGATGTGGTGATGAAGGTGTGGGGTGAGGATGGGATTATCTGCACGGATGGTGGCGCGCTGGCTGCGCTGGTGAAAGATCATAAGGCCTACAAGACATTGCCGGAGGCGGTGGCGGCGACGGTTCATGCAGGGATCAATCAATATCTGGATGACTATAAGCCGGCGATGGAAGAGGCGCTGAAACAGGGGCTGATCAACGAAGGGGATCTGGATCGAAATCTGCGCGGGGTGTTTCGCGTGATGATCAAGCTGGGGATGTTGGATCCGAGGGCGATGGTGCCGCAGGCGCGGATTGGGTTTGATGATGGCGCGGGGAAGATGCTGGCGAAGGACCCGTGGTGGAGTCCAGAGGCGAAGGCGCTGGCGAGGAAGGTGACGGACGAGTCGATTGTTCTGTTGAAGAATGAGGCGGGGGCGGGTGGGAAAACGTTGTTGCCGCTGGATGCTAAGGAGTTGAAGACGATTGCGGTGGTGGGGCCTTACGCGAATGAGGTGTTGCTGGATTGGTATAGCGGGACGCCGCCGTTTGTGGTGACGCCTGTGGAGGGGATTCGTGCGCGGGTGGGTGCGGGTGTGACGGTGGAGTCTGCGACCGGTGAGGATTTGGGCGCAGTCACTGCGCTGGCGAAGCGAGTGGATGCCGTAGTGGTGGTGATCGGGAATCATCCGACGTGCGGTGCGGGTTGGGAGAAGTGTCCGGTGGCGAGTGATGGCAAGGAGGCTGTCGATCGCAAGAGTCTGGCGCTGACGCAGGAAGAGATTGCGAAGGCGGCGCTTGCGGGAAATCCTAAGACGGTGGTGGTGTTGCAGGCTAGCTTTCCCTATACGACGAACTGGACTCAGGATCATGTCCCAGCGATTTTGGAGATGACACATAACAGCGAGGAGCAGGGGGACGGGCTAGCCGACGTGCTGTTCGGCGACTATAACCCTGCGGGACGATTGACGCAGACTTGGGTGCGGGATGAGGCTGATCTGCCGCCGATGATGGACTACAACCTTCGCGATGGGCGGACTTATCTGTATGCGAAACAGAAGCCACTGTATGCGTTCGGGTACGGGTTGAGCTATACGAGCTTTGCGTATTCGCATCTGCGGGTGAGTTCGCCGACGTTGAAGGATGGGGCGACCGCGATGGTGAGTGTTGAGGTGAAGAATACGGGTTCGCGCGCGGGCGATGCGGTGGTGGAGATGTATGTGTCGCACGAGGGTTCGAGCGTGGCGCGGCCGGTGGAAGAATTGAAAGGGTTTGCCCGGGTGTGGTTGCAGCCCGGCGAGGTGAAGACGGTGACGCTGCCGCTGTCCGCGAAGTCGCTCGCGTATTGGGATGAGGCGAAGAAGGCGTTTGTGGTGGAGAAGGACCGCGTGGTCGTGAAGGTGGGCGGGAGTTCGGATGACTTGCCGGTGAAGGCGCTGGTGTCGGTGATGTAGGGAGGGATTCGAGAGGCAAGAACGGGAGACAGCAGATTCCTCCTCTTCGGCGTCGCTCAGAGTCGTAATGACAGGCGGAAAAGCAGAAGCAGATTCCCAAAGGGAATGACAGAAAGAAAGACAAAGGCAAGAGCAAAAGTTCGCGTTGATTTGAGAGGGATGAGTATGGGAGTTCGTCGGAATGGGTTGGTTGTTTGTGCGGTGGGGATGGCGGCTTTGGGTGTTGGGGCGCAGCAGTTGACGCTGCAGCGGGGTGCGGCGACGGTGGTGGTGGAGGCGTATGCGCCGAATATTGTGCGGGTGACGATGAGTCTGGATAAGGCTCGGGCCCTGGGGGCGGCGGGGTATGGGATTGTGGCGCGACCGCAGAGTGATGGATGGACGGCGGAGAGCGGGGAGTCGGCGGATGTGCTGCGGTCGGCGCGGATGGTGGTGAGTGTGCAGGGGCAGGGGAAACCGTATACGGGCAAGTTGCCGGATACCGCGAAGTTTTTCAATGGATATACGCCGTATGTGGGGTTGTCGATCAGAACGCCGGAGGGCGCGACGCTGCTGGATATGCGGGGTTGGGAGATGTCGGTGCCGAACTATAAGGATGGGAACCATAACATCCTGAATGAGCGGCGGCCGCAGGATGATCCGTACTTCCAGGTGGGTGCGACGTTTGCGGCTCCAAAGGATGAACATTATTACGGGCTGGGACAGAACCAGGAGGGTTTCTTTGATCGGCGGGGGCGTGTGGTGCGGTGTGCGCATGATTACAACGCGCCGGGTGGGCAGAGTGTGTGCGTGCCGTTTGTGGTGACGAACAAGGGCTACGGGATTTTGTGGGATAACCCTTCGCGGACTACGGTCCAGTTTGCGATTGCGAATTCGACGAAGTGGACGAGCGATGTGGGGCAGAGGGTTTCATTCTTTGTGATTGCGGGCAAGACGTATGACGAGATCTATGAGGGGTTTCGGACGCTGACGGGCGATGCGCCGATGCTGCCAAAGTCGGCGTATGGATACATTCAGTGCAAGCAGCGGTACTCGAGCCAGGCGGAATTGATGGGGGTGGCGAAGGGATATCGTGAGCGGCATCTGCCGATTGATGACCTGGTGATTGATTGGTTCACGTACACGAAGATGGGCCAGATGGATATGGATCCGGAGAAGTGGCCGGATCCGGTGGCGATGCTGAAAGAACTGCATGCGATGAATTATCACGTGATGATCAGCGTGTGGCCGAGGTTTGTGGAGGGGAGTCGGTATTATCCGCTGCTCTTGAAGAATGGGTGGTTCGAGCACCTCGCGGATGGGACGCCGACCAATGGGGAGCCATATGACCATGCTGGTTCGGACATTGATACGACGAACCCGGATGCGGCGAAGTGGTATTGGGGCGTGGTGAAAGAGAACTATGTAGACAAGGGATTCGACGCGTTCTGGGCGGATGAGACGGAGCCGGACTTGTCGCCGAACGGAAGCTATTTTCATATTGGGCCGGGGACGCAGTATTTCAACGTCTATCCGCTGTTTCATACCGCAGCGTTTTATAACGGGATGCGCAAGGATATGAACGAGCGTGCGCTGATATTGGCGCGGGATGCGTATCCGGGGGCACAGCATAACGGGGCGATTTTCTGGTCGTCGGATATCAGCCCGACGTGGGATGTGCTGAAGCGGTCGGTGCCGACGGGGATTAACTTTGTGGCGTCCGGGATGCCGTATTGGAGTACGGACATTGGGGGATGGCAGGATCTGCCGAGGATTCATAAGGCGGAACGGCCGGTGCTGATTGATCCTAGCGACGCGCGCGCGGTCGTAGGAGGATATGACGATTATCCGGAGCTGTACGTGCGGTGGTTTGAGTATGGAGCGTTCCAGCCGAATTTCCGCACGCATGGGACGCGGCCGGAGAACGAGGTGTGGAGCTACGGGAAGCAGGCGGAGCCGATCCTCGAGAAGTTCCTGAGGTTGCGCTATGAGTTGATGCCTTACATTTATTCGCTGGGATGGCATGCACATGAGACCGGTGCGCCGTTTATGCGTGGGTTGTTTATGGACTTTAGCGAAGATCCGAAGGTTGCGGATATTGGCGATGAATATATGTTCGGGCCGGCGCTGCTTGTGGCTCCTGTGACGGACCAGGGGATGACGAGCCGCGAGGTGTACCTGCCGGCCGGAACGGACTGGTACAACTTCTGGACGAGCGAGCGGCTGCATGGCGGGCAGCGAATCACGGTGAACGCGCCGATCGACGAGATTCCACTGTTCGTGCGGGCAGGATCGATTCTGCCCCTAGGCACGGTAGTGGAGAGTACGAACGAGGTGCAGAAGGTGGCGAAGGTGCGGGTGTATCCCGGTGCGGATGGGGAGTTCGATCTGTATCGCGACGATGGGACGTACGCTTACGAGAAGGGCCAGTACGAGGTGAGCCATCTGCGCTGGGACGATGCGGCGCAGAAGTTCACGCATACGGGTGCGGGGGTTGGGTTCGCGACTGGTGAGGCGGTGGAGGTTGTCGGGCGGCAGTAGCGGCGCGGGTGGCGGGGGTTCACGCAGCCGGGCTATAATCCCGCTAACGATCGGGTGCATTATGGCGATGCAGCGCAATTCGACGCTAGACCTCCGGAGGAAGCGGAGGACTGCCAAGACGCACGAGAGTGCGGCGGTGCCTTCGCGCGCGTTGCCAAGCAGCTTGCGCCCCAATCTTTTCTCCGGCGATTAAGTCTTCACTTTCTGTAGCGCTATGGTGTCGTGCGTTCTCTTGACTTCTTCAAGATGAGCGATGCGTTCATGCCTTTTGAGGGCATGGCTTCTATCCGCTGCAACGCCAAAGGAGAAATTTGATGAGCACACAGACGCAGGAGACTGTTCGGGTTGCGAGCCCGGAGACGCATGAGCGTTTCGGACCGAAGTTTGTTGGGGCGCTGCCTGGACCGCGCACGATGAAGATTATTGCCGAAGACGATCTTTATCTTTCGCCGAGCTATACGCGTGGGTATCCCTTGGTGGTGAAACGCGGGTATGGATGTCGGATCGAAGATCCGGATGGGAATGAATTTCTGGATTTCACGGCTGGAATTGCGGTGACGTCGACGGGGCATTGCCATCCCGAGGTAGTGAAAGCGATACAGGACCAGGCCGCACAGTTGATTCACATGTCGGGGACGGATTTTTATTATGACCTCATGCCAAAGGTGGCGGCAAAGCTTTCGGCGATTGCGCCGATGCCCGGGCCACACCGTGTCTATTATGGGAACTCTGGCGCGGAGGCGGTGGAGTGCGCGATGAAGCTGGCGCGGTATCACACGGGCCGGCAGAACATTATCAGCTTCCTGGGAAGCTTTCATGGGCGCACGATGGGGGCGCTGTCGCTAACGGCGTCGAAGGTGCAACAGAAGCGGCGGTTTGCGCCGTTTGTGCCGGGGGTGACGCACGTGCGCTATCCGTATGCGTACCGCGGTTGCAGCGGAGGGCCGCAGGAGCAGGAGGCATTTGCGCTCGGATGTGCTCGGTATATCGAAGAGAAACTGTTCAAGACGCTGCTGGCGCCGGAAGAGGTTGCTGCGATTTTCGTCGAGCCGATTCAAGGTGAGGGCGGGTACGTGGTGGCGCCGGATATTTTCCTGCAGGAGATTCGTAGGATCTGCGATCGTCACGGAATTCTGATGGTGGTGGACGAGATTCAGTCAGGCGCGGGACGGACGGGCAAGTGGTGGGCGATTGAGTACTCGGGCGTGCAGCCGGATATTGTTTGCATGGCGAAGGGCATTGCGTCTGGGATGCCGCTCGGCGTTTGCCTGTCGAAGGCCGAGGTGATGGATTGGGTGCCGGGATCGCATGCGAGTACGTTTGGCGGAAACCCTTTGTGCCTGGCGGCGGCGCTGGCGACGATCGAGATCATTGAGCGGGAAGCGATGGCGAACGCGGCGACGGTTGGCGGTGCGGCGCTCGAGCGCCTGGGTGCGTGGGTTGAGAAGCATGAGATTGTTGGCGAGGTGCGCGGGCGCGGCTTGATGATCGGCGTGGAGATCGTGGAGAACAAAAAGACACGCGCGATTGCCGGCGAGCTTCGGGATCGGATCGTCGACCTCGCCTTTGAAAAGGGACTGCTGCTGTTGGGGTGTGGAGCGAATACGATTCGTCTCTGCCCGCCGCTCGTGGTGAGTCAGGATGAAACGGACGTTGCGCTTGATCTGTTGGAGGAGTGCATCGTTCAGGTGATGCAGTAGGGGCGAAGCGCATGAATGCGTGGAGAAAGCGGAAGGAGAGTTGTATGACTACAGATACGGTTGCGTTGGAGCAGGAGGTCCACGAGTTGCTGTCGCGCCTGGGCGTGCCTGAGAAGCGGTACACCCAGGGCGAGCTGATCGTGCGCACGCCAATTACGGGTCAGGTGATCGCGCACGTGGCGACGACGACGGAGCCGGCCGCACGTGATGCGATTGCAGACGCGCACGAGGCGTTTCTGGAATGGCGCAATGTTCCGGCTCCGCGGCGGGGAGAGTTGGTGCGGTTGCTTGGCGAAGAGTTGCGCGCGGAGATCGAAACACTTGGCAGGCTGGTGACAATTGAGACAGGGAAGCTGCTGTCTGAGGGGTTCGGCGAGGTGCAGGAGATGATCGATATCTGCGGCTTCGCTGCAGGGTTGTCGCGACAGCTTGCGGGACTTACGATTGCGTCGGAGCGTGCGAACCATCGGATGATGGAGACGTGGCATCCGTTGGGAGTGGTGGGTGTGATCTCGGCGTTTAATTTTCCGGTAGCGGTGTGGTCGTGGAACGCCGCGCTCGCGTTGGTGTGCGGCAACGCGGTGGTGTGGAAGCCTTCGGAGAAGACGCCGCTAACGGCGCTGGCAACGCAGGCGTTGTTCGAGCGAGCGGCAGCGAAGTTTGGGAATCTGCCGGCGGGACTCTCGACGCTGCTGGTCGGGGACGTGCGGCTGGGAGAGATGCTGGTGGATGATGCGCGCATACCACTGGTGTCTGCGACGGGCTCGACTGCCATGGGGCGAGCGGTAGCTCCACGATTGGCGAAACGGTTTGCGCGCGCAATTCTGGAGTTGGGCGGAAATAATGCGGCTATTGTGTGCCCGAGCGCGGATCTCGATCTCGCCTTGCGGGCGATTGCGTTCTCTGCAATGGGAACGGCGGGCCAGCGGTGCACCTCGCTGCGGCGTTTGATTGTGCATGAGACGATCTACGACGATCTGGTTGCGCGATTGAAGCACGTGTATCTATCGGTTGTGGTGGGAGACCCGCGCGTGGAAGGGACATTAGTGGGGCCGTTGATTGATAAGCGTTCGTTTGCAGGGATGCGGGCCGCTCTCGACGAAGCAAGAAGTGGCGGCGCAATGATAACTGGCGGCGATCCGGTTTCGGTCGAGGGGACCGAAGAGGCTATTTATGTTCGGCCTGCGTTGGTGGAGGTCGCGCAACAATCCGATGTGGTGAAGCGTGAGACGTTCGCGCCGATTCTATATGTGCTGAAGTATGGAGAACTCGACGAGGCGATTCGATTGCAGAACGATGTGCCTCAAGGATTGTCTTCCTCGATCTTTACGTTGAACGTGCGCGAGGCAGAGCGGTTTGTTTCGGACGCCGGATCTGATTGTGGAATTGCGAATGTGAATATCGGCACGTCGGGTGCGGAGATCGGCGGAGCGTTTGGCGGTGAGAAGGAGACGGGAGGCGGCCGCGAGTCCGGCTCGGATGCGTGGAAGCAGTACATGCGGCGCGCGACCAACACCATCAATTATGGAAGGGATCTTCCGCTTGCGCAGGGCGTGAGCTTCGACATTACCGCGTAGGATGTTAGCGCGAAAACATGCTGACATCTGGTGAGCTTGCTTCTTGGTCGTGCGATTAATTCACCTGATTTTGCACGGGTTTTGTTGCGTGTCGCTCGTCGAAAATTATGCGCATATCTATACAGCGAGTTATGAATAATCATTCTCGTTGACGGTTCGGAATTCGCCTGCGATGCTTCAGGCTATGAAGACGATCAGAAATAGCAATGCTGATGTGCCCGTGGCGGCGAAGCCATTCATAGCAAGCTCGGCTCGTTCCGGTCGGCCCGCACTGTTGATGTGCGTCCCGAAATTGTATGAGGTGAGTTACGTAATTAATCCCTGGATGAAGGGGAACCTTGGGAATTCCTCGCGGCGGCGAGCTTTGCAGCAGTGGGAGGACTTGTACACGGTTCTTTCCGGGTTAGCAGATATCCACTTGGTGGAACCGATGGCGGGGTCGCCGGATATGGTGTTCACCGCGAATGCCGGACTGGCGCGCGATGGGGTGGTGGCTATCAGCAGCTTCTATCATCCGGAGCGCCAAGGGGAGGAGCCGCACTTTCGCCGCTGGTTCCGTGAGGTTGGATATGCGGTGGTGGATTTGCCGCGGGCTACGCCGTTTGAAGGTGAAGGGGATGCGCTGTTTTCAGCCGATGGCTCGCTATTGTGGGCCGGGCACGGCACGAGAACGCTCGAGGCAAGTCACGATGCGCTGCAGAAACTGTGGGATGTCGAGGTAGTCAGCTTGCGGCTGATTGATCCACGCTTCTACCACTTAGATACGTGCTTTGCTCCGCTTGAGGACGGGTCGCTTCTTTACTATCCTCCGGCATTCGATGAAGAGTCGTTGAAGAGGATTGAAGGAGCGTATCCGGTCGAGAAGCGGATCGCGGTTGGTGAAGAAGATGCCTTAGCGTTCGCCTGCAATGCGGTTAACGTGGGGAAGACGATCGTGCTGAATTGTATTAGCTCGGAGCTGGAGCAGGAGCTGCGAGGCCGCGGCTTCGACGTGATTCAAGTGCGACTCGATGAGTTTCTGAAAGCTGGAGGCGCTGCGAAGTGTTTGGTGATGAAGTTGACTCCGGAGATGCACGCGAAGAGTGACGCGTGTGATGTGGTTGAACCAGGAGGCGGCATGGAAGCAAAGCTGATTGCGATGGAAGAGGAGTATGGGGCGCACAACTATCATCCGTTGGACGTGGTGATTGATCGCGCGCAGGGAGCGTGGGTTACTGATGTGAATGGGGGGCGTTACCTGGATTTTCTGGCGGCATATTCCGCGGTGAACCAGGGCCATTGCCATCCGAAGATTCTAGCTGCGATGGTAGAGCAGGCGCAGAAGGTGACCTTGACTTCTCGCGCATTTCGGAATGATCAGCTGCCCTTGTTGTTGAAAGAGTTGCATGACCTGACGGGCTTCGAGATGGCGCTGCCAATGAACTCCGGCGCGGAGGCTGTGGAGACGGCGCTGAAGGCGGCGAGGAAGTGGGGCGAGACGGTCAAGGGAGTCGAGGCGAATCGGACGGAAATTATCGTCTGCTCGAACAATTTTCACGGGCGAACAATTTCGATTGTGGGGTTCTCTACCGATGACCAGTATCGTGCGGGTTTCGGGCCATTTCCGGCGGGTTTCCGGCATGTTCCGTTCGGCGATGCAGAGGCGCTTCGGCAGGCGATCACGCCGGGAACGGTGGCGTTCCTCGTGGAGCCGATTCAAGGCGAAGCTGGAGTCATCGTGCCGCCAGAGGGATATCTTCGTGCGGTCGCAGAGATTTGCAAAGCGAACGATGTCCTGCTGATTGCCGATGAGATTCAGTCGGGACTTGGACGGACGGGAAAGCTATTCGCGTATATGCACGATGGGATCAGGCCCGATGTTTTGATTGCGGGTAAGGCGCTGTCGGGCGGGTTTTATCCAGTGTCGGCTGTGATGAGCTCGCGCGAAGTGCTGGGAGTGTTTCGGCCCGGAGATCACGGCAGCACGTTTGGTGGAAACCCCCTGGCCTGTGCTGTGGCTCGCGCTGCTCTGCGTGTGATTGTGGATGAGAGGCTTTCGGAACGGTCAGCGGAGTTGGGAGCGTATGCGCTGGCGAGGCTGCAGAGAATGCGCAACGCCAACGTTGTCGAGGTTCGGGGACGAGGGTTGTGGCTTGCGATTGAGTTGAATGTGCCGGCGCGGCCGATTTGTGAGGCGCTGCGCGATCGCGGGGTGCTGTGCAAAGAGACGCATGAGACGGTGATCCGGATTGCGCCACCGCTGGTGATTCGCCGCGAAGACCTGGATTGGGGACTGGAGCAGATCGAGCTGGTGCTGGCAGGAGATTTGGAAAAGCGAACGGACGAGCGTCTGCTTAAAAGCGAAGAGGGCGCTTTCTCTCAAGTGGCGTAGAGAGGACCATGCTGGTGGTGGGACTGCCGTAAGGTAGAAGCTTTTCGATGAGGTCTTCGAGTTCTACTGTTGAGGAGAGCACTACCTTGAGCAGGAAGGCATCGTTGCCAGTGAGGTGGTGGCATTCCTGTACTGCGTCGAGAGTGGGCAGAAACTTGAGGAACGGCTTGTAACGCGTGCCTTCGCAGGTGAGGCGCACAAAGGCTGTGATGGTGAAGCCGAGGGCTTGCAGGTTGATTTCCGCGTGGTAGCCGCGAATGAACTCGAGGCTTTCGAGACGGCGCAGGCGCTCGGCGGTGGCGGAGGGGGAGAGGCCGATCCGTCGGCCCAGCTCAGCTACGCTCAGGCGGGCTTCGGTGCTAAGCTCCCGCAGAATTTTACGGTCGAGCTGGTCGATTCCGGCATGGAGAAGCATGCGGCGCTCCTTGGGTTCGTTCGCTCTGGTGAACGCGAATGGTGGGAGACCAAAGCGTTCAACCGTTGATTGTGGAAAAATTAACGACATCTGCCACTGAATCAACGGTGCAGGTGCCATATTACCGCAGCAGGGCGGTTCCTTCCGTCCGGGCGACTCCATAGGATTACATCATGATTCATTTAGATGGGGTGTCGCTCACTATCGAAGACGTTGTTGCTGTCGCTGAAGGCCGCGAGCGGGTTGGGATTGCTGTCGAAGCGTCGGATCGTATGCAGCGGTCGCGGGATCGTGTCGAGAGCGCGATGCGTGGTACGAAGCCTGTCTATGCGCTGAACACCGGCGTTGGATTGCTGGCCAATATCAGGCTGGAGGACCATGAGATTGAGGTGATGCAAGTAAACCTCATTCGGTCACACTGCTGCGGGATTGGTGCGCCGTTGCCCGTCAAGGTAGTGCGCGGCATGATGTTGATCCGCGCAAATGTGCTGGCGAAAGGGTTGTCGGGAATTCGCGCGCTGGTGGCCGAGCGGATCTGCGATTTATTGAACTGCGGGATTACGCCGGTGGTTCCGTCGCGCGGAAGCGTTGGCGCCAGCGGTGACCTGGCGCCGCTGGCGCATATGGCGCTGGCGCTGATTGGCGAAGGGCAAGCGGAGTATCAAGGCGAGGTGTTGGACACGGCGGTGTGCATGGAGCGTGCTGGACTGCAGCCGCTGAAGCTAGAGGGGAAAGAGGGGATCTCGCTGCTGAATGGGACGCAGGCGATGCTGTCGATCGGATGTCTGCGGCTAATCGAGTTGGAGAGACTTTTCTATGCGGCACAGACCACGGCTGCTCTAAGTATCGAGGCGTTGCGGGGGACGGCTGCGGCGTTCGACGCGCGGCTGCATGCGGCGCGGGCGCACGCGGGACAAGTATTGAGCGCGAAGCATTTGTTGCAGTTGCTCGATGGGAGCATGATTCCGCGGACGCATGGTGAGGGCAGCCGAATTCAGGATGCGTATTGTCTGCGCTGTATTCCGCAGGTTCATGGCGCGGCATGGGATACGATGCAGTTTGCCCGCAACGTTTTCGAGATTGAGTTGAACAGCGCAACGGATAACCCATTGGTGTTCGAGGATGCTATTGTGTCGGGCGGTAACTTCCATGGGGCTCCTTTGGCGTTGGCTTTGGATTATCTGGCGATTGCCGTGTGCCAGCTTGCAGGGATCTCAGAACGCCGGACGGAGCGGCTGATGAATCCGAGTTTGAATGAGGGCCTGCCGGCATTTCTGGCGTCGCAACCAGGAATCGAATCGGGGATGATGATGGCGCAGGTGACGTCGGCGGCGTTGGTGGCGGAGATGCGGGTGCTGGCCTCGCCAGCGTCGACGGGATCGATTCCGACGAGCGGCAACCAGGAAGATTTTGTAAGTATGGGTATGACGTCAGGCTTGAAGCTGGAGCAATCGGCGGACCTGGTGCGGATGGTGGTTGCGATTGAGTTGTTGGCGGCTGCGCGGGCGCTCGATCTTCGCGGAGATACGAGTACGCCGGCTCTAGAGAAAGCACGGGCCCGCTTCCGAATGCGGGTGCCGGCTTGGAACGAAGATTGCGTGCTGTCGGTATGGATGGAAGAGGCAGCGAAGTTTTTAGCGGATGATGGATGGAGAGATCGGGCAGCTGGACAAGTTGCGATTGAGGAGGCGGTTCGATGAGTGATGGATATTCTCCGGTTCGTGCAGCGCGCGGTAGTACCAGGACGGCGAAGGGATGGATTCAAGAGGCAGCGAAGCGGATGCTGATGAACAACCTCGACCCTGAAGTGGCGGAGAAGCCCGAAGAGCTGATCGTGTATGGCGGGCGAGGGAAGGCGGCGCGCAACTGGGAGTGCTTTCACACGATCGTCGAGACGCTGGATCGGTTGGAGAATGACCAAACGCTGCTGGTGCAGTCAGGGAAAGCCGTGGCCGTTCTGAATACGCATCGGCTTGCACCGCGAGTGTTGATTGCGAATTCGAATTTGGTGCCGCATTGGGCGACGTGGGAGGAGTTCGACAAGCTGGATGCTGCGGGGCTGATGATGTACGGGCAGATGACGGCGGGATCGTGGATTTACATCGGCACGCAGGGGATTTTGCAGGGAACGTATGAGACGTTTCGTGGTGCGGCGAAGAAACATTTCTGCGACACGCTGGCAGGGACGATCACGGTGACGGCGGGACTTGGTGGTATGGGAGGCGCTCAGCCGCTGGCGGTGAAACTTGCCGGGGGCGTGAGTATTTGCGTGGAAGTGGATGCGAAACGGATTGAGCGTCGATTGGAGACGAAGTATTTGGATAAGGCGACTCGCTCGCTGGAAGAGGCGATTCAATGGGCGCAGGCGGCGAAGAAGAATCGCGAAGCCGGTGTCCATCGGGCTGCTGGGCAATGCGGCTGAGGTGCTGCCGAAGATGGTGGAGTCAGGATTCATTCCTGACCTGGTGACGGATCAGACGAGCTCGCATGATCCGATGTGGGGATACCTGCCGCCAGCAAAGGCGGACGAGGACTTGAATGCGCTGCGGTCGATGCAGCCGAAGGAGTACGCGGCGCGGGTACAGGCCGCGATTGCGCAGCATGTGCGCGCGATCCTGGAGATGCAGCGGCAGGGCGCGATTGCGTTTGACTATGGAAATAATCTGCGGACGCAGGCGAAGATTGCGGGGGTTACGGATGCGTTTTCGTATCCGGGATTTGTGCCGGCGTTTATTCGCGATTCGTTTTGCGAGGGACGTGGGCCGTTTCGCTGGGTGGCACTGTCGGGTGATCCGGCGGATATTTACGCTACGGATAAGGCGTTGCTGGAGCTGTTTCCAGAGGATAAGCGGCTGACAGAATGGCTAACGTTTGCGTCGAAGCAAATTGCGTTTCAGGGATTGCCTGCGCGTATTTGCTGGCTGGGATACAAGGAGCGCGATCGCGCGGGATTGTTGTTCAACCAGATGGTGCGGGATGGGCGGTTGAGCGCGCCAATTGTGATTGGTCGCGATCATTTGGACGCAGGATCAGTGGCCAGCCCCTATCGCGAGACGGAAGGGATGCTGGACGGGTCGGATGCCGTTTCCGATTGGGCGCTGCTAAACTTTGCGACGGGCGTTGCAAGCGGAGCTGGCTGGATGAGCTTTCATCATGGAGGCGGCGTTGGCATGGGATATAGTCAGCACGCAGGACTCGTCGCTGTTGCGGATGGGAGCGATGAAGCAGATGAGCGGCTGAAGATGTGCCTCACAAATGATCCGGCGATGGGTGTGATTCGCCACGCAGATGCGGGCTATGAATTGGCGAAAGAGACGGCTGCGAAACGAGGGCTTGATCTGCCGAGCGTGCGATGAGAACAGAGCTGCTCATCACGGGTATCTCGGAGCTGGTCACCGCCGAGGGGGCTTCGGCAAAGCGCGGTCGAAGTATGTGTGAGCTCAAGGTCGTGAAGGATGCGGGGTTGGCGATCTCGGGGGAGTCGATTGATTGGGTAGGCGCGAAGAGCGATTGGACGGGCGAAGCTGCGGCGACGCTCGATCTGGGTGGCGTTGCTGTTTTGCCGGGGTTGATCGATCCGCATACCCATGCGGTATGGGCTGGCGACCGGCTGGCGGACTTTGAAGCGCGGGTTGCGGGTGCGACGTATGAGCAGATTCTGATGGCAGGGGGCGGGATTCGCAGCACGGTGCGGGCTACGGCTGCGGCTTCTATAGGGGAACTCGTCGCACTGGCGAAGCCCAGGGTAGAGGCGCTGCTGCGCTCTGGCGCGACGACGATCGAGGTGAAGTCGGGATATGGGTTTGCGATTCCTGCCGAGATTGCGATGCTGGATGCGATTGCAAAGCTGGCGGCTGAGTCGCAGGCGCGGATTGTCGCGACGCTCCTGATTCATGTTCCGCCGGTGGAGTCCACTGAGCGATCGCGATACGTGGGGCAAGTATGCGCGGAGCTGATTCCGGAGGTAGCGCGACGAGGGCTCGCGACAGCAGTGGATGTGTTCGTCGAGCGAGAGGCATGGCACGTAGGGGAAGCGGAGCAGATGTTTGTTTGCGCGAAGAATCATGGGCTGGCGGTAAAGCTGCACAGCGATCAGTTTCATAGCATCGGAGGCGTCGAACTTGGTGTGCGGCTGGGTGCGCTGAGTGTCGATCATATGGAGGCCGCGGGCGAGGCGCAGATTGCGGCCATCGCGTCGAGCGAGACGATGGCAACGATTCTTCCGGGAGTGTCGCTGCATCTAGGAATTCCTGCGGCTCCGGGACGACGGCTGATTGATGCGGGAGCAGCGGTAGCTGTCGGTACGGACCTCAATCCTGGTTCGAGCCCGCTGTATTCGACTGCAGCTGCATTAGGGCTTTCGGTTCGGATGAATGGGCTGACGGCACGGGAGGCGGTCGTTGCGGGAACGGTGAATGCGGCGTGTGCGCTGGGGACGAGCGACCGAGGCCGGCTGGAGGCTGGATGCATCGCGGACTTCGTTGTGCTGCATGACAAGGACTGGCGCGAGCTGGTATATGTGCTGGGCGCAAATCCTGTTCGCGAAGTTTGGGTGGGCGGAAGACGGGTGGTGGGATGAACACTCTTTATCGACCCGAGTTGCTGTACGTGGACGGCGGATTCGTCAGAGGCGGTGAGTTGCTGGTCAGCCCCGAAGGGTTGGTCTTGAAGTGCGACGACGATCTGGATCGCTCGTCGGTAACGATTGTCGAGATGCCGGGCAAAGCGTTGATGCCGGGGTTTGTGAATACGCATTCTCACTCGTTTCAGCGATTGATTCGCGGAAAGGCGGAGTCGCGCGTCGTAAGTGGACGCGATTTCTGGTCGTGGCGCGGAACGATGTATTACGCCGCGAGCCAACTCAATCCGCGCCAGGTATATGACGTTGCGCGCATGGCCTTTCTCGAGATGGCGCTCGCGGGCACGACGACGGTGGGCGAGTTCCACTATCTGCACAATGCTGTGGACGGAAAGCCTTATGACGATCCGAACCTGCTGGGCAAGCAGGTGATTGCCGCGGCGGAGTCGGTGGGTATACGGATCGCGTTGCTGCGAACTGCATATCTGCGTGCGGGATTTGAATTGCCGCCAGAGCCAGGGCAGAGTCGCTTTTACGAATCGGCGAAGGCATTTCTCGAGAATATGACGGCGCTTATGAAGGAGGTTTCTCCGGAGGGCGGACGCATTCACTTTGGCGTTGCTCCGCATAGTATTCGGGCAGTGCCGTTGGGCGAACTCCATGAAATTACAACATGGGCCCGGGGAAACCGCCTTCCGGTGCACATGCATGTTGCGGAACAGGTGGCGGAGAATGCGGCGTGCGTCCGCGAATATGGGTTGACCCCGGTCGCCTTGCTTGCTAGAGAAAAGATTCTTGGAGCGGACTTTACCGCGGTGCACGGCGTGCATGTTACGGCGGCGGAGATAGCGATGTTGGCGCGCATGGAGACAACGATCTGCTCGTGTCCGACAACGGAGCGCAATCTCGGGGACGGATTTGTTCGGGCGGACGAGATGCTCGCAGCGGGGATTCGTTTTGCGCTTGGATCGGACAGCCAGGCCCAGATCGATCCGCTCGAAGACGCGAGGGAGGTGGAGTACCACTTGCGGCTGCTGCACCAAAAACGAGCGATTTTGGACCAGGTTGGAGGGAAGACGTTGGCGGCACATCTTTTCGATTCCGCAACCGTGAATGGAGCTTGCGCATTAGCGGTGCCGGTGGGGAAGCTTACGCCGGGCAGGCTCGCTGACTTCATTACGATCGATCTCGATGACAGTTCGGTTGCAGGAAACTCTGCCGAAGATCTTCTGTCGACACTTGTGTTTTCGATGAGCCGGTCTGCAATCCGGGACGTTGTGGTGGGGGGGCGCTTTACACTTCGGGATCAGCAGCATGCGCGTCATGCTGAGATCATCTCACGGTACAAAGAAGTCCATGATGCGATCTGGTCTGAGACAGGTCGACGCGGATAGCACCGGTTCCATGCGGTCGCGATTTTCCGTAGGGCCTTCTGTTCGATTTGGGGTTAGACTAACTCATCTACCCATGGCACAGTGTCTGAAGGCTACTCCATCTCCAGTTGGCGCGGAGCTCTTTAATCATCCGTTTGAAGACCACGTAAGAAAGTAAGTTGCTTTTCCGTTTACGGCTTAACCACAGGGGGCTGCTGCTGCTTGTTAGTTATTCCTGCATCGTGAGTGCCCTATTGATCTTTATCAACTGTTAGCAGATTTGATTTCGCGGAGGGTTTCATGGCGGACGTACCTGCAGTCGAGATGAAAAAGACGCTGGGGCTT
Source organism: uncultured Acidobacteriaceae bacterium (assembly GCA_963796535.1). Taxonomy (GTDB): domain Bacteria; phylum Acidobacteriota; class Terriglobia; order Terriglobales; family Acidobacteriaceae; genus Granulicella. The sequence goes on from CAWCMO010000010.1 coordinate 43,770, forward strand.
ACAGGACTAACCAGCAATGCAATGGCATTGATTGCGCCGGGCGCTTTTCTTTGGCTGACCTTCTTCATCCAGGCTGGAACGGGCGTTACCGGACCTTCGATGTGGATGGGGGTCATTGGTGCGCTCCTGCTGTGTCTATCCACTGCCGTTTGCTATGCCGAGATGGCAAAGCTATATCCCGGGACGGGCAGTTCCTATTATTTTGCAGAGCAGGCGTTTCTGAATCGTGAGCGGGCGTGGAAGTATGCCCGTATCTCGAAGTTCATCGTGGGGTGGGCGTCGCATCTGTACTACTGGATCTATCCAGGGGTGATGGTGGGGACGATGGGTATCGTGTCGGGGTACCTGGTGGGAACGCTGTATCCAAATTTCATGAGCGCATCGAATCCTGGAATGCTGTTCATGATGAGCGTGGCGGTGGTTTTCTCCTTTGCCGTGGCGTACATCGCGTATCGCGGGGCGAATGCTTCGACGGCAATCAATCTAGGTATCAACGTTATTCAGATCACGGCGCTGATGATCTTCAGCGTGCTGGCGCTGGGATACAGGATGAATCATCCTCCGGGATCGGTAGCTTTCCAGTTTGATTCGCCGAGCGGTGAAGCGTACACGTACGAATTCAAGACGATGACGGCGATGGTGGGCGGCGTCTCAACGGACACGATTGTGCGCGATGCGAATGGAGTGCCGCTGCCGCAGCTGGATGCGAGTGGCAAGCCGGTGCCTTATCGCGTCAGCTACCCGGAGCATGATGCTGCGGGAAACTTCCTGACCCATAAGGATGCGAAGTCGGTTGTGAGCCCACATCGTTGGAGCTGGGTGTTCATTCAGGCGACGGTTGCGATTCTGATCCTGGTGGGATTTGAGTCGGTGACATCGATGGGAGGAGAAGCTAGGAATGCAAAGCGAGATGTGCCTATCGCGGTGATTACGTCGCTGCTGGTGCAGGGGGTGGTGTTCTATTGCTTCGAATACTTTGCTGCGAATTATTTCTTGAATAGTGGATATACGATGCAGAGCGCGACGGGATCGGCGGCGCCGATTGGCGACATGATGGTGATGGTCGGGGATGCGCTATTCGGGCAGGGGCACGGGCGCACGTTCATGCTTGCGGAGGCAGCGACCGTGGTCCTGGCGTTGATCGGGACGACGCTCTCGTGCATGAACACGGGAGCACGCGTGACGTATGCGATGGGCAAGGACCAGGAGGTCTCGAATCGCTTTGGCCTGCTCCACAAAAACAACCTGACACCGCATCGGGCGGTGTGGACACTGGCTGCCATCTCGGCGGTGATCGGCTGCATCGCGGTCGCGATCGTTTTTGGCGATGCCGGGGCTCCGACGGCGTCGGCGCTCGCGTCGATTCCGCATGGCATCTTTTCGAGTTTCGGCTACACGACCCACGACAAGATGGCGGCTCTGCCGAACAGCCTTTTGACTGTTACGCTGGCGTCGAATTTCGGTACGTTCCTTCTGTATGCCCTTAGCTGTACGCTGTGCATGGTCGCGTATCATAAGCATCCGAAGTTCAACGCGGTTCGGCACCTGGCGATTCCGCTGTTCGGGTTATGTGCCAATCTTGCGTGCATGGGCTTTTACCTTGTGGGGCCGTTCATGGGATACGGCACGAAGATGGAGCCGCTGCTGGCGCTCGGGATTGCGGCAGTATGGGGAATCTATGGCAGCTTCCACTTCCTGAAGACAGGCAAGGCGGCAGGGAAATCGGCGCTGATCGAATCGCGACCGACTTCGGCGTAGACTGAGGTCGCTGGGTTGGATTTCCTGATTCTGAACGGCGTATAGACTCTCTTATGCTCGATCTTGAGTTCGCAGAACGAACCGACCCGGGGAGGGTGCGGTCGAACAACGAGGATGCTATCGGCCACGTGCTGCCAACGGGGCCGGCGCAGGTGCAGTCTCAGGGATGGTTCTTTGTGACGGCCGATGGTATGGGCGGTCACGAACAAGGCGAGGTTGCTTCTCATCTAGCAGTGACGACGGCGCTTGAGGGCTTCTGCAAGATTCCTAAAGGCGTGATGCATGTATCGCTGTTGCCGCGATTGGTGCAGGAGGCGAACGCTGCGGTGTATGACGCGGGGCTGGCGACGGCGCTACGTGGTGCGCGCATGGGAACGACGTTTGTTGCGTGTGCGCTGCGGTTCGACTCGGCTGTTGTCTCGCATGTTGGAGATTCGCGCTGCTATCTATTTCGCAATGGCAATGGAACGCAGCTGACGCGGGATCATACGATGGCGGCTGAGCAGGTGAGACTGGGTATTCTCAGCAAGGAAGAGGCTGCGACGCACGACGGACGCCATGTGTTGACCCGGTCCCTCGGCAACGAGTTGTTTGTAGCTGCGGACACCATCACGGTAAATATTCTCCCGGGCGATGTGTTGTTGCTTTGCACCGATGGGTTATATGGATATGTGCCGGACACGGCGATCCTTCAGATCATTCTGCGAAACAGCGATCTGGAGAAAGCGGCGGATGCGCTGGTGGCGGCGGCCAATGAGGCAGGTGGCCACGATAATGTCAGCGTGCAGTTGATTCGTGTAAAGACGGTAGAGCGAATGGGGCTTTATCGTGGACGGCCGTACAGGTTGCTCTAGATGATGATCACGCCCAATCTCACACTGCGTCCCGGCGACAAGCTCGATGGCTATGAGCTGGAAGATCTGGTTGCGATTAGTGGGATGGCGACGGTGTTTCGTGCACACAACGTAGCGAGTGGCGTGCGGGTTGCGATTAAGGTGCCGCATCCCGAGGTGGAGAGCGATCCAACGATGTACGACCGCTTTCGTCGCGAGGAGGAGATTGGCACGCGCATCGATCATCCGGGCGTGATGAAGGTGTTTGCGAATCCAGAGCGGTCCCAGGTGTACATGGTGATGGAGTGGCTGGATGGGCGACTGCTGCGCCAGATATTGAAAGAAGAAAAGAAGTTGCCGGGACAGCGTGCGGCGAAACTGATGATCGGGATCTGCGACGCGCTGGACCACGTTCACACCCACGGTGTGGCGCATCGCGATCTGAAGCCTGAAAACATCATGGTGAGCGATAACGATGAGATTCACCTGATCGACTTTGGAATCGCTGCGAGTGCTGGCGCGCGGCGGCTTACGTTTTCGCACTTCTCACAGAGCATGGGGACGCCCGACTATATTTCGCCGGAGCAGGTGCGAGGCAAGCGCGGCGATGCGCGCAGTGACATCTACGCGCTGGGAGTCATGCTGTACGAGATGCTCACCGGGGTGATGCCTTTTTCCGGGCCAAATCCATTTGCAGTGATGAATGATCGTTTGCTGAATCAGCCCGTGCCACCTAGAGAGCTGGAGCCGTCGATTTCGCCGCAGCTACAGGAGATTATGTATCGTGCGATGGAGCGCGAACCGAAGAACCGGTATGCGAGTGCGCGCGAGATGGCACACGATCTGCGGCACCAGGAAGAAGTGGGAGTGGCTGCACGGCCGGATGCGGAGCGGTGGAGGACGCGGCGATCGCCCGAGCGGCGGCGATTGCTTTTGTATGTGGGTTTGGCGCTGATACCGGTGCTTTTGTTTGGGTTGTTATTGCTTGTCTCACGGCACCATTGATGAGGGAATAAGGCGGCGGTCGAGACGCTGTTAGCGTGGGACGAATTCATCGGCGTGGACGACGAACTCCGGGTACGCGCCGGCACCTAGCTCACGGATGTCCATGCCCTGCCAGTCACCGTCGGCATCTACGCGGAAGGGTATGAGCTTATTGAGCAGCCGGTGCAGGACGTGGATTAGGGGAAACATCACGCCCAGCAGCGTTGCGATGCCGATGAGCTGCGTGAGGAAGAGGGCTGGGCGTGGGCCGGTGGTGGGGCCGAAGAGGCCGAAGGCGAGAAGGCCCCACAGGCCGGCGCCGAGGTGGACGGAGACGGAGCCGCCAGGGTCGTCGATGAAGAGGCGGAGCTCGAGGGTTTCGACGAGCAGTGTGACGAGGGCGCCGGCGACGAGGCCGATGAAGATGGTCGCGAGGGGAGAGAGCAGACCGCAGCCGGCGGAACCGGCTACCAGGCCGGCGATCCAGCCATTGGCGCTGAGCGAGGCGTCGGGCTTACGGTAGCGGAGCTGGGTGGTGACGACCGCGGCTAAACAGCCAGTGGAGGCGGAGAGTACCGCGTTGATGACAGTGAGCAGGATATGTGCGTAGGTGATGCGGTAGAAGAGGATGGCTGCGGCGCAGTCGAGACCGATCCAGCCGATGAGGGCGAGGATGCAGCCGAAGAGGACCTGCACGATATTGTGTCCGGGGATGGCGGTGGCGATGCGGTCGGTGTATTTGCCCTGGCGCGGGCCGAGAATCCAGGCGACGGAGAGAGCGGCGAGACCGCCGACGACGTTGAGTACTGCGGCTCCGCCGAGGTCGGTGAAGGCTGGGAGGCCGAAGAGCGGGGTGAGTTGGGCGAGCCAGCCGTTGCTCCAGACCCAGTGAGCGAAGAGGGGGAAGACGATGGCGGCGAAGAGAGCGCTGGCTGCGCAGATGGCGGCGAGACGCCAGCGGTCAGTGCCAGCGCTGATCGGGATGAGGGAGGCAAGACCAGCGGCGAAGATGCCGAACGCGAGCACGAACGCTGGGTAGAGGCTGTGCGTGAGGTTGGAGGTCAAGCCGGTGGCGAAGAGCGGCTCGGCGCCTAGCCAGTCGAAGGATTTGCCGGCGAAGTGGAGCGTGTGAGCGAGGCCTCCGGCGAAACCCATCCAGGAGGAGCCGATCAGGGCGAAGACGATGGCGACGATGGCCAGCGAGCAGAGCGTGGCGAGCATGGCGTGTGCTGCGCTGCGGGAGCGACCGAGGCCCTGATGGATGAGGGCAAGGCCGGTTGCGGCGAGCGGGATGAGGAGGATGCAGACGAGACAGAGGTCAGGGGTCATTCGGGGCCTCTTTGCAGGGAGCGATAGCGGAGTGCGACGAGGATGAGGCCGAGGATTTCGACGAGAAGGCCGGCGACGATGAAGGTGAAGCGTCCCCCGAGGCCGGCGAGCAGGAAGAGTGACGCCATGACCAGCGACCAACCGGAGACCATTAATAGATAGCCGATCAAAATCAAGTACAGCTCCTCCTGCTTAGGGATGGTTCCTGTGGACTTGCGTGTGGATTGGTGTGAAACACCAGTCTATCTGTATTTGCAAATTTGTAACGCAGTCCGGAATAGCCGTTCGCCGTTCGCCATTCGCCGGCTCACGGGCGAAGCGGATTCGGAACAGCCCGATGCCCTGAGCAAGGATCAGGGGTACGGTGGTCTAGTAGACTCGGACACATTCCAGAATGCTTGCGTGTGAGGAGAGTTGCGATGAAGAGCGTGCTGAATCAAATAGTTTCTTCGCCGTTTGGAGCGTTCGTGGTGTTGGTGGTGGCGGCATCGCTGGAGGTTCTGGGGGATTCATTCTTCCAGTCGGGCCTGTATCGCTCGTCGGGTGCGCAGCGGGCGATGTGGTTTGCGGCGGGTGTCGCTGTGCTAGGACTGTATGGGTGGAGCGTGAACCTGCCGCAGTGGGACTTTGGCAAGCTGCTGGGCGCGTATGTAGCGCTGTTCTTCGTGGTGGCGCAGGTAGTAGCAAAGGTGCGGTTTCAGCAATCACCAACCGCACCGATCTGGGTAGGCGGAGGCCTGATCGTGGCGGGCGGTTTGGTGATCACCTTCTGGAGAGGGTAGATGCGGCGATTTGGGGAGACCGAAAAAGGTATGCCGCCCCACGTGCTGGCGACGGCATCGACTCTGGGCATATAGAACTCAGCGTAGCCCGTCTGTTTATCCAATGTATAAAATTGCTCGTTAGTGTTCATGTGACGGTAATCACGTTTGCGCGAAATATTCTAACTATCTGAAACTAAAGAGCATGTGTCAGATGGGGAGTATTTGGATTCGGGCGCGATAGCGGATTGCGCGGGTATTGAGGTCAGGGTGGTTTTAGAGGTTAGGGCGAGTGAATGAGTCTGCGACGACCCAGGCGGCGCCCAGGATGGCGAGATTGACGGCGAGCTCTGTCCAATTGAACTGGGTTTTGTGATCCGCGAACAAGATGCGGATGTGGACCAGGAGGGTGAAAGACGCCAGCATGGCGGTGAGCAGGATGGCGGCGAGGTGGGCCCGGGTGCGCGACAGGATGGCGAGGCCTGCGGCGAGGAAGGCGGCGCCGGTGAGATATCCCCAGAAGACCTGAGAAGGTGGCAGCCATCTGGGAACGAGGGGGGCGGTCATGTTCATGTAGACGAAGTGAGCGCCGCCCCATACCAGGGCACACAAGCCGAAGATGAGCTGACCGAGGATCTTAAGGCGTGCTGCTCGTGGGGCAGGGATGTCGGCAGTCTCGGCGTAGACGATCAAGGCGCCAGCGGTGATGGCGAACTGTTCGGCGAGGCTTTCGTAGGTGCCGTACTCCTTGAAGTGGGTGAGCAGCACGGGGCCGTTCATGACGATGATGACGAGGAAGATGTAGTACGCGGCGAGGGCGGCGGCGCTGAAGGGCGCAGAGCGGCGCCACTGCAGGAGGATCCCGATGAAGAGAAGGAAGGCAGCGGCGGTGTAGGCCAGAGCGATGCGGTGAGGAAAGTCGTTGGGTACAGGCTGACCGGTGATGAAGTCGCCCCAAACCAGGCCGGCCAGGCCGATGGCCATGATGCCGACGCCGAAGACGTATCGGCCGACGCGGCCGGCGAGAGGCTTCGCGCGGCGGGAGTCGGGTGTTAGCGATGTGGCGGGCGACGGTTGAATCGGCATTCGGGCCACGAGACGCTACCTTCTGCGCGGCTGGCGCGGTGGACATTGGCGGGCTTCTGGAAGCATAAACCCGGTCCTCCGCGGCCGGCGGGGTCCTAAACAGACGGCGGGAGGCTTCGCGCGGCAGAGAGAGGAGCCGGGGTGCAACCGATGCGTGAGGAACCCCATCTACATTGAGGCGCGTACGCGGTGGGAGGCATCTCTGGCAGGTGATTGAGGTGCATTCGAGGCTGCGTCGCCTACAGAGGTAGAAGCTATGAAGGGCTTATCCGCACGTTGTCTGCGTAAGCGCGCGCAGTGCAACCAGTTATCCGCGCACCGCGTGACCTCGTGGTCGTTGATTGCCTTGATGTTCTTTGGATGGATGCCGAGGGCGCAGGCGGATGCGATGCCCGTGCGGTATGTGCAGGGGAGCTTTCACGGTTTCCTGGAACTGCGTTCTGAGGGTGGGAACGTGGTGGCTTCGGGAGACAGCCTGCAGTTTGTGCATGGTGATCGGATTACGGCGGAGACGATTTTTCGTTTTAAGGACGGTTCGGTCGACGATGAGACGACCGTGTACACGCAGCATCGGACGTTTCATTTAATAAGTGACCGTCATGTGCAGAAGGGGCCATCGTTTCCTCATCCGATGGATGTGTTGATTGACACAGCGAGCGGCAACGTAACCGTGCGTTCGACGGACAAGGATGGGAAGGAAGAGGTAAAGACCGATCACATGACCTTGCCGGAGGACCTGGCGAACGGACTGATACCTGTGGTGGTGCAGAACATGCAGGCGGCGCAGCAGGGGACGACGGTGGAGATGGTGGTGATGGCACCGAAGCCGCGCGTGGTGAAGCTGGTGATCACAAATCTCGGCGAGGAGAATTGTTCGGTCGTCGATGTAGCAACGAAGGCGACGCATTACGAGATCAAGATTGTGCTGGGCGGAGCGATTGGGTTGATTGCGCCATTGGTGGGGAAGGCGCCGCCGAATATTCAGGTTTGGGTGATTCGCGGGAAGGCGCCAACGTTCGCTCGAGAGCAGGGGCCGCTTTATGCAGAGGGGCCGTTGATGACGATTCAGTTGGCGAGTCCGGTATGGCCGGCGCCGGTGAAGGCTGGAAATTAGGGTGCTGGTGGGCGCGGATGTCCTTAGAATGGCTTCAGGAGATTTGGCCCGATGAAGATGGGATGGATGGTGTTAGCGCTGGTGATGGGCGGCGTGTCGTGGGGTCCGGCACGAACGAATGCTCAAGAGACTTCGGCGCCTGCTCCTTCAGCCAAGGCAGACACGTTTACGAATCCGGTGCTGGAGCGGGGGCCTGATCCGTGGGTGGTTTATTGGAAGGGGTTCTACTACTACTCGAATTCAGAGGGACGGAACCTGACGTTGCGCAAGACGGCGGACATTACGGATCTGCGCCATGCGGAGGTGAAGACGGTTTGGACGCCGGAGCCGGGGCATGAGTGGTCGAAGGAGGTTTGGGCTCCGGAGCTGCATCGGTGGGGGCAGAAGTGGTTTATCTATTTTGCAGCGGATGCTGGGGAGAATTCGGGGCATAGGATCTTCGTGGTGGAGAACGACAACGACGATCCGATGCAGGGGACGTGGACGCTGCTGGGGAAGGTTGGGGATGCGACGGATCGGTGGGCGATTGATGCGACGATGTTTGAGCTGCGAGGAGAGCATTACCTGGTGTGGTCGGGGTGGAAGGGAGCGACGGATGGTGAGCAAGATTTGTTTATTGCGCACATGAAGGATCCGCAGACGATTGACTCGCCGCGCACGCTGATCTCGGAGCCGACGTATGACTGGGAGAAGCATGGCGATCTGCCGGGGCGGCATGTGGATGTAAATGAGGGGCCGGAGTTTTTGGCGCACGGGAAGAAGATGTTCATTGTGTATTCGGCGTCTGGGTGCTGGACCGACTTCTATTCGTTGGGGGCGTTGGAGGCCGATAGCCATGCGGATCCGCTGGATGCGAAGAGCTGGACGAAGATTGATCATCCTCTGCTGAGTACGGATGCGGCGGCGCAGGCGTACTCGCCGGGGCATAACGGGTTCTTCAAGTCGCCGGATGGGAAACAGGACTGGATTATCTATCATGCGAATCCAGGGCCGGGACAGGGATGCGGCGGGATGCGGTCACCGCGGATTCAGAAGTTCACGTGGGGGAAAGATGGGGTTCCGGATTTTGGGAAGCCGGTTCCGCTAGGCGGGGTATTGGAGAAGCCGGCGCAGTAGGGAAGAGCAGAGGAGAAGCAGATTCCCAGAGGGAATGACGGAAAGAAAAGCAAAGGCAAGAGCAAAAAGCAAAAAAAACCAATACAGGGGTCTCTCCGCTGCGCATCACAAAGACAAAGGCGTGATGCTTCGGTCCAGATGACGATGTTGCGGGCGAGGGTGGGGCTAGAGGGTGCGGATGGTGAGGTCTACGACGAGATCGTCGACGGAGATGTTGAGGGCGAGGCCTACTTTGCGGAAGCCTTCGCGCCACTCGCGTGACCAGTAGCTGGCGTCCGAACGGCGGAGGAGGTCGTTCCAGATATTCTGCGCCTGCCAGAGGTTGACTTCCATGGGGAGGGTGCGGAGGGATTCGGCGATGGCGAGGGTTTCGTGGAGGACGGAGAGGTTCTGCGGGGCCTGTTGTTCGGCGGCGGCTTCGAGGCGAACCATGGCGCGTTTCATACGCTTGTCGGCAGTGTAGCTGAGGAGGTCGTTATCGAGGGTGACATGGTCGACTTCGGCGCGGCGGAGGAGGCGAGCGATCTCGGCGGAGTCGAAGGTATCGGCTTCCAGGGCGCGGCGGAGGCTGGCGTTGATGGCGAAGCCAGCGGTGAGGGCGAGGGCTGGGGGCGCGGCGACGTTGGCATCGGCCAAGAAGTCGAGCAGAGTAGCGTGCTCGTTGTAGATGCGGATGAGCGAGCCTTCGACTTCGGAGAGGGTTTGATTGAGGATGTTCTGGAGAATGCGGTGCTGCTCGTCGGCGAAGAGAGAGGTGAGGGAGTAAAGGGTGGAGTCAAAGAAGCCGTCGATGAAACGGATGAGTTCGGGGAGATTGGCGTGGCGGATGGAGTTGCGCGCGTTGGTGATGAAGGTTTCCCAGGCGGCTTCGTCCTGTGGGGTGTAGCGCTTGACTGCGGCGGAAAGGTTCTGGTCGCCGAGGTGGAGGACGGCGAAGCAGATGTCTTCGCACTCCTCGGTGATGCGGGAGCAGAGGGTGGCGCGGCCGACGGCGAAGCGGCCGCGCCCGGAGGTCATGACGTCGTAGGAGTGGCGGTTAACGTCGAAGCAGAAGATGTTGCCGGAGTCGGGATAGCTGCGGAACATGGAGCTGATCGCGTAGTGGGCGCCGACGCTTTCGAGGTCGAGGCGGCCAGCATTGACGAAGCGGCGATAGACGTCGGCACCGGTGCCGGCGTCGGGGTCGTTGCTTTCGGCGCGGGCGAGGATGGCAAGGAAGTCGGCTTCGAGGGTTGCGGCCGTCTCACGCATCTCAGAATCGAGATACGGGGCACCCGGAGTGGTGGGTTGAGCGAAGAGCTTGCTGGCTAGCTGAATGACGCGGCCTGCATAGGCGATGATCTGCACGGTCTCGATGCCGGAGATGTCGTCGAAGAACCAGCCGCAGGAGGTGTACATGAGCTGGGTGTGGCGTTCGAGTTCGAGGAGTTCGAAGACGGTGATGCGTTCGGCGGATGTTAATGTGCGTGTGGCATGGGCGGCGAAGAAGCGGTCAAGGTTGTCAGAGGAGCGATCGAGGATGACGTGGATGTAGGCGTCGCGGGCGGCCCAGAGATCTTTGAGGATAGGCTTGGCAACCGCTTCGGAGAGGGGTGCAGTGCGATCGCGGAGGAAATCGAGGGCTTCGCGAAGGGGAGTGCGCCAGCGTTGATTCCAGTCGGGCTTGCCGCTGTTGCAGCCGCAGTCGCTGCGCCAGCGCTCGACACCGTGGGCGCAGGACCAGGAGGTGTTTTCGACGACTTCGGCCTCCCACGTGGGAGGGAATTTCTCAAGGAACTCCCCGTAGTTGGTGAGGCGCGCGAGGTTGTTGTCCTTGATGTAGTTGAGGGCGTAGCTGAGAGCCATCTCGCCGTGTTTATGGTGGTGGCCGTAGGATTCGCCGTCTGTGGCAACGTGGACGAGTTGGGGTTCGGAGGCTGGCTTGTCGGGATCGAAGTTGGAGAGGAGACGGCGGGCGAAGGTTTCGCCGTCGTTGAGGAGACCTTCAAAGGCGATGGCGCGGGAGGGAGGGCCGTCGTAGAAGAAGACGGCGATGGAGCGGCCGTTGTCGAGCTTGACGAGATAGGGTTGGGTGGGGTCGACGGACGCATCTGGAGTTTCGAGCCACTCGGAGTCCGTGGCGGATTCTCCCACCTTAGCCGACGATGGAACCGTCGACGAAGATGGGGCACCCGGTTCAGTGGGGGAAGTGGTGGAGAGTTTGCGGACGCGGGCGGCCTGGTGGGGCGCGAGGACGGTGAACCGGATGCGCTCCTGAGAGAGGAGATCCAGGACGGAACGGGAGACAGCGGTTTCTGCCAGCCACATGCCCTCGGGCTTGCGACCGAAGCGGTGCTCGAAGTCGGCAATACCCCAGCGGATCTGGGTGCGGGCGTCGCGCTCGGAGGCGAGCGGCATGATGATGTGGTTGTAGACCTGGGCGAGGGCGGAGCCGTGGTTGGAGTAGAGGGTGGCGCTGGCCTGGTCGGCGTCCTGGATCATGCGGTACGTGCGGGGAGCGAAGTCTTCGAGCCAGCTCAGCAGGGTGGGCCCGAAGTTGAAGCTCATGCGTGCGTAGTTGTTGACGATACGGATGATCTGATGCTGGTCGTTGACGATGCGGGAGGCGCCGTTGGGGGCGTAACACTCGGAGGTGATGCGCTCATTCCAGTCATGGTAAGGTGCGGCGGATTCCTGAAGCTCGACGGTTTCAAGCCAGGGGTTCTCACGCGGCGGCTGGTAGAAGTGGCCGTGGACGCAGAGATAACGTTGGGGAGGAGCGGTGGTCGACCCTGACTTGCGTGTTGCTGACATCGTCTATTCAGGATAACAAGGGTGAGGAGGGGCGAAGGTCTGAGACGCGGGATGCGCACGGTGTGCCTATTGGACGCGCACATCAACAGCGCGGGTTGAGGCTCCGGGCGTGGCGGGCGGGGTGGGTGTGAAGCGGACTACGTAGAGCGTGCCGGGGGTAGTGTGGGGCCAGCGTGAGTAGTGGACGGGGGCGAAGGGGGCGGGGCCGTAGCAGGCGTTGGGGTCGAAGGAGACGCTGTAGAGGGGGCTGATGTGCGGGGTGAGGTTGGCGAAGTTCATGGTGCAGATGCCGGTAAGCGGCGGACGGGGCACATAGGCGTGTGGCGGCCACTCAATGCTGTTGCCATTGATGTGGTCTGCGTGTTGAAGTTCGACGCCGAAGTTGTACTCCCAGCCGTTGTCAACGGAGGTGGGAGGGATGCCGGCGGAGAGGAGTTCGGAGGCCAGAAGGGCGCGCGCTCGATAGAAGGCGAACATTTGATGGTTGGCGAGGATGCTGTAGATCGCCATGACGGCGATGAGGAGAACGCTGGCGAGCGGGAGGCTGGGTGGGCTGTGCTGCTGGTAGTAGCGGAACAGGCAGAGGATGGCGACGACGAGCAGGCCGAGGAGATAGCGGTCGTGGAATTCCAGCGTCGCGCCGAAGAAGGAGATGAGAAACGCGTACGCGATGCAGTAGGGGATGAGCAGTATGCGCAACTGATGCCAGGAGGGTGAGATGGGAGCGCCTGCCGCAGGAGTGGTGCCTGAGGAGCGGCAGAGAAGGGTGACGAGTCCGAGAAGGCCTGCGAAGGCGAGGAGGGTAAAGAGTGCCTGGAGAATCGGAGGAAGAAAACCGGAGGTCGTGCTCTGCAGGCCGGGAAAGGCAAAGCTGCCAAACGGATTGACGCACTCGCCCAAGGGTTCCAACGGAAAGCGACCGCGCAGATGGCTGGGATAGAGCGCCAGAAAGGTATAGGCAAGCGCGAGCGCAGATAGCGGGACGAGAACGCGAAGACGGAGCTTGCGAAGCTCGGGAAGGAATAATGCGAGGGCCGGGAGGAGAAGGAAGGGAGCGTCGAGGGAGAAGTAGGTTAGCTGTCCGAGGATGTGACGTGGAGAGATGAGAAGGAAGTTCAGGTGTTCCGGGACGACGTAGGGCTGGTGCTTGAGCCACTGCAGGGCAGCGAAGATGAAGAGCGCGCCGGCGAGGGTGGCGGCGGCTCCGGTGATGAGAACACGGCGACGGGAACGCAGCAGCCAGAGGGTAGAGGGAAGCATGACGAGGATGCCGAGCCATGCGATCTGGCGGGAGCTTCCGAAGAGGGCGTTGGTGAGGACGGCGAAACAGAGCCAGGCGATGGCGGTGCGATCGGAGGAGGACTGGAGGGCACTGAGGCATCCATAGAGGCACACGACGATGCCGAAGAGGCCGGTGATGTCGGTCATGAAGGTGGCGGAGAGCATGAGGTACATCGGAGAGAGAACGAGGGCAAGGGTGCCGAGGGTGGCGTTGCGCTCGGTAACGCCGGCGCGAACCAGGGTGCGATGCAAGACAAAGGCCATGACCATGGCGACGAGTACTGTGGAGCTGCGGACGACGGTGAAGGAAAAGCCGAAGAGCTTGATGAAGGCAGCGGCGAGGTAGAGTTGCCAGCCGAGCATGCCGGCGCTCCATCCGTTGTAGGCGATGTGGCCGGTAGCGGCGACGGTGCGGGCCATGGAGACGTAGGCTGCGTCGTCGATGATGCCCATGTTGGCAATGGGGCGGGCCAGGAACACACAGAGGAGCACGGCTAGAGAGCAGAAGATGGCCGGAATGCGAAACCTTCGAATGACGTGCAAAGAGCCCTCTGAGGTGGTGCATCGTGTTGCTGTGATGCGACGTGCGGCCGTGCGGACCGGCTGTTGGTCAGGCGTTTTCTTGAAGCTGCGGCTAAAGCGAGTCAACGGCGGGGGCTGAGTTCGGGCCAGGTTCTGGCCGACGCATTTTCAGGAGCGTATAGAAGATCAGCAAACAGCTGGATATAGGTGTGCAGAGCGCTGTCGCGGAGAGCAGAACGCCAAGCGTGAAATGGAGAAAGAGGGTGTCGAACAAGAAGCTGAACCCAAGGGTGCATGGGAGCAGCAGCAACTCCAGATTGGAGATGCTACGCGGAAAAGGCTCTTGGGGGCGGCTCGCTGCATAGGTTGACCCCATTATCGCTTATGGACCTCAATGGTTGAGGTCTGCGGGCGCGGGATGAGGTTGGGTAACGCTATTCCGGTTGCTGCTGCTTCCCTGCGGCCAGATCGCACGCTCGCCAAAGATACCAGCTGGCGACAGATCGCCACGGAATCCATCTCTTTGCGCGGCGGTCCATGACGTCGGGCTTGGGCAGAAGGTCGGGGGTGACCTTGGTGGTGGGCTTGAGGCCCTGGAAGGTGAGGGCGAAGCCTTTGCGGACGCCGTAGTCGGTGGTGGGGAAGACGTCCGGGCGGCCGAGGCGGAAGATTAGGAACATCTCGACGGTCCACTTGCCGATACCTCGCACTTGGGTAAGGTGGTCGATGATGGCCTGGTCGCCCATGCGGCGGATTTTGGCGAGGGTGGGGACGGTGCCGTCGAGGGTTTTGGCGGCGAGGTCGCGGAGGGCGAGGGTCTTGTTGGCGGAGAGCCCGGCGGCGCGGAGTTCTGGGGTGGGGACGTCGAGGATCTGTTCGGGCGTTGGGTGGATGGGCGAGAGTGTGGGCACGGGTTGGAAGCCGGCGATCAGGCGGGCGTGGATGGCGGCGGCGGCTTTGCCGTGGAGTTGCTGATAGATGATGGATTCGGTGAGGGCTTCGAAGGGGGATTGCTGGCCGGCGAGGCGCGGGGTGAACGGCCCGGCGCGGGCTATAAGCTTAGCGAGCTTGGGGTCGGCGGCGGAGAGCGCGGCTACGGCCTCGGTTGGGTCGTAGGGGAGCTTGGTGGTTCGGCCTGAGGGGCGGGGCATACGGAGAATGATAGGCGCAGAGGCTAGGAGGCGGCGAAGATCACCTGGAAGGAGGCGAAATGTTACTGGATCGGTGGGAAGGGGCCGGTACACCCACGCCATTGGTTAGAAGTCAGGTCCGGCGCATTTCGTGGGGCAGAAAAGGATAAGAAAAATTAGGACACGGCGCAATGTTTGATCGATAAGCGACCAAAATTGCTCGGTTCGAATCCAGGTGAAGTGATAGAGGTCACATCTTTTATTTGTGGCTGCTATACTCAACTTTTGAAAAAACTATCGGCCACAGGCGGAAGAAGTCTGGGCTGGGACGAGTCTCGGACGTACACCCGCACATAGGAAGTCATCAACCTCAACAGTGGTTTTCTGACGCAGAGGAAGCAGGAACGGATTCATGGCGCAAGTATTTGACCGCAGCTCAAATGCCCTGGCTCGCGCAAGCCTGGTGCTGTCGGGCTTGATTGTCATCGCACTCGGGGTGACGCTGAACAGCTTGCAGCGGTCGCCGTGGGTGACCAGGCAGGGACAGCGTCCGGACCAGCCGGTACCTTTCAGCCACAAGCACCACGTGGAGGGGCTGGGGCTGCAGTGCCAGTATTGTCATGTGTCGGTGGAGAAGAGCTCGTATGCGGGCATCCCGCCGACGAAGACTTGTATGAACTGCCATTCGCAGATTTGGACGAATGCGCAGCTGCTGGAGCCGGTACGGCAGAGCTGGGCGACTGGGGCGTCGATCCAGTGGATCAAGGTGCATGACCTGCCGGACTTTGTGTACTTCAATCATGAGATTCATGTGAACAAGGGCATTGGCTGCGCGAGCTGTCATGGGCGCGTGGACGAGATGCCGCTGATGTATGAGCAGAACTCGCTGCAGATGGAGTGGTGTTTGAACTGCCATCGCAATCCTTCGGTGAATTTGCGGCCAACTTCCGAGATTTACAACATGGCGTGGGCAGCGCCCTCGACCGACAAGCCGGTGTGGTGCGCACCCAACGGAACGGCGGGGCCGACGGCACAGCAGTTGGGTTGTGTGAACAGCGACCCGGCTTCCAACAACCCGCGTGTGGCGCAGATGACGAATCCGGTGGGCGTTCCGACCGGGCCGGGCGGGGTTCAGGCGGTTGCGAACGCTCCGGTTATTCCCATGCCCGTCAATTACGTGAAGTTCACCAGCCAGGATGAGCTGGGACATTACTTGATGAAGCAGTACCACATTCGCACGGCCAACGAGCTGTCCAGCTGTGAGGTGTGCCACCGATGAACGAGACACGAATGGAAATCGAGCAGGCGATGGCAGGAGAGAAACAGGCGCAGGTGGTGACGGCGATAGCGCCAGCCAAGATGACGTTGGCCGAGGTGCGGGCGAAGCTCGACGGCAAGAGCGGCAAGCGCTATTGGAAGAGCCTGGATGAGCTGGCCGATACGCCGGCGTTCCAGGAGTTGATGCAGGAGGAGTTTCCTCGGCAGGCTTCGGCGGGTGAGTGGGTTGATTCTGTTTCCCGGCGTGGGTTCCTGAAGGTCATGGGTGCGACCTTCGCGCTGGCTGGTCTCGCAGGTTGCACCAAGCAGCCGGATGAGCAGATTTTTCCGTATGTGAAGCAGCCGGAAGACCTCGTGCTGGGTAAGCCAATGTTTTTTGCTACGGCTCATCCGTTTCCAACGGGCGCGATCCCGGTTCTGGTGAAGTCGGATGCGTTCCGGCCAATCAAGCTGGAGGGCAATCCGGAGCACCCGACGGTGAAGGGCAAATCGGACGCGTTTACGCAGGCGTCGCTGCTTGATTTGTATGATCCGGATCGTTCGCAGTTCCCGCGCTTCCGCGGCGAGCAGGCAGGCTTCAACGAATTCCAGGAGCAGTTTGCGAAGGCGGTTGCTGGGACGAAAACGGGTGAGGGCGTGGTGTTCCTGTCCGAGACCATTACATCGCCAACGCTGGCTGGGCAGTGGAAGGCGGTGCAGGCGAAGTATCCGCAGGCGAAACTGGTGCAGTATGAGCCGGTGAACCAGGATGCGGGGCGCGCTGCGTCGAAAGCTGCGTTCGGAGACTATTACGATACGCAGTACAAGCTTGAGGATGCGGATGTGATCCTCGCGCTGGACGCGGATTTCCTGGGTGGGATTGGGTTCCCGGGATTTCTGCCGATGTCCGCGGCGTGGGCGGAGCGGCACCGGTTCGACAAAGACAAGCCGATGAACCGGCTGTATGTCGTGGAGACGATGCCGACGGTGACAGGCTTCAAGGCCGAGCACCGGTTGGCGCTGAAGCCGAGCGAGATCGATCAGTTTGCGAATGCGCTGGCGGGCGGAAGCTCAACGCTGAGCAATCCTGAGGCGCAGAAATTCTTGTCCGTGGTGACGGCAGATATCAAGAAGTCGGGCGGACGGTTTGCGGTGGTGGTTGGACCGCAGAGCTCGCAGGCGGCGCACACTGCGGCGCTGACGCTGAATGGGTCGCTGGGTGCTGTCGGCAAGACGGTCTTCTACACGGAGACGGTGAATCCGTTGCCGAGCGAGCAGACTGCGGATCTTAAGGCGCTGGTTGCGGACATGAACGCGGGCAAGGTGCAGTGGCTGGTGATGCTGGGCGTCAACCCGCTGTACAACGCTCCGGTAGATCTGGCGTTTGAGGTTGCGTTCAATCGGGTGCCGAACTCGGTGCACCTGGGCTCGCACGTGGATGAAACGGGTTTTTACTCGACGTGGCACATCAACAAGGCGCATTACCTCGAGAGCTGGTCGGATGCGCGTGCGTATGACGGCACGATCTCGATTGTGCAGCCGATGATTGAGCCGCTGTATGCGGGCAAGAGCGCGCATGATGTGCTGCAGACGCTGCTGGATCCTTCGGTGAGCGCGTTCAACGCCGTGCAGGCGAATGCGAAGACGTACCTTGGCGGCGCGGCGACCGCAAGTGCTGCTGCTCCGGCGAAGGGCGCGGCGAGCGTGTCTCCGGATCAAGCCTCGAAGGCTGCGTTGGGATTGGCGGCGGCTAGCACTCCTTTGGAGCTGGCATGGCGCAAGGCGCTGCATGATGGATGGATTGCGAATACAGCATTTACACCCAAGACATTGGGCGCGCCGAAAGGTGGTGCTGCGACGGCCGCCCCCGTGGGCAGCGGGATCGAGATCAGCTTCAAGCCGGATTCTTCTGTGTACGACGGCCGCTATGCGAACAACGGCTGGCTACAGGAGCTGCCGCGTCAGGTGACGAGCATGAGCTGGGATAATGCCGCGCTCATGAATATGGACCTGATGGGTAAGCTCGGCATCGAGGAGAATGAGGCCATTGAGCTGACGCTTAACGGCCGCAAGATCATTACGCCGGTGCTGATGTCGCCAGGACATCCGAACGATGTGGTGACGGTGCAACTGGGATCGGGACGGCGTGCGGAAGCTGGACGCGTGGCCGCTGGTGTTGGGTTCAATGCGTATGCGCTGCGGACCTCGGATGCGCCGCGCGCCGCGAGTGGTTTGACGATTGCGCGCGGCCACGGAACGTACGATCTTTGCGTCACCAAGGTGCATAACATCGAGCATCGCGGGGCTTACGCGCAGCGCGATCTCGAGCATCCGTTGTCGGACAAGGATGGTACGTACTCGCTGGCAGGGCACGAGGCGATGGAGCGGTCGATCATCCGCTACGCGACCTACGAAGAAGCGATGAAGAATCCTGACTTCGCGCACACCGGCACGAAGGATTCGAACGGCACGCTGGTGAATAAGGTTGGCTATAACCCTCAGGGCGAAGCCGTTCCGCACGACGAGAGTTTCTGGCCGGACAACTGGCGGTATGACCATATCGAAGAGGTCAGCGCGGGCAAGGTGCTGCAGAACAAGTGGGGGATGTCGATTGATCTGAACTCCTGCGTGGGATGCAACGCGTGCGTGGTGAGCTGCTATGCGGAGAACAACATTGCGGTGGTCGGACGCGAGCAGGTAAAGATTGGCCGCATCATGCAGTGGATGCGCATCGATACCTATTTCGAGGGCGATCTGCACGCTCCGTCGGCCCACTTCCAACCGATGCTTTGCCAACATTGCGAGAGTGCGGGCTGCGAGCAGGTTTGCCCAGTTGGTGCGACGGTCCACACACCGGAGGGCATCAACACGATGGTTTATAACCGTTGCGTTGGGACGAGGTATTGCTCGAACAACTGCCCGTACAAGGTGCGGCGTTTCAACTTCCTGCTGTACTCCGATTACGACACGGAGAGCCTGAAGTTCATGCGCAATCCGGATGTGTCGGTTCGCTCGCGCGGCGTGATGGAGAAGTGCAGCTACTGCATCCAGCGCATTGAGGCGGTGAAGATCGAGGCTGATAAGAACAATCGTGCGATCGAGGATGGAGAGATTCTGACGGCTTGCCAGCAGGCATGCCCGACCGATGCAATTGTCTTCGGCAACCTGAATGATCCGAAGTCGCGCGTGGCGCAGCGCAAGGCCGAAGAGCGCGACTACCAGGTGCTTGCAGATCTGAACTACCGCCCGCGTACGACGTATACCGCTGGCGTCATCAACCCGAATGCGGAGCTTGCCTAATGGCTACCAAGGGACCCGTACCTGAAATCGTTGACCCGATGACCGACCCGCGCACTGGTGAGTACGCGGTCATCGCGCCGGGCCACACGTTCAAAAGCGTGACGCAGAAGATCGCGGGAATCGTATTGACGTCCAACACGCCGGTGGCGTGGATGGGCGGCCTGTTCTTGGCGGGCACGGTGGCGACGGGCGTTTTGATTGCCGTGACCTGGCTAGTGCTGAAGGGCGTTGGAATTTGGGGCATCACGATTCCGGGCGCATGGGGATTTGCGATCATCAACTTCGTCTGGTGGATCGGTATCGGCCACGCGGGCACGCTGATCTCGGCGATTCTGCTGCTATTCAAGCAGACGTGGCGTAACTCGATCAACCGGTTTGCGGAAGCGATGACGATCTTTGCCGTGGTCTGCGCAGGCATGTTCCCGCTGCTGCACATCGGGCGTCCGTGGCTGGGTTACTGGCTGCTGCCGTATCCGAACTCGATGAACGTGTGGCCTCAATTCCGCAGTCCACTGGCTTGGGACGTGTTCGCGGTGTCGACGTACGCGACGATCTCGGTGGTGTTCTGGTACATCGGTATGGTGCCGGATCTAGGCACGCTGCGTGACCGCGCGAAGCTGCCGCTGGCGAAGTACATTTATGGAATTCTGTCGCTCGGCTGGCGTGGATCGACGCGGCACTGGATTCGATATGAGTCGGCCTCGCTGCTGCTGGCGGGATTGAGTACGCCGTTGGTGCTCTCGGTGCACACGACGATCAGCTTCGACTTTGCGGTAGCCGCGATGGCTGGATGGCACACTACGATCTTCCCACCTTACTTCGTGGCGGGTGCGGTGTACTCAGGCTTTGCGATGGTACTCACGCTGGCAATTCCGATCCGCAAGTTCTATCACTTGGAAGATCTCGTAACGCTGCGGCACTTGGACAATATGGCGAAGGTCATGTTGGCGACGGGATCGATTGTGGCCTATGGGTACGGCATGGAAGTGTTCATGAGCTGGTACTCGGCGAGCCATTGGGAGTTCTTCATGATGTGGAACCGTATGTTCGGGCCTATGGGCTGGGCGTACTGGATCCTCATCCTGACCAACATTGCGATTCCGCTGACAACTCTGTGGAGCAGGAAGCTGCGCGTGAATGTGGGCTACCTGTTCTTCCTGTCGTTCGTGGTGAATATTGGTATGTGGTTCGAGCGCTTCGTGATTGTTGTGACGAGCCTTTATCGCGACTACCTGCCGTCGAGTTGGGGAACCTACCGCGCGACGAAGTGGGACTACATGCTGTTCATAGGAACTTGGGGATTGTTCACCACGCTGTTCCTGCTGTTTGCGCGGTTCGCGCCGATGATTCCGATGTCTGAGATACGGATGATGCTGCCGCAGACGAAGATAAGGCCGGGTGGTGCCGATGCCGAAGTTGTTATTCAGGAGACGGTCTAATGCCGCCACGCGAGGGAGTGTACGGCCTGCTGGCCGAGTTCAATACGCCGAGTGAGTTAGTACATGCGACCGAGATGTCGCATCGTGCAGGCTATCGCCGCATGGAGTGCTACACGCCGTATCCGGTAGAAGAAGCCGCGGAGGCGCTGCGGTTTCACAAGACGCGTGTGCCGCTGCTCTGCCTGCTGGGCGGTCTGTGCGGATTGACGACAGGAGCGCTGCTCGAGATTTGGGTCAACGTGTGGGGCTATCCGCTGAACATTCGCGCTATGCCACTGTTCAGCTGGCCAGCGTTCGTGGTGCCGGCCTACGAGATGACGATTTTGTTTGCGGGCTTGTCGGCGGCGTTCGGGATGATTGCACTCAATGGATTGCCGCAGCTGTATCATCCGCTGTTCAATGCGCCGAACTTCGCCAATGGCGCGACGACCGATAAGTTCTTTCTTTGCCTGGAGTCGAATGATCCGAGGTTTGAGCCGGTTGCGACGCGGGCATTTCTGGAGCAGTTTTCGCCGGTCTCCGTTGTGGAGGTCGACCACTAGTGAGAAACGAGATGCGAGATTTGAGATACGGGCGGGTTGTGCGTGCAGGTGTTGCAGCGAGTGCGATGGCGGCAACCCTTGTGCTGGCTGGCTGCCGGCAGGACATGCACAATCAGCCGAAGTTTATACCTCAGCGGGGGACATCGTTTTACGCGGATGGCCGGTCTGCGCGCCCGCAAGTAGAGAACACCGTGGCACGGAATCAGATGGACGAGGACGCGTACCTCTACACCGGCATTGAGAACGGCAAGGAGGGCGACGGTCTGCCTATTCCGCTGAATGCAGCGACACTCCAGCGTGGGCAGGAGCGGTACAACATCTATTGCACACCGTGCCATTCGCGGGTGGGCAATGGCGAGGGAATGATTGTGCAGCGCGGGTATCGTCCGGCGGGCAACTTCCACACGGACCGTTTGCGCAACGCTCCGCTCGGTCACTTCTTTGCGGTGATGACGAACGGGTATGGAGCGATGCCGGATTACTCGGCGCAGCTCACGCCGGAAGATCGATGGGCCGTGGCTGCGTATATCCGTGCGCTGCAGTTGAGCCAGGATGCTAAGCCGAGTGATGTTGCAGGGGGCGCGCACGTCGAGGATCTGCATGCGATCGCCCATGACGTTGGAATGCCGAACGGCTTCGCGGATCCATGGGCGCTGCCTTCAACCGCGATTTACGGCACTCCGAACAACGAGGATAACGGGATTCCCGGACAGCCGATGGGGACGCCTCCGTCGGGTGCGGGCGCGCACTATGGGCAGGGCGCGACACAGAATTCAGGCCAGCGGGACTCTGGCGGTGAACCCGCCGCTCCTGTCTCCAACGGTACGCCGTATGGGAAGCCGTACTAAGGCAGAACTTGGTTTCAGGAATAGGGATTTGTAACTACAGGATTGAAGGCGACTGACGCATGGAAATGGCAAACGAACATCACGGAGCGGATTTGACGCTGGGACACGAACACCACGGTCCGCGCACGCTGCCTGCTGTCCTGGCAGCACCTGACGTCGTCCTGACGTGGCGCACACGCGCGGCGATTGTGGCGGGCGTGTTTGGACTGATCTCGCTGGTCTTCTTATTCGTTCCGGGGGGCCGCGAGCACCTGCTGCGGGCGTACTTGATGGGCTACATGACGTGCTTTAACTTCGTTGGTGGAGCACTGGCGTTTCTGATGGTGCAGTATGTGTCGGGAGGTAAGTGGGGACAGATTTTGCGCCGCCCGCTGGAGGCAATGACCCGCACCATCTGGGTGATCATTGTGATGCTCCTGCCTGTGTTGCTGCTGATGAAGCATTTGTATCAATGGGCAGCGTTCCCGAATGCGACGGCAACGTTGTGGGCTTATAAGAACGGGTTCATGACGCAGGAACAGCAGCTGACCGCGAACTCCAAGCACTCGATGCTGAATCCGACCTCGGCAATCGTGCAGGGCTTCATCGTGCTTGGTTTCATGGCGCTGGTGATCACGATTTTGAATCGCTGGTCGGTGCAACGCGATCAGGATCCGGCAGCAGGCACTCTTGCGAGTTTCGACAAGTGGCGCACGCGGTTCGAGAATCTTTCGGGACCGTCGATTTTGCTCTACGTGATTTTGATGACCGACTTCGTGATCATCTTCGTAAAATCTCTCGATGTAACGTGGTATTCGTCGGTATACGGACTGCAATTCCTGGTCGCGCAGGGATACGCTGTCCTGGCGCTGAGCATTCTCACGCTGATCCTGTTGTCGCGTTATGAGCCGATGAAGTCCATGTTCCGGATCACCGAACAACACGATCTAGGCAAGCTGGCCTTCGCTTTCACGATGCTGAACATTTACCTCACCTTTGCCGAGTTCCTGATCATCTGGTCTGGCAATGTCCCCGACGAGATTCCCTGGTACCTGCACCGCATTCATGGCGGCTGGTGGGTGATCTGTTCGCTGGACGTGATCTGCCACTGGATCATTCCGTTCTGCCTGCTGCTGTCGCGGGACATCAAGCGATCGAAGCACAAGATGATCTGGCTGTGTGCGTTCATGCTGTGCGCGCGGTTGATCGATATGTTCTGGTTGATCGAGCCGAACTTCAAAGACGCGGCTAGCAATCTGCACATTACGGGCAACTTTGGAATTTTGGCGTACGTGACTGTGCCGATTGCGGTGGTGGCAGTCTGGATGTGGTTCTATCTGACGGAGCTGAAGAAGCGGCCGCTGATCAACGTGAATGATCCGCACACGGAAGAACTTTTGGAGCCTGAACATGCACACTGAGGGACACGACATGGGGCAGCCAGAGGGAGTGCAGGCGCACCCTTCGCCCAAGCACGACAGCGAACACCCAGGCTACGAGACGCAGGATGTCAGCGTTGGCGGCATCATCACGTTTCTTGCGGGCTTGTCGGGCTTCGTCATCATTTTCTTCTTTTTCTGCTTTGCGATGGGCAAAGCGATCAACTACGCGCTAGTGAAGCATGACGGCGAGCCGGACAAATGGCATTCACAACCCGTGACGCTTGGGGCGACGCCGCGTGGCGACAAGCGCGAAGACCTGACGTCCAATGCGGTCATGGAGCAGCGCGAGTTGTCGCAGATGACGAAGGTATTTCCTACGCCTACGTTGGAGACCGATGATGGCAATCAGGATCTGGCAGACCTGCATGCACGAGAGGATCTGCTGCTGAACTACAACAGCAGTTCGCAGGACCTGCCGGCCGGGACGATTCGGATTCCAATCGATCGCGCGATGCAGTTGATCCTGCAGCGCGGGCTGCCGCAAGCCACAACGCAGCAGCAGGCAGCGGCCCTGATGGCTGGCGAAAGCGCGCCTACTGTGACGGCGCCGCTGACCGACGGGTTTGCGCGGACAGGCTATGAGCTTCAGACCATCGAATCTCGCGAAGAGAACAACGAATACAAACGCGCCGAGGGCAAGCAGTAGCGCTGGAATTCAGGAGAGCAGGGAAGCGTGATCGTACCACGGACAACTCGCTGCATGGCAACCATCATCGGGTGGACGCTTGCGTTTGGCCTAATGGCCGCGCCGCTGCAGGGGCGTGCGCAGGTCTCGGCTACCGGCGAGAAGACTGAGGGCGAGAATCTGAATGACCAGCTTCCTACAGTGTTGAGCAAGGTACAGGTTACGCAGCATCTGAATGAACAACTGCCGCTCGATGCGCCATTCGTCGACGACGAAGGCAAGCCGGTTAGCCTTGCGAAATATTTTGACGGCAAGCACCCTGTGGTGCTGACAACGGTTTACTACAACTGCCCAATGTTGTGTTCGGAGGAGATGGACGGGCTTACTAGTGCGCTCGAGATGGTGCACCTGGTGCCGGGTAAAGATTTCCAGATCGTCATCATCAGCATCGATCCGACCGAGACGCCGAAGCTGGCTGCGGAGAAGAAAGCGTTCTATCTGCGCCGCTATGGTCATCCGGAGACCGCTGCAGGGTGGCACTATTTGACTGGGGAGGCGCCGGCAATTGATGCGGTCACCAAGACGGTTGGGTTTGGTTATGTCCGGGTCCCGGGACCGGATGGCCGGCTGACACAGTATGCACATGCGAGCTCGATTGAGATTGCGACCCCGCAGGGTAAGCTGGCGCAGTATTACCTGGGCGTGGAGTACTCGCCGAAGGACGTCCTGCTGGGCCTGGTGGACGCCTCCGGGAATCGTATCGGATCGCCCGTGGCGAACATTCTGACTTACTGTTACCGCTACGATCCTCAGACCAACAAGCATTCCCTGATGGTTGTGCGTGTCGTACAGCTAGGCGGTATCGTAACGGTAGCGTCGCTGGGCGGCTTCATCTTTTTAATGTTTCGACGCGATATCCAGCTTGCGCGCGAACAAGACACACCTCAGCCGGACAAAAACAAGTCCGGTGAAATGGATAAAGGCTAAACGATGGGACTTAGTCCAGTACTGTGGCAATTTCTAGTGCACTGGCTTCACGCTTCGGCGCTGTTTCCGGCGGAGGCGAGTGGCATCGCGCCCTATGTCGATGCGCTCTATTTCTTCCTGGTGGCGATGACGATTTTCGGGACGACGTTTGTGGCGATCCTGCTGCTCGTCTTCTCTGTACGCTATCGGCGCGAGAAGAATCCCGTTGCGACCCAGATTGAAGGATCGACGTTGCTCGAAGCAACGTGGACGATTATTCCGTTGGCGATTTTCCTCGTCACATTCGTGTGGGGTGCTCTCCTTTACTTCCGCATCTACGATCCTCCGACGAACGCGATGAACATCTATATCGTCGGCAAGCAGTGGATGTGGAAGGCGGAACATCCGGGTGGTCAGCATGAGATTAACGCGCTGCACGTTCCTACAGGCAAGCCGATTCAGCTGACGATGATTTCGCAGGATGTGTTCCACAGCTTCTCGATTCCGGACTTTCGCATCAAGCGCGAAGTAATTCCGGGACGCTATTCGACGGTGTGGTTCGAGGCGACGCAGGTGGGAACCTATCACCTGTTCTGCACGCAGTATTGCGGCACACAGCACTCCGGCATGATCGGCGAAGTCACGGTCATGACACCGGGAGACTACAAGAAATGGCTGGAACAATCGAACTCCGGCCAGAGCCTGGCGCAGAATGGCGAACGTTTGTTTGCGAGCATGGGATGCAACTCCTGCCATAACGGCACGGCGGCAGCGCGGGGACCAAGCCTTGCGGGCGTGTATGGTTCCAAGCTGACGCTTACCGACGGGCGGCAAATTCTGGTAGATGACGCTTACTTGCGTAATGCGATTTTGAATCCTTCGGAGCATGTGACCGCCGGTTTTGCGCCGATTATGCCGACGTACCAGGGGCAGATCAGTGAAGACGGGTTGATCGACCTGGTGGAATTTATCAAGAATATGCAATCGAACTACCGCGTGCAGCAGACGCTCGTCACAGCTACTAGCGGGGAAGCGGCTCCAACAACGCCCTCAGAGGGCACAACGGAAACGGTGAAGCCATGAGTGCTGCGATCGGTAATACCATCCTCTCTCTGCCCGACCAGAGCACGGCGCAGATTCCCAAGCGCAACTACATCAACAACGAGCACGGCTTGTTGAGTTGGCTGCTGACAGGTGACCACAAGCGCATCGCGATTCTGTATCTGATTTCGATCACGTTTTTCTTCTTCATCGGCGGCGCGTTCGCGGGCCTTATTCGTCTGGAACTGTTGACGCCGCAACCCGATCTCGTGGCCGCCGACACTTACAACAAATTCTTCACGATGCACGGCGTCATCATGGTATTCCTCTTCCTCGTGCCGTCAGTGCCGGCAACGTTGGGGAACTTCCTTATCCCGATCATGCTGGGCGCGAAGGATCTTGCCTTCCCGAAGATTAATCTGCTGAGTTGGTATCTGTACCTGGCTGGCGGCGGCCTCACGCTGGCTGCGCTGGTGTTGGGTGGCGTCGATACCGGCTGGACGTTTACCACTCCGCTCTCGACGCATTATCTGAACACACACGTGATCACGGCGGCGACGGCGATCTTCATTGCGGGCTTCAGTTCAATCTTTACGGGCCTGAACTTCATCGTCACGATCCACCGCATGCGCTGCCCGGGCATGACATGGTTCCGCATGCCGCTGTTTGTGTGGTCACACTATGCAGCGTCCTTGCTCATGGTGCTGGGCACGCCGGTGCTGGCGATCACGCTTGTGCTGGTCGCGCTGGAGCGGCTATTCGGGATTGGCGTATTCGATCCGACCAAGGGCGGCGATCCACTGCTCTTCCAACATCTGTTCTGGTTCTACTCGCATCCGGCCGTGTACATCATGATTCTGCCGGGAATGGGAGTGATCTCCGAGGTGATCTCGACGTTCAGTCGAAAGCGCGTCTTCGGATATACGGCGGTCGCGTTCAGTTCGGTGGCGATTGCGCTGTTCGGTTTCTTTGTCTGGGAGCACCACATGTTCATCATGGGTGTTTCCAACTATTCCGCGCTCGTCTTTTCGCTGCTGACCATGCTGGTTGCGGTACCTTCGGCGATCAAGATCTTCAACTGGGCGTTCACGCTGCAGAAGGGATCCATTACTTTCGAGACGCCGATGCTGTATGCATTCGGCTTCATGGGGTTGTTCACCATTGGCGGCCTGACGGGCGTATTCCTTGGCTCGCTGGGGATGGATATTCACCTCACCGAAACGTACTTCATCGTTGCTCACTTCCACTTTGTGATGGTCGGTGGCATGTTGATGGCGTTCCTTGCAGGTGTGCATTTCTGGTGGCCGAAGATGACGGGGCGTATGTATCCGGAGTCGCTCTCGAAGCTGGCCGCGGTGACCACGTTCATCGGCTTCAACCTGACGTTCCTGCCGCAGTTTATTCTTGGGTACCTCGGCATGCCGCGGCGGTATCATGCGTATCCGGCCGAGTTCCAGGTGCTGAACGTACTGTCGACTGCGGGCGCGACGGTACTCGGCGTTGGCTATATGCTGCCGATGTTGTACCTGGCGTGGTCGCTGAAGTACGGAGCGATTGCCGGTGATAATCCATGGCAGGCTACGGGACTTGAATGGCAGATCCAGTCGCCGCCGCTGACCGAAAACTTTATCGAGATTCCGGTTATGGACCACGAAGCGTACGACTATGAGTGGCTCGAGAACAAGACGAAAAACGAGGTGACGACCGTTGGATAGCGCAATCGCGACTACCGATCACGCCGATGTCCACGCCGAGCACGACCACGTGGCGCTGCCGCAGCACCGACATCATTTTGAGACCGAGGAGCAGCAGCGCGAGGCGGGCAGCTTTGGTATGTGGCTGTTCCTGCTGACCGAAATCATGTTCTTCGGTGGCATGTTCTTTGCGTACCTGCTGTATCGCAATTGGTATTATCCGGCATTCGCGGCGGCTTCGAACCAGCTGAACGTGCCGATGGGCGCTGCGAATACGGCAATCCTCATCACGTCTGGTTTCTGCATGGCGGTTGGGGTGTGGGCGGCAGAGGTGCGCCAGAAAAAGACGCTCGTGGTGATGTTGATTCTGACCACCATCTTCGGTTGCGCCTTCCTTGGCGTGAAGTATTTTGAGTATAAGGAAAAGTACGAACTGCACCACATCCCGGGCGACAACTTCAGTACCGCCATGTTCGTCAATCCGCAGAACTACCCACAATACAAAGATACGTATGCCGAGAAGCCACTCGCTCCGGACATGGCGCAGAAGACACAGATCTTCTTCTTCCTCTATTTTGCTATGACCGGCATGCACGCGCTGCACATGATCATCGGCATAGGACTTCTGTTCTGGTTGACGTGGAGGGCGCATCGAGGAGATTTCAGCTCTGGCTATGTGGCGCCGATTGAAAACTTCGGGCTCTATTGGCATTTCGTCGATATTGTCTGGTTGTTTCTGTTCCCGCTGCTCTATTTGATCAATCGCCACCCCCTGCACTAAAGACCGTCGAGATAAAGGAAAGATCATGGCACACGAAGGAATTCATACCGACGCGAACGATCCGAGCAATGTGACGAACCCTGAACACGCGCAACATCACATTGTGACGCCGCTGCAATATACCTATGTGTTCGCGACCTTACTGCTCTTCACTGGCATCACCGTGGGTGCGGCCTATGTGGACCTCGGTTGGGCGAATCCCGTAATCGCGCTGGGTATCGCGTGTTTCAAGGCTTGCATCGTCATCCTGTTCTTCATGCATGCGGCGTACCAGTCGCGGCTGATCAAGATGACGATTGGCGCGGGATTCTTCCTGTTTATCGTCCTGATCACCATGACGCTGACGGACTACATTAGCCGCGCCTGGGGCATGTGGTAGGGCGCCGGAATTTTCGGCAATAGCGTTGGCCTCATCTTCGGGTGAGGCCAATCTGTTTGCGACACGAGCTATTGCGGCGGTGTTGGTGGCGTGATCTTTACCGAATTCGCGCGGCAGGTGCGCAGGCCCTGGCAGACAATCGGCTTGAGGTCCTTGTCGAAGCAGGCTTCGATGGCGGTGAGATGGTTGCGGCCGCAACTGAGAAGGATGCTGCCTCGCGGGAATTCGGGATTGGCTTGCGCGAAGAGGTCGAGGATCGCGTTGGGTGTCAGGCTGATCTCGTGATCAAGGTGTTCGAACTGCGGCGGAATTTTAAGTGAGTGAAAGGCCTGATGTTCCATGGCGAAGAAGCGACGCGGGCCAACACCGGAGCAGGTGCCGTGCTTGGCCCACTCGTGTTGCAGAAGTGCGAGGTCTGGCGTGATGTCGAGGTTCTGCGCGAGGTTTGCAGGAGCAGGCTCTTCGCTGCAGAGGACGGGGTAGGTGCCGTCGTTGTTCTGCGTCCAGAGGCCGTGAAGGATAAAGCCCGGCCGCGCGGCGCATTCGGGTGATGTGCCGCGGATGGAGCAGAACTCGGGTGACCAGGAAAGGTTCATGAGATAGAAGTCGAAGCTGCCGGGCTGGCCTTTGTGCTGGGCGTTTGCGGAGCGCGTGGCCGGAAGAGCGGCAAGGAACAGGGCGGCTAGTGAGAACGAAAGTTTGCGAAGGCGCATATGAATTCCGAATGAGAAATGGTGGCGAAGCCATGATATCGCGAGCGCAGCTGTATTCTGAGTGCATGAATCAAGAGAGCGTAAATAAGAGCGTCGCGGTATTTTGCGCGTCCGCGAACGGATCCAGGCCGGAGTATGCGGCGGCCGCGGATGAATTGGGACGTGCCTTGGCGGAGCGTGGCATTGGGCTGATCTATGGTGGTGGGAAGACGGGACTGATGGGTGCTGTGGCTGACGGTGCGCTTGCGGCGGGCGGTTACGTGGTCGGAGTGATTCCGCACGTATTGGTGGATCTGGAGGTCGCGCACGATGGAGTGAGCGAGTTGCATGTGACCAGCACCATGCACACGCGCAAGGCGTTGATGGCCGAACGCGCGGATGCTTTCATTGTTCTGCCGGGAGGGTATGGAACGCTCGAAGAGATGTACGAGGTGCTGGCATGGCAGACTCTGAAGATTCATTCAAAGCCGGTGGTGCTGTTGAATGTGGCCGGATTCTATGACAAGATGCTGGCGTTTCTGGACGCCTGTGATCAGGAGGGCATGCTGCGCGGGAATCGCGGGATTTTACTCGTGGCAGAGAGCGTCAATGAGGCGCTGCGACTGGCTGGGCTTGGTTAGAGGAGGTCGCGTGAGAACCGCCCGGGCTGGGTGACTACAATGAAGAGAGAATGCTTCTCGATCACATCCCTCATCTGAACTACATCTGGCTGGTCGTTGCGTCGACCATCGCGGGTGTGATGAACGCGATGGCTGGGGGAGGGTCATTTCTTTCGTTTCCTGCGATGCTGGGGATGGGCGTGCTCCCCGTGCAGGCCAATGCGACGAATACAGTTGCGCTGTGGCCCGGGCAGGTGACGTCGGTGGCGACGTTGCGTGGAGATGTGCGAAGGGACCTGCTGCCGACGATCGCGATCACGTCGGTGGTTGGTGGCGTGTGTGGAGCGGAGGTGCTCTTGCATACGGCACAGCGAACGTTCCTGCATTTGATTCCCTGGCTGATCTTGGTGGGGACGGTGATCTTCGGGATCAGCGGTCCGGTGTCGAAGTGGCTTCGGCGTCGCTCGTTGCGCGAGGATGTCGAGCCATATATTCCGCGGTTTGCGCTGGCGTGCGCACTGTTTCCGGTGTGCTTTTATATTGGCTACTTCGGCGCAGGCGCGGGGTTCCTGGTGATGACGATCCTCGCGCTGTTTGGGATGGAGGAGATGCACGCGCTGAACGCGCTGAAGGTGGTGGCGGCGATGCTATCGAATCTGTGCGCGATCATCACGTTCATCTTTCAGGGAGCGATCGTGTGGCACTTTTGTCTAGTATCGATGGTGTTTGCGGCGTTAGGCGGATGGGTTGGTGCGCGCTTTGCGAGGCGCGTAAACGGCGACGTCCTGCGCGCGTTTGTGGTTGTGACCGGGATCGTGATTGCCGGATACTTCTTCTGGAAACAGGCGCACGCGTGAGAGCGATGAAGAGTTAACTGAGGAGATTGAGATGAGCCACGAAGGAATTCGAATCGTCAGTCAGGACGAGGCGCGCGGCGAGGACACGCCGAAGCTCACGGGCGACGCGATTCGTCCGGCTAAGGTAAGGGTGGACAAGAGCGGAGGCACCGGCGTGGTGATCGAGTGGAAGGACGGTCACCGGAGCTCGTGGAACTTTGCGTGGCTGCGTGCCGCGTGCCCTTGTGCTACGTGTCATGAAGAGCGAGAGAAAGAAGGACGGGCGCCGGGCGTTGTGAAGCCCAAGCCTGCGTCGCTGTTGCCGATGTATGAGGCGCCGCCGCGGCCGGTGGAGGTTACTCCGGTGGGGAACTATGCGGTGCGATTCAAATGGAACGATGGGCACGAGTCAGGGTTGTACTCATGGGATTATCTTCGCAATGTGTGTGACGCGGAGGCGAAGAAGCAGGGAGTGGTAGGAGCCTAGTCCGCGCTCGCCCGATCCAATGCGGGAAGTTCGGGAGTCGCGGCCAGAAGCTGCCGGGTGTAGGTTTCACGGGGATGGTCGCAGACCTCGCTCCAGGTGCCGGTTTCGACGATGCGGCCGTGCTGCATGACGGCGACACGGTGGCACAGGTAGCGGACCAGGGGCATGGAGTGAGAGATGAAGAGATAGGTGAGGCCGTAGCGCTGCTGGAGGTCGCGTAGCAGGTTGATGACTTGCGCACCGACGGAGACATCGAGCGCGCTGACAGGTTCGTCCAGGACAAGAAGCTCGGGGCGGAGGGCGATGGCGCGTGCTATGTTGATGCGCTGACGCTGACCGCCGGAGAACTCGTGGGGATAGCGGAGGAGCGCGCAGGGATCAAGGCCAACCTCGGCGAGGAGTTCGCGGAGACGAGCGTCTAAATTGATTGCAAAGCTGCCGCCACCTTGTGGTGGTTGTTCGTGGTGGATGGCAAAGGGTTCGGATAAGATTTCGCGCACGGACATTCGTGGGTTGAGTGCGGCGTAGGGATCCTGGAAGACGATGGAGAGACGGCGGCGGAGGCGGCGCATCTGGCGGGGATTCAGTTGCAGTAGATCGTAGGTGCGAGGTGTGGGCTCGTCTGTGTCGTGGAAGAGGACAGTGCCGCTGGTGGGCTCGATGAGACGCAGCAGGAGGCGTGCAATGGTGCTCTTGCCGGAGCCGGACTCGCCGACGAGGCCGAGGGTTTCGCCACGCATGATGTCGAGTGAGACGCCGTGAACCACGCGCGTGGAGCCAAAGTCTTTGATGAGGTCGCGGGCTTCGAGTAGGGGTGTGGGGGGCATGCGGCTCCTGAGATAAGGGTATCGCAGGGAGCTACTGGGTCGCAGGTGGAGGGATAACTGTGGTGGAGTCGCGAACGATCTTCCAGCCCGCGGGAGTGGATTCGACGACGAGCAGGAAGTAACCATCGGCGTTGCCACCGCCGGCCGCGGTCCGCTCAAGGTGGAAGCCTCCGGTAACGGTAGCGAAGCGGGCGTCGAGCGGCTGCACGGCGAGTTGCGTGAAGCTGAGCGTGCCCATGGCGGCGGGGGCGGGGTAGGCCGCTTTGTAACGGCCAAGCATCTGCGCGTAGCCGTGCTGGATGGTGCGGCCCATGAAGACGATGTCGGGCGAGTTCTTGTAACTGGTGGCGAAGGCGTCGAGGTCACCGCGATTCCAGTCGTCGACGGATTTGTTGAGGACCTTGATGATGGCCTGGGCTTCGGGCGTGGGGGAAGACTGTGCGGATATAGCGGGAGGCATGCAGAGTAGGACGACCAGGGCTAGACGGTTCATGGGGTCTCCAAGGCAAAAAACTTTGTCGCAAAGGGCGCTCCGTTAGCCAAGTTTCGCAAAGGAAAGCGGAACTGGACTCGAGGGGTGACGCCTACAATATAACTATGCCAGAGCCGCATGCAAGCATGGAGATTTCGAGAAAAAAAGGCGCGTCGGCGGAGACGAAGACGGTGCATGCGGTGTGCACCCATGACTGTCCGGATTCGTGTGGCGTGCTGGTGACGGTGGATACGCTGACAGGACGCGCGACAAAGGTGCAGGGGGATCCAGCGCACCCGGTAACGCGTGGATTTCTGTGCGGCAAGGTGGCGCGCTATCTGGACCGCGTGTACTCGCCTGAGCGGCTGCTGTATCCGATGCGGCGCCGTGCAGGCGTTGCGAAGGGGCCGTTGCCTAAGGGGCGCGAGGCGGAGGCGTTCGAGCGGATCAACTGGGATGAGGCGCTGGACTTTGTTGCTCAGAAGCTGAAGGCGATCGCCGCGGAGTTTGGGCCGGAGAGCGTGCTGCCCTACAGCTATGCTGGAACCATTGGGCAATTGGGATACGGCTCGATGGATCGGCGATTCTTTCATCGGTTGGGCGCGTCGCAGCTGGATCGCACCATCTGTTCGAGCGCTGGGGGTGAGGCGCTGAAGCAGGTGTACGGGGTGCGGCTGGGGACGGCGCCACAGGATTTCGCGCAGGCGGGATTGATCATCGCTTGGGGCGCAAATATTCACGGGAACAATATTCACCTGTGGCCGTTCGTCGAAGAGGCACGACGCAACGGCGCGCGACTGGTGGTCATCGATCCGTACAGGACGCGCACTGCGGCGCTGGCGGATGAGCACCTGGCGATTCGACCGGGAACCGATGGACTGCTTGCGCTGGCGATGATGCATGTACTGTTTCGTGATGGCTATGACGATGCCGAATATATGCGCGAGTGCACGGACGGCGCGGAGGCATTGCGCACGCACGCTCTGCGCGAGGAGCACTCGCCGATGCGCGCGGCGGAGGTGACGGGGATTGCCGCGGACAGGATTGAGTGGCTGGCGAAGGCCTATGGACAGGCGGGCAAGGATGGACGCGATCCGGCCGCGATTCGGCTAAACTACGGAATCCAGCGCAGCGAGAACGGCGGCACGGCGGCGCGCGCGGTGGCGATGCTTCCGTTGATTACAGGGAGCTGGAAACAGCGGGGCGGCGGATTGTTGCTGTCGGTGAGCGGATCATTTCCGTTCAACTCGGTGAAGCTGCAGATGCCGGAACTGATGCAGGCGAGTCCATTGGGGCGTGCGGCGCGGATGGTGAATATGTCCGAGCTCGGGCTGGCGTTGACAGAGTTGGGCAGCGATGCGAAGGACGATCCAAAGGTAAAGGCGTTGTTTGTTTATAACTGCAATGCAGCAACGGTTGCGCCGGATTCGGAGCGGGTGCTAGAGGGATTGCGGCGCGAGGATCTGTTTACAGTGGTGCATGAGCAATTCTTTACCGACACAACGGACTACGCGGATGTGGTGCTGCCGGCGACGACGTTCCTGGAGCATAAGGAAGTGATGGGAGCGTACGGGCATCTGTTCGCGCAGATCTCGCAGCCGGCGATCGCGCCGTTGGGGGAGGCGCGGTCGAATGTGTGGCTCTTCGGCGAGTTGGGCCGCCGGATGTTCCCTGGTGAAGTCGAATTTGAGGTTGGCGAAGAGGAGTTGATTGCGCAGGCACTGGAGACGGAGCATCCGTCCTTTGCCGGCGTGACGAAGGAGCGATTGGAGGCTGAGGGACATGTGGGGCTGTCGCTGCCGAAGAATGAGCATGGGGAGAGCTTGCCGTTCAGCACGCGCGAGTGGTTCAAGTCGCCAAGTGGTCGCGGCGAGCTGACGCCGGTGCCGGTGTGGGTCGCTCCGGTTGAATCACGCAACGGGTCCCAGGGAGCAGGCGAGTTTCCACTCGAGTTCTTGCCGCGCAAGGCGGACAACTTTATGAACTCGACGTTTGCGAATCTGCCGGGACATCGGCTGATGGAGCGCAAGACCGCGGGGTTGCTGGAGATGCATCCAACCGATGCTGCAGCGCGAGGTGTCACGTCTGGCGATAGCGTATCGGTCTGGAATGGGCGGGGGCGAATTACGCTGATCGCGAGAGTGGAAGAGACGGTGCCGGCAGGAGTGGTAGCGGCGTGGCTGGACTGGCAGAAACTGAGTCAGGACGGCGCGAATGTGAACGCGCTGACCAGCGAGCGGCTGACGGATATTGGAGGCGGCGCTACGTTTTATTCGACGCTGGTGGAGGTAGAGAAGGTCCAGGCTATGGCCGCGGACTGAGGTCTGCCGAACCGCACTCTGCAGGATGAGATGGGCGCGAGTTTTCCTGAAGGTAATGTCCGGGTTGGAATTTCCGGTAACGCCCCGGATGGTTTAGCTCTCCCAGCTGCCGCAACGATTTTGCTCTCGAATCCATTTCCCATTCTTGCGCTGAAAGAGAATCGTTCCGCCGTTTCCGCAGAGGCCGCCACAAACGAAGGAGTAAGTAAAGGCCGCGCGAGTGTGGTCAGAATTGAATATCGTCTCGGAAAAGGTGAAGATGCCTGCAGCAATTCCTGCATCGACCGCATCGTCAACGGGCTGGCCGTTGCGAATCGCATCGCCGGGATCACGCTTCTGATGAGTTCGAGGATCGACGAGAAGAACATCTAGTCCGTCGAATGCACTGGCGGGGATGGTGTAGACCATCGCATGATGGACCTTAGGGAACTGCCTCAAACAGCCCTTTAGATCGTCGTCCAGTGGAGCGAATGGCTCAGTGGTGCTGGCGACGTTAAGCGCGGTCTTTGCCCCTGCATTCCACGTTGCCAGAAAGTCTCGATACATCGCTAATTGAGCAGTACCGAGCGGTGCCGTAGTAATGGACGGAGCTGCCGCGTTCTGAGCTTTTGTAGATACGCAATTGAATAAGGTACAGGTGCCTACGAGAAAAACGATGGCCTTCATGCACGTCCTCGAGCCATAGGGTAGAGTTCCACTAGCTTAGACACCGGCCGTCGTTAATTGGTACCGAAACTACGCGAGGCCGGTGGACTGAGCTTGCTCGTGGGCGTGGTAGCTGCTGCGGACCAGGGGGCCGGACTCTACGTGGCGGAAGCCCATCTGCAGGGCTTCGTGCTTGAGGAAGGCGAACTCGTCTGGGGTGTAGAAGCGGGACATGGGGAGATGGTCGCGCGACGGGCGGAGGTATTGGCCGATGGTGAGGATGTCGACCTTGCGGTCGGCGAGGTCGCGGAAGACGCCGAGGAGTTCGTGCATCTCTTCGCCCATGCCGACGATGATGCCGGTCTTGGTGACGATGGGGCCTAGCGCATGTTGAGATGACTCGCGCTTGGCTTCCGCGAGGAATTCCAGGGAGCGCTCGTAGCGGCCGCCGGACTTCGCTACGCGGTAGAGGCGCGGGACGGTCTCGATGTTGTGGTTGAGGATCTCGGGGCGGGCGTCGACGACCATGCGGCGGGCTTCGGAGACGCCCTGGAAGTCGGGGGTGAGGACTTCGACCCGGCGTGCCGGGGGATTGCTTGCGGATCTCCTGGATGACGTTGACGAAGGCCTGGGCGGCTCCGAGGTTGTCGTCGTCGCGATTGACGCTAGTGATGACAGCATGGGCGAGGCCGAGCTGGGCAACGGCGTAGGCTACCCGAGCGGGCTCAGAGTGGTCGATTGGCTCGGGCTTGCCCTTGGGGACCGCGCAGAAGCCGCAGCGGCGCGTGCAGAGGTTGCCGAGCATCATGAAGGTGGCGGTCTTTTGGTTCCAGCACTCGCCGATGTTGGGGCAGTGGGCAGACTCGCAGACGGTATGAAGGTTGAGGTCGCGGGCCAGCTTCTTGAGGTTGTGGAAGGTCTCGCCCATGGGAGCGCGCGCCTTGAGCCAGGCAGGCTTGGGGGCTGGTTTGCGTGGGGAAAGGTCGATCTGGATGAGCGCGTCGGGCTGAGCGTCGAATTGCGCGCCGGATTGAAGGAGCGGAGCCATCTGCTCTTTATTGTAGATGGTCCCGGCTTCTTTCTTGCAGATGTTGCCCTGAGGAGCATTTCTGGCTGACTGCGGGCCGCAGCTACCTCGCTTCTAGACCTGAACTAAGGTTTGTTCACCCGCGGTCGATAGAGCGGGTATGATCCCGGACATTCTGCTCGCTCTCGCGTCCGTCGCCGTTCTGCTTTCGCCCGTGGTTGTACACGTTGGCTTTCACTCCGAAGATCGAAAAGTGCGGGGCAAGGAGGAAGACGGCTGGGAGAAGGAGTTGCCGTCCTGACAACAACGCGCTGACGATGTTGTGAAAGGCTGGCAAGTTTGGGTAAGGCTCTATTTCGCTCAGCGAAGACGTTCGCGGACCTCGGTGCGGCTGAGGTAGAGGAAGAAGACGATGCTGAAGAGTGCGCGGATCAGCAGAAATCCTACGTGCTGGTGCGCGTAGAGATAGAAATCGCCGGCCGCAAGCAGGAGGAACCCCGCGGCAACGATAGCCCAGCCCCAGCGCCGCAGGCGAAGGAAGCCGAAGACGCCAATGACCATCAGGGTGCAGATACCGAAGAGGC
This sequence comes from uncultured Acidobacteriaceae bacterium, assembly GCA_963796535.1. GTDB lineage: Bacteria > Acidobacteriota > Terriglobia > Terriglobales > Acidobacteriaceae > Granulicella. The sequence goes on from CAWCMO010000010.1 coordinate 81,281, forward strand.
CATAGCGCGGCAGACCGTTGCCGTAGATGCCATGCAGTGCCGCGAAAGCGTTCAGCATGGCCAACAGCAGCATGTACATCCCGATGAACGCCATTCCGGGCAGCATGCCCTTGACTTCGCCTGCAGGCGTGCCTGGCAGATGTCGCGTGGCAAAGTCGGTGTCCTGTGCCGGCTCAGGCTTCGGCGGCTGCGTGGAAGAGGGTGTGTCCGTTGGTTGAGGATCGTCTGTGCTCATGGATCCTATCTACAGCGTATGCAGGTAGGCGAGCAGGTCCTGCGTGTCCTGCGAGTCAAGGTTGATGGCCGGCATCATTCCATGGCCCTCGAGGATGACGACGCGGACGCGGTCATCGTTCGCCGGAGCACCGCTGGGCAGGTATTGCTGTTTGAAGACGCCGAGCATAGACGGACCGTGCAGAGCATCCGAGTCGCGATCGTCGTGGCATTGCGAACAGCTGGCCTGAAAGACAGCGTGACCGCGCACCTGTTGCGCGTTGAGCTGGTTCAGGGGCATCGGTGGTGGCGTGGTGGGCTTGCAGCCAGAAAGGATCGGGTAGAGAACCAAGAGAGAGCACAGGGGCAGCCAGGTTCGGTGTGTTCGTAGTGTCAGATTCACTTCGGCTCGTTCTCCAGTGCCCGTACTACTGTGCGCCCCGCTTGAAGACCTGCTCGGCGAAAAAGTTCTCGACCTTGGCCTGGTCGCTCAACATCTCGCGGTAGGCTGTTTGCAGCAGCTGGGCGCGGCTCTCGTGAAGCTGTTGGCGGATGCTTTGTTGTACCCGCGGGTCGTCATACTGACGCTGGCCGGCGGAATCCTTGCTGATCAGCTTGAAGATGGCATAGGCCGCAGGTTTGTGCGTGGTTGGGTCAACCTGCGGGATGATGTCCGTGGTCTGGCCGGCGTTCAGCTTGGAAATCGCGGCGTAGACGACCGGGTTGGTTTTTAGCTGCGACTCGGGAAGAAAGCCCATCTCTCCGCCGTTCTGGTTGGTTCGTGTGTCCTCGGAGAAATTTGCTGCCAACTCGCCAAAATCCTCGCCGGAATCGATACGGGTTTTGATGGCCTGGATCTTCTTGCGAGCGTCGTCATCGCTGGACGCTTTGTTGTTCTGGAGGTTGCCGGGCTGAGAGGTACCCTGAGCGGTGACCACAATCTGAGCGAGGTGATACGTGGGCTCGATGAGGTTGAAGTCAGCCTTGTGCGCGTCGTAGTAATTCCGCACGTCCGAATCGGTGACGGTGATCCGGGAGTTGATCTCCTTGTTGATCAGTTTCTCCTGGGTCAGGCTGCGGCGAACGTCGCGCTTCAGCTCATCGAGGGTGAGGTTCGCGGCCTTGAGCTTTGCCTGGAACTGCTCTTCGGTGTACGGAGCCTTCATCTCGGCGAGCTTCGCCTCTACCTCGGCGTCGGTGGCGGTCAATCCCTGCTTGGCGGCGCGCTGATCGATGATGGCTTCGAGGATAAGGGTGTGGATGATGTTCAGCCGGATCGAGTCAGCCTGATCAGGCGTTGGCGCCTGCTGTTGCGGGTTCGTGGCGAGCTGTGCGGTATAGGCCTTATCCACATCGGTCTGGAAGATCGGGTGACCGTTGACGGTGGCGACGACGCCCTGCTGCGGGCCCTTGTGGCAGCCGGCGATGAGCAGGAGCGAGGACGCGAGAAGAATACCGAGCGTAGGAACGAACTGCGTACGAAACGAGCGAACAAGCTTAGGCATCGGGGAGGATTCCTGTAGCTGTGGAGTAAAGGCCACAGTCTTTTAAGTTTACAACTTACCGAGTTCGACGGTGCGAACGCTGGTAATCGCGTCGACCTTGCGCAGGGCGGTCAAGGCCTGTTCGAGCTCGGGAGAGGTGGAGGTGGAGCCGTCGGGTTGCGGGATATCGAGCTGTACGACGGCAAGGGCGTGTCCTTCTGAAACACGCGAAGAAGAGGAAGTTGCGGGCTGGCCCGGTTTTGCGCGATCGGCCTTGGAGCGGCCGAGGGCGAAGCTGGCGATGTTCAATTTGGCCTCACCGAGAATGGTACCAATGCGGCCGATGACGCCGGGTACGTCCTGGTTGCGGATGATGACGAGGGTGCCGGCCAGTTCGGCCTCGATGTCGATGCCATCGTAGCTTAGCAGGCGGGGGGAGTGGCCATGGAGGACCGTGGCCAGGCCGGTCCAGGTGCCGTTCTCGCTCTGGTCGCTGGCGGCGCTTCGGGTCCAGTGGAGGGTTAGGCGGAGGGTTGCTCCGGTGCCTCCGGAGATCTGCTCGCGCTTGTCCTCCTGGACGCGGATGCCGCGCTCGGCGGCAGCGGCGGAGGCGTTGATGCGGTTGACGCCGTCGGCTCCGTGGAGCACGCCCGCGACGGCGGCGTTGCGGATCATGTCGGTCTTGAGGGCGGCGAGGCGGCCGTTGTAGGTGAGCGAGATGCTCTCCACGTGGCCTAGCGCGGTGTTGGGAGTGCCGGAGCCGCTGGCGTGGCCGAGCAGCTGGCCGAGGCGTGCGGCCATCTCGATGTATGGCGAGACTTCGGCGTATTCCTCCTCGGTGAGTGAGGCGACGTTGACGGCGTTCTGGACGACTCCAAGCTTGAGGTAGTCGCGGACCTGGTTGGCAAGTTGGATGCCGATGGCTTCCTGGGCTTCGTCGGTGGATCCGGCGATGTGCGGGCTTAGAAGGACGTTGTCGATGCCGAAGTAGGGTGAATCCTTGAGGGGCTCGTGGCGGAAGACGTCGAGGGCCGCACCGGCGACGTGGCCGGACTTGACGGCTTCGGCGAGGGCTTCGTCGACGATGAGCTCGCCGCGGGCGCAGTTGACGATGCGCACGCCCTTCTTCATCTGCGCGATCGACTTCTGGTTGATCAGGCCTTCAGTCTGCGGGGTGAGACCTACGTGGAGCGAGAGGAAGTCGGAGGCAGCAAAGACTTCGTCGAGGGAGAGCAGGGCAACGTGGTTTTCGCGGGCGATGACGGGCGCGATGAACGGGTCGTAGCCGATGACTTCCATGCCGAAAGCCTGGGCGCGGCGAGCGACTTCGAGGCCGATACGTCCGAGGCCGATGATGCCGAGCGTCTTGTTGCGGAGCTCTGAGCCCTGCAGAGATTTCTTGTCCCACTTGGCCGCGTGCATGGTGGCGTTGGCGCGGGGGATGCTGCGGCACATGGAGATCATGAGGCCGAGGGTTAGTTCGGCGACGGCGACAGCGTTGGCGCCGGGGGTGTTCATGACGACGATGCCGCGGCGCGTCGCCTCGGCTGCATCGATGTTGTCGACGCCTACGCCTGCGCGGCCGATGATGCGGAGTTTCGGGGCGGCGGCGAGCAGGGTTGCGTCTGCCTGGACAGCGGAGCGGACGATCAGGGCGTCGGCGTCGGCCAGTTCAGCGGGCAGGCCGCCGGGAGCGATCTGGTCTGCGGTGACTACGTTCCAGCCTTGCTCTTTCTGGAGGATAGCGAGCGTGGCGGGTGAGACTTTTTCTGCAAGAACGATCTTCAACGACGGCTCCAGTATGGTTTCGGCGCCTGTGCGCGCAACTTTCCTAGTGTACCTTTCGGAATTCGTATCAACCACTTTGTTGCGTGGTCGCTGGAAAGCGTGTGACCGTTATCTGTTGTCGGTTGGGAGGCTCGCGGGTGGGTACCCCCTCCCCCCCACCCCTATTAGGCGGAAATTCTTCGTAAACCGATCAAAACAAGGTGGTTAGCCCTGTAGATACCCCCTCATCCAGGAGCGATTATTTGCTCTAATGCATTGCATTCAGGAGGGTTACAGACAAAGTACCCCTTCTAAAGGAGTTAGCGGCTGTTGAGCGCTGGGACCGTTGGAAGTGCCTGTTTGTTTTGTGGCGTTACTTCTATTTTAAGGGATTGGATGGGGTAACTATGCCAGGTTTTGAAAATATAAATCGCCAGTGTTCATAGGGGGTTTGACGATTTTCGGGGTGTTGGGGGGCTTGACACGTTCTGCGTGGACGGCGAGGGGCTTCGCGTGGCCGGGGTGAGAAAGAGGTCCAGGGCTAAAGCCCAACTTTGGGAAGAGGCTGTTTCAGGGGGCTGAAGCCCCCTGCTACTCCGTAAGAGCACAGCAAGGGCAGAAGCAAAAGAAGAAGCAGATTCCCCAGGGGGAATGACAGAAAGAAACGCGAGGGCAACGGCAAGGGCAGAAGCAAAAGAAGAAGCAGATTCCAGAGGGGAATGACAGAAAGGAAGGCAAGGGCAACGGCAAGGGCAGAAGCAAAAGAAGAAGCAGATTCCCAGAGGGAATGACAGAAAGAAAGGCAAGGGCAACGGCAAGGGCAGAAGCAACAGAAGAGGCACATTTCCGGAGGGAATGACAGAAAGAAAGGCAAGGGCGAGGGCAACCGAACCTGTCCTGCCCGGAGGGCGAGGGGCGTCGGTCCTGCACGGACGGCGAGGAGCCTTGCGTGACGCGGCGCAAGCTTGGGGGCGCACTCCGGGAGTCAGGGAGTCGGTGGGGTTGGTGGATCTTCGAAGCGGGTCTGGTTGATGTTCATCATGCGTTCGTCGGCTTTGTCTTCGCCGTCGATGAGGGCTTGTTCGTAGACGTCGGACCAGCGGAGGCGGAAGCAGAGGCCCTGGATGGCGTTGTGGGTTTCGGCGGCGGTTTGGGCGAGGCGGTCGGCCTGCGCGGGGGTCATGGTCCAGGTAAGCAAGGCACTGCCGGGCGTTGGCCGGGCGAAGCGCTGCTGCATGGCGGCGATGGCGTTGCAGCCGCGGTAGACGCTCTCGCGGCTGTCGGCGAGGAGCTCGTAGTTGTGGGTGAGGCGGCCGTACATGCGTGCCTGCTCGACGGGCAGGAGCGGGACGAGGGCACTCTCCTTGGCGGTAGTCCAGACGGCCTGGGAGGGAGCGAAGTAACGCAGCTCGGAGGTGCCGACGGAGCCAGGCAGGCAGGGAGGGGCGGGGAGCAGGAGGTGGACTTTGCCTTCGGTGGGAGTAGCAGAATCGGCGGCCTGGGCTGCCTGCTCGAACCAGGGTTCGAGGCCGCGCATGTTGAGGTCGCGGGCGATGATTACGCGGTTGTTGACGGCCTCGGCGCGGAGGTCGGCTTCCAGGGCGATGCGCTCGTTGCGGTGGTGGAGGGCTTCGACGGCTTGTTCGAGGGCAACGGCGATGATGAGGCCGACGACGATGGTGGCGATGTGGAGGAAGAAGTCGCGCCAAGTGTGGGTGGGGTTGTGGGGAGGGTGGACGTCGAGCATGGTGGGCTCCGGGGAGGGTTAGTGGTCGAAACTGGAGTCGCTGAGGGCTCCCTGTTCGAAGGAGATGAGGCGCTCGGTGCGAGCGAGGTAGCCCTGGGTGTTGGAGATGGCGGTGATGAGCTCGGCGGTGTCCTGGGGCGAGAGGGTGCCGTCGGGGGAGCGGGCGGCGATGGCTTTGGCGATCTCGATCTCCGTCTCCCACTTTTCGGAGGAGTCCATGACGACCTGTGCGACGGTGAAGGTGTAGTCGTAGTGGGCGAGCTCGGGGTGAGGCATGAGGTCGAGGCCGCCAGACTGCTTGTTGGTGTTCCAGGCGGCGGAGCGGGAGCGGCGGAAGCTCCAATCGAAGTTGAGTTTGGCGGTGAGGGGCTGGTTGGTGGCGCGGTGGGCGAGAAGGAGGGCCATGTCGGCGTTCAACTCGTCCTGGGCCTGGTGAACGCAGGCAAGCTGGGTGGCGGCACCGCGGCGATTGGCGTTGACCTCTTCGCGGAGCTCCTCGCGGGCCTTCTGCAACTGGTGATGGTGATGGATGAGTTCGACGGTCTGTTCGAGGGCGACGGCGATGATGAGGCCGATGACGATGGTGGCGATGTGGATGAAGAAGTCGCGCCAGGTGTGGGTGGGGTTGTGGGGTGGGTGGACGTCGAGCATGGGAGCCTTTGTAGTGAGTAGTGAGTAGTGAGTCGTGGGGTGGAGGGGTCAGGGGTTGGTTTCGTTGGTGGAGAGGGATTTTTCGTAGTCGTAGACGCTTTTGACGACGCGGCGGGTGCGGTCCTGGGTGGCAGGGTCTTCGTGGGCGTTGCGAATGGCGAGGACTTCGGCGCGAGTGGGTGCGGGGGCGAAGTCAGGGTAGGAGACGTTGAGGTTGGACAGGTTGGTGGCTGTCATCGAATAGTCCTGAAGGACCTGAGCGGTGAGGTCGATTTCGTTGTCCAACTGGGTGGGGGTGAGGTGGGAGGGGTCGGGATCGACGATTGCGAAACGGGTGGCGGCGTAGACTGCCTCGCGTTCGGCAAAGACTGCTTCGGAAAGAACTTGGAGACGGGCGTAGAGGGAGGAGTTGGAGCGGACTTCGGCGGGAGGCATGTGAGCGAGGACGTTATTCTGCTGGGCCGTTTTCCAGGCGGCGTCCGGAGCGGTGAAGGAAACGAAGCTCCAGTCGAGCTGGCCGGGCCACTGGGAAGGGGGAGCGTTGGGGTGGTGGCGAAGGAAGACGAAGATGGCGAGGTTGCGCTGGAGGACGGGGACGAAGCGGCGGGACTCGGCCGTGATGGCGGCGAAGCGATGGATGTTGATGAGGCGCTCGGTGTGGAGGGCGCGGCGGGTTTCGGCGACTTCGTGACGAGTGTGGAAGAACTCGACGGTCTGCTCGAGGCCGACGGCGATGACGAGGCCGATGACGATGGTGGCGATGTGGATGAAGAAGTCGCGCCAGGTGTGGGTGGGGTTGTGGGGCGGGTGAACGTCTAGCAACGTGGGCTCCTTGGCGATCTGAGAGTGTGGGCCCGGCGGTGCGGCGTTGGCTACTGCTTGAGTTCGGTGACGAGTTGCTGGTCGAGCAGGATGAGGTATTGCTTGAGGGTGACGAGATCGATCTCGCTGGCGGCGTTGTCGCGGAGCATCTGGTTGAGTTCGGCTGGGGGAATGTCGGTGATGTCGTAGCCCATGAGGGTGGGGATCTGGGCGTGGAAGCTCTGTTCGCCGGCGGTGATGGCCTTCTTGTTGACGAGATCTTCGAGCATGTAGAGATCGGAGTAGCGCTGGACTTCTTTGTAAGGCATGAAGCTGAGGGCGCCGGTGTCGCGGGCGGTGCGCCAGGCGGCGTCGTTGAGCGAGTTGAAAGACATGGTGTTGGTGATAGTGCCGTGGAAGTCTTTGGGGTTGGTTTGCAGACGGTGGATGGTGGCGATGTTGGCCCTGAGGCTGTCGATGGTTAGCTGCACGCGCTTGATGTCGTCCTGGGCGGCCTCGTGGTTGATTTGGAGTTCTTCGCGGATGTTGGCGCGGGCTTCGGCAACGAGGTGGCGGTTGTGGATGTGCTCGACAAAGGCTTCGAGGGAGAGTGCGATGAACAGGCCGACGGTGACGATGCCGAGATGGAGAGCGATGTCGCGCCAGGTGTGGATGGGTTCGTGCGGGGCGTGGACGTCCATGGGCGCGGTAGCTCCGAGACAGGGATGCCAATAGAGTACCCGACTCCCGCGGTCCTGCGCGGACGGCGAGGGGCTTCACTTGGTGAGGGGAGCGTGGGTTGGCCTGGAGATGGGCGGGGGCGGTCGCGCGGTGCGCGCTGCCCACCTTAGCCGCATAGAACGCGGCGAAGATGGGGCACCCGGGTAGTGGCGCGGCCTACTTCGTGGGCGCGGGCGGCGCTGGAGGTGCGGGGGCTACGTAGGGTGGGGGCGGGGTGATGTTCTCGGCACGCAGGGCGTCGTCGATCTGGCCGAAGATGTATTCGACGGGGAGGGCGCCTTCGTACTTCTCGCCGTTGATGTAGAAGGTGGGCGTGGATTCGATGTTGAGGGAGGTGCCGAGCTGCCGGGAGGCTTCGACGGCCGAGGTATCCTGCTTGGCGATGCAGGCGTCGAGCTTGGCGGCGTCTACCTTCTGCTGCGCGCCCTGCTCGCGGGTTAGCTTGTCGAGTTGGGTGTAGGCGCGGTCGAGGGTGTGCTTGGGGGCGTCGGGGTTGGCGGCGGCTTTGGGGTCATCGGGCTTGGCGTTGGGATCGGAGCCGATGTCTTCGGCGTTGCGGTGGATGTGGTCGACGAGATTCCAGTAGCCGGTGGGGGATTGCGCGGCGAGGCAGTTGACGTCGACGGAGGCATGCATGGCCCAGGGATGCTGGTCGAGGGGGAAGTCGCGGTAGACGATGTGGACCTTGTCGCCGTAGCGCTGGGTGATGGCGGGGAAGAGGTTGTCGTGGAAGCGGGCGCAGTAGGGGCACTCGAGGTCGTCGAAGTTGACGATGACGACGGGAGCGGAGGCGGGACCGCCGCGCGAGGGACGGCCGGCGTCAGAGATTGCGGTGCGGGGGTCGGCGGAGATGTCGTACTTGATGAACTGGGCGACGGTTTTGCCGTCGTCGGAGAGCAGGAACTTGATGGGGTGCGAGCTCTTGTCGTCGGCCGTCACGGTGACGTTGATGGTGTGGAAGCCGGCGACGTCGGATGGCTCCACGGGCCCGATGGTGATGGTGGAGAGAGGGGGTAGCTGGGCCTTGCCGCGGAGTAGGACCTCTACGCGACGGGCGACGGCGGGAGGGAGGGTGGCGCCGGTTTCGAGCTTGGTGGTTGCTGTGGCTGCAGCTGGGGTTTGAGCGTGGCAACCAAGGGAAGCGAGGCATGAGGCGAGGGCGAGTGTGGCCAGACGGCTGGAGATAAGCACAATACTTTGATTATCGCAGAGGGGGAAGGTTAGCCGTGGAAGCTAGAAGAGGCTGGCGGCGCGGCGGAGGTTGCCGGCGGTGCCGATGTTGGCGAGGGTGAAGTTGAAGCTGTAGGCGCCTTCGTTGCGGATGGTGCCGAGATCGTACTTGCGGTATTCGACCGAGAGGCCGCAGCAGTTCCAGTTGTAGTTGGTCTGGATGGTGATGTATTGGGCGGTGCCGGCCATGAGGTCGATGCCGGCGGAGCCAGCGGCGGAGAGGCCGGGCTCGCTGGGTTTGCCGTAGCCGAAGAGGATGCGCATCTGGGAGAAGTCGGCGATGGCGGAGGCGGTGAGGCCGGTGACCTGGTTGGTGGTGGTGTCGATGACCTCGGTGTAGTTCTTGCCTGGGGCATTGAGCAGCGCGTAGGAGAAGCCGCCGAAGATCTTGCCTTCGTGGAAATCGAGGTAGGTATTGGAGCTGAGGAACCTCTTGGCGCCGGTGTCGTAGTCGAAGTCCCACTCGATGTCGGCGTGGCTGGAGGTGCGGAAGCGCATGCGGGATTTGAGTGGGGAGATGTTGCGCGGCTGGGTGAGGAAGGCGATGCCGGAGAAGTCGAGGGTGGTGGTGAAGATGTTGCGACGGCCGTCGATGACGGCGTTGCCAAAGGTGGGCTCGAAGAAGGCTTTCTGGGTGAGGATCCAGCTGAACCACTCCTGTTGGGGTGGGATGGAGGGGGGCGGTGCGCAGGGGTCAGGCTTGCGGGGATGAGTGCGTAGGGGCTGGTCGGGTGCGGTTGCGACGGCGTTGGGGATTCCGTTGGCGTCGGTGGTGGCGCGCTCATCGGGATTGAGGATGTCGACGGGAGCTGCCTCGGCGGTGTCGGTGTCGGAGATGGTGGAGATGACGGGCTTGGCGGGGCAGCCGGGCAGGGGCTTTGCGGGAGGCTTGGCGTGGGGCTTGAAGTAGAGGTGCTGGGTTACGCCGTACTGCAGCTCGTCGGTGTCGCTTTGAAGGTCGACCTCGTCGAAGCGCAGGACGTTGAAGAAGTTGTCGATGCCATGGGTGTTGCGATAGGTGATGTCGGGCTCGATGGTGTGACGAATCTCATCGCCGAAGAAGCGCTGCCAGCGCGGGGAAACGGTGAAGGTGCGCTCGAGGGTGGGCGGACGGATGTCTACGTTCAGGTCGATGTCGGCTCGGTTGATGCCCTGATCACTCTCGACGGGCACGGCGTTATTGCCGTAGGGAGTCTGGCGAGAGCGGGTGTAGGCTGTCTCGCGAACGGCGGCGCTGGCGAGAACGTGCCAGCCGTCAAAGCGCAGGGGAAGCGAGAGCTCGGGGCGCAGATCGAGGCGCCAGGTAAGGCCGGCGGTAGCGAAGCCCGGCTCTACGCGCTTGAGGCCGGCAGTGGAGGCGGTGACGCTCCAGAGCAGCGGCGTGCCGGGGATGGGGTGGTCGAGGCCGGTGAAGTCGATGGAAGGGACGTGGTAGATCTTGACTTCTTCGGCAGGACTGAAGTCGGTCTGCACGACTTTGAGGCCTTCGTACCGATCGATGCGGCCACCGAGGGCGAAGCCTTCCTTCTCCTGCATGAGATAGAGGATGGAGGTGATGTCGGTGCTGACGGCCTGGTTGAAGTTGGAGGTGAAGACCTCGCGGTAGACCCAGGAGCTGAGATACTCGGCGTCGGCGACGGCGCGGATGTTGGGTGTGAGCTGACGGCGGAAGCTGGAGGTTACGTCCTCGCCGCCCTGGTTGTTGTAGACGGTGACGGGCTGGCCTTCGGCGTTGACGCCGGGCGAGTAGAAGCCGCGATCCTGCAGGGCGGAGAAGTGGGCGTTGAAGAAGTTTTCGGCGAAGCCTTTGTAGCGGAAGGTGCCGTTCTCTGAGAAGCCGCGCAGCGAGTAGTAGATGGAGCCGACGGTGAGGTCGGCGGAGCGGCCAAGAACCAGGTAGAGCTGTTCGCCGATGGTGATGCCCTTGGAGCCGGTGTTGGCGCTGGCGCTCGAGTAGCCGAGCTCGGGAATCAGGATGCCGGACTGGCGCTGTTGATTGTCCACCGGATGCGTGACGTAGGGGAAGAAGAAGACGGGGAGGCCGAGCAACTTGAAGGTCGACTTGGAGGCTTTGGCCTTGCCGCTGTTGAGGGCGATCCTGCCGGCGTAGAGCTGCCAGTCGGGATGCGGGAGGAGGCAGCTGGTGACCCAGCCGTTGTAGATGGTGTAGTCGGTTGGCCCGGTTTTGAGAACCAGGCGGCCTTCGAAGACGAAGGGATTGGAGGTTTGATAAGTGGGCGTTCGCGAGGTGGTGCCGGGTGTGACGATGCCGGCGTTGGTGGGTTTGAGGGTTGGCTCAGCTGTGGCGCGAAACAGGCCGACCGAGCCATGCACATCGAAGAAGCGGCCGGTCTGGGTGCGCAGGTTGTAGATGGCACGCGATGCGGTGATGTGTTCGTCGTTCACGCCGCCGGTGAGCTCGACGTTGCCTTCGGCGGTGACGGTATCGGTGGAGTGATCGTAGGTGATGGAGTCGGCGCGCAGGATGTGATCGCCATAGGTGACGACGACGTTGCCTGAGGCGTAACCGATCTCGCCGTGACGGGTCTGCGGATTATCGCTTGAGACATCGGAAGTCGCGGGCGCCTGATCGGGCGCCAGCGGTGAGGCATGCGGAATGGTGGAGAGATCGGGAAGCTGGGTGTCGGGAGCTTGCGGGCTTTGGGGCGTGGCCGCGGAGCCGGGTAGCACGTTCTGATTTGAGACTGAAGCGCTGGGGGGTTCCTCGGGCGTTACGCCCTGCGCATGCAGATGTTGGTGACCCGCGGCGAGGAGGATGGTACTTATGAACAGAGGGATAAGACGAAGCACCTTTCCTGATGAGCGGAAACGACGCCTTGCGTGACCGCTGGGATTGCTGGTGCCGTAAGCTTGGATGAGACCGTCCACTGTCTTTGAGATTAGACGATTCCCGACCACTGCTGGTTTAGATTCGGCAATATTGGCTGTAGACGCAAGGAAGATTTGATTATGAGCAGTGCGGCGGAACGCGAGGAGACCTCCACGGGCTATCAACCGACAGGGACAGACGGAGGCGTCGCGCTGAAGCAGTTGGCGGCGGAACGTTTGGCAGCGCATCGCAATCGCCGAGCGGTGGTGGCGAGTGCCGAGGCGCAGGCGCGGCGCGAACAGGCGGAGGCACAGGCGGCGATCCGGCAGCAGGCGCGGCGCGACGCTGCCCGCGCGGAAGGGCATCCCGATGCCTCGCGGGTGCGCGAAGCGGTGGCGGCACGATATCAGCAAAGTGTGAGCTACAAGGAATTTCTGGCTGAGGAGGCGCAGCGCTCCACTGAGCGGGCGCAGGCAGAAGCCGAAGTTGCCGCGCGCAATGCAAAGGCTATCGCGGAGGCGCAGCGGCAGTTGCTGGAAGAGATTGAGCAGTGGAACGAGCCGGCGCCGGATTTGAGTGGGGGCGCGGAGATGTTGTTCAGCGAGATGCCGGTGCTGGAGCTTGTTGAGCCGGTCGAGGAGATCGCAGCGGGCGGGGCGATGAAGGGCGCGGAGAGCCCGCGCGCACGGAGGAAAGTACACGCGGAGTCGAGCTTCGATTTCTCGTCCGCGGATTTGCAGGTTCGGCTGCCGGAAGACGCGGAATGGATGGCGCGTGGCGAGAGTTATCGCGTGTCCTCGGTGCGAACCCAGGCTGCGGCGGAGGAGCTCGCCGAACTGGACGAAGAGATTGAGTTTCGGCTGGCGCCGGAGTTCCCTGACCTGGTGCTGGAGACGCAGACGATTCCCGGCAACATCATCGAGTTTCCACGCGAGCTGGTTGCGTCGCGCAAGGCACGGCCGCGGTTGGCGGAGGGTCCGCTGCTCGCTGATGGCACACCGGAGCCGCAGCTGCGCATCTTCGAGGTAGAGCCGGAGCAGTTCTCTGCCGAGCCCGAGGTTGCGGCACTGGCTGAGGCGCCGGAGTGGCAGGGAATGCTGCTCGGTGCTGGACCCTCGGCCGAACCGCGCACCTTATCGCGGCAGCTTGAGGCGCAGTTGCAGTTGGACCAGGAGATCTATGCAGCACCGGTGACGCGACGCATGCTGGCCGCCACGATCGATGGACTTTGTGTGGCCGCCGGGTTGGGGGGCTTCGTGGCAATGGTTGTAAAGATTGCGGGGCCGAGCCTGCATCCCCTGCCGCTGCCGTTGCTGGGCGGAGTTGTTGCGGGAACGTTTTTATTCTTTGCGGTGATCTATCAACTGCTGTTCTTTACGTTGAATGATGTGACGCCGGGGATGCGCATGTTGCGGATGGCCTTCTGCACGTTTCGGGAGAACAGCCCGTCGCGCAAGGCGATTCGGCGCAGGCTGATCTCGATGGCGCTGGCTGCATGCCCGCTGGGCCTGGGACTGGTGTGGATGATGCTGGACAGCGACGGGTTGGGATGGCACGATCGGATGTCGCGGATGTACCCGCGCACGTATTAGCGTTTAGGGTTTGGGTGGGTCGGGAGGCATCGCCATGCCTGCCTGGATCCACTGCGCGATAGTGGCGATGTCTGCGTCCGATAGCTTGTGACGCGGGGGCGGCGGCATCGGCATGGGATCGTCCGCGGGACCTTCGTGGCGAATTAATTTAAGCAGCAGGGATTGGGCTGCGTTGCCGGGAACGACGACGCTGCCGTCCATGCCTCCCTTCAGCAGGCCGGCGCGGGTGGCGAGGCTGAAGTGGCCGCGATGATTGGTGCCGCCGTGGCAGCCGTAGCAGTGGCCTTCGAAGATAGGCTGGACGCGTTGCGTGTAGAAGGCGACGGAGCTTGGGGCAGGCTGCGCTTGGGCGGCGACACTGCGCGGTTGCCAAAGCATGGCGGCGGCTGCGAGGGCGAGCGTGGCTAGCGAGAGCCCGATCGTCTGGCGAGGAAGGCGAAGGGTGTGAAACCAATCAGCGGCAGGCTGGTTGTGAGGCATGCAGGGGATCTCCGTATTGCTTTCGATGGTACGTGAGGGCGCGAGTCGATCAAATTAGAAAATTGCATTCGGCAAAGGTCAAGCGTTGTTGCGGTTAGCGTGCAGGCATCCGCATCGGCACTACCGTGGGGAGAGGGATGCGGATAGGCTGAAGAGGCTCGGCGGCTTCGCGGCCTCCAAAAAAAATGTGATGATGATGAAGCAGTGGGGCCACGTTCAAGCGGAAGGCGGCGCACGCGCGACGTCGGCTGCGCGCACGGCGATGTGGATCACGGTGTGGAGCGTCGTGGTGGCGTTCGCGATGTTTTGCGCGGTGAGTGCGGCGCTAGCGGAGACATACACGCCGCACGCTCGGCGGATTACGCCGCGGTACACCACGGCACACTTCGTTACGCATGGGGCGAGGACACGTGTTCGCGCGACGAATGTCCATGGCGGGCGAACAGTCGCGCACAAGGTTTCCGTTGAGGGCAGCCGCCGGTTGGCTCGGGTTGAGGCTGCGCCGTCCCACAGGATGAGTGTTGCGGAGAGGCGTTCGGCGCGGGATGCGTCTGCATCGATGCGTCGCGTGAGCGAACGTCATCGGGGGGGAGAGCGGGCGACGAGCACGGACCGGCTGGATGTGGTGGCGGGAGTGAAGGCGCACGCGCCGGGTGCAGGAGTTTATGCGAATGGCGTGGCGCATCCGGATGAGAAAGTTAGTGTGGCGGGGGCAGGCGAATCGCACGAAGGAGCGCTGCCGGAAGTGACGGCGAGCGTTGACGCGCTGCCTGCGCAGAGAGTGCCCGCGCCGTTGCAGTCGAGCGGACCTTCCGATCTGGTTGGCGCGCCGGTGAACACGACGGCGGGACCCGAGACGCGAGCGAGCACGGTTGGCGGGATGTCGCTGGCGACGCGTGAAGCGATCGCTGAGGAAGCGGGCACGCCTGAGGTGCTGCCTGGTCTCTATCGTTATGGACGGCTGGTGGTTCCGCCACCGATGCGGGGGACGCGCGAGATTCTTGTGCATCAGAATTTGATTGCAGACGAAGAAGGTCTCAGCCGCATTCAGGATGACGAAGATCTTCGCCGCATGCGCGGGGAGCGGATGCTGGTGGACTTTCCCGAGAGCGCGAGTTTGCATGTGAATGCTGAACTGGCGGGTGATCGACGGTGTGCGCGGCCGTGGACGGTGCGGTTTGCCGCAGACATTGCGCGGGCATACTACGTACGCTTTCACCAGCCGTTGCAGGTGAACTCGGCGGTGCGAACTGTGGCGTACCAGGTGCGCCTGCGGCGGACGAATGGAAATGCTGCCGGCATTGGCGGAGAGATGGCGTCGCCGCATTTGACAGGCGAGGCGATCGACTTTGGCAAGCGTGATATGACGACCGAGGAGATTGCGTGGATGCGCACGTATCTGCGGCCGCTGATGCAGGTTGGGAAGGTTGATGTGGAAGAAGAGTTTCAGCAGGCTTGCTTCCACATCAGCGTGTATCGTTCGTATGCGCCGGGGATGGCCGTGTCGCGACGGGAGTATGCGGAAGTGGGAAGCCCACGCGTGACGCGGGCACGTGCGGATGTGGATCAGTAACAGAGTTTTGTTCGCCAAGGGAGAAGGGACGGCCGGAATTTGGCCGTCCCTTTTCGTTATTTGTTGGGGTTCTCTGGAACCTTCTCGCCCTTCTCGCGGGCTTCGGATAAGGCAATGGCGATGGCCTGCTTCGGGTTGGTGACCTTCTTGCCGCTACGACCGCTTTTCAGCTTGCCTTGATGCATCTCGCGCATCTCGATCTCGACTTGCTTGCCGACTCCGGGGCCGTACTTGCGTACGGACTTTTTCGCTGGAGACTTCTTGCTTGCGGTCTTTTTGGCCGGCGACTTTTTCGCTGGAGACTTCTTTGCGGCGGATTTCTTTGTGGGGACTTTCTTGGTTGCTTTCTTGGTTGCCATTGGGTGAAACCTCCCGACCAGTTTGAGCGCTTGCGGCCAAAGTTCGTTGCATCAGGAGGCGCGCGGTTTGCGCAGAATGATGTAGAGGGCGATGAGCAGCCCGATGGCGAGCGCTATGTAAAACACGTGACTGTTCGCGTGGCTTAGGGTTCCATTGCGCCATGCGGCGTAAGTGAGGTTGAGGTCTGCGGCGAGGCCGGGGATGGTGACGGCGTTGAAGGCGGTTGCGGGATCGGGGCCGGGGGCTGTGGGGAGCGAACCGAAGATGCGTTCGGGGCCGGGGGATTTGCCGTCGCGGTCCTTGGGGATGGCGGCGATGAGGGCGTTGATTTCGGCATCGCGGGGGTCGTTGAAGAAGGCGGCGTCGGCGGTGTTGGGGAAGAGGGTGACGTTGCCGGTGAGCTTGCGTTCGATGGCGGAGACGCCGTCCTGGCATACGCCGAGCGCGTAGTAGCCGCCGAAGGGGAGGGTGGGGTGCGCAGCGTGGAGATGGAGGTAGGCGACGGTGAGAAGACCAGCAAGGCGCGTGACTTCGATGGCCTGGGCGCCGGTGTATTCGTGGGCGTTGCGCTTGAGGACCCAGGGCTGGTCGAGGGTGTCCATGGTGCGCCACTCGGCCTTGCCGTCGATGCCGAAGTAGTAGGAGACGTCGGCGTTGATGAGGGGTCCGTGAATGTGCCACTCGTACTCGGCGTGGGAGACGGGGACGAGGAGGTGGCGGTGGCGGGAGTGGGGGACGAGGATGCCGGAGTCGACGTAGAAGGGGGCCATGACATCCTGGCCGTTGTAGTGGAGGTGAGCGAAGTTGGCGAAGTAGCGGGCGTCGTCGACGGTGACGGTGTAGCCGGTGGCCTGTAGGTCGCAGATGAGATCCTCGGGTGTCTGAGAGGTCTGGCGCGGTTTATCCATAGGGCCGTGGTCGCAGTTTTGGTTCAAGGTTGCATCGAAAGGACGCTCGATGCCGAACACCTGCGATCCGTCGAGTTTGTTGGCGGCGAGGCGATTAAGGACGTCGGCGAGGCGTTGGGATTCGGCGTGCTCGGGGGCTAGATCGTTGGGGCCGTCGCCGCGGGTTACGCCTGCGCCGAGAGAGGTGACGATACCGTCGGTGGTGAAGGGCGGGAGGGTGGAGGGTTGGTCGAGCGAGACGATTTCGGACTTGTCGAGGGAGTAGGGGCCCAAGTCGATGTACTGTTTGGCCTGGGCGGCGGAGAGGGGGGCGCCGGGGTGGACGGCTGAGGCGTCTTCGAGCTTTTGATCTTTTCCGGCGTAGTGGCCGATGACGCGGACAGTGGGGTTGATGGCGCGCATGGTCCAGCCGGGAAAGCGGTCGAGACCCTGCCAGTCACTGCCGAGGATGCGCTTGCGGAGTTCGTCGATGAGCTTGGGCGTGAGGAGGGCGGGACCACTCTTGCCACTCTTGTCGAGTTGGTCGAGGAGCTTGTTGGTGAAGCCGGGCTGCGCAGAGAGTTGCCGCATCATCCCTGAGAGGAGGATGGTGTTGGGCGGCATCGGCGTCTGCGGGACGACGTAGGTGCGATGACAACCGGAGGCCGCGAAGAGTATGGCGGCTAACGTGAGTCTGCGAACCGGGAGCGCGAGCTTGCGGGGGAGGCGCATGAAGGGATTAGACGCTAAGCGGGGGTGCGGAAGAAACTCGGCGGCGCGGAATCAGCGGCTGCCTAGCTGCCAGTCGGAGATGCGGAAGTTGCCGCTGGCGTGGAGGAAGCTCATGAGGTAGAGCATGCCGTCGAAGTAGCGTTGCTCGCCGTTGGGGATGGGGGTGCGCCAGAGCTCGTCGACGAAGGCTTTCTCGTTGGGGCCGGGGGTGGCGGCGAGGCCGGCTACGGTGGTGGCGGCGAGCATGCCGGTGGAGTGGCGGACGGCTAGCGGTTTGCCGTCGAGGGTGTAGCGGTCTACGAAGGTGCTGATGCCCTGCGAGATGAGGAAGGCCTGGATGTGGTCGGAGAGCGTGGTTTGGCGCGGGTCTTTGTGCCACCAGCTGTTGTCGACGGACCAGTTGCTGGCGGTGCGCCAGGAGTCGTAGCTGAAGGGGACGGGCTGGCCGCGGTCGGGGCCGTAGGTTTCGAGCATGGGGCTGCAGTCGAAGTGGTTGCGGTCGGGGGCCAGGCCGGTGGTGGGGTTGGCGACGCAGGGGAAGAAGTTGCGGCTGACGTCCGCGGCGTGGAGCCAGAAGGCGCGATCTTCGGGCGGACCCCAGCGGGCGAAGAGCTCGTAGAAGGCGGGGAGGTGATAGCTGGCGTCGGTGAAGTTGCCGTACGGGCCGGGAACGAACTGGACCATGGTGTGGGCTTCGTCCATCATGGGGCCGCTGGTTTCGGGGCGGGCTGGACGCGCTGGCCAGTGGGGCGGGGGAGGCGGGGTCTTGCCTTCGCCCTTGAGTTCGATCGCGAGGTTGGTGTCGGCCTGCTGGCGCTCGGTGATGTTGGGGCTGGTTAGCTTGGCGGGGTCGTAGACGAAGGGTTCGTCTTCGGGGTGGATGCGGAAGGGGCCGGTGGCGGTTTCGACCGGATGATGGCGCATGAGGTGGAGGATGCGGTTCGCCTGGGCCTGGTAGTCGTAGAGGCCTTGGCCGCCGGGCCAGCGGCGGGCGGCGAAGAGCAGGGCCATGGCGTAGTATTCTTCGCCGTCGGGTGCAGGGCCGGTGGAGCGCGGGCTGCCGTCCGTGGCCATCGACCAGGCGAAGTAGCCGTTGTTGGGGTTCTTAGGGTCGGTGATGAGCATGTAGGTGTTGGACCAGTTCCAGAGGGCGTCGAACTCACGCTTGTGGCCGAGTTGGACGGCGATCATCATGCCGTAGGACATGCCTTCGGTGCGGGCGTCGTTGTTGGCCCAGTCGGTCATGTAGGCGAGGGAGCCGTTGGCGTTGGAGCCGGCTTCGAAGTAGACGCGTTCCGAGAGGGCGTCGCCGTGGAAGAGTTGCTGGAAGGCGCGGTCGATTTTGGCTTGCGTGTCGGCGGGGGAGTGGCCGGCCTCGGCGAAGAGGTCGCGGTAGTGGTGGGTCGCGTAGGCGCCGGTGCCGTCGGTTGGGGTTTGCGCGAGGGCGGGGAGGGTGAGGAGAGCGAGGAAAAGGGTGAAGAGTTTCACCGCGTCATTAAAGCATGCCAAAAGGACCAAAAGATACTGCCTAAAGCGATTTAATCAAGGCTTAAGGACTACCTGGGAATGCAGTACTCCAGGATGGCCGCTCCAGGAATAGATATTTCCCTTCTCGTCTAAGATGTAAGCATCCGCGCCAATCGGAAACGCCCAGGCATTGCGACCAAAGCTTGCGTGGGCACCTGCCTCAGCGGACTTGATGGTCCGGAGGATGCAATGGACCGCCGTAGTTCGGATATATTTCGGCGCGAACTCGACCTCACCTATTCCATTACTCGTGGCATCCTCTTCCTGTTCGTCCGATCCGCAGGAATAATCGTTAGCATCTTTGCGGATTCTAATATTGCTGGCAGGGCTTCCGTCTGCGTTAGCAACGCGGATGTACCAATGCGGTGCGGTCATTCTTTTGAACGGCACAAAGCAGAGTGCGATGACGGCCGCAACAATTCCAAATCCGATGCGGACTGATGATCGTTGCATTACGCGTCGAGCTTCTTCACGACCAACTCGTTGAGGAGGGCGGGGTTGGCCTGGCCTTTGCTTAGGCGCATTACCTGGCCTACGAAGAAGGCCGCTACCGTGCGCTTGCCGCCTTTGAACTGGGCTACCTGCGCGGGGTTTGCGGCGATGACTTCGTCGATCATGGCTTCGATGGCCGAGGTGTCGGAGATTTGCTGCGGCTTGTCGCGATCGTAGATGTAGGGGAAGTCGCGGCCTTCGGTGAAGCAGGTGTCGAGGAGCTGCTTGAGTTGTTTGGAGGAGATCTCGTTGGCTTCGGCGAGGTCGGCGGCGAGGACGAGGCCGTCGAGCGAGACGGGAGACTGGCCGAGTTCGATGGCGGCGGCGCGGAGGCGCATGGTGATTTCGCTGAGCAGGATGGCGGCTACACGCTTGGGGGATTTCGCGGCGCGGGCGGCTTGCTCGAAGAAATCGCCGAGGGTGCGGTCGGTGGTGAGCGTGGCGGCATCCTGCGTGCTGAGGCCGTAGTCCGCGGCTAGGCGGGCGCGGCGGGCTTCGGGGAGCTCTGGCATCGCGGCGAGGATTTGCTTTTGCCATTCGGCGCCTACGACCAGGGGTGGAAGGTCGGGCTCGGGGAAATAGCGGTAGTCGTGGGCCTGCTCTTTGCTGCGCATGGAGTAGGTGCGGCCCTCGGCGTTGTTCCAGAGGCGCGACTCCTGTACGACGCGGCCTCCGTCTTCGATCACGCCGATCTGGCGCTCGATCTCGTACTCGAGGGCGGCGCGGATGTAGCGGAAGGAGTTTACGTTTTTTACTTCGGCCTTGGTGCCGTACTGCGCGGCGCCCTTCAGCATGACGCTCACATTCGCGTCACAACGCAGGCTTCCTTCTTCCATGTTGCAGTCCGAGACGCCGGTGTAGAGGAGGATTTCCTTGAGCTTGGTGAGGTACTCGAAGGCCTCGTCGGGGGTGCGGAGGTCAGGCTCGGAGACGATCTCGACTAGCGGGGTGCCGCAGCGGTTGAGGTCGATGTAGGTGCGGGTGGCGGAGTCGGGGAAGCCGTCGTGGAGGCTCTTGCCGGCGTCTTCTTCCATGTGGAGGCGGGTGATGCCGATGGCTTTCGGGTTGCCGTCGGCGTCCGGGACGGTGAGGGTGCCGTGCTCGGCGATGGGCTTATCGAACTGCGAGATTTGGTAGCCCTTGGGGCTGTCGGGGTAGAAGTAATTCTTGCGCGAGAAGATGCTGGTCTCGCGAATCTCGCAGCCAATGGCCTTGGCGGCGAGCACGGCGAACTCGACTGCCTGCCTGTTCAGAAACGGCAGCGCGCCGGGCAGGCCGAGGCAGACGGGGCAGACGTGGGTGTTGGGCTCGCCGCCGTACTCGTTGATGCAGCCGCAGAAGGCCTTGGTTTTGGTGAGCAGCTGGACATGAACTTCCAGGCCGATGACGGGCTGATATTTGGCGAGGATTTCCGGCGAGAGGGCTGCAACGGCAGGCATAGTAGAAGTCTATCAATGCTTGGGAACTGGGACCACATTCCAGGTGCAAACGGCGGGGAAGTCGAGGAGTTCGCGTTCAGAGAGCTTTCGCTGGATGGAGCGGGAGGGAATGTCGAGGATGAACCCCTCAGTGAAATCCGATTCGCAAAATCCGGAGGCCCAGGCGTTGATGGACAGCAGCAGGTGATCCGGGTCAAGCCACTTGATCGCCATCGTATTCAGTCCTGGATTGGCGCAGGAATGCCTCGCGTCGACGGCGAAGGTTTGCTCTGCCAGCGGGATCAGCAGGATGTCTTCGATGATGGTGCCTCTCGACGAAAGGCTGAAGAGCTGGGTGCTGGTCGAGGATGCATTGAGGTTCCAAGTGAGAGCAAACGCGTGATTTTGAGACACGGTCAACCACCCATAGGCCTGGTCGAAGTCTTTCTGTTTTTGGACGAGGACGTGGCTTCCATGCGAAAGGGTAACGGTGGCATCCGCGCCCTTCGGGCTGGGATGCTCAATGCGGAGAGCTATCCCATTGCGTTCGACCGATACGGGTGCGTCAGAGGTATTCCCCCACGCGTAGAACCACGCACCGTCCTGGGCGCACCGGTCGATGGTTCGCTTCGGAAGTGTCTGGGCGGGTGTGAAAGTCGCAACCTGGAAGAGTGCAATAACCGCAAAGAGCTGTCTCATTCTTTTGAATCCGCATGGAACGTTGCAGTCACCTTAGCAGTAATGAGGCTTCACTGCCCGAGAATCGGAGACGCGGGAGCTTCGGAAGTAATTGACTCGGCGGCTCCCTTCGCGACTTCGACCTAGGCGGGCGGGTTTTCGGGTGGTTCGTCCAGGAAGGAGATGCTCTTAATGTTGGAGGATTTGGTGAGCAGGACGCCGAGGCCGGGAACGGGTTCGATGGAGCCGTCGGCGGCGATCCAGCGGGCTTGTTCGACGAAGAGGGAACAGTCTTCGGCGTCGTCGGAGTAGTAGGTCAGGACGCCCATGAGGCTGCGGTTACCTTCGAGCTCGATCTGGACGAGCTGGTTATTGCTGGCCTCGCCCTGGAAGATGTCGTTCCAGATGGAACGGCGGGCGGTGCGCTCGGTGATCTTGAGCTTCCGGAAGATTCGGTTGCCGTCGTAGTTAACGTATACCGCCGCAAGCAGAGCGATGACGAGGGTGATGCCGCCGAGGCCGAGCAGTGCCTTGCGGTGCCAGAGGATGGTGGCCTCGGTTGCCGGGGGCTGGGCGGCGAGGATGTCGAAGGGAAGGAAGCCGTGGGTGAAGAAGACGAAGCAGGCGTAGATGAGGACGCTGTAAAGACAGGATTCAATGACCTTATCGAAGTCAGTTTGCGGGCCACGCAGCGCGAGCATCTGCACGATGTAGGCTGCTGCGAATCCGGGGAGCAGGATGAGCAGAATCTGCAGAGCGATGACGCTGGTGGGCATAGATCATCTCGCGGGAATGGTCTGCGCAGGTACGGGAGTGCTGGGCGGAATCTTTACGGGAGGCGGCATGCGCACGGGGGTGGTGCGCGGTGTGCCCTTCTTGACGCCGTCCGTAGCCGGAACGCGGGAAGTTTTGAGATACGGCATAACACCTCCGACGACAGTATAGCGGCCGGCAGTTGCAGGTGGTTCGAGCCGGAGCCGAACCAGCGGGAAGATGCAGTCCGGCGGGGGGAGAAAAAAGTCGCTCCTGGCCGCATCTGCGACGCTTCCCATCGGACATTACGGTTCATTTGTCGTGTAGGATCGAGTCTCTAGACGAAATTTTTTTGGCGGAGGAGATCCCGCCCGCAGAGTTTTGGGAGCCCCGAATTTGTTTCACGCCCTGGTGCTGAGTGGATACGCAGAGGTTCTGGCGCAGTCCTCGCTGCTCGAGAGCCTGGCCGAACGTTGTGATCAGGCTGGAGCCATGAATTGGCTTGGCTACTTTCTGTCCGCGCCCAGCTTTAAGGGGAAACGTCCCTACCTCGTCCTGGTGATGAAGTCCGATGCGGACCGTTCCTCGCCGCGCGTTGAAGAGGTGCATGCGGCGGTACTGCTGTTTGAGTACCGCGTGCTGGGCATGCCCACGGGAGCCTTCTCGACGGACGACTGGGCAGGCTTCCGCACCGTCATCGCGCCGGAGCCGGAGCGCGCGGCCATCAGCTCGATGGCGGCCGACGCGCTGTTGGCGCACGGAGCACAGATGGTGCTGATCTCCTATGGTCAGCCCCGAGGTACTGCTGGTTCGCTTGTGCCCATGATGCGTAGTTCCGCGATGTGGCTATCGGGGAAGCGGCCGATAGCGATGAGCCTGGTCCTGAAGCCAACGGTGAAGGAAACGCTCGCCAAGCTGGGAAAGTCCACGCGTTTCAACCTCGGGTACTATCGCCGGCGTCTGCAGGCAGCGGAACCCTGCGAGTTTGTCGACAACGCCGGGGATTTTTTGCAGCAGCATGAACTCGAGGTGATCAACCGGACGTCGCTGAATCCGATCGACATCGACGAGTTTCATCTGCAATTTCAAAGCGCCTGTAAGCTGCCGGGGGGATTCGTGATTGGACTGCGAAACCGCCAGGGCAAGTGGCTGAGCCTGATCGGAGGCTGGCGGCAGAAGGACGTGACCGTGCTGCATTGGCAGGTGAATGCGGCGGGGTACGAGAAGTTTTCTGTCGGCACTGCCATGCGCTCTTACTTCCTCGAACACGAGGTGGAGCGTGGCGCGAGAAAATTGATTTTCTACGGAGGCACGCCGCATTCGATGAGAAACTCCTTCGAGCGCGAAGAAGTAACCGACCTGGTCGTGCGCCGACGTTCGCTGCGATCGACTACTTTGCTCGGCGCGGTACGACTGCTTGCCTCCTTGCGGTCGTTTGTGGAGATAAACAGCCTGCTCGTCCAGACAGCCGGGAGCTACCAGCTCGATTGGCACTCCGCTGAACCCTTGTCCGCCGCGGTCCAACCGCAGCAGGCGCGGCCAGATCGCTCGGGCGACGCTCTAATTCTCCCTCGAGACGTAAAATAGAGTCTGCATGATTCTTCCCTTCGTCCGCGAGCTGATGGCGGACCTGGAGCACTCCGACGCCTTTGAGCGTGCGCGTCGCCACCTGGCGGGCGGCACGGGTCGGAGACGTGTGTCCGGATTGACCGCGACCGCACGCGCCCTGTACGTCCCATACTTCGTCCGCGCTGCGCAGTCGGCGGCGGGTGCGCACGCGTCGGTTCTGATTTTGGTATCGGACAACAAGGCAGCCGAGGCGCTGCACGCGACAGTGTTGGCTGCGTGTGAGTTGACCGGAGCGCTGGATGCCGACGAGGTGCTGCGTCTGCCGGCGCACGATGTGCTGCCGTTTGAAAATCTTTCGCCGCACAGCGAGATCCAGGAACAGAGGGCGTCGGCGTTGTGGAAGCTTGCCAGCGGGTCGGCGAAGTTGGTGATCGCGCCGGTCGAGGCTGCGTGCATGCGGCTGTTCGCACGCGACTATTATGCGGCGCTGGCGCTGCGGCTGCGGGTTGGAGAAGAACATCTGCCCGAGATGCTGGTCGAGCACCTGCTGTCGGTTGGGTACACGCGCGTGGATGTGGTGGAGATGCCGGGGCAGGTGTCGATGCGCGGCGGCATTCTCGATGTGTATGGACCGGAGATGGAGCGGCCGGTGCGCGTGGATTTCTTTGGCGACGAGATTGAGTCGATGCGGCGGTTCGATCCCGAGACGCAGCGCTCGAGCTCGGCGGTGGATGAGGTGCTGCTGCTTCCTCTGACCGAGACGCCCGCGACGGAGGCGTTGCTGGGCGCGATCAATGCACGGCTGACGCGGAGTGGGTCGGCGGGCGCAGAACTCGAAGGGGGAGAGACGCCTGCTGAGCTGGTTAATCATGTGACGCACGCGGCATCGCGCACGGGCGAGGCGACGATCTTTCCCGGATGGGAATTTTATGCAGCGGTGGCCGGCGCGAAGTCGTCGCTGCTGGAGTTGATGGGCTCGCAGACGCGGGTGCTGATTGAAGAGCCGGCAATGGTGCAGAACCAGGGTGAGCGCTGGTGGGACAAGGTTGAGCAGCGGCACGATCGCGCTGGTATCGGATCACTGGTGGGGCCGGGCGATCTGTATTTGACGCCGTGGGAGTTGCAGGACAGCATTCGCGCGTATAACGGCTTCGATCTCGACCAGTTGGGTGCGGTCGATGTGCTCGAAGGGGATCGGAGCGATGCCAGCGAGATTGAGTTCGCCACGCGGCCGACCATGCGCTTTCACGGATCGATTCCGGCGCTGATTGATCAGCTGAAGGTGCTGATGCAGAGCGATGCGCGGGTGTTGATTGCGGCGCCGAACCAGGGCGAAGTAGAGCGGCTGGCCGGCTTGATGCAGGAGTATGGCGTGGCGTACCGCATCGGCTCGCGGGTTGACCAGGGCGGATCGACGACGGTGTATTCGGAGTCGAGTTATATGGCGGGCGATCTCAGCACGCCGGTGATTGTACGCGCGGCGATTGCGAATGGCGTGCAGGTGTTGGACCTGGATCGCAGGACGGCGCGCCAGGTGATCGTCGTCGGCGCGAACGACATCAACGATGACGCGGATGTGATGGCGCGGCCTGCGCGGCGGAAGTCGAAGACGGCGGCGTTTGTATCGGACTTCCGCGATCTTGCGGTCGGTGATTTTGTGGTGCACGTGGAACATGGGATCGCGCGCTATGACGGCCTGCGCACCATCGAGCAGCCGGACGGATCGCAGCTTGAACTGATGATTCTGACTTTTGCGGAAGAGGCGAAGCTGTATATTCCGCTGACGCGGCTGGACTTGATTCAGAAGTATCGCTCGACGGAGAGCGGGCCGGCGCCGCCGTTGAACCGGCTTGGAAATCCTGCGTGGGCGAAGACGAAGGCGCGGGTTAAGAAGGCCATGGAGGACATGGCGGAAGAACTGCTGAAGCTGTACGCGCAACGCAAAGCAGCTGTGGGCACAGCGTTTTCGCCGGACAACAATATGCAGCGTGAGTTCGAAGATGCCTTCGACTTCAACGAGACGGACGACCAGATAACCGCGATCGCCGACATCAAGGCGGACATGGAATCGACCCAACCGATGGACCGGCTGCTGTGCGGCGACGTTGGCTATGGCAAGACCGAGGTCGCGATGCGTGCGGCGTTCAAGGCCGTGCAGGACGGCAAGCAGGTTGCGGTGCTGACGCCGACGACGGTGCTCTGTTTCCAGCACTTTGAGAGCTTCAAGCGGCGCTTCAGCAAGTTTCCCGTCGTGGTCGAAATGCTCTCGCGCTTTCGCACTGCCAAGGAAAAGAAGGAGATTCTGGAGCGCACGGAGCAGGGCAAGGTCGACATCCTGATCGGCACGCATGCGTTGTTGTCGCAGGGGTTGAAGTTTCAGGACCTCGGGCTGCTGGTGGTCGACGAAGAGCAGCGCTTCGGCGTTCGCCACAAGGAGCGGCTGAAGCAGATGCGCGCGGCGATTGATGTGTTGAGCATGAGCGCGACGCCCATCCCGCGCACGCTGCACATGTCGCTGGTGGGATTGCGCGATATGAGCGTAATCGAGACACCGCCCAAGGATCGCATGGCCATCCAGACGATCGTTGCGAAGTTCGACGAGAAGCTGATTCGCACGGCCGTGGAGGTGGAGCTTGAGCGCGGCGGCCAGGTGTACTTCGTGCACAATCGCGTGGAAACGATCTACGAATTAGCCGCGAAGATTCGCGAGCTGGTGCCGCACGCGCGCGTCGTGGTGGGGCATGGACAGATGCCGGAGGCTGAGCTGGAACGCACCATGCTCGCCTTCATGGACGGCGAGTATGACGTGCTGTGCGCGACGTCGATCATTGAGAACGGATTGGATATTCCGCGTGCGAACACCATCATCATCAACCGCGCGGACCGCCATGGGTTGAGTGAGCTGTATCAACTGCGTGGGCGTGTGGGGCGGTCGAATCGCAGGGCCTACGCGTATTTACTGATTCCGCCGGAGCAGCAGTTGACCGAGATTGCGCGGCGCCGGCTGGCGGCGTTGAAGGAGTTTTCGGATCTCGGCGCGGGCTTCAAGATTGCGGCGCTTGACCTTGAGCTGCGTGGCGCGGGCAACATGCTGGGCGGCGAGCAGTCGGGGCATATCGAGGCCATTGGCTTTGAGATGTATACGACCATGCTCGAGGAAGCAGTGAGCCGGCTGAAGGGTGAGGGCCAGGAGGAGCGGCCGCAGGTGACGGTGAACCTCGGCATCTCGCTGCGCATCGACGACACGTACATTCCCGAGGAAGGGCAGCGGTTGCGGATGTACAAACGCATCGCCGGTGCGGAGTCGATGAGTGCGCTGACGGAGGTGCGTGCGGAGCTTGAGGACCGCTACGGCCAGCCGCCGGACAGCGTGCTCCACCTGCTCATCGCCGGCGAGATCCGGCTGACGTGCGAGATGCTGGGCATTGCGCAGATCGAGCGCAAGCGCACACTGATTGAGGAGCCGAAGAAGCCCGCTCCGCCACCAGCGAGACCGAATGTGCAGAAGCCGAGCTTTGGGAGCTGGTCGACGGCGCAGCCAGCGCGGCCACCGCTTGCGGGGCGTCATGGACAGCTGCCGCAGACGGCGAATCTGCAGTTCTCCACGCGTGCGGCGGCGAATCGGCCGGTGACTAACGCGACGGTGGCTCTGCGGGAGACGGCGGCTGCGCGCCCTGCGAATGCGCCTGCGGCGCAGGCTGGCAAATTGAAGCCGATGCGCGAGATGCTCTACATCACCTTTAGTGACAAGCTGCACGCGGCGCCGCAGGAAGACGGCAAGGGCATCAATGTGGGGGCGCTGATGAAGCTGGTCGCACGCAATGCGAAGAACGGGGCGCAGTTGACGCCGCAGGGCACGCTACGCTGGCCGCTCTCGAGTGCGCAGGCGGACGTCGTGTTAGCCGAGACGCGCGAACTGCTGGAGATGCTTCGGCCGAACGCGGCAGGGTCTTAGGGACGCCTGCCGCAGGAAAGCGGCTGCAATCTGCGCTACACTTTGCGCATCATGAATTTTCGCCGCGTCCTTGCCCTCTCTCTTCTCGCTACCCTCATGTCCACGTCTCCAGCACACACGCAGAACCTCGCCGCCGACGGTGGCAATCAGACGTTCGACTATCTCAGCGGCCAGTACTTCCAGGACATTCTATTCAAGTTTGCGCCGTCCGAAGGCACTGCGGCCGGCCTGCATCAGTACGACCCGCAGCTGGAGGATTATTCAGCCGCGGGCGCGCAGCGCGAGATTGCGGCACTGCACGAATTCGAGAAGAAGCTCGAGAAGATTGACCCGAGCGCACTCGATGCCCAGCCCGCAGCCGACTACCAGATTCTGCTGAACAATGTGCGGGGGCAGCTGCTCCAACTGGAAGTCGTTCGCGGCTGGGAGAAGAATCCCGATCAGTATTCGAGCGGCGTAACTAACGCCATTTTCGTCATCATGGAGCGGCCGTACGCGTCGGTGGACGTGCGCCTGCGCGCTGCGATTGAGCGCGAGAAACAGATTCCGCAGGCACTGGAGTATGCGCGTGCGAATCTCAAGAATCCGCCACACATCTATACCGAGATCGCGTTGGAGCAGATTGACGGCGACGTCAGTTTCTTCCAGAACGATGTGCCGAGCGCGTTTGCCGCCGCCACGGATCCGCAAGCCAAGGCGGACTTCGCCAAGAGCAACGCTGCTGTGGTGGATGCGCTGAAGAGCTACGGGGCGTGGATGAAGGCTGACCTGCTGCCGCGCTCGAATGGCGACTTCCGCTATGGCGCGGATACGTTCTCCAAGGCGCTTGCGTATAACGAGATGGTCGACATTCCGCTCGATCGCCTGCTGCAGATTGGCTATGACGACCTGCACAAGAACCAGGCGGAGTTTGCGCGAGTGGCAAAGGAGATTGACCCCACCAAGACGCCGCAGCAGGAGCTGGCCGAGCTGGCGACGATGCACCCGGCGCCGGACAAATTGTTGCAGGCCTTCCACGACCGCTTCGAGTCCGAGATCGGCTTCATTCGCTCGCACCACATCATCACCCTGCCGAGTGATGTGCAGCCTGTGCTGGAAGAGACGCCGCCGTTCATGCGTGCCACCACGCAGGCTTCGATGGATGCGCCCGGGCCGTTCGAGACCAACTCCAACAAGGCTTATTTCAACGTGACGCTGCCGGAGGCGAGCTGGTCGGCGCAGCGCACAGCGGAATACATGGCCGCGTTCAACATGGGCACCATCGTGTCCACTAGCGTGCACGAAGCCTATCCCGGACATTACGTGCAGTTCCTCTTCACGCCGCAATTTCCGTCGACCATTCGCAAGGTGCTGGGGTCGAGCACCAACATCGAAGGCTGGGCGCATTACTGCGAGCAGATGATGCTGGATGAGGGTTATGGGCAGCCGGGTGTTGGGGCAACGACTGAACGCGAGGCCAAGCTGATCCGCCTGGGACAGCTACAAGATGCGCTTTTGCGCGATGCGCGATTCGTCGTGGGCGTTCGCATGCACACCGGCGTTGGCGGAGCGTTGACGATTCCGGAGGCGGAAGATTTCTTCGTCAAGGAAGGCTACCAGGCTAGGCCAATCGCGGAAGTCGAAACCAAGCGAGGCACCGCGGATGCGCTCTATCTCTACTACACTCTGGGCAAGCTGGAGATCCTGAAGCTGCGCGCCGACGTGCAGAAGAAAGACGGTGCGGCCTTCAACCTGCAGCAGTTCCACGACGATTTCATGCGCCAGGGATTTGCGCCCGTCAAGGTTATCCGCAAGGCGATGCTGCATAACGACAGCCCGGTGCTCTAAGGCCTAGGGTCGCGGTCTACCGTTGATGCTGCGATGGCTCTGCGCAGCCAATGGATCTCGTCTGAGCTGAAGCGGCTGCGTTCCATCGCGGCGATGTTCGCGCGCAGATGGTCGAGCTGCAGCATCGACGACACGACCATCTGCACACCGGTGTCGCGGGTAATCGTGTTCAGCACAACATCCGCGAGCACCGCGTCGTCTGTCGGGAAAAGCTTCTTGCGCAGCGTCGCTGGGGTTTCCGGACGGCTTGCAAGCTGGGTTAGCAGCGTCCTTCCCGCGGAGATGCGCGCGAT
>CAWCMO010000011.1:0-109747 GCA_963796535.1 uncultured Acidobacteriaceae bacterium
GCAAAGCTACCTCGCGCAGCTGGAAGGCGAGTACGTCCTCGCCGACGTAGAAGTCCGCCGCCAGAAGATCCGCAAGGCGCTCGACAAAGTCACGCGCAAAGTCGACGGAACGCGTTGGCGAGAAGACCATCCCCTGGTCGACGCGGTCACCCACCTGACGGAATGGCCGGATGTGCTTCTCGGCAGCTTCGAGCCCGCTTATCTGGAACTCCCCGAAGAAGTGCTGGTCACGGTGATGCGCGACCACCAGAAGTACTTCGCGGTCGAAGACGCGAACGGCAAGCTCGCCCCGCACTTCCTCACCGTCACCAACATTGCGCTCGACGAAGTGAACACGCCCATCATCCAGCAGGGCAACGAGCGCGTTCTCCGCGCCCGCTTCAACGACGCGCGCTTCTTCTGGGAGTTCGACCAGCGCACCCCGCTCGCCGACCGCGTGCAAGCTGCTCGAAAACGTCACGTTCCAGAAAGACCTCGGCAGCTACGCGCGCGAAGTCCGAGCGCGTCCGTGCCCTCGCTGCAGCTCTCGCTGCGATCGCGACTGCTCGCGGCGCTGCACTCGACGCCTCCGCCATCGACGCAGCCGCGACGCTCGCCAAGACCGACCTCACCACCGAGCTTGTCAAGGAGTTCACCGAGCTCCAGGGCATCATCGGCGGCCTCTACGCTGCGTCGCAGGGCCTCCCTGCCACCGTCGCCGACGCCATCTACGACCAGTACCTGCCCGCCTCCGCCAGCGATGCCATCCCGCGTTCGCGCGAAGGCTGCATCCTCGGTCTCGCCGACCGCATCGACACCATCGCCAACATGTTCGCGCTCGGCATGGAGCCCACTGGCTCGAAGGATCCCTTTGCCCTCCGCCGTGCTGCGAATGCGATCGTCAAAATCCTTGCAGAATCGACTCTGCCGCTGACCCTGTCGGACGTCCTCGCCGCCGCCGCGCCGAGCGCCGAAGTCTTGGCAAAACTTCAAGCCTTCTTCTCCGAGCGCATCGACTTCTATCTCCGCGAAGCTCGCGGTCAGGCCTACGACGTCGTCAAGGCAGCGATGGCAGCGGGCACGGACGACCTCCGTGATCTGGTGGCTCGCGCCGAAGCCGTCACTGCCGCGCGCGGCAGCGAAGACTTCCTCGCCGTCTCTGCCGCCTTCAAACGCATGAAGAACATCCTCACCCAGGCGCACGCGAAGGGAGAAATTCCGTCTTCCATCGTTAACCACGATCTTCTTCTCGATCCTGCTGAGAAGCTTCTCGCGATTACCGCCAGTGCCGCCGCTTCTGCGATTGAGGAGCTACAGAGGGAGCGCAACTATGGCGAGGCCCTGCGTGTGATCGCCGCTCTCCGCCCCTCCATCGATGACTTTTTTGACAAGGTCATGGTCATGTCTCCCGAGGACGACATCCGCGCAAACCGCCTCGCGCTACTCAACCGCACCCTCAATGACCTCTCTCGCATCGCCGACTTCTCCGAGATCGTCACTGCCGGCTAGCGCTCAAACGGACGCTCTGCGAAGGCGCACTTCTATAGGTTCCCGCTCAACCATCTCGTTTCAGTTGGTTGGGGAAAATATGGAAGGTGAGGGTCTCGTCCCGAGCTTCAATTCAAGCGCTGCAACCGGGCGATCAGCTTCTCGGCCAGCGGCTCGCCGCTCTCGGTCCACAGCAACCGGCTGGAGATTCCGCAGTGCTTTTCCACGCTCAGCGTGAACGCCAGCAGCTTCTCCACGTTGTGCTTGATCCGTTCCGCGCCATCTTCGTCCAGCGACTCGTCCTCGAGCACCCAGGGCGTGTCCAGCCCAAAGTCCACCCGAATCTGTCCATTCTGCTCGAAGCTCCCAGCGTCGAACTGCGGGCCGAAGCCGGTGATCTTCACGCGCCACGGCTCAAGCCGCCAAACCGTATCCAAACCGCCTTCCGAAACGTCCGGAAGCCATAGCATCCAGCGCATCTCGAACTCGTAGGCCATGTCATCGTGCAGTTGCTCGGTAGCCTCGGCAACGGCATTCTCGATGATGGAACCTTCGGTATCCTCTGAGCTCTGAGCCCGCTCGTCGTTCACATAAATTCGCTGATACGTGGGCGACTCGGTCCAGTCGATCGGGTAGACGCTGGCCGCAGCCACGCGACCGAGTGCACTGTTCGCCTGGCCATCCTTGGCGATGATCGCAAACTGCCGCAAAACGCCCACCAGCGCTGCCGGCAACGCCTCCAACCGGAAATTCGGATACCACAAGCTTAGATATAACTGATCGGCCATCTGTCTATTCTATCGACTCGCTCGTCTTACCGTCAGCAGGACGACATCCGCGCAATGAGAAGATAAAGCAGGGAAGAATACACGAACGATGCCGCAGTCGATCCAAAGACTTCGATGGGTACTGATCGCAGGAGCCTTGCTTCTGGTGGGAGTTCTGGCCGCGTTCATAGGCTACGGTCGCTACCGGGCCGTGAAGGCTTACCGCCAGATTATCGCGCGCTCGGGTGTGTCCGTCACCCACGACTCGAACGGCGTTACCTACTCGCAGTCCCTCAAGGGCAAGAAGATCTTTACCATCCGCGCCAAGACCGAGAGCACGCTGGGTGGCGGCAAGTACGCTCTGCATGATGCCGAGCTGCTGCTCTACGACCGCAACGGCGATGCCGCAGATCACATCTACGGATCGGAGATGGAGTACGACCAGAATGAGCAGGTGGCGCGCGCCAAAGGCGACGTCTTCATGGAGATCCATCCGCCGGAAGGTCTGGCCAACGGAGGTCACTCGGCGGCGCAGCCCGGAACGCCGGCTAAGCCGAGGCCGCAGGCCGCCCCAGTCATCCATGTCCGCACCAGCGGGTTGGTCTACGTGCGCAAGCTTGGAGTTGCGGCGACCGACCAGCAAGTGGAGTTTAACTATGGCGACATGACCTGCACCGCGCTAGGCGCCGAGTTCAACACCAATGAGAACACGCTCAAGCTTCTCGCCAATGTTCGTATGGATGGGCTGGCGCATGGGAAGCCACTGCACGTGACGGCCACGCGTGCTGACATGAGTCGCGATGAGAATATTGCCAACCTCACGGCGCCCGTCGTTACGTCCGACGATCGCAGGATGACGGCAGACACTGCAACGATGTATCTCCGCAAGGATGGCTCGATCGAAAGCGTGCAGGGCAACAATCGCGTGGTTCTGACCGACAAGACGCAGCAGATCACTGCGAATCGTCTGGATGCGTCGCTCAATGCGCAGTCGATTCCTCAAACGGCGAAGCTGACGGGCGATGTGGTGATGGTCGACAGCAATCCTCTGAGGCCGGTACACGGCTCCGCGGCCGTCGTGGATGTGGCTATGGATGCGCAGGGGCAGCCGACGAAGGTCATCGCGACCGGCGCAGCGAAGCTCGCCATGGTGGATCGCAAGTCGGATCCGAGCGGCCTCACGCGCTCAATGGAGGGCGCGAAGATCATCGCCCTCTTCGCTCCCGGCCAGCACAAATCGGCAGCGCATCTCACCGAGCTCCATGCGATTGGTTCAGCGCATGCGAGCGGCCAATCGCTCGCCGCGCAGACAAAAGGAGCTGAGGGCTCCAAGGCTCCCGCGCTGAAGAATGTGCAGGTAAGCGCCGATGATCTTCGCACCACTTTCACGCAGGCGCCCGATCTCAAGGTGCATCCGGAGAAGCTTTACGGAACCGGCCACACGCAGCTGCAACAGGACGCGCCACTCGGTGAACAGGAGATCAGCAGCGGCGATAGCCTGGAGATTCTCTTCGCACCAGTTCATTCCGCGGCCGCGCCATCGGACAGCGGAACGATGGGTATTGCGTCGGCGGTTCAGACGGGCAATGTCGTCATCCATAACCGAGCTGCTGCGAAGCCGGGTTCGACCACACCACCCTCCACGACCAACGGCACAGCCGAACGCGCAAGCTATGACGGCCAATCACAGATCCTCACGCTCACAGGCGGCGTTCATCTGGAGGGCGAGAATGGGTCACTGGTTGCGCCGAGCGTGTCGTTGAACCAGATCACGCAGGACGCGGAAGCAAGCGGCGGGGTGCAGGCGACGTTCCAGAACGCCTCGCCGAAGACGCCGAATCTCTCTCCGAATTCGAGGCCGGAGCCGGTGACGCACGTGTTGGCGGCCAGCGCGCACTTCGATCATGCAACGCGGTTTGCCACCTTCCATGGTACCGATGCGGCGCCCGCGCGCATGTGGCAGGATGCTTCCCAGGTCCAGGCGGCGACGCTCTTCTTCGATGGGATTAAGCGAACCTTTGTCGCGCGACCCGGTAAGCCGGATGGACTCGTCCACGCCATCCTTGCCTCGAATGCGTCTCCGGCGAAGCCAGGGGCACCCGCTCGCCTGCCCAGCATGATCCGTGTCGCCAGTCCGAAGATGGACTACAACGATTTGCAGCGGGAGGCGACCTTTACCGATGGCGTCACCATCGAGGGCACGATGGGTGAAGTTCGTGGACAACATGCTGTTGCCTTCCTCACTGCCGCTCATGCTCCAGCCGCAACGCATCCCGTATCGACTTCGTCAACCGAACCGAATCCGTTGAACGGGTCAATCGATCGAGTGGTCGTCTACAGTGATGTCCAGATCGACCAGCCTGGCCGCCGCGGAACAGGCGATCAACTGCTCTATACAGCTTCCAAGGCGAACTACATTTTGACGGGCACGCCCTCCAATCCCGCGCACATCACGGACGCACAGCAAGGGAGCGTGACCGGCGCCACGCTCATCTTTGGCGATGCAGGTAGTACGATTGTGGTAACCGGGGAACTGGGCGCACCCAAGGGTAAAGGGGAACGTGTGCACACGGAAGCGCCCGTTCATCCAGGCAAGAAAGAAGAGAGGCAGTAGCCAGATGAGGATCCTCGAGACCGAGGAGTTGACCAAGGCCTATGGCGGTCGCGAGGTAGTCCGCGGCGTCAGCCTGCAAATTCGTCAGGGCGAGGTTGTGGGTTTACTGGGGCCGAACGGAGCGGGCAAGACGACCTCGTTTTATATGATTGTCGGCCTGGTGCGGCCAGACTCCGGCCGAATCCTTACCGACGGAGCCGACATCACCCGTACCCCCATGTACCTCCGGGCCCGCGAGCATCGCATCAGCTATCTTCCGCAAGAGCCATCGGTCTTCCGGAACCTGTCCGTGGAGGAAAATATCCTGGCTGTGCTGGAGACGCAGCACCTGACCTGGGAGGTTCGGCGCAAGCGTACGGAAAGTCTTATCTCCCAGTTGAATCTTGGACATGTGCGCAAGACCCGTGGCTACGCGTTGTCAGGGGGCGAGCGCCGTCGAGTCGAAATTGCTCGTTGCCTGGCTATCGAGCCGGCCTTCATCCTGTTGGACGAGCCGTTTTCCGGAATTGACCCCATCGCGGTTCTGGAGCTTCAGCAGATTATCTTCGATCTCAAGGCCTCCGGCATCGGCGTCCTGATCACTGACCACAATGTTCGGGAGACGTTGTCAGTGACCGATCGCGCGTACATCATCAACGAGGGGCGTATCTTCCGGACCGGAACTCCAGGCGAGCTTGGGCGAGATCTCGATGTAAAGCGCGTGTACCTCGGAGAGGGATTTTCCCTGGTTTAGCTGAAACGCCTGCAAATATACCGGTAGTACCTAAAGGGATTCCCGAGTTTAATCTTTTTCTACGATTGCGCGGTAAACTGGCCCTTAGCGTGCTGGTACGTTGCCGGCGGCACGGTAGGACCTTCCCAGCTACTCGCGAGGTAGAACCGTTGTTGCAGCCCCATCTAAATGTCAAGCTCTCGCAACGCCAGGTATTGACGCCGGGGCTGGTGCAGATGGTCAGCGTCCTGGCGCTCAATAAGCTTGAGCTCAAGGACATGATCAATGGCGAGCTGGTCGCCAATCCGGTGCTTGAGGAAATTGACGAGTCGACCGAGACCCTCGATGAACGGTCGGGCAAAGAGGGAACTCGCGAACGAAGTGCTGAGGACGTAGCCGGCGAGGCGGATCACAAAGAGAAAGATCCGTTCGACGAGATTGATTTTGGAAGCTATTTCCAGGACTATCTGGATCCCGGTTATCGTACGGCTTCCAACTTCGAAGAGCTGGACAAACCATCGTTCGAGCAATTCCTGTCGCAACCCAGCACCTTGACCGACCACCTGTTATGGCAGCTTGGCTCCCTAACGCTGCACGACGATCTGAAGACTGTTGCCGAACTGATCATTGGAAATCTGGATGAGAACGGTTACCTGACTGCGAGTCCAGAGGAGCTCAGGGAATCATTGTGTGCCGCTTTGCCCGGCTTGGAAAAGTCCGCGGCGGAGTGTCTGGCATTGATTGAACAAGCCCGCACTGTGGTTATCCACCTTGACCCCCCGGGAGTCGGAACCCGGGACCTGCGCGAGTGTTTGCTGTGCCAGCTGGATGCGCTTCGTCGTGAGCTGGAAATTGCTGAAGTGCGGCGCGCGAAGACCCTGGCGGAGCATCAATCCAACGACCCGCAATTACATGTCATCGATACCGCCTGTCTCATCGTCAGCCAGCATCTTGCGCTGCTGCAAAAGAAGGATATGCGCGAGCTGGTTCGGCTCTGCAGACGGCCGGTGGAGAGAGTCAATGAGGCCATTGACCTGATCCGCACGCTGGATCCTCGCCCAGGTCAACGTTTTAGCGAAGTGGAGACTCGCCTCATTGAGCCGGACGTTGCCTTCGTAAAGCGCGACGATGAGTACGTGGTGGTCATGAATGAAGAGGACCTGCCCTCCTTGCGTCTCAATAAGAGCTATCGGCGCATGCTTCGTGAAAAGACGGTCGACCGCGACGTTCGCGAGTACGTCAAAGAACGCTACAAGTCCGCGATTCAACTACTTCGCAACATCGAGCAGCGCAAGAATACGATCGTTCGCACCTGCGAAATCATCGTCCGGCGTCAGCGGGAGTTTCTTGATCGGGGTGTGGAGAGTCTGCATCCAATGATGATCAAGGAGGTGGCGGAGGAGATTGGGGTCCATCCCTCCACGGTCAGCCGGGCCGTCGCAAATAAATATGTACATACCGCACAGGGCGTTTATGAGCTAAGATTCTTCTTCTCCGAAGGTGTTGGTGGACCGGAGGGGGGAGATTTGCCTTTGCTTCTCCTGAAGCGAAGGGTGAAGAAGCTCATTGAAGAGGAGGATCCTCGCAAACCGTGGACTGACGAGTATCTCGCAGCAGAACTGCAGCGTCAGGGAATCCAGGTCACTCGGCGCACGGTTGCCAAGTATCGCGAAGACATGCAAATTCCAAGCACACACCAAAGGCGCCAGCGCTAGTTATCGGTAATGGATTAGTGCATGGCTGCATCTCATGAGTCTCAACCGCAGCCCTCCGACTGCAAGGAGAATCCTTCATGATCATGGAATACACCGGACGTCACACTGTCGTCACACCAAAGCTGAGAACGATTGCTGAAGCGGGAATGAGCCGCGTTGCTCTTGTCGCTAATCGCTGCAGCAGCGCGCATTTCATTCTTACGGAAGATAAATACCGGAAGATCGCCGAGGTCAGAGTGCAGTGCCGCAACGACAGCCTGGTTGCTACATGTGAATCCGCTGAGATGGAGACGTCGCTCCGGGATGCGCTGCAGAAGGTGGAACTGCAGGCAATTCGTCATAAGGAACGATATGCGACGGTGCGCGATCGCCCCAAGGCGGTTCCCGCGTTCTTCTAGATCCTCCTGGCATCCTGCGAGCTTAGTTTCGGAGGATGCCAGACCTTTGATGGTGCTACGATTTCCTCATGAAGCCCCTCACTCCGAAGGTCTCCGCCAAGGCGAAGAAGCTGCCTGTGAAGGCAAGAAGTAAAACGTCTTCCAGGGAGCGGAGGCGATCGAGTGATGTAGAGCCGCGCGAACTCGTGATTCTTACGGGTCTTTCCGGCTCGGGCAAAGCTTCTGCGCTTAAGACCTTTGAAGACCTTGGATTCTATTCCGTCGATAATCTTCCGCTTGAACTCATTCCGCGCTTCGCGGACCTCGTTGCCAAGTCCGCCGAGATTACACACGCTGCGATGGTGGTGGATGTACGCGAAGGCAGTCGTCTTGAACGATTCCCGTCAATCCTTGCGAAGGTAAGAAAAGTTCTGCCTACCCGGGTTGTTTTTCTTGAGGCGTCTGACGATGCCCTGGTCCGGAGGTTCTCTGAGACGCGCCGCCCTCACCCTCTTGGCCGCGGAGAGACGGTCACCACCTCCATACGTGCTGAACGTCGCAGGCTCGATCCGGTTCGAAATGTTGCGGATATCCTGCTCGATACTTCGCGCTTCAATGTGCATGAACTCCGTGCGCACATCAATGCGCAGTTCACGCGTGGAGTAAGTAAGAACGACCGCAACCTCACTATTTCGGTAACCAGTTTCGGCTTCAAGAACGGGGTTCCGAGCGATGCGGATCTGGTCTTTGACGTTCGGTTTCTTCCCAACCCCCACTTTATCCCGGAGTTTCGCGCGCTGACTGGAAAGCATCCCAAGGTGGCGAAGTACGTCCGTCAGTTTCCTCAAACCCGGGAATTTCTGGACAAAGTCACCGATATGCTGACCTTTCTGCTGCCCCACTATATTCACGAGGGCAAGAGCTATCTCACGATAGGAATCGGTTGCACAGGTGGTCAGCATCGATCCGTGATGATTGCAGAAGAATTGAAGAAGCGGCTTGGGGCCGCAGGGTATCGCGCGAAGTCGTCCCATCGGGATATGCCGCATAAACTGGGCTGACGCTGCTCGCATTGGCCGCAGTACACTGTCAATTAATGAAAGTCTTCGCCAGCACGTATGCGACACGCACGATTCGAGGTCAAGGATGAAGCTCGTTCTGCGCCTCCTCGGGTACATGCGGCCCTACGTCCTTTATTGGGTCTTTTCGGTACTGCTCATGGGAGTCGTGGGCGCGTTAGCTGCCTTTCGCATCCTGCTGATCAAGCCAATCATCGATAACGTTTTGAGTGCGGCTTCAGCGCCTGACAAGGTGCTCAACTTCCTAATCCCTCACACGCATGTCCACGTTAACTTGCAGGTTCTGTTACCTCGTCACTTCCACAATGCCTGGACCGTGGTTGCGGTCGCTCTGGTGGCGTCAGCGATCATCAAGAACCTATGCGACTACGTCGGCACGCTGCTAGCCAACAAGGCTGGGTTTGGGATGATTACGGATTTGCGTAATGACCTGTACGACTCGCTCCTGAAACGCTCGACTGCCTTCTTCCAACGCCACACATCGGGCACGTTGATCTCTACTCTCATCAACGATGTGGAGCGTGTGCAGGCTGCAATGGCCACGGTCATGAGTGACTTCCTTCAGCAGTTGTTCACCCTCATCTTCATGATCGGCGCGGTCATCATCGTGGGTGGCCGCATGTCCTGGGTACTGCTGATTTTTGTGCCGATTATTGTGGCGTCGACGCGTCGTGTCGGGCGCAGCGTTCGCAAGACGACGCGGCGCGGACAGGACAAGCTCGCCGAGATCCAGAATATTGTGCAAGAGACGATCATGGGCAACGGCATCGTGAAGGCGTTTGGTATGGAGCCGTGGGAGATGAGTCGGTTCCGCCGCGCCGCCGATAGGCTTCTCATCGCGAATATGCGTTCCGTCGCGGTGCAAGCCATTTCGTCGCCGCTCATGGATGCTCTTGGAGCTGTTGCGATTGCACTACTCCTTTGGTACGGGAGATATTTTATCCAGCGCGGAGGTACAGCTGGAGAGTTCATCACGTTCCTTATCGCAGTCATCGCTCTGTATGATCCCGTTCGCAAGATGCCGACTTACTACAACGCATTCCAGCAAGCGGTTGGCGCGAGTGAGGAGATTTTCAAGTTCATTGATGCGCAAGACGAAGTACTGGAACGCAAAAAGGCCATTGTGCTCAAAGGCTTCGGAGGCCTGATCGAATTCCGGGATGTCCAGTTCGGTTACGAGCGGGACGGGGAATGCAAAGAAATACTGCATGGCGTCTCGCTGACCGTCCGCCGCGGTGAGGTAGTCGCGCTGGTTGGCCCAAGTGGCGCAGGTAAATCCACGCTCGTGAACTTGCTTCCGCGGTTTTTCGATGTCACGGGCGGTGCCATTTACCTGGACGATCATGATGTTCGCGATCTCACGCTGGTCTCGCTTCGCAAGCAGATAGGTAAAGTTACGCAGGAGACGGTGCTGTTCAACGACACCGTGCGCAACAACATCGCGTACGGCCAGCCTGACGTTCCCATGGCGCGCATCATCTCGGCTGCACAGGCCGCCCTGGCCCATGATTTTATTGAGCGGCTGCCGCAGGGTTATGACACGCTTATCGGTGAGCGTGGTGCACGCCTTTCTGGTGGCGAGCGTCAGCGGCTTGCAATCGCTCGTGCGTTGCTCAAGGATGCCCCTATCCTCATTCTCGATGAAGCAACTTCGTCGCTCGATGCTGAAAGCGAAGCAGCTGTGCAGGCCGCGCTCGCAAATCTTATGCAGGGTCGAACGGTTCTCGTGATTGCGCATAGGCTCTCAACTGTCCGCAGCGCCGATCGCATTGCCGTGATGGAAGAGGGACGTATCACTGAGCTTGGCTCGCATGAAGAGCTGCTCGCGCAAGGGGGCACGTACAGCCGGCTGTACCATTTGCAATTTGGAGAGGACTTGGTGCTCAGTGAGGCCGGTGGAGGCACTGCTTAGCGCAGGACCGTCGCGTGCGGGTTACACTACAGAAAACAACAAGAGCTATGGCTGGTATTCTGTTCATCATTTCGGCACCGAGCGGATCGGGCAAATCGACTCTCGTTAATGAGGTGCGACGCCTTGTTTCCGGTTTAGACTTTTCCGTTTCGTATACCACCCGAAAGCCGCGTGGTTCAGAAGAGGACGGTCGCGAATATCACTTCACCACTCGCGAGAACTTCGAGCGGATGATCGGCGCAGGTGAATTTCTTGAGTGGGCCGAGGTTTTTGGAAATTACTACGGAACTGCGATGGCGGCGCTCGATATGGCACGTGACCACGGTACCGACCTTCTCCTGGACATCGATGTTCAAGGCGCACTGCAGGTGATGGAGAAGCTGCCGGAGGCGGTCTCGATTTTCATACTTCCGCCAAGCCCGGAGGTGCTGGAGCGACGTCTGCGCAACCGAAGCCAGGCAGAGGGCGTTGCCAACGAATCCATCATCGACACTCGACTCGCTGAAGCGCGAACCGAGTTACAGATGATTGACGACTATCGGTATGCCCTGGTGAATGATGCGCTCGACCAGGCCGCGTCAGAGATGCGGGCGATCGTCCTCACCGCGCGCGGCGATGCAACGCCAACAGAAGGAGATCTGGCTGCGCGTTGCATCACGGGAGCGCGGTCGCCACGCCTGGAGGCGGCGCTTGCAAGCTTCGGTGTTGCCGCCGCAGGTATCTGAATCGAACGTGTGTACATAGAAAGTACCAAGATTTCCACTTCGCATGACGGACGCACACGGCGTTCGGCGCTAAGATAAGTCATCTCCCCGGAGGTTCGTCGATGGCAGACAAGGAACCGCTCCAAAATAAATACAGTCTTGTGAAGGGTGCAGCGCGCCGTGCTCGGCAGCTGCAGTCCGGTGCACCGCCCCTTGGAGTTTCAAACTCAATCAAGGCTTGCCGCGTCGCACAGGATGAGATCCGGGTAGGCAAGGTCACGTATACCGTGTCAGCCAAGCTCCAGTCACCGGCCTGATCGCGGAGATGACTACGGCAGAGCTCGAACGACAATTGGGCGCGTATGTCGATTACCTGCGTGATATGGGTGTGTATGACCTTGTTTACCGCGGCGATCCAACAGTTTTGTTGCCCGAGGTATTGCTGGAGAAATCTTCGGAACCTGCGCAATCAAAGCTCACAGAAACGCCGCCTGTACCTGCGCGTTTTGCAGATCCAGTGCAGCATCTTGCTGCTGCGTCCCCTCCAGACCTTCCCGACCTATCATCAGAGTTACCTTCACCGATGGCTAAACCACCCTCATTGGATGCTTTCGCGCCACTGCCCACGAGCATTATCCCTGCTGCTGATCGCTTAGCGGCGCTGGAATCGATTCGGGCAGAGATCGGCGATTGCACGCGTTGCCCCCTTGCTTATGCTGGCCGCAAGACCATCGTGTTCGGCGATGGAGATCCCAACGCCCGGCTCATGTTCGTTGGCGAAGGCCCAGGCGCAGACGAAGATGCCAGCGGCCTCCCCTTCGTTGGAAAGGCCGGCCAGCTATTGAACAATATGATTGCGGCGATGGGCCTGAAGCGAGAAGAGGTCTACATCGCAAATATTGTTAAATGCCGTCCCCCCGGAAATCGAACGCCGGAATTTATAGAGGCAACTACGTGCTCGCAGTTCCTGGTCCAGCAGATCGACGTTATCCGTCCTGAAGTGATCGTCGCACTCGGCGCCACAGCTGCAACCTACCTGCTTGGTGTCAAGCAATCGCTGGCTTCTTTGCGCGGTCATTGGCATACGGTGCGCGGAGCCAAGGTCGCGGTTACGTATCATCCTGCATTCTTACTTCGGGATCCCCGCCAGAAAGCTGAAGCCTGGAAAGATCTGCAGCGGGTCATGGCAGAGATGGGACTCGCAGCTCCAAAACGGTCGTGATCACCTGTTCCCAAGTGCAGTCCCCGCGCATGGAAGTTCCGACTTGGTCCTGCAGCCGATCCCCTGCTAAACTAGCGGGGTGGCAAAATCCCACTGGATACTGTCACGATCTGTGGTGTGGGGCTGTAGCTCAGCTGGGAGAGCGCCTCGTTCGCAACGAGGAGGTCAGCGGTTCGATCCCGCTCAGCTCCACCAATCATTGCTAAGGTCAGCCGGAATATTGGCGGGACGTTAGCCTAGGATTCGCGCAGATTTGGTTCAGCCAAGAAGTTCAAGGGTGATGGAGTTCACCCAAACCGCCATAGCCTGAGGAATATTCAGATGATGGATGATGACTCCTCGCAGGATTACCTGCAGAGGAGTCGTTCGGTCATGAAGCTCTTGAGCCAGTTAATATGGCACACTGCGAACCTCAAATCCGAGGCGCAGATCAGCATGAAAATCCAACCTGTCGCCGTGAAGATGGTTATGGGGAGTCCTGCGTCCACAAACGGCTCAGGCCCGATGCAGCGAACGGCTATAGCAACGGTGTTCGGTTATTGTTTAGAGAAACCCAAAGGAGCGCGAGCTTGAAGCGATATCTATTGATTGCAGTGGGCGGGGCACTGGGAGCTTTGGCCCGATATCTTGTGGGCGTCTTTGCGGCCGAGCATTTCAGGTCGAGATTTCCGATCGGCACATTCTCCATCAACATCAGCGCTTGCTTCATGATTGGTTTCATCCTCGAGTACCTCACGCGTCATACCCATATGAGTCCGGCATGGAGGTATGCTTTCGCCATCGGATTTCTAGGTGCCTATTCAACGTTTTCAAGCTTCGAATGGGAGACCTGGACAGAGATGACAAATGGCGCGTATTGGATGGGGCTCCTTTACGTCGGGGCAAGCCTCATCCTCGGTCTGCTGGCGGTTGGACTCGGATCAGCGACCGCACGGTCCGTAAGCTAAGTGACAGGGCCCGTGGAAGTTACTCTGGTGGTCCTACGGAACCATGTTTGGTTCGTGTTATCCACTGAATTCATGAAATCCACACGTAAAGCCCTTGATAGATGAAGGGCTGCGACGCATACTCGCACCTAGGGGCATGCCGCATGACGCGGCTGCTAGGAAGCCAAGTCCTAAGAGATGAGCGCCGTGAGCCGATACTGCCGTGAAGATGTTCTGCGCATTCTCAGGTTGCCTATCCGCCAACTCACCGCGTGGGAGAAGGCTGGATTAATCGCTTCCTCCGAAAATTATTCCTTCGATGAATTGGTTCAGTTGCGCAAGCTGCGCGATCTGACGGCAACGAGGATCTCTGTGAAAAGCATTCGCCAGTCGGTTGATGCGATGCAGAGAGTGTCGGGCATGATGAACCCGCTGCTGGAATCGGTAGCGGTGCTGCATGGATCGAGACTGGCGTTTCGGCAGTGGGGCGCGCTGGTGGACCCCATGACCAGACAGATGGCA
Source organism: uncultured Acidobacteriaceae bacterium (assembly GCA_963796535.1). GTDB lineage: Bacteria > Acidobacteriota > Terriglobia > Terriglobales > Acidobacteriaceae > Granulicella. Next base: position 14,018 of record CAWCMO010000011.1, read on the forward strand.
TTTGACTTTGAGTTAATGCCGTCGAATGGGATGGCCGTAGTTCGAAAGAACGGCCAGGAATTATCTCCGAACCACTCCGAGCTCCACGAGATGTTTCTGCGGGCGGTGCGGCTGGAAGATATTCCTGGGCGCCTGGAAGAAGCCAAGAGCGTCTATCAAACGATCCTTGAGATTCAGCCGGGACATGCGGCGGCGGCTATCAATCTCGGAACGATTTTTTACAACGAGAAAGACTTCGTGCAGGCCGAGCAGCGATACCGGCAAGCGGTTGCAGCCGATCCTGAATACGCCCTGGCCTTCTTTGATCTGGGGAATGTGCTGGACGAGCAGCAGCGGATGGATGAGGCAATCGAAGCGTATCAGCGAGCGCTTGCCCTGGTGCCTCAGTATGCGGACGCTCACTATAATCTTGCGCTGGCGTATGAGCGTATCCAGGAACCCCGGAAGGCTCTGCGGCACTGGACAAGTTATACGAGGCTGGATCCGACTGGGCCATGGGCTAGCCATGCGCGCAGCCAGGCAAAGAAGATCCTCGGCAGCGAGCGGTTAGCCATTGTGACGCGGCATGGCCGCACGATGCGGATTGCCGGCTAAGTAGCTTTCACCCGTCTTCCCTTACAACCTTGATACAGAGTTCTCCGTGATTTCGCGGGTGATGCGCTATGGAGTAAACTCCGAGGCAAAGCTAATAGCCTTTCTGCGTTGCTTAGGAGACCTTGCCTGATGGCTGAACATACGACCTTTCGCCCTTTTGTTCCAGCGAACGAGGATCGAAAGGAATTGTCGATACGTGCGCTGCTTTTGGGCTCGATCTTTGGGGTGATTTTCGGCGCGGTTACGGTGTATGTTGGCCTGCGCGCCGGCCTGACAGTCGCGGCGAGCATCCCAATTTCTGTTCTGTCGATCTCGATCCTTCGGGCTTTCGGGCGGGCGTCGATCCTCGAAAACAATATTGTGCAGACGACTGGCAACGCAGGCCAGTCCATTGCGTCAGGCGTGATCTTCACGCTGCCTGCGCTGATCTTCTTAGGGTTCGACCTTGAGAGTTCGCGAATCTTTGCGCTGGCCCTGTTCGGTGGTTGGCTTGGCGTGCTGTTTATGATTCCGCTGCGGCGACAGTTGATCGTCGAAGAGCATGGGACGCTGACCTATCCCGAGGGAACGGCTTGCGCGGATGTGCTGCAGGCCGGAGAGCGCGGCGGTTCCTTTGCGAGTCGCGTATTTCTGGGCCTCGGTCTCGGCGGTTTGTACACCCTCTTCCAGAATGAAAATCTGTTGAGCTTGTTTCCGGCTACGCCAAACTGGTCGCCGAACTTCGATCCGAACGGGCAGCAGATTCTCAAAGGCGCTGCGATTCGGGCGGATGTTACGCCGGAGTACCTGGGGGTGGGGTACATTATCGGGCTGCGGGTGTCGGCGATCATGCTGGCTGGTGGCGTGTTCAGCTGGCTGGTGTTGATGCCGGCGATCGTGTTCTTCGGCAAGCATCTGGCGGGGCCGCTGTATCCGGGTGTCGTGCCGATTGCGCAGATGAGTCCTAGCGAGCTGTGGTCGACGTATGTGCGGCCGATGGGAGCTGGGGCGGTTGCGGCTAGCGGGTTGATCACGCTGTTGCGGACGGCGCCGACGATTGTGAGTGCGCTTACCTCCGGGTTCGCCAAGATGGGATTAGGCAAGGGCGGAGCTGCGACCAAGCCGTTGCGGACCGAGAATGACATTCCGATGAGCGTGGTGATTGCGGGCAGCCTGGTGCTGATCGTGCTGATGTTCCTGTTCCTGCAGTTCAAGCCGGTTCCGGGCGCGCAGGTGGGTTGGTTGGCGAACCTTGCTGCGTCGCTGTTGGTTGTCGTGTTCGGGTTCCTGTTCGTTACGGTGTCGGCGCGCATTGTCGGCATTGTGGGATCGAGTGCCAGCCCGGTCAGCGGGATGACGATCGCCACATTGATGGCTGTTGCCGCGATCTTCCTGGTGAAGGGATGGACGGCTCCGGCGTTTGGGGCGCTGGCGATCACGATTGGTGGAATGGTGTGCATTGCGGCGTCCAACGCTGGCGACACGAGCCAGGACCTGAAGACTGGGTTCCTGATTGGCGCTACGCCGTGGAAGCAGCAGGTTGCGGTGATGGTTGGCGTGATCGTGTCGGTATTCTCGATTGGGGCTACGCTGAACGCGATGAACAAGGGGCTGGAGAGCTTCCAGCAGCTTCCGACGGCGCGAGCGATCTCGCTGACAGCGCTGCCGGATGGCGTGACCAACCAGGGGAACTTCAAGCACGATCATGTGACGGTGACGGAGCGGCCTGTGGCGGGGAGTTCGGGCTCGGCTGCGCATGAGGAGCTGTCGGATGCGACGAAGTATGTGGTGCTGAACTCGATTGGTTCGGCTACGTTGCAGGATGGAAAGTATCTCTATGACCCGTCGACTGGGAAGATCGAAGTGCAGTGGGTCCAGGGGATTGGCAGCGAGAAGGCTGCTGCGCCCCAGGGACGGTTGATGGCAACGGTGATCAACGGGATCCTGAGCCGGAAGCTGCCTTGGAGTTTGGTGCTGCTGGGAGTGGCGCTGGTGATTGGGATTGAGCTGCTGGGCGTTCGGTCGCTGACGTTTGCGGTGGGAGCTTACCTTTCGATTGGGACTACGCTGGCGATCTTTGTTGGCGGTGTTGTGCGATGGATGGTGGATAGCGCGCTTGCGAAGAGCGGCGATGGGCCGAAGACGGATGCGGAGAGCGAGATCTCGTCAGGGAGCTTGTATGCTTCCGGGCTGATTGCTGCTGGCGGCATTATGGGACTGCTGGGCGTTTGCGTGAAGCTGTACGAGGCTGCGACCGATAAGGTGATTCCGAGTTTCTCGTCGACCAACCCTTTGCATAAAGATTGGATCAGTGTGATCTGCTTCGCAGCGCTCGCGTTCAGTCTGTATTACTTTGCGAGGAAGCCGTTGGATTCCGAGAAGATTCTGGAACAGGTTGAGAGCGAGGAACTTTAGATGAAGCGTTGGTTAGCGATTTTTTTTGTGGTGATGGTTGTGGCGCCGGTGGGGGCACGGGCGGATGAGGCGTCGAAGACAGCGAAGGTTAAGGAGCTGTTCGCGCTGACGCACCTGGATCGCAGTTTGGAGCGGATGCGGAGTTCGATGGCGCAGCAGGTTCAGTTGACGGCGAAGAACGCCGCGGGAACCGACCAGATGACGCCGGAGAAGCAGAAGATTCAACAGGAGTTTATCGACAACTCGATGAAGGTGGTTGACCAGGACTTCAGTTGGGCGGTGTTGGAGCCTTCGTACGTGAAGCTCTACTCGGACACGTACACTGAGCAGGAGCTGGACGGGATCCTGGTGTTCTATAAGTCGCCAGCGGGGCAGGCTTTGCTGACCAAGGCGCCGCAAGTGTCTGCGGGTGTGATGGAGATTGTCCACAGCCACATGGGAGATTTTCAGCCGAAGATGCAATCGCTGCAGGAGCTGTATGTGAAGGCGATGGCTCCTCCGGCGGGGCAGTGAGGCGTGGGGTGCCCCCTCCCCCCTCCTAGTCATACCTTGCCTGTAACTAACTCATACCGTTGCAGTTAGGCGGCAAAGTACCCCCTTCCTGTGCTCGTAAAGTAGTCTATCCAGACGACTTAAGACCAAAAGTATCTGCCTGCGCCAACTTTGGGCGGTCTGCTGCGCGCCTGATTTGCCGGTTGAGACGGGCGCGAGGAAATTTCCAAAAGCCTGGTCGTCCGGGTAGCACTTCGATTGTGGCCAAACTGTCGGAACTTCATAGGGCTTACGGCGTACTTGCAAACATGCGTTTATTCGCCGCCCTGATCCTTTCGCTGGCCGCCGTGGGAGCGCGCGCGCAGGAGCTGACGGCCGCCGACATCATGTCGCGCGTCGCCGCTAACCAGGATCGCTCCGAGGCTGCCCGTACCCACTATGTCTACGTCCAGCACGCCCGCACGCTCTCTCGCAAGGGCAAGACGATTCATTGCGAAGAGGTCACCGACATCCGCATCATCCCCACCGACAAAGGCTCCGAGCAGAAGCTCCTGACCTTGGATGGCCGGCTTCTTTATAAGGGGAAGTACCTCCACTACACCCACCTACCGTCGTCGAACGTGCCGATGAAGGCGGGGGCTTCGACTCCTGACCAGGCCAAAGATTCGCCGTCGGCTACCGACAAAAGCAAAGATAACGACGAGCCGGACATTGGCGATGACGACCCGATGGACCTTGATCTGGTCGAAAACATGCGCAACAACCTTACCGCGAATCGTTCCAAAGACGGGATCGGCGCTGGACTGTTCCCGCTTACCACCAAGGTCCAGGCAGAGTACGCTTACACCCTGGTGGGGCGCGGCGCGATGGATGGCCGCGATTGTTACCACGTCACCTTCGTGCCCCGGGACAAAGACGACTTCGGTTGGAAGGGTGACGCCTGGATCGACACCAAGGCCTTCGAGCCGGTGCTGGTCCACACAAGGATGTCGCGCAATATCCCGTTCGCAGTCCGCACCCTGCTGGGCACCAGCGTCCCGGGCCTCGGCTTCACGGTTACCTACGCGCCGGAGCCCACCGACTCACCCGATGCCATCTGGTTCCCTGTGACCTTCGGCACCGAGTTCAACCTTCACGTGCTGTTCTTCTTCAACCGGGCGATCGTGCTCGATGTCCGCAACCGTGACTTTGAACAGACCCACGTCCACTCCACCATCCGCGACGCCGCTACTGGGCCGTGATCGTGTTGCGTCCAGATCATGGGGTGCGCGGTGGCTGTGCGAAGGGGGCTACTCGTCTCCGCGGGCGAGGTCTTCTTCGTGCTTTTCGATCGCGTCGGTTGCGTCTGGAACGAGCTTCTCGAGGATGGCGAGGAGGCGACGGGGATCGAAGGATTCGAGCTGCTGGGTGACGCCTTCGCAGGCGCCGGCTCCCGGCGGGCAGATGGCGATGATGGGCAGGTCGGGGCGAATTTCGCGCAGGCCTTTGACGAGATCGGTGCAGTGCATGTCGTCCATGCCGGCATCGACGACGGCGCCATCGACGACCGGAAACTTCTTGAGCGTGGCGATGGCCTCGGCCGAGGAGTAGGAGGTGAGGACGTTAAACTTGGCGGTCTCGATGACTAGCTTGCGGGTCGAGATGGCGCCAGCGTGTTCACGATCAATGACGAGAAAACAGGGTCTGACCATCTGCACAGTATGCCTTTCCGGGCGGGATTTGTCCTCTGGGTTCGGGACAGAACGTCGTTCGAGGACTGAAATTGTTCAGCCTGCGAAACCGCCTGCCGGATCTTGTTCAAGGTGAATTTGCCCCTAGTTCTATTTTAGTGGAGCGGTGGGGGTAAGTATGCCAACTTTTGAGAATATAAATCGCCAGTATTGACGGGGCCTTTGGCGGTTTCGGGGCGGTTGGGGGGCTTGACAGGTCCTGCGCGGACGGCGGGAGTTCTGGATTTATCTCAGAACAAGACGGGGTGGTGTCCTGATGGGGGCACGCGGCCAGCATTCTGGAAGTATCGCGCGGGCGTTGTGCCCAGCGCTTTGCGGAAGGCGACGATGAACGCGCTGGAGTTGCTGTAGACTGCCTCGAGCGCGGCGTGGGTGACCTTGGCTCCGCCGCCGAGGAGCCGCATCGCGTGCATCAGCCGAAGCTGCTGCCGCCATCGGCCAAAGGTCATGCCAGTCGAAGCGACGAAGAGCCGTTCTATGGTTCTGCGGCTGGCGCCACTGTCGCGTGAGATCCTGGCAAGCGGGCTGCGGTCGGCCGGGCAGGCCAGCAAGAGGTTGGCGACGCGGAGCGCCCTGGTGTCGATGGGGAGGGGAAGCTGGAGCGGAGCAACCTCAAGCACTTCAAGTCGGCCGAGGATGACCTCGAGCAGGTGGCGTTGCCACGGGATGCGACGCTGGAGGGAGCCGCAGGCGCAGGTTTCCAAGATCAACTCCCTGAGCAACGCGGGAACATTCACCACGCAGCATTGACGGCCGAGCGATCGCACGACCCGCGACTTGAAATAGAGGGTTCGCATGGTCACGCTGCCTGACATGGAGATGGAGTGTGGGATTCCTTGGGGGATCCATACGGCGCGGTTGAAGGGAACTACCCATGCGCCTTTGTCGGTGGTGACGGTCATGACGCCAGAGGTGGCGAAGACGAGTTGATCGCGGTCGTGGAAGTGCAGGGGGATTCGGTGGCCCGCAGGGTAGTCGTGCATGAGGGTGATGACCGGAGCGCTGCTGCGGGGCAGGGCGTCGAATTTGGCGATTTGTCGCTTTCTCGACATTCATTGACACAATATCGGATATCGGCCACAAGGGGGAAGGGCCTATGGTGATGCTGTCAGTGGTAGCGGACAGAATCAGGAGAGACCAAATGACCCAAGTAGGAGGAAGGTTTTGGAGGAAGGCGGCAGCGTTTGCCGCGACGATGATGATGTTGGGCGGCGTTGGGCCGCGAGTTTTTGCCGCCGCGGACGAAGGGCCGTGCGTGGGTCAGCCGGAGAGCCGGGCGCTGAACTTCTGGCTGGGCGAATGGACGATCGGGGTTCCAAATGAACATACCGATGCCACCAGCAAGGTAAGCCTGGAACTCGGCGACTGCGTGGTGGTCGAGCGGTGGGACGGCGGCCACGGTCACGTGGGAGAGAACATGTTCGGCTACAGTGCCGACGATAAGAGTTGGCACGGAATGTTTGCCGACAGCGTGGGCCACGTTCACGTTTTTGTGAATGGCCACGCCGGGTCAGATTCAGCCGAGTTCGTTGGACCGAGTAAAGCGGCAAATGGAGAGACCGTTCTCAACCGGATCACGATCAGCCGCAACGGTCCGGATCAGGTTCGACAGTTGTGGGCGAAGTCATCCGACGGTGGGAAGACCTGGACGACGGTGTTTCAAGGGGAGTACACGCGAAAGAAGCCTTGAGTTTGGTGCAAGAGGGGTGAGTTGCGCGAGGCGTTGCGACTCCTAAGGCCTGGTTGTTAGAATGGCGGCCTGCCGAGGTTGGGAACAGGATGGTCGGGAACTGCCGGCCGATCGTGTTCCGAATTGAAATGGCAGGTCCCGCTTCGGACGCTCGGTAGTTCTTCACAGGGCTCAATGCACTCGTTTCTCGCTTTGATCGCAGGTAGGAGAAGTTGAACCTTGGCTCTAAGGGAGGAGCTATGAGACGGATCCATTCTTTGCTGATCGCCGTTGCGATGCTGGCTGGCAGTATCGCGTGTGTTGCGCCCGCGTTCGGACAGGCGGATAAGAGTGCGGCTCCAATCTATCTGACCAAAATGCCGTCAGGATTCCGCGATTGGAAGCTGATTTCGGTGGCCCACGAGGCGGGCAAGTTGAACAGCCTCGGCGCCATGTTGGGCAACGAGATTGCGATCAAGGCGTATCGCGAAAAGAAGCTTCCGTATCCTGACGGGACGATCATTGCGGCGTTGCACTACACCCACTCGCCGAATGCGGAGAACAACGCAGTGTTTGGCGACGTGCAGTCGTACACGCCGGGGCCGCCGTCAAACTATCAGTTCATGGTGAAGGACTCGAAGAAGTATGCGGCTACGGGCGGGTGGGGGTTTGGGAGTTTCCTGCCGGATGGCAAGTCGTTTACGGACGCGCAGATGAAAACTTGCGCGCCCTGTCACGCGAAGGCTTCGCGTGACGGTGTCTTTACGACGTATGCGCCGTAGGTCCTGCGCGGACCGCGAGAGTTTCAGAGAAGGTGCGGGGCGGACTAGAGCTCGAGGATGATGGGCATGATGAGCGGGCGGCGGTTGGCGTTCTTTTGTAGGAAACGCTTTAGGTCGCCGCGGATCTTGTCCTTCATGACCCCGTAGTCGCGACGCTCTTCTTCGGATGACTGCTCGAGGGTGCGGGCTACGATGTCGCGGGCGTTGCGGAGGAGTTCGGGGTCGTCGGCCGCGAAGCCACGGGTGGTGATTTCGGGGACGCCTTCGACCTGGCCGGTGCGCTTGTTGATGGCGATGATGGGGAGGAAGACTCCGTCTTCGCCTAGATGTTTGCGGTCGCGGATGACGGTGTCTTCGACTACGTCGGCGGTGGAGTTGTTGTCGATGCAGATCCGGCCGGTGGTGACTTTGCCAGTCTTCTCGGCGTGCTCGCGGTCGAGGGTGAGGACGTCGCCGTCTTCGAGGAGGATGACCTTTTCGGGGACGCCGGTCGCCGCTGCGAGTTCCGCATGGCGCTTGAGGTGGCGGTAGTCGCCGTGGACGGGGATGAAGAACTTGGGGCGCACGAGGTTGATCATCATGCGGAGCTCTTCCTGCGAGCCGTGGCCGGAGACGTGGATGAGGCCGTGGGTGCCGTCGTCGTGGATGACGCGGGCGTCGCGGCGTTCGAGGTGGTCGATGACGCGGTAGATGGCCTTCTCGTTGCCGGGGATGACGCGGGAGCTGAGGAGGACGGTGTCGCCGGGCTCGATTTTGGCGAAACGGTGGTTATCGACGGCGGCGCGGGAGAGGGCGGACATGGGCTCGCCCTGGGTGCCGGAGATCAGGATGCAGAGCTTGTTGGCTGGGGTGTCCTTGATCTGGTTGGGATGGATGATGAGGCCGGCGGGCGGGTCGATGTAGCCTAGGTCCTGGGCGATTTCGGTGGAGTTATCGATGGAACGGCCGATGAGCGCGACCTTGCGGCCGTGCTTGTGGGCGAGGTCCATGGCGATGCGGATGCGATGAATGGACGACGAGAAGCAGGAGAAGAAGATGCGACGCTTGGCGGCTCCGAAGATGTCGTCGAGGCGCGGAATGACAGCCTTTTCGCCGGGCGTGAAGCCGGGGCGGTCGACGTTCGTGGAGTCCTGCAGGAGGCAGAGGACGTTTTGCTTGCCGAGGTCGGCGAAGGCCTGGAGGTCGAAGGGATGGCCGTCGGGGGAGGAGAGATCGATTTTGAAGTCGCCGGTGTGGACGACGATGCCGACGGGGGTGTGGATGGCGAAGGAGACGCAGTCAACGAGAGAATGCGTGACGCGGATGGGGAGGATCGAGAAGACGCCGAGGTTGAAGCGGCGGCCGGGGAGGATCTCGATGAGCTCGGAATCGTCGAGGAGGCGATGCTCTTCAAGTTTCCCCTCTACATAGGCCAACGTAAATTCGGTGCCATAGACGGGGACGTTGAGGTCGGACAGGATCCAGGGGAGGCCACCGATGTGGTCTTCGTGGCCGTGGGTGAGGATGATGCCGCGGACCTTGGCGCGGTTCTCAATGAGGTAGGAGATGTCGGGGACAACGATGTCGACGCCGAGGAGCTCCTCTTCGGGGAACATGAGGCCGGCGTCGATCACGATGATGTCGTCGCCGTAGTGAAGTGCGAGGCAGTTCATACCGAACTCGCCGAGTCCGCCGAGCGGGATTATTTGCAGTTTTTCATTAGCCATGGACCTCCAGTCTATCGCAGTACCGAAGGTCGAGCCGGATTTGGGGGAGATTGCCGCCGGATCGGGCGCGAATCAGTGGGATTGCGTGTGGAGGGGTTCGAGATCCTGGGGCGGGGATTGAGCACGGATGCGGCGATTCTTGCGACCGGAGAGGTAGCCGTTGAGGGTGCTCCAGACGCCGATGAGGAAGAAGAACCAGCCGGCCCTGCTGGCGTGCTCGGGTGGCAGGAGATGGGCGATCAACGCGCAGAGGAGACAGACGAAGCCGTCGCCGAGTTTGTCCCAGATTTCGCCGACCGTGATCGCGACTTCGAGGGGACTGAGTTGGAGTTGGCGACGTTGGCGCCAGGCGTTCCAATAGAGGGCGGTAAAGCAAAAGTAGATGGCCGCAAAGCCGAGGGAGTAGACCTCCATCATCTCGCGGGGCTGATAGGGGTTGGAGAAGATGTTGGGATCGACGTGGACACCGCTCGCAACGGCAAACATGAACTTGACGGGATAGACGTAGAAAAGGACGGCGAAGAGAAGCGCCGAGTTGATCCAAAGGGTGCCGGCATCGTGGAGGCCGTAGAGGCGAAAAAAGCGGAAGTGGGACATCCAGATGAGGATGAGGAAGAAGAAGCAGATGGCGAAGGGAATGAAGCCGACGAGGGCGGCGTGGAACTGGTCGTAGGTGCGGGGAACTTCGAGGGAGACGACGAGGAGGGTGAGGGCGAATCCGAAGACGACGTCCGAGAAGGCGTCGATGCGCGACATGTGAGTGCCGCGCAGACGGAAGCCTTCTTTGGTTACCAGGGCGTGAGGGTCGGGCATCGTGGGGACAGTGTACGCGATGCCCGGGGCCGCGGGAGACGAATTAGATGGCGCGGATGAGGCGGGCGGGGAGGGTGAAGATGGCGCCGATGAGCTCGAAGACGCCGCCAACCACGATGCCGAGCAGACGGAAGGGAAGGAGGATCAGCCAGATGAAGGGGAAGAGGATCAGGGCGACGAGGGCTGCAGGCCAGCAGAGGATGAGCAGGATCAGGAAGAGAAGAAGCTTCATGGGACGTCCTTTCGTTCAGTGATACGGCATAGGCGGGGGGTTGGTTCCGTGCGAAGAACTGGCCGGCAGCGGGCGGTAGACTGGATCGATCGCAGCCGTGCTGTTTTCAAGGATGGAGGACAGAGCCTATGTGCCGCAACATCAAAATGCTGTTCAACTTCGATCCGCCGGTGACGCCGGAGGAGATTCAAGCCGCGTCGCTCCAGTTTGTCCGGAAGATCAGCGGGTTTAACAAGCCGTCCAAGGCGAACGAGGAGGCGTTCTTTGCTGCGATTGAAGCTATCAGCGCGGTTTCGACGCAGCTGCTGAGTTCGCTGGAGACCAATGCTCCGCCGAAGAATCGGGAAGAAGAGGCGGAAAAACTGAAGGCCCGGAGCGCGAACCGGTTCGCGGTTTAGGAGGCTTTGGATTCTCGGGGTTTGGGTTCGCGAGCATCGGACTCGCGAGTGAGAGCTTCATGGATCAGCATCTTGAGGTAGGTCTGGTATTTCAGACCGCGCTTTTCTGCTAGCTTGCGGGCGAGCTCGATGTCGACGGGGTCGAGGCGGATGGTGGTGGTGGGGAGACCGGCTTTGCGGGCGACAGTGCCGCGGCCGAGACGACCTTCGGCGGCAGCTTTTTCGAAGGCCTCCATTGATTCGTCCTGGTGAGAGTCCCACCACTCGGCTTCTTCGGCTTCCGATTTGAAATCAGGGAATATTCTTGTCTCGGGCATCCCGATCCTCCTTTAATGCGAAGTACCACGCATGCCACCTACTTCTAAGCGGCAAAGCGGTTACGACGCGAATCCTACTATTGCGAATCGTCGTAACGACCTGGAGGATTCGACCTGTTACTGTCTCGCCCACCTGTTCGGTACGTTCCTCGCCGTTCCTGATTTTTACGGCTAAGTCGATCGGTTCGTTGGTTACGACCTCCTCAGCTTCGTGCGGCTTCACTCCGTGACGTGCAATGTGGGCGATATTGAACTCGTCCCAATCAAAGAACATATATAGCTCCGGACGCAGAAATTGCCGAATCCTCAAGGTCGTTGAAAACCTTGAAGACTGCAGCGCATCCGTCTCTGGTCTCGGAGAGAAGAATTAGCGTCGTAAACCTTCTCTCGGAGCATGCACTAAATAGAATGTAGCTACTTTGTAGCTACGATGTCAAGGGCTAGCGGAGTAGATCTTCGAGGGTGGTGGAGAGGTCGGTTTTTTCGTCGCGGTATTTGACGATGATGGGGGTGTAGACGCCGAGGCCGAGGTCTTTGCCGTAGCCCTGCTGGATGGCTCGGCTGCCGGCTACGACTACGGCGCCGGAGGGGATGATCAGGGGGGTCTCGGCGGTTGCTTTGTAGATGGTTTGGTTGGGGAGGTCGTAGACGGGGGTTCCGCGGGTGAGGATGACGCCGGAGGCGAGGACGGCGCGGGCGCGGACGATGGTGCCTTCGTAGACGCCGGTGTTGCCGCCGGCCAAGACGTCATCTTCGATGATGACGGGGGAGGCGTTGATGGGTTCGAGGACGCCTCCGATTTGTGCCGCGGCGGAGAGGTGGACGCGCTTGCCGATCTGGGCGCAGGAGCCGACGAGGGCGTGGGAGTCGATCATGGTGCCTTCGTCGACATAGGCGCCGACATTGACGTAGGCGGGGGGCATCATGACGACGCCGGAGGCCAGGTAGGCTCCGGAGCGGACGGAGCTGCCACCGGGGACAATGCGGATGTTCTGCTTGGGTTTGAAGCGGCGGGCGGGGTAGGTGGCCTTGTCGACGAAGCTGAGTATGGGGCGGGCGACGGGATTGCTGCCGTTCATGGATTCGAGGGCGCCGAGACGGAAGCCGAGGAGGATGCCGCGCTTTACCCAGGGGTTGACGCGCCATCCGGTGGGGGATGCGGGGTCGGGCTGGGCGGAGCGGACGGTGCCGGCTTCGAGGGCGTCGCGGAGCTGGAGGAAGGCGGCGAGGGCGTCCGGCGTTGCCTACGGCGGCGGCGCCCTGGGCGAACCAGTGCTCGATGAGGGGTTCGAGGTCTTGAGGGGGTGGGTGACTCATGGGTATCTCTATTTTAGGGGGTGGAGACAGAAAAAGCCTGCATATAGTTTCCTAGGAAACTACATTTGGTTTATGGCGACGGATGTCAGTGGACTTGAGGTGCATCTCGGATATTGGCTGCGGATGGTTTCGAACCACGTTTCGCAGGCGTTTGCGCGCAGGCTGGTAGCGAGCGGCGTGACGGTGGCGGAGTGGGTGATGCTGCGGGAGATGTTCGACGTAGCGGAACTGGCTCCGAGCGAACTTGCAGAGCGAACGGGTCTCAGCCGGGGGGCGGTATCGAAGCTGGTGGAGCGGCTGGTGGAGAAGAAGCTGGTGCGCCGGGATGCGGCTGATGATGATGGACGGTCGCAGCGAGTGGCGTTGACCGGTGCGGGGAGACGGATCGTGCCGAAACTCGCAGCTGTGGCTGACGAGAATGACGAAGAGTTTTTCGGAGTGCTGAGTAAGAACGAGCGCGAAGTGTTACGGAACCTGATGAAGAAGTTGGTGCGGGCGAATGGCCTGCATGCGAAACCAACGGAATAGGAGAAAGACGATGAAGACGGAGTTGATGCAGAGAGCGCTACGCCAATCGGAAGCCGGGGAGCTAAGGTTCCCGGAAGTGATTGGGATATTGAGGGAGGCAGAGGTGGAGTCGTATCAAGTGGATTTTCTTCGTGGGGACGACACGTTCTATCTGCTGGACGGAAGAACGCACACGGAGCCGATCGAGGCAGGAGAGGTTGCTGCGGAATTTTTGCGCGAGAGTGTCGTGGATGCGATACGAGCAGCGCAAGCGGACAGGATTCGGTATCCCGAGTTCGTGCGGCGGATTTTGGATGCGGGAGTTGCGGCCTATCGGGTGCACCTTACTGGCGAGCGCGCCGTGTATGTGGGACGCAAGGGTGAGATGCATGTGGAGGAGTTTCCGAAGCCGGGGAACTAGGGCTTTCGCGGACGGCGAGGGTTGGAGGCCGCTAGCTGCAGGGGTGGGGTGTGAGGGTGGGGGTGGTTAGTGTGTCGCCGGATGCGTTGGTGTAGTTGTAAGTGGCGCAGGCGACGGGCTTGTAACGCGGCCCGGTGAAGCGCCATTGCCTGAGATCGCCGGAGGAGGCCGAGTCGTGCATCGAGGTGACGATGTCGGGATGGACGGAGTGCTGCGACTTCTGCACTTTGAACATCTGGGCGATCGTGTCGAGCAGGATGTTGTAGTCGCTGCTGAGGACCCAGAAGGAGCAGTTGCCGGATGCTCCACAGAAGTTGTTGCCGAGCGCTTGCACGAGGAACAAGTGTCCGGACGGTGTGCGAATTTGTGTTGCGCGAAGCTCGGACGATGCAGGGACGTCGTGGGGATTTGCGGAACGTTTGGCGAGGGCGCGGTGGATGCCTTGTTGATCCGCGACGGGCAGGGTGGTGATGCTGGTGTTGATTTCCTGAGCGCCGTCCATGTTCCAGTCCGGCTGCTGGGCTGCTGCGGTGAAGGTCAGCGCCCAGAGGGATGACGCGAGAAGGAGTCGTCGCATGGGCATATCACTCGATGCGTTCTATTTGCTGGCGAGTAGGTTGAGGCCTTCGAGGATGGAGGCTAGTTTGGTGCGGGTGGGTTCGGTTACGGGGACCATGGGAAGGCGGAGGGTCTCGGAGCAGCGGCCTAGGAGGGCGAGGGTGGCCTTGATGGGGGCGGGGCTGGGCTCGATGAAGTGGGCTTGCATGAGGGCGAAGTAGCGGGCGTTGAGCTCGCGGGCGGTGGGCCAGTCGTTGGCTAGCGCGGCGGCGATCATTTGGGACATGGGGCCAGGGATGGCGTTGGAGGCTACGGAAACAAGGCCTGTTCCGCCGATGGCGATTACCGGGAGGGCGAGGGCGTCGTCGCCGGCGAGGACGGAGAACGTGGAAGGGGCGTGGGTGAGGAGCTCGGTGATCTGGCCCATGACGCCGCTGGATTCCTTGATGGCGATGATGTTGGGGGTCTCGGCCAGGCGGAGAACGGTTTCCGGGAGGAGGTTGGTCGCGGTGCGGCCGGGGATGTTGTAGAGGATGATCGGAAGGGGCACGGCTTCGGCGATGGCGCGGAAGTGTTGGAACTGGCCTTCCTGGTTGGGGCGGTTGTAGTAGGGGTTCGCGGTGAGGATGCCGGTGAGGTTGGGAATTTTGGCGATGCGCTTCGCGTTCGCTACGGCCTGGGCGGTGGAGTTGTGGGTGCAGCCGGCGAAGATGGGAGCGCGGCCGGCGGCGACTTCGATGGTGATTTCGATGACGCGATGGGTCTCGCTTTCGGTGAGGGTGGAGGCTTCGCCAGTGGTGCCGCAGGGAATGAGGATGGAAACCCCTTGAGCCAGTTGGGATTCGACGAGGGCGCGGAGTGCGGGCTCGTCGAGTGAGCCGTCGGGGTGGAAGGGGGTGACGAGCGCGGTGCCGCAGCCTTGTAGTTTCATGTCGAGTGAAGTTTAGCTTGGATCGCTGTGGGAGGGTTTTTCGGACTTGAGGGCGCGGGTTTGTTCGACGACTTTCTTTGGCGGCAAAAGCCACAGGATCGCTACGAGGGCGAGCATGCCGAGCGCAGCTTTGGGTGACCAGTACGCTGCCGGTATGGCACAGAGATAGAGCGCGGTGGAAAGGGCTTGCTTGAGGGGACTTCCGGCGAGCGGTTGGCCGGAGGTGCTGCAGATGCAGTTGGAAAGAACGATCCAGGTGAGGGCGGGGAGCGCGCAGGTGATGGCGTAGAGCGCGACGGCGAAGGGCGAGATGCCGCGGGTGCCGATCCACGTGGTGGCGAAGGGGATGAGTGAGAGGGTGAAGAGGAAGGCGAGGTTGGACCAGAGGATGCCGTGGGTGACGTGGTCGAGGTCGTCGACAAGGTAGTGGTGGTTGACCCAGTAGATGCCGGTCTGGACGAAACTGAGGAGATAGACGGTGAGGAGCGGGACGAGGGCGATGAGGCCGTCGAGGTTCGAGACTTCTTTGCTGGGGACGTGGAGTTCGAGCACCATGATGGTGATGATGACGGCGATGACGCCGTCGGAGAAGGCTTCTAGGCGGGCGGGGGATAGGGGCTTGGACATGGGCTCTGCTGGGAAGGATACAACGTCCTGCGCGGACCGCGGTCTTACTCAGACGGCGGTCCTGCGCGGACGGCGGGAGTTAGTTGTGGTGGGAACTAGAAGAGGAGTTTGAGGCCTAGTTGGATTTGGCGGCTGGTGTTGGCGGTGGCCGTGATGACGCCCGGAGTGCCTAGCGCGGCGGGGGTGGTTTGATTGGCCGTGGTGCCTTGGGTGGGTCCGTTGGAGAAGACGACTTCGTTGGGCAGAGAGAGGTTGGCGTGGTTGAGGAGGTTGAAGAACTCGGCGCGGAATTGGAGGCGGAAGCGCTGCGGTGATTTGCGTGGACTTCAGGAGAGAGAAATCCCAGTCAGCGTAGCCGGGGCCTACGAGGCTGTCGCGGCCGGCGTTGCCGACGGTGCCGTAGGCGGGGGCGGAGAAGGCGTTGGGGTTGAAGAACTGCGCGGCCTTTTGGGCGGTGCTGCCGCCGGGGTAGAGCTTGCCGGTGAAGTTGGGATTGACGTTGGGGCGGACGGGATTGCGGCTGTCGCCCGAGCCGGTGGGGTTGTAGCCGAGCTGCGGGCGAGAAGGGGAAGCCGGTGGAGAGGCTAACGATGGAGGCGAGGCCCCAGCCGGAGACGAGGTGCTCGGTGAACTTGTTGGCGTTGGCGAAGAAGGCCTGGCCAGTGCCAAACGGCAGATCATAGGTGGCGTTGGCGGCGAAGAGGTGGCGGACGTCGGTGGCGGCGGGGCCGTAGTCGAGATGCGGAAGAGCGGGGACAGCGACGAACGCTGGCGTGTTGGAGGAGACGGATGTATTCCACGCAGAGCCGTCGTCGAGATTTTTGGACCAGGTGTAGTTGATGCGGAACTGCAGACCGTGGCTGAGGTTGTGGCGCAGGTCGACAAGGAAGGCGTTGTAGTTGCCACTGCCGCCCGACCACCAGGAGGTGGTGTTGGCTACCGCGTTGTTGGCCTTGGTGGTGGTGGGGTAGTAGATGACTCCGTTGGCGAGGACTACGAAGTTGGGCGCGTTGAGATCGCCGTTGAGGATCTGGTGATAGCTATGTGAGCCGTTGTAGCCGAGGGTGAGGGAGGTGGAGGGTGCTAGCTGCTGCTCGACGCGAAGAGTGTAGGCGAACAGCGCGGGCGTGGAGATATTGGTGGCGACGGTGGATGGCGAAACTTTCGGCGTGCCGCTGATGGGGTTGGTGACGGTGGTAGCGGAGTAGGAGTTGACGGTGTTGTAGGGAGCGGCTTGATCGAGGCGGTAGTCGAGTGCATCGAGCAGCGAGTGGTGTAGGCCTGCGCTCGCGGTGACGCTGGTGCGGCCGTTGCCGAAGACGTCCCAGGCGACGCCGGCGCGCGGTTCGGGAAGGAAGAGGGCGCGGTTGTCGGTGAGGGCGTTGGAGAGGCCGGAGGTGGGGTTGGTGGAGATGACGCCGAGGGGTGCGCCGTTGCTGACGGCTCCAAAGGTGTAGACGCTGGCGCGGTCTTGCGATTCACTCCAACCGGTGGAGGACTCGCTGCGGAAGCCGAAGCGGACTTGCAGGCGAGGGTTGATGCGCCAGGTGTCTTCGAGGAAGCCGGAGGCGAAGAGGGTGCGCCAGCCTAGCTCGGTGATGTTGGGCGCGTAGGTGAAGGTCTTGATGGCGCCGGTGAGGAAGGTGGCGAGCGAAGCGAAGGAGGCCTGGCCGTATTGATCCTGGGCGAGGTTGTCGTTGGACTGGAGGCGCTGGAACCAGATGCCGCCTTCGAGGGTGTGTTTGCCGATGGTGTAGAAGACGTGGTCGTCAAAGGTGAAGAGGTTGCGGGTGATGGAGTTGTTGGCGCCAACGTTTGCGCCGGCGCCGGTGATGGACGACGCGCCGTTGGAGGCAGTGGAGCCGGAGATGACGACCGCGTAGGTGGGGACGCCGGGGCGGACGGAGGGGGTGAGGGCTTGCTGCGCGGCGGGGACGTAGCCGTCGAAGTAGTAGCTGGCGCGCGAGTAGCCGAAGCGGCCGACGTTGATGAAGTTGGGCGAGAAGACGTGGTGCTCTTCGGCGCTGAGGACTTGTTCACGAAGAGTTTCGTCCACGTAGGAATAGGGGTTGGCGGAGGGGGAGACGGCGTCGGAGTCGTCGATGGTGTAGATGGAGTTGAAGGTGTCGCTGTTGGAGAGGTTGGCGTCGAAGCGCGTGGTGCCGAAGTCTTCGCGGATGTGTTGCGGCGCAGAGCCGATCCATTGGGCGATGCCGGTGGCGGCGCCGTTCTGGGTGATCTCGGGGCCGTTGGCGATGGGCCAGAGATTGAGCAGCGGCTTGACGCTGGCGACTGCATGGGCGCGGGAGGTTGCGTCTGGGACTAGGGTGACGAGCGACTCGCCGAGGTTTTGGCGGTAGCCTTCATAGTTGGCGAAGAGGAAGAGCTTGTTTTTCTTAATGGGGCCGCCGAGGGCTGCGCCGAAGTTGTTGCGCTGGAACTCGGGAATGCGTGGGCCGTCGAAGTAGTTGCGTGCGTCGAAGAAGCTGTTGCGGATGAACTCATAGACGGAGCCGTGGAGTTGGTTGGTGCCGCCGGTGGTGGTGATGGAGATCTGCGCGCCGTCGCGCTTGCCGTAGGCGGCGGAGTAGGTGTCGGAGACGACGTTGAACTCGCGGATGCCGTCAATGCCGAGGAGTTGGCCGGAGGTACCGCCGGGGGTGGTGTTGATCAGCGACGCGCCGGTGTACTCGATTCCGTTGAGGAGGAAGAGATTGTCTTGCGGACGGCGGCCGGAGACGGAGAACATGCTGCCCACCGATGAATTTGAAGTTCCGATGCCGCCGCTGCGCTGGTTGGTGTAGTTCACGGTGCCAGGGTTCAGCAGGATGAGCTGGTCGTAGGAGCGGCCGTTGAGGGGGAGGCCTTTGACCTGGCGGCTGTCGACCAGGCCCGCGGTTTGTTCGGTGGAGGTGTTGACGATGGGCTGGGTGTCGTTAACGGTGACGGTTTCGTGGCCGCTGACGGAGAGGGCGAGGTTGAGGTTGAGAGTCTGTCCGGTAGTGAGGGTGACGGTGCGGGTGGCTTGGGTGAAGCCGGTGGCGTCGGCGGAGAGAGTGTACGCGCCGACGGCAATGGAGGAGGCGACGTACTGGCCGGAGGCGTTGGTGGTGAGGGAGCGCTGGGCGCCGGTGTCGTCGTTATGGATGAGGACGTGGGCGCTGGGGATGGCGGCTCCGGTTGTGTCGGTGACGAGGCCGGCGATGGTGCCGCCGACGACTTGCGCGCCGGCGGAGAGGGAGAGGGCGAAAAGGAAGAGAGTGATGAGACGAAGGCGTTGCATGGGACTCCTGAGGGTGGTGCGGGTCTGCGCGTGCTTTCGGCAGGCTTGTGTGGATTGGATAGGGGGCTGGTTCTCGCGCGGGTTAGTGGGGGACTAACAGCGACAACGACAGCGGGGTGTGGGGAGAGGTGTGGTGTGGAGATTCGTCATTGGGCGGCTCCGTGGTGGTAGACCGCTAGGACCATGCCGAGGGTGATGAGAGCGATGAAGATTTCGCCGAGGACGCCGACGAGGATGGGGCGCCAGCCTTGCGTGACTAAGTCGCGGAGTTGGGTGCGGAGGCCTACGCCGGCGAAGGCTGGGAGGAAGGCCCACTTGCTTAGGTTTCCTAACGAAGTCAGTTGGCCGGCGGAGAAGAAGCCGAGGCTCGCGAGGATGGAGAGTGCCATGAAGCCGAGGATGAACTTGGGGAACTTCTGCCAGAGGAAGAGGGCCTTGCGTTCGACGCGGGCTGCCTGGCCTTGCGAGGCCCAGTAGATGGCGTAGCCGAGGACAACGAAGCCGATGAAGGCGGAACGGGCGGTCTTGGCGAGGATGGCCATGCGCCCGGCGAGGTCGCCGTAGAGCGCGCCCGTGACGGTGGCTTCAGCAGTGTTGTCGACGGCGAGGCCGGCCCAGATGCCGTAGGGCTGCTGGTCCATATGAAGGAAGTGGCCGATGAGCGGGAAGGTGAAGAGGGCGAGGGCGCCGAGCGCGAGGATGGCGGCGATGGCGGTGGTGGTGTCCTGCTCGTCGGCATCGATGGCGGGCTGCGCGGCCATGATGGCGGTGACGCCGCAGATGGAGCTGCCGATGGCGAGGAGGCTGGTGAGCTTGGGTGGGAGGCGGAAGATTTTTCCGAGGATCGTCATGACCGTGAGAGACAAGGTCAGTTCGATGGCGACGAGGACAAGACTCATGGCGCCGATGTGGAGGACGTCGGCGAAGACGAACTTGGCGGCGACGAGGACGATGCCTAGCTTGAGCCAGAGCTCGTACGTGGCAATGCCGGGGCGGAAGATGGCGGGGATGCTGAAGATGTTCGAGAGCAGAAGGCCGAGGATGATGGCCCAGAGGACGTACTCGACACGCGGAAAATAGTGGTGGTGGGCGCGGAGATAGATGCCGAGGGACTCGAGGGCTTTGCCGGCGAGGCCGATGGCGAACAGCAGGAGCGTGCCGGGGATGAGCGCGAGGAGTTGCCGAGATCGCGGAGGCTGGCGAACGGTGGTGGGGAACGGGATGGTCTGGGCGGACAAGGCAGGTTGTCAGTTCTCAGGTGTCAGTTTTCAGAAAGAACCGAAGGTTACCAGGAGATGCGGTGGATGATGTTTAGGCGGATGAGGGCGGCGAAGGTTAGGGCGATGACGATGGCGGCGGCGTCTACGTTGAAGCCCAGCTTGCGGGTGGGGGTAGGGGATGCCATGGAGACTCCTTGGAGTTGTGAAGGCTTGGTTTGGGAGAGGGAGAAGATTGGGCTCAGATGCACGAAACCCACGCTGCTGGGGAGCTGTGCGTGGGTGCTTGAGCTTGCTGCGAAGTTTGAGGAGTTCGCTTAGAGCAGACAGACACCGGCGCAACAGCGCGGCATGCGACAACACATGCAACAGAAGGCGGCGGTGGTGTGGATCTGCTTCATCTTGAGATTGAGACTAAAGGCGATGACTGGCGGTGTCAAGAATGAGCGGCTCGTAACTGGCGTGGCGACTATGGATTGAGGGCGAATTTTTCGCGGACATAGTTCGCGGAGAGTGGGCCCATCTGGACTTCCATGACGGTGCCGTTCTCATCGACGAAGATGAGGGCGTGGTTGGTATGGAAGTTCATGAGGTAACGCTTGAGAACCACTGGCTTGCCGTCGAGGGTGCCGTTGGCGACGCCGGAGACCGGCTGGATGGTCACGTAGGCCAGGTTGTTTCCAGGCTGCTCATCGTTGACGCCGATAGGATTCAGCAGGAGATAGGTGGAGTCGGGATGCGGGTGATTGATGGCAGTGGTAACAATGGCCTGGATAGCGGAGGGATCGAGGTCGGGAGCGACGATGAAGCCCGGCTTGGGCAGGGGGACATCGCTAGTCTCGCTGATGTTGCCTGCCTGGACGGCACTGACAGCGATGGCGGTGCGCGTTTTGTTGGGGGTGTAGCTGGTCATGACCAGCGACGAGCCGTTCTGGATGTAGCCCGAAATGTAGTCGCCGTTGGGATCGAGCTTGTACTCCGAGCTGTACTGGCCGTCCACAAAGTTGCTGGTGTTGCCGGGCGTGATCTGGCGGCCTGTGGCGATGCCCGCGTCAGTGGACATGGCGCCAGGAAGATCCCCGGTGTGTAACTGAAAGGTCCAGTGGGAGCGGATGCGCACTACTCCATTTTTTGCCGCGTCGATGGAGTAGGCGGCTTTCCCCATCACCTTGCCGCTCTTGCTATTGATGATGACGAAATTGTTTGTGTCTGCGGCGAAGGCTGAAGTTGCGACGGATGTGATCACAAGGGAAAGCAGGGCTGACCTGAGGTTCATGCGAGGGATCCTTGGGGAAAGGGTTTCACAAATCTAGACGATGATACGACAATCTTGAGCGCAAACAGTTCAATTCTGCGTAAGACCTGGCGCGGCGGCGCGCACGTCGGTCAGATATTGGTCGAGGTTGTAGGTGAGGCCGATGACGTGGTGCATCATGAAGCGGTAAAGGGGTGGATTGATGAAGCCGGTTTCGGTGATGGTGAGGGTGGTGGTGTTGGGCGTGGGGCCGGGCGCGAGCAGGTAGGTCCAGGTGCCGCCGTAGGAGGGGGTGGCCAGATCGAGGAGGACGTCGCGGCGGGTGGGAGCTTCGGTGCGGGTGGCAAGGAAGGTCATGTCCTGGTTGTGGGCGAGGTGCTCGGTCCAGTGGTCGCGGCCAGCGTCGGGCGGAAGGACGGTGACGGATTTGACGGCGTGACGCCAGGTGGGCGCGGCGGAGATGTTGGTGATCAGCGCGAAGACCTTGTCGGGCGGCGCGGCGACGACGCCTGTGACCGTGGCGACGTGGTTGACAGGGAGAGTGAGGCCGTCGATGTAGGCGATCGCGAAGATGGCGACGACGAGGATGACGAGCGAGAGAAGAATGCGGCGGAGGGTTCTCATGGAGGGCTCCTGTGAAGCAGGGCCGAGGACAGGAGAAGGATAGCGCAGGTGCTGCGCGGGCGGCGTGAAATTCGCATTGCGACCGAGGGATCGGGTGCGGCTGAGATGGGCGGGTGCGGTCGCGCTATCGCGCGATGCCCACCTTAGCGACGATGAAGCCGTCGCGAAGATGGGGCACCCGGACCTGTGGTTGAGGTAGAGCTAGTTGGAGGAGTTTTTGGTGTGGGCTTGTTTGCCTAGCTGGTGCCAGTGGGTTTCTTTCATGTCGACGCCGAATTTTTTGGCGGCTGCCTTGATGCGGCTGAAAGCTTGTTCGCGGTCCTCGTCGGAGACGTCCTTGACCTGGTCGAAGCGCGCGATGGCGTTGCGGACGTGGGAGGCGTTTTCGAGGGGCTCTTTGCGCTGCTTGGGAAACGCGAAGTTGGAGTCGTCGATCTGCTTGCGATCATCGGCAGAAAGGGTGTGGGATTTGGTGGGCATAGTTCCTCCGGAGTCGATTGCTGCGGTCTGCGTCCGGCCGCTTTGTTTCGTTAGATGACGGTTGGAGGGGAGGGTTGGCTGTCCTGCGCGGACGGCGAGAGTTAAACTATTGCCTTGGCTACCAGGGCTTTGGCTTCGTTTTGGATTTGGGTCAGGTGGGCCGGGCCGTTGAAGCTTTCTGCGTAGATCTTGTAGACGTCTTCTGTGCCGCTGGGGCGGGCGGCGAACCAGCCGTTTTCGGTGGTGACTTTCAGGCCGCCGATGCTGGCGTGGTTGCCGGGAGCTTCGGTGAGGATCGAGATGATGGGTTCGCCGGCTAGCTCTTTGGCCGTGACCTGCGAGGGTGAGAGTTTGCCTAGCTTGGCTTTCTGCTCGGGAGTGGCTTCGGCGTCGATGCGCTGGTAGACGGGGGCGCCGTACTTCGCGGTGAGCTCGTTGTAGAGGATGCCGGGATCTTTGCCGGTGGTGGCGGTCATCTCTGCAGCAAGTAGTCCCAGGATGAGGCCGTCTTTGTCGGTGGTCCAGACCTGGCCGTTGCGGCGGAGGAAGGTGGCGCCGGCGGACTCTTCTCCTACGAAGCCCAGGGTGCCGTCGATGAGGCCGTCGACAAACCACTTGAAGCCTACGGGGACTTCGAGCATGGGGCGATTCAGGCCTTTGGCTACGCGATCGATGATGCTGGAGCTGACGAGGGTCTTGCCGATGCCTACTTTTTCTGACCACTCGGGCCGATGCGTGAAGAGATACTGGATGCACACAGCAAGGTAGTGGTTGGGGTTGAGCAGGCCGCTGCTGCGGGTGACGATGCCGTGGCGGTCGTGGTCGGTGTCGCAGGCCCAGGCTACGTCGTAGAGATCCTTGTTCGCGATCATGCTCGCCATCGCGAAAGGAGAAGAACAGTCCATGCGGATGCGCGAATCCCAGTCGAGGGTCATGAAGCGGAAGGTGGGATCGGTGTAGAGGTTCAAGTCCTGGAGGGGGAGCTTGTACTGCTCGGCGATGCGGGGCCAGTAGGCTACGCCGGCGCCGCCTAACGGGTCGACGGCCAGCTTGAGAGCGGTGCCGGCGAGAGGTGCGAAGTCGATGACGTTGCCGAGGTCGTTGACGTAGGCGGTGATGTAGTCGTGACGGTGGGTGGTGTCGGCGGCGAGGGCTTTGGCGAAGGTGAGGCGTTTGATGCCTTGCAGCTTGTTGGTGATGAGCTCGTTGGCGCGGTCCTGGATCCACTTGGTGGCAGTCGTGTCGGCGGGGCCACCGTTGGTGGGGTTGTACTTGAAGCCGCCGTCGTCGGGAGGGTTGTGGCTTGGAGTGATGACGATCCCATCGGCCTGGGGCTTGCCGGGGTTGGCGGCGTTGTAGGTGAGGATGGCGTGCGAGAGGACGGGGGTGGGGGTGTAGCCGAGGTCCTGGTCGATGAAGACCGCAATACCATTTGCCGCGAGGACTTCGAGGGCGGTGGTGAAGGCGGGCTCGGAGAGGGCGTGGGTGTCTTGCGCGAGGAAGAGCGGGCCGGTGGTGTTCTGGGTGGCGCGGTACTCGACGATAGCTTGCGTGATGGCGAGGATGTGCGCGTAGTTGAAGCTGCTGTTGAGCGAGCAGCCGCGATGGCCTGATGGTTCCGAAGGCGACGCGCTGCGCGGGGACGCTGGGGTCAGGGTGGTTGGCATAGAAGGCCGTGACCAGGCGCGGGAGGTTGACGAGGCGGTCGGGGGTAGAGAGATGGCCGGGCGTGTTGGCTAGCGGATCGGTCGCGTTCGAAGGCATAGAAGAAAGCATACGACTTGGATGGTCCTCCGCGTACGGCGAGAGGTCCTGCGCGGACGGCGAGAGTGAAAAATATGTCAGGGAGCGGTAGAAGCGCGAAGCGAACGGGTGCGGTAGAAGGCGTAGCCGATGAGGTTGACGATGAGGGTGGCCCCGAGGATCTTGGCGGCGAAGGGGAGCGGGGCGGCTGCGGTGTCGAAGGGGTACGCGTTGAGCAGGAAGGTGAAGAGAGTGCTCAGAAATCCTACAGCGCATAGCAGGCTGACCCAGAGAGGGATGCGACGCCCGAACAGCTTGAGGCCAAGGAGGGGGATGGCGAAGAGGGCGAGGTAGGCGATGGCGTAGAACTCGGAGGAAGCGTTGTTGAGGACGTTGAAGGCTTCGGCGGCATGGACGCCGGCACTGCCGAGGACGATGAGCGCGGCGATGAGCGAGGTGGCGACGAGGATGGAGTGGGTGGGCGTTCGGTAACGGGGATGGAGCCGGGAGAACCACTCAGGGATGAGGTGATCCCAGCCCGCGGCCATGGGGAGGCGGGCGACTCCGGTGAAGATGAAGCTGGCGGCGCCGAGGATGCGGATCTGCAGCAGAAGGATGACGAAGCGGGCGAGAAGCGTTGCGACGGCGCTGTTGCCGAAGGCCAGGCGGAGGGTCTGAGGGATGGGCGCGATGTAGTTGAGGGTGGAGTGGGTGAGCTCGTGGAAGGCGAGGACCGACGCTGTCCCCAGGATGAACATGACGACGATGATCGGGCTCGCGATAACGATGGAGAGGCCGATGTCGCGGGAGGGAGACTTGGCTTCGCCGGCCATGATGGCGATGTATTCCAGGCCCGAAGCCGCGAAGATGATCTGGCCGATGAGCGCGAGCGAGGTGGGATCGGTCTTGGGGAAGTGGAGCTCGAAGGGGGTGAAGTGGATGGGGAGATGGTGGGCATAGGCCCAGAAGGGAGCGAGGATGAGGAGGGCGAAGGCGGTCATCATCGCGATGCCGGAGACGTTGTGGATCCACTTGCCGAGAGCGAGGCCGCGAATGGCGGAGAGGGTGAGGAGGGCGAGCAGGATCGCGAGGGAGGTGAGGACGACGAGGTGGCTGTCGGGGATCCAGGCGGCGGAGGGCCCGATCATGAAGGAAAATTCGCTGGGCAGCTGGAAGAGCAGGAAGGCGATGACGAAGATGCCGTAGGCCCAGATGTTCCACGCGGTGAGGAAGCCGATGGCGTCGCCGAAGGAGCGGCGGGCCCAGACGTAGAGGCCGCCTTCGAGAGGCATCTCGCGGTTGAGGAAGTAGACCGCGACGGCCATGGGCGCGTAGAAGACGGCGAACGAGAAGAGCCAGACCAGCGTTTGCGCGTGCCCGAGACCCGCGGCGAGACCTACCCAGGAGCTTCCGACGACGGTGAGGACTTGCGAGAGGACGAGGTCGCGGAGGGTGAGCTGGCGGGAGAGATGGTGGTTGCTGGCGCTGTCGGGCGTGGAGAAACCCTGGTCGGTGGAGGAGGGCATTGGCTGCATCGTCTCACAACCGGGCGCGGGTAGGTGAGGGTGGGAATTTTGTGTCGTGCTGCGGAGCCTAATCGCGTGGGGCGATCAAGCCTTGTGGATTGTGATTTTTATCACATTAGCTTTGTCTAATTGTTGTTTGAATTGACTTAGTCTCTGCCGAATTCAAAGGTCTCACCCCTGGGGTCACCACTCCAGGTGAACCAACAGGCCCTTCGGCAATGTGCGTCGTCGAGTTTTGATCGTTGCTGTATGCAGTTGAGGGCTGACGGAAGTGAGATACAGGCTCCGAATGAGGGGCACGTTCCACGCTGCGGCGAGGTTGCTGCTGGTGATGGGGGCATGCGCTTCGGGGCGCGTTTGGGGTCAGCAGGCGACGCTGGTGGGCGATGCGCATGTTTCGAGTGCCCAGCCTGGAGTGAACTCGGGAGCACTTAGCAATTTGAATGTCGGCGGCGGGTACACGGCGCTGGTGCAGTTTGATCTGGGTATGCTGCCGGCGGGGACGACGCCGGCGCAGATCGCGCAGGCGACGCTGCGGGTGTATTGCAATCGCGCGGATGTGCCGGGGGTGGTGCAGGCGGAGTTGGTGGGCGGGGCGTGGACGGAGTCCAGTGTGACGTACGCGACGCTGCCGGCGGTGGGTGCAGTGGTGCAGACGGCGCCGGTAGTGGGGGCGGGAGAATTTGTGACGTTCGATGTGACGTCGGCGGTGCAGGGATGGGTGGGAGTGCCGGCGACGAACTTTGGGCTGACGCTGGTGGCGGCGAGCGGCGCTGTGGTGCAGTTTGATAGTAAGGAAAATGATGAGACGTCGCATGCTCCCGAGCTGGTGATTGCGCTGGTGGGAAACGGGACCGGAACAGTTGGGCCCGCGGGAGCGGCGGGAGCGACTGGAGCGGCGGGGGTGCAGGGGATCCAGGGTGTTCCGGGCGAAGCGGGGATGACGGGTGCTACGGGGGCTATCGGGCCGGTTGGGTCGCAGGGGCTGATGGGACCGCAAGGTCTGCCGGGCGTTTCGGGGGCGGGTGGGGGGATTGCGTTTATCGGAGTGTATGACCCGGCGGTGAGCTATGCGGTGGGGAACGTGGTGCAATCCGGCGGGTCGAGCTGGGTTTCGCTGGTGGCGGGGAATGTGGGGAGCACGCCGTGAGCGTCGGGATTGATGTGGGGGATGCTGGCGACGGCGGGAGAGCAGGGACAGCCGGGCGCTGTAGGTCCGCAGGGGCCGGTGGGGTTGAGCCTGCCGGGAACGGCTGGTCCGACCGGGCCGCAGGGTGCGGCGGGGGTTGCGGGAGCGTCCGGTGCGACGGGACCGCAGGGTGCGATGGGCGAGAGTGTGCAGGGGCCTGCTGGATTGCAGGGTGTGGCAGGGGTCGCGGGGCCGGCGGGAAGTCCGGGGCTGGTGTACCAGGGACTGTATAGCTCGATGGGGAATTATTTGTTGGGGGATGTGGTGGTATTTCAGGGATCGAGCTACGTTTCGCTGACGGGGTTCAACGCGGGGCAGACGCCGGGGGTGAGTCCGGCGTACTGGGGAGTGCTGACGGCGCAGGGACCAGCCGGGGCGACGGGAGCGACAGGAGTAGCGGGGCCAATGGGCGCGCAGGGATTGCTGGGGCCGGTTGGGCCTCCGGGATCGACAGGGGCGCAGGGAGCCCAGGGGATTGCGGGCGAGGCAGGAGGGCAAGGGATTCCAGGAACGACCGGCGCGCAGGGATTGTCAGGGCCGATGGGGCCGCAGGGTCCGGCGGGGCCGGTCGGGATGAGTTATCAGGGAGCGTATGACTCGACGAGGAATTATGCGCTGGCGGATGGCGTCTTGTGGCAGGGGGCGGGGTGGGTGTCGCTGATGACGAACAACCACGGGAATACGCCCAGTTTGAGTCCGGCGGACTGGGCGATGTTTGCGGCGAGTGGAGCGGCGGGGGTTACGGGCTCGCAGGGTCCGGCGGGCGTGGCGGGACTGAACGGGTTGGATGGTCTGCCCGGAGCGCTTGGTCCGATGGGACCGTCGGGGGCGCCGGGTGCGGCGGGGACTCCGGGACTGGTGTATCAGGGGACGTATAGCTCGGTCAGCAACTATGCACTGGGCGATGTGGTGGTCTTCGCCGGAGCTAGCTGGGTGTCGCTGGTGGCAGGGAACGTCGGGGAGACGCCGGGGGTTGGGTCGGGGTATTGGGGAGTGTTGACGTCACAAGGAGCGCAGGGGGTGGCAGGGCCGGTGGGCGCTGTAGGGTCGATGGGGCCAGCGGGGCCGCAGGGGATGGTTGGATCAGCGGGACCCGCGGGCGTGGCCGGGCCGATCGGGATTCAGGGACCGGCGGGGGCGCAGGGGTTGCCGGGAGCGGCGGGGTCGGTAGGGTCATCGGGGCCGCAAGGATTGCCGGGAGTTGGAGGGTCGGCAGGCGCGCAGGGTATTCCGGGGACCTCGGGAACCCAGGGATTGTCGGGGCCGATGGGACCTACGGGGGCGGCGGGCCCGCTGGGGATGAGTTTTGTTGGGACGTACGACCCGACGATGAACTATGCGGTGGGGAACGGCGTGCTCTGGCAGGGCGCGGGGTGGGTGTCGTTGATCCCGGACAATCACGGGAACACGCCGAGCCTGAGCCCGGCGGACTGGGCGATGTTTTCAGCTCCGGGAGCTACCGGGGCGATGGGTACGGCGGGGCCGCAGGGCGCTGCCGGACCGGCGGGCGCGAACGGGTTGCCGGGGCCTACGGGAGCGACGGGAGCAACCGGGGCGCAGGGATTGCAAGGCGAGGTGGGACCGGCGGGAGCTCCGGGCGTTGCGGGGCCGATCGGGATCCAGGGCCCGGCGGGTGCGCAGGGATTGACGGGAGCGAACGGTGCAGTGGGACCGGCGGGGTCGCAGGGAGCGCAGGGGCTTGCAGGGACGGCGGGTGCGCAGGGTTTGACCGGGGCGACGGGAGCCACGGGCCTGCAGGGTGCGACAGGAGCAGCGGGTGTGGTGGGGGTGATGGGTCCTGCCGGGACGAATGGGACCAATGGATTGAATGGGACACCGGGGCTGACGTGGCTGGGCGCGTGGGGTTCGGCGATGAGCTATGCGGTAAATGACGCCGTAAGCTATGGCGGGAACGAGTTACTTGTCCGTGGTGGCAGGGAATCGTGGGCCAGCGGCCGGATCTGTATCCGACGGCATGGGCAGTGCTGGCGCAGGAAGGTGCTGCAGGCGCGGCGGGAGCAACCGGTGCTATGGGTGCTGCGGGCGTCGCGGGGCCTCAAAGGGAGCTACGGGTGCGGCCGGGGCTACGGGAGCGACCGGCGCGGCAGGCGCAGTGGGAATGAACTTTCGCGGGGTATGGAACGCGGCGGCAGAGTATGCGGTGAACGATGCGGTGACGTTTGCGGGGTCGACCTACCTGGCGCAGGTGGCGGGGAGTAACGCGGAGCCGGACCTGTACCCATCTAATTGGGCGGTACTAGCGCAGATGGGGAGTACAGGCGCGACGGGCGCGCAGGGTGCGGCGGCGACGGTGAGCGTGGGAACGGTGACGACGCTGGCGGCGGGCGCGCAGGCTACGGTGACCAACAGCGGGACGGCGCAGGCGGCGGTGTTGAACTTCGGAATTCCGCAGGGGGCGGCTGGAACGGGCGGTTCGGGGACGGGGACGAGCAGTGGGACGTTTGCGGCGATGTATCACGGGGTGAGTTACAACACGCTGTACTACGCGGTGAACTCGCCGCTCTCGAGTATTGCGGAGACCTCTGGATCGGTGCTGGCGTGGATTCCGCAAGGATGTACGGCGACGGAGCTGGATGTGTACTCGCAGCAGTCGGTGACGGTTACGGTGACGCTGCGTGCGGGGTTTGCGGGTGCGTTGCAGGATACGGCGCTGAGCTGCTCGCCGGCGACGAATGCAAGCTGCAAGGTGCTGGCGTCCGCGGTGATCGGCGCGGGAGAATTTATTGATCTTCGAGTGGATGCAGCGTCGGGGACCACGGCGGGGGTGTGGACGTCGTTGCAGTGCCAATAAGGCAGAGTGTAGAGCGTAGAGAGTAGAGCGTAGACGTTTCGTGTCCGGTTCTATGGGGTGGGTTGCTGGAGGGGGACGGCGAGGGCGTTGATGGCGGCCTGGGCTTCGTGGCCGGCGATCTTCCGGTTCTTGAGCGCCGCTTCGGAGAACTGGATGGGTTCGGGGGCGAAGGTTATGGTGCCGTGGACGCCGTGGAGGTCGGCGAAGTTCCAGAGGTGCTGCCAGAGAGTTTCGTGGCCCCAGTGGACGTCGTTGCGCGTGGACTTGCCGCGAGCCAGATCGCGGGGACCGAGATCGTAATGGATGAAGCCCGCGGTGACAGGCTGCTTGTCGGCGATCGCCAGGTGGAGAAGGCCGCTGCGGAAGGGGAGGGTTGGGACGTCGCCAACGCCGGTCGTGCCTTCGGGAAAGAAGACGACGGGGAGGTTGTCGCGAAAGCCCTTGGCCATGCCTTCTGCGGCCTTGGTGATGCTGCCGGCACGCGTGGATGCGCGATCGATGTAGATGGTGCCGGCCATCATGCTGACCCAGCCAAAGACGGGGGTCTCGCGGATCTCGATCTTGGAGACGAAGACGCAGGGGCGAATAGAGCCGTGCAAGATGACGTCGACGTACGTGAGGTGGTTGGTGATCACGGCGCCATGCATGGGGACCGGGCCGACGGTGGTGAAGGTGATGTCCTGGGTACGCAGCAGGCGATTGCCGATGCGGCTGAGCCACGCAGCGCGGAGAGCGCGGGTGCGCGGGCGGGTGATAAGAACTTCCAGCATGGAGTAAGCGAAGACGGCGGCCAGCGCGAGGACACGGTAGATGCGGCGGGGCGTGCTGAGAAGAGACAAACTGGAGATCCTTGAAAGGGGTCAGTGAAGACAACAGGTCAGTGAAGGCAACAGAGGCGCTGCGGTGAGTGTACCGATATGCTGAGAGTGTGGCGAGTCTTTGGCAGCGATGGATTGTGAACCCGGTGATGGGCCTGCTGCGCCGAGGGGCCGATCCGGATACGCTCGCATGGTCGCTGGCATTGGGGCTGGTGGTGGGGGTGAATCCGCTGCTGGGGTCAACGACGCTGGTGGCCCTGGGACTCGCGTCGTTGTTCCGGCTAAATATTGTGGCGTCGCAGGTGGGCAATCACGCGGTGTATCCGCTGGAGATTTTGCTGTTCCCAGTCTTCATCAAGGTGGGAGACGTGGTGTTTGGTACGCCGAATCTGCCGCTGGCGGGGCATGCGCTACGGGAATCGGTGAAGCGTCATCCCTGGCACACGACGCGGCTGCTGTGGACCTGGGAGTGGCACGCGCTGATCGTGTGGGCCGTGTTTGCGGCTGTCGCGATGCCGGCCATCGCGTTTGGGTGTGAGCCGTTGCTGCGCAAAATGGCGAAGCGAGTGGGTCCCGGCCAGGTGGAGCTCGCGGAGTAGCGGCCGCGATTGACCGATGCTCGGACGCGTGCGAGACTTTGCTGCACTGGTCGAGGAGAGATTTCATGAGAAGAATTGCATTGCTGACGTTCGCGCTGGCGTCGGCAGGCGCGCAAGGTGGAGCGGCGCTGGCACAAGGTCTGCAATATTCGGTGACGCCTGAGAATCAGCCGAAAGATTCGGCCCCTGGCGATGTGATGAAGGCTTATAGCGATCTGAATCAAAAGCTGGCGGATGCTGTGGCTGATCCTGAAAGCTCTTGTCTGAAGAGCTATGCGGCGTATCAGGCGTGCAAGAGTGTGGTGGCGCAGACCTGTGGAGCGGCACCCGTTTGTACCGTGCAGGCGACGCTGCCGTCGATGGAGCTATCGGGGATCAGGATTTACTTCGCGCCGGAAACAGGCGTGGCAACATTGATACCAACGATGAGCGGCATCAATCAAATTGTGGTGCAGAATGGGGTGCCTGAGCCGATCAAGATGATGAAGCCGATACCTTCGCCGAATTCGGCTCCCCCGCCAGCGGCTGCAGATACGGGTGGAGCGAGCAGTGACGCACGAGTCACCGCTCAGTCTGGGCCGCCCACCGCCGCCAGCGCATCCATTGGGCCGGCGCGGATCGCAGGGGGTGTGATTGCTGGAAGTAGAATCTCATTTGTTCCGCCGACGTACCCGCTCGTCGCGAAGATGGCGCAGCTGAGTGGGACGGTTGTGTTGCACGCGATCATCTCAAAGACTGGAACGATCCAGGATTTGCAGGTCGCGTCCGCTTCGAATTCGATCTTTGAGATCGCCGCCATTGATGCGGTGCGGCACTGGATCTACAGGCCCTATCTCCTCAATGATCAGCCCACAGAGGTGGATACGACCATCACGATCAACTTTGCTTTGCGCTCGCCGACGCCGCAGGGTTCGTCGCCTCCAGGCTAGTGGTGGCTACTGGGGGCCGTGGTATTCCTGGACGGGGTCGGCGCTGTGGACCCAGGCGGAGTTGATGAGGTCGCGGAGCTCGATGGCTCCCGCGGCCAGGCGCTCTGCGGTGAAGGCTTTCGCTTCGGGCGTGCCGGCGTCGTTGAAGCCGCCGTCCTTTTCCAGTTGATAGACCTTTTCGACGAGCGAATTGGAGTGGTGGAGATAGTTCCAATACTGCGTCCATTCGTCGTCGATGACGGTGGGCTGTGCGGCGGCTACGAGCGGTGCTACGTCCGAGGGCTGGATGTCGGCTGAGACGAAGATGGATTCGAACTGTGCGTGGATGTGGTGTTCGGTGGTGTAGTGGTGGGGGTTGGGGCCAGTCCAGCCGTTGTATTGGATGGTGTTGTGCAGGGGCTGCGACCCGTCCGCAACGTAGTGGCCGAGCCAGCCGGCGTCGAAGAGGATGGCGACCTGGATGGGAGCGGTGTTGCCGTTGGCCGCGGTGATCTTGCGATACTCGCGGAAGTCAGACTTGAGGCGCTCCCAGACTTCTTCCACCTGCCAGGGCTGGAAGCCGACGGTCTCGAAGGTCTTGATTTCTGGGTGCTGCGGAAGGGCCGCGGAGAGGTTGCGAATGAAGTCGTAACGCTTGCGCGGGAAGTTGTAGCCATCGATGCAGTCTTGACTTCCAGGGGTGCAGCTTGTTGCTCCATAGATGCCCCACTCGTAGTCGAAGAAGTGGTCCGGGGATTGGGTGGCGACGAGTTCGGGCTCGGCGTCGCGCTGCTTCCAACGATCGGGCTCAGGGCCCATCCACTCGATGACGTCGACGCCGTTGGGGTTGCGGAGGAAGTAAGGAACGTCGGTGGGGAGGTTTTGCGCGGCGAGCTTGTTGATGAGCATGTGCCCATCGCGCCCCCACGCGTGCGCGGCAGGCGTGCTGAAGATCGGCAGGAGCGTGGCGGCGAGAGCGATGCGGGCGAAGTTCTTAAGGCGCATGGAGAAAGTATATCGAGTGGTCAGTGTGTGGTCGCGCTACAGTAGCTTGATGCCGAGATCGACAGCACGTAGTTTCGTTTGGTGGGGCTTGGTTGCAGTTTTGATTGCGGTGATTGCCGTTTCCCGGCTGCAGCGTTCGGCGACCGTGCCTTTTTCGGTCAGTGCCGATCGTGTGGTGGTGATCAAGCACCAGCACTTAATGATGTTGATGAAGGACGGGCAGGTGTTGACGACTTACCGCGTGGCACTTGGACGAGGTGGGATCGGGCCCAAGGAACGCGCTCGGGATAACAGGGTTCCCGAAGGTGTGTATCTAGTCGCCGGGCGAAATGCGCAGAGTGCTTTTCATCGCGCCTTGCGTGTGGGGTATCCAACGACGCAGCAGGTTCGGGACGCGCAACGCAAGGGCGTTGATCCGGGCGGGGACATCATGATTCATGGCATACACAATGGCTTGGGATGGGTCGGGCCACTGCAGCGGTACATGGACTGGACCAAGGGCTGCATTGCGGTCACCGATGGAGAGATGGACGAGGTGTGGCGCGCGGTGCCAGATGGCACGCCGATTGAAATCAGACCTTAGCGGCCTTGCACAGGGGTGTTAAGGGCGATAACCGGTCGGCCTGCGTCATTTCACCCACGTATCTAGCGGATAGTTTGCTGTCCCCGCGAAACTGTGTCGCGAAACTAGGCTAAAGACGTCGATTTGTCACCCGAAACTGGGCTAAGTCTTACGTGAAACGCACGCTTTTGGGGCTAAACGAGGACGGGGATTTCGGTTTGGACTGGGGTATTGAAAACGCGGCGGTAGCGGGCGATCAGGTCGGCGGGACCTGTGGATTTGCTGGGGTTATCGCTTAGTTTGACGGTGGGGATGCCGTCGGCGCTGGTTAGTTTGCAGACTAGCGAGATGGGCTCGAAGGTGTCTTCGTTGCGGGGGTGGCAGCCGCGGAAGTCGTTGGTTAATAAGGTGCCCCAGCCGGCGGAGAAGCGGATGCGCTGGTCGAAATAAGCGTGCAGCTGGGCGATGGTGGAGGCGTCGAGGCCGTCGGAGGCGATGAGGCGTTTGGTGCGGGGGTCCTGGCCGCGGGATTCGAGCCAGGCGATGTACTCGTCTCCGGCGACGAAGGGATCTTTGGAATCAACACGTTCGCCGGTCCAGGTTGCGGTCCAGGCAGGGGCATTGGCGAGGAATTGGCTGGTGCCGAAGGTGTCGGGAAGCATGATGAGGAGCTCGTTGTCGTAGGAGCGGCGCCAGAGCTCAAGTACTTTGTATTGAGAGGATCGGAGGTCGTCGTCGGAGCCCTGGGAGGCTAGGGCGGCCATGGCCATGGGGAGCTCGTGGGCGTTGGTGCCGATGGCTTCTAGGTCGTGTTTGTAGGCGAGGGCGGTGTTGGAGGTTCCGGTGAAACGTTCGGATTTGTTGGTGTTTAAGGCGGTTGCGAGGGCCTGGACGCAGTATTCCTGCCACAGGAAGCTGTGGCGGCGGCGGGTGCCAAAGTCTGATAAACGAAGACCTTCGATGGGGCGGAGGAGTTCGATTTTGTCCCAGAGGCGGGTCTTGGCGCGGGCGTAGAGGACATCGAGTTCTAGCTCGTTTAAGGTGGCTAAGGCGGCTCGGGTTTTCATCTCACTGACGATGGCGAGGGAGTAGACCTCCCACATGGTTACTTCGGTCCAAAGGCCTGAGAAACGGATACTTAGCTGGCCATCGTGTTCGGTGATTTCGTAGTCGGAGAGGCGGAAGTCGCGCTCGAGCCAGGCGAGGAAGTCGGGGTGGAAGATCTGCTTAACCCCGTAGAATGTGTTACCTGCGAGCCAAACGAGCTCGCTGCGGCGGAGTTGGAGGGTGCGGACGTGCTCCATTTGGTCGCGGAGGGCGGTGGCGGAGATGCGATCTGCGAGGCGGATGTGGGCGGTTCGGTTGTGGATTTCGCTGGTTACCTGGGTTTTTGGGAAGTTTTTCCAGATGAACTGCAGCATGAGGAGCTTGTAGAAGTCGGTATCGAGGAGCGAGCGCACGATGGGGTCGAGCTTCCAGTTGTGGTTGTGCGCGCGTTCGGCGAAGTTGACGTTCATGGTGGGTACTAGCCTATCAATTTGTGCTGCCTTAGGTGGGTTTCGTGACACAAATCGTGTGTCTTAGCTGCCTTTGGGGTAGCGGAACTGGAGGTTAGCTGACTGATCAGTCAGTAATGATTTACATTCCGAGAAATTTTTGTAAAGGAGACTTGACATGTCAAGGAAGCTTGTCGTAAAGTTTGCTTGACATCGCAGGTGGACGACACGGGCGATGGGTTGAGGAGGATTGGGATGGCCTGGAACTGGAAGAAGATGAACGCGGCGAAGAAGACAATGATCCGCCGGTTGGTGGTGGTGCTGGTGGCCTACGAGGTGTTGTGGGCGAGCGCATTTGTATGGGTGGCTCGGGCGAAGCTTGAGGGGAGGATTCTGTGGGTGCCGGCGGCGTTGACGACGCTTCCGGTGCTGGGACTGATCTGGGCGATCGCGCGTTACCTGGGGGAAGAGGTGGATGAGTTTCATCGGCTGCTGGTGGTGCGGTGTTTGTTGTGGGGGACAGCGGCGGTGATGACGTCGGTGTGCTTCCACGGCTTGCTGCAGCTGCTGGGATGGAAGGGTAATTGGTCGGCGGGGGTGGAGCTGGTGCTGTTCTTTGTGGCGGCGCTGGCGGCGAAGCTGACGTACCGGGTGCAGAACCGGGTGCCTGAGGATGCGGATGTGGTTTTGGAAGGAGGAGGGCGATGACGATTTCCGGGATGGCGGTTTGTGGAATGTCGACACCAGCGAGCAAGCGGTATCAGCGGCGGGTGATTGTGACGACGACGGTGTATGTGGTGGTGCTGCTTGGCGCGATGTTTCTGGTGCGGCATACGCATCCGCACGGATGGTTGTTGTATGGGATTGCCGTCCTCCCGGCGCTGCCGCTGTTGGGGACACTGGGTGCGCTGGGCGTGTACCTGCAAGAGGAGAAGGACGAATATGCGCGGCTCGTGACGATGCGGTCGCTGCTGGCAGGAACGGCTACGCTGCTGGCGGTGCTGGTCGTGAACGACTTTCTACGAACGATCAGCGGGGCAGGGGCGCTTCCGCCGTTCTGGGATTGGGTAATTTTCTTCCTGTCCTATGGCCTGGCGCAGGCAGTGCAGACGATGCGCAACCCGGTGAGGGACGATGCGTAACCGGCTGCGGGAGTTGAGGGCGGAGCGCGGTTGGTCGCAGCAATACCTGGCGGAGAAGCTGGAGGTCTCGCGGCAGAGCGTGAATGCGATTGAGACGGGGAAGTATGATCCGTCGCTGCCGCTGGCGTTCAGGATTTCGAGGATGTTTGCGAAGGGGATTGAGGAGATTTTCGAGGACGGTGCGTAGGGCAGGAAACAGGAAGTATTCGGGATGCGTAATTCGTGGTGCGCTGAACGTAGGAACGACGGCGAACCATTCTTCAGTCCAACGCAACATCAACGGGTACTTGAGAGGGGATGGCTATGAAAATGAATTTGATTTCCGGACCTAATAGGCTTGCACAGAATGTGCTTTATTACTCGACTCTCGCGCTGCTGGCTATGCCGTGGGGAAGTCACTCGCGGCTGGTTGGTTATGGGTTGGCGGTCCGGATTGTGTTGATCCTGATGGTGGCGGGGGGGTTCGTGCTGAGCGGTCGCGGGAGTTGCCGGCCTGATGCGGGATGACAAGTGTCATGCGGGATTGCTGATGCATGGCACTAGGGATGGATGGCCGCGTGAGGGAGGATGAGATGGTCGAGACGTTGGTTGAGCGGAAATGGAGATTCGGCGGGTCGTATCGCAGGATGAGTGCAGAGGTTCGGTTGCTGTATGGGTCTTGCCTTTGCTTCATCGTCGCGCAGTATGTGGTGAATGATCATCCGTGGAACAGCGGATTTCGGATTGTGGCGTTGCTGGCGATGATTGCGGCGCAGTTGATTGGGTTACGAGTGCGAAGGACCTAGAAGCAGATTCCCAGAGGGAATGACAGAAAGAAAAGCAAGGGCAAGAACAGAAGCGGCGGCAAATTCCAGAGGGCGGAATAGGAGACGGTGATGGAACGAGTGATCAGGGGCTTGCAGTGGTTGGCGACAGTGGTGCTGGTGTTGGCGGGTGGCTTGCTGCTGGTGCAGCCGTTGACGGCGCATTCGCAGGCGGCGGCCGCTGCGACAACGTTTGTGCCTACGCGGTTCACTGTGATCGATGCAGGGACGGTGGGGAAGCCGGATGTGGTGCTGATTCCGGGGCTGTCGAGCTCGCGGGCGGTTTGGGATGGGGAAGCGAAGCTGCTGGCGCCGAACTATCGGCTGCACCTGGTGCAGGTGGATGGATTTGCTGGCGCGCCGGCGGGGGAGAATGCTACGGGGCCGATCCTGCCTGGAATCGTTGACGAGCTGCACGGATATATTGCGGCGACGGGGATGCACCCGGTTGTCGTCGGGCACTCGCTGGGCGGGCTGCTGGCCTTGATGCTGGCGGATAAATATCCGGGGGATGTGCGGAAGATGGTGATCGTGGATACGCTGCCGTTTTATGCGGTGCTGTTCAATCCGGCGGCGACCGTGGAGACGACGAAGCCTTACGCGGAGCAGATGAAGCAGCAGATGGCAGCGATTCCAGCGGACCAGTATGCGGCGATGCAGGGGATGATTGCGGCGCAGATGGTAAAGGATCCAGAGGGGGAGAAGCTGGTGGCGGCGAGCTCCGGGGCTAGCGATCGCGCAGTAGTGGTGGAGGCGATGGTGGAGGATATGCTGACGGATCTGCGTGGGGATGTGGCTACGATTCAGACGCCGACGCTGGTGCTGTATGAGTATGATCCGACGCTGCAGCAGCCGGATGCGGCGACGTATGAGGCGTCGGTGAAGGCGGGGTACAAGCCGATGCCGAACGTGACGCTGGTGCGGGTGGATGGGTCGCGACACTTCATTATGTATGACCAGCCGGCGAAGTTCGATGCGGCGTTGGAGGGGTTCCTGAAGTAGCGCGATCGATTGTGAAAGGACGTGAGTGATGGAAGAGTTGAGTGCGCTGCGGAGGAAGCGGGTCGCGGTTTGTATGTGCCTCTTGTCCGTCAGCCTGATGGCGGTTGCGACGATGCGGCACCATCTTTGGATTACGTTCGGTTGCATCGGCGTGGAGGCGGTGGTGCTGGTGGTTATGCTGCGAGAGGTGGCGGCGATGAAGCGGCGGTGAAGAGGAGATGTAGGATAGATATGACGTCCGGTCAGGCTCTTCGCAGCAAACTATGTCTTGCTAAAGGATGCCGTCATGTCTACCTTCACATTGATTCATGTAGCGATCAGCCTGATTGGAATTTTCGCCGGGCTGGTGGTGGTGTATGGGTTTGTTGCCGGGCTGCGGCTGCCGACGTGGAACTGGGTCTTCCTGGTGTTCACCATTTTGACCAGCGTGACGGGATTCTTCTTTCCGTTCCACGGGATTGATCCGGCCATCGTGGTGGGGATCATTTCGCTGGTGGTGCTGGCGGTGGCGGTGCTGGCGTGGCAGAAGAAGTGGACGAAGACGTACATTGTCGCGGCGATTATTGCGGAATTTTTCAATGTGTTCGTGCTGATTGTGCAGTCGTTTGAGAAGATCGCTCCGCTGCATGAGTTGGCGCCGAAGGGGACTGAGCCGATTACGAGCGTGGCGAAGGTGTTGGCGCTGGTGTTTTTTGTGGTGGCGGGTTGGGTGGCGATCCGGCGGGGGCGGTTTGTGGTGTAAGGCGGTGTGGGTGAAGTCGTGGGATTGAGGTAAAACGATTGTCTTGCTGACTTTGTTGGAGGCATGAGATAGATTGGGATTCGTGGTGGAGGATCCTGATGATTCGTTTTGATCGTAGATATTTTGGCAAGCTGGCGGGGTTGGTAGCGGCTGGGTCGGCGTTGCCGGGGAAGTTTGGCGTGGCGGAGATGGTGGGGGAGACGGCGGGGCGCGGAGCTTCGGTGGGAAGCGCTGCTTCGGATCGGAGCTTTCCGAAGGGGTTCCTTTGGGGGTCGGCTACGGCGGCTTACCAGGTGGAAGGCGCGGTGAAGGAGGATGGGCGCGGAGTGTCGATCTGGGATACGTTCTCGCATCTGCCGGGGAAGACGTTTCAGGGGGAGACGGGGGACGTGGCCGATGACAGCTACCATCGGTACCCGGAAGATATTGCGCTGATGAAGGCGCTGGGGCTGAAGGCTTGCCGGTTTTCGATTGCGTGGCCACGGATTTTTCCGGATGGGACGGGGACGCCGAATCAGAAGGGGATCGACCACTACCGGAAGGTGTGTGAGGCGCTGCTGGAGGCGGGGGTTACTCCTTATTGCACGCTGTACCACTGGGACCTGCCGCAGGCGTTGGAGGACAAGGGTGGGTGGCAGAGCAAGGCTACGGCGCAGGCGTTTGCGGACTATGCGGGGTATACGTCGGGCAAGCTTGGGGATGTGATTAAGAACTGGATGACGATGAACGAGATGGCGTCGTTCATCGACATTGGGTACGGGGGTGGCGTGCATGCGCCGGGATTGAAGCTAAGCAAGCAGAAGCTGGCGCAGGCACGGCATTGGGCGGTGTATGGGCATGGGCTGGCAGTGCAGGCGATTCGAGCGAATGCGGGCAAGGGTGCTCGGATTGGGTGCGCGGAGAATGCGGTGTCGGCGATTCCTGCGTTCAATGCGCCGGAGCATATTGAGGCGGCGAAGAAGGCGTTTGTGGTGCTGAATTCTCCTTACCTGACGGTGATGCATACGGGGAAATACACGGACGGGTATCTGAAGCTCCTGGGGGCGGATGCTCCGGTGTTCACCGCGGAGGAGATGAAGGTAATTGCGGCGCCGACGGACTTTCAGGGGATCAATGTTTATACGGCGACGCCGGTGCGGGCGGCGGAGAATGAGCGGGGGTTCGAGGTGATGAGGGCTCCGGCGTCGTATCCACATATGGCGAGCCCGTGGCTGTCGATCGGGCCGGAGGCGCTGTATTGGGTGCCGAAGCTGGCGGCGGAGACGTTGGGGATCAAGGAGATTTACATCACCGAGAACGGGTGCTCGTCGGATGACGTGGTGGCCGCGGATGGGCAGGTGTATGACACGGATCGGGTGATGTATCTGACGGCGTATTTGACGGCGCTGCAGCGGGCGGTGAGTGAGGGTGTGCCGGTGAAGGGGTACTTTCTGTGGAGCCTGCTGGATAACTACGAGTGGGCCGATGGGTATAGCAAGCGGTTCGGGATTACGTATGTGGATTTTGAGACGCAGAAGCGCACGCCGAAGCTGAGCTCGAAGTTTTATGGGAACTTGATTGCGCGGAACGGGCTGTAGGGCGAACCTACTGCGTCTTGGCGTTGCTGTCGCGGGGGACTACGCGCAGTTGGGACATGCCTTGGAGGGTGGCGGGTTGGACTGCGCCTTGGCGGTAAGGCTTGGTGGGACAGACGACGAAGTCGCCGTAGAGGGCGTTGTTGCTACCGGCGGAGGGTGACGTGTCCCCTGCTTTGAGGAGGGTGATGATCTTGTCCCATGGGTTGGGGGTGGCGCCACCGTAGGCGTCGGGTTGGAATTCGTGGTGGGTGCCGATGTGCCAGAGGCGGAGCTGGCCGTCGGCTGAATAGTAGAGGGCGCGGCCATGGATGGTTTGGCAGGGCTCGGCGGCGAAGGCTCGCGGAACGATGAGGAGGAGGAGGGTTGCGAGGGCTGGGAGGATTCGCATGGTGGGTGCCTGCTGAGTGAAATTGGGAAGAGGATAGCAGCTCGATGGGCTGTTGGTTCTGAGGCAGGAAAGCAAACCTTGGGGCTAAAGCCCGATTCAATTGTCGGCAATGAAACCCGAGGCTGAAGCCTCGGGGTACCGATTGGTGGCGGGGCAAGAACCGGGGGTCGTCTGAGCGAGATTTGAGGCGGGAGTCGGGGACGCGGGGGGGAATGGAAATTAACAGAATGGGCGCGTGGGGAGTGGGTGGAACGCGATATTCTAGTAGGGATATGACTACTAAAAAAGAACTCCTTAAAGATCAGATACAGCACCTCGACATTAAGCAGCACAACGTGGTGGGGCTGGTGGACGCTATGGCGTCGATGGCTTATAGCTCGCGGGATTTGGCGCGGGCGGCGCATATTTACGAGATGATGCTGCGCGATACGGACTGCGGCGTGATTCTGTGCCTGGCGGGGTCGATGATTTCGGCCGGGTTGCAGAAGGTGATTGTGGATTTGGTGCGCAACAATATGGTGGACGCGATTGTGTCCACTGGCGCGAATATTGTGGACCAGGATTTCTTTGAGGCGCTGGGTTATCGGCACTATATCGCCGGCGATGAGTACAAGTATGGCGCGGGCGATGCCACGCTGCGCGAGCTGGCGATCGATCGCATCTATGACACGTTCATCGATGAGGACGAGCTGCGGATTTGCGATGACGTGATGAAGCAGATTACGGATTCGTTGGAGCCGCGGGCTTATTCTTCGCGCGAGTTTATCCAGGCGATGGGCAAGTACCTGGTCGACCACAAGCGGACGCCGAAGGATGGCGAGCATGATTCGATTGTGCTCGCGTGCTACGAGAAAGACGTGCCGATTTTCTGTCCGGCGTTCTCGGATTGTTCGGCGGGGTTTGGTTTGGTGGCGCATCAGCATGAGCGGCGCGGGAAGGCTGTCGTGTCGATTGATTCGGCTAAGGATTTCTATGAGCTGACGCAGTTGAAGATGGCGAATCCGACGACGGGGTTGCTGATGATTGGCGGCGGGGTTCCTAAGAACTTTGCGCAGGATATTGTGGTGGCCGCGGATGTGTTGGGTGCGGACGCTACGATGCACAAGTACGCGATCCAGGTGACAGTTGCCGATGCTCGCGATGGTGCGCTGTCGGGGTCCACGCTGAAGGAAGCTTCTAGCTGGGGCAAGGTCGATCTGACGTATGAGCAGATGGTGTTTGCCGAGGCTACGATTGCGGTGCCGCTGATTGCTGGATATGCGTTCCATAAGGATGCGTACAAGGCGCGGACGGGGAAGAAGTTTGCGCTGGTGCTTGAGCCGGTTAGTGTTTAGTGAGTAGTGGGTAGTGAGTAGTAAAGGCAAAACGGCGGGGCTTTCGGGCTTCGCCGTTTTGCTTTGTGGGATAATTCGCGCATGACGGAGAGGGTGTTCAGGAAGCGGTTGTTGCTGTTGTGGCTCTGGTTCACCGTTATTGGGCTGCTGGTCGCGCGGATCCTGTCGATTACAACTTTCAGGATTGAGACCCAGAAGATTGTGTTCGTGGGGATCTGGCTTGCTGCTGAGCTGGTCGGCGTAGTTTTGTATTTCAAGGGGTCTGTTACGGATCACCTGGAACGAGAGCAGATCCTCGAAGATGCTCATGTGAAACGGCCGGGATGGGTGGTTGTTTCCTGTTCGATGTTTTTGCTGGTGATGTTTCAGATGTCGATGGCATTGGTGATATGGAGCTCGCGAACGGCGGTTTCATGGTTGGATATTGGGCTTGTTCCCGTCAAACTGCTCTTTGCCCTTTGGATTACTGTGAGGGTTTTCGAGATTATCCGGAACGCGCACCTGCGGCGGATGCAGGAAATCGGCTAGAAGCAGATTCCCGGAGGGAATGACAGAAAGAAAAACAAGAGCCAGGGCCAATACAGGGGTCCTTCACTGCGTTCAGGATGACGGTGAAAACGAACAACGGCAAGTTCGCGTGCGGGGCTGTTGGGGTCGGTCAATTGCGATTCAGGTGGGTGAATTGCGAGGAACAAATAGCGGCAACGACTTATTGGCATCTGATGGGTTAGTTTAGGGGTAGCGATGACTGAGTTGCAGCTCATTCCGGCGGTGGTGGCGACTAGCGCTTCGGCGCTGTTGGGGCGGACGGTGCTGGGACCGGATGGGGCGGTGTTGGGGAAGGTGAAAGACCTGGCGGTGGATGTGTCGACTGCCCAGGCGCATGTGGCGGGGCTGGTGTTGCGGAGGGGAGTGGGGAAGAAGGCGAAGTTGACGTTGCTGCCGGTGGCGAGTGTGGTGCTGCCGGTGTCGAATGAGGCGGAACTGCGGGCGAAGGCGAAGCCGGTGGCGTATAAGCGGCAACACGATTATCTGCTGCTGGATTATGACTTGCTGGATCAGCAGATTATTGATGTGGACGGGCGCAAGGTCGTGCGCGTGAACGACGTGAATTTGGCGTGGGAGCCGAGTGGGGCGGACGGCGAGACGACGGCGTTGCGGATCGTTGAAGTGGAGGTGGGCAACCGCGGGGCGATGCGGCGGCTGTTCAAGGGGCTGCCGGTGGCGATGGTGGATGGGTTTACGGACCGGTTGAAGCCGCG
Source organism: uncultured Acidobacteriaceae bacterium (assembly GCA_963796535.1). Lineage (GTDB taxonomy): Bacteria > Acidobacteriota > Terriglobia > Terriglobales > Acidobacteriaceae > Granulicella. Next base: position 57,273 of record CAWCMO010000011.1, read on the forward strand.
GGTGATTCCGTGGGACTTTGTGGATTTGATTGAGCGCGATCCGGCGCGGCGGGTGCGGTTGAAGATTGGGCAGGAGCGGCTGTCGAAGCTGCATCCTTCGGATATTGCAGACATTCTTGAGGACCTGGCGCCAGGCGAGCGGGAGGCGGTGTTCTCGAGCTTGCCGGAGGAGACGGCGGCGGAGACGCTGGAGGAAGTCGATCCAAAGATGCAGAAGGCGCTGCTGCAGGGGCTGGATTCGGAGCGGGCGGCAGACATTCTGGAAGAGATGGATCCGGGCGCGGCGGCCGATGTGCTGGCCGAGCTGAGCGACGAAGAGTCGGACGCGATTCTGGAGGAGATGGAGCCGGAGGAGCGGCACGAGGTGGAGGAGCTGCTAGAGTTCTCGGCTGACTCGGCTGCCGGGAGAATGACGACGGATTATGTGAGCGCGCCGAAGGATGCGACGGTGGGGGATGCGATTGAGGCGCTGCGGGAGTTTGAAGGCGATCCGGATACGATCACGGAGATTTATCTGCTGGACGATCAGCAGAAGCTGGCGGGGGTGGTGATGCTGCCGCGGCTGGTGCTGTCTACTCCTGAGACGACGCTGGCGGTGTTGAGCGAGGGACATAATGTGCGGTGCGGACTGGATGCCAGCGCAAGCGAGGTGGCGGAGCTGTTCGATAAGTACAATCTGCGGTCGCTGCCGGTGGTGGATCATTCTGGACGGGTGGCGGGAGCGATCCATGCAGAGCAGGTGATTGCGCAGTTGAGGGAAGGGTAGGGAGTTGTCAGTTGTTAGTTGTCAGTTCTCAGTTGGACAGTGGTGGTCAACTCGGGCAACTCGACGCGGATAGCGGTAGTACCTTCGAACTGAGAACTGAGAAGAGGGAACTGACAACTGAGAACGGAGTTTCTGCGGTGAAGATTTTGTATGTGGGGCAGCTGTCGCCGAATGATTCGGCGCTGTATCGGATGTGGGCGCTGGAGCGGCTGGGGCATACGGTGGTGGCGATCGATAGTTTGGGGTATGCGCCGCGGGGGGAGTTGCTGCGGAAGGTGGTGCATCGGGCGCAGGTGGGGCCTTGGGTGGCGCGGCTGAATCGGGATATTTTGGCGGCGGCGGAGAGGGAGAAGCCGGAGGTTTTCTGGGCGGATAAGTTGTTGGGGCTTACGCCGCGGACGCTGGATAAGCTAAGGGAGATGGGGGTGAAGACCGTTAGCTACATGATCGATAACGCGTTTGGGCCGCGGCGGGATCCGGGGTGGCGGCTGTATATGAAGGACATTCCTCATTTTGATTTGCACGTGGTGCAACGGGATAAAAATATTGCCGATTACATGGAGCGCGGGGCTCGGGATGTGATCAAAATTCAGACCGCGTATGAGCCTACGATTCACTTTCCGGTGGAGGGGACGTGGGGGGATAAGGATAGAGACCGGGGGGTTTCGTTTATTGGGACTTCGTATGATGACCGGCCGGAGTTTTTGACGCGGCTGTGGCGGGAGTGTGGATTTCCGGTGGTGATCTCCGGGGACAAAATGTGGAAGGCCAGGTTGGATCCGGAGGCGGCCGAGGCGCTGTATACGGGCGGCGAGTTGTATGGGAAGGATTATCGCGAGGCGGTTTGGCGGTCGAAAATTAACTTGAGTTTCATAACTCACTCGAACCAGGATGAGTTTGTGCATAAGAGCTTTGAGATTGCGGCTTGCGGGGGGTTTTTGCTGGCGGAGCGGTCGGCGGGGCATGAGGCTCGGTTTGTGGAGGGGGAGGAGGCCGTGTTCTTTACGGGGTTTGACGAGTGCGCTGAGATGATTGCGAAATACTTGCCGGATGAGGCGGCACGGGATCGGATTGCGCGGGCGGGGAGGGAGAGGGCGGTGCGGGATGGGTACTCGAATGATGCGCAGGTAGGGAAGATTGTGGAGAGATTGCAGGCGGTGAAGCTTTAGTGCAGAAGCAGATTCCCAGAGGGAATGACAGAAAGAAAGGCAAGAGCAAAGGCAAATACAGGGATCCTTCGCTTCGCTCTAGGATGACGGCGTAAAACAAGCAAGGGCAAGAGCAGAGGCTTTGACGCAAGGTTCGCAAAGTTAGCTAAGTTTCGCAAAGGGATGACGTGGGCGAGTTAGTCTAGAGGAGGCCCGATGGCCATCCGACCGAGAGCGGGGAGTTTGGGATGCGGACACTGACGATGACCTGCGATGGGCGGCGCGTGAATTCAGGTGCGGCGGTGCGGGCTTGAGCTTCTGGAAGCGGTACAAGGTCAGCATCATTATGTTCTTCGCGGTGCTGGGGCCGGGGTTCATTACGGCTAACGTGGACAATGATGCGGGCGGGATTCTTACATACTCGCAGGCGGGTGCGCAGTATGGGTATCACCTGCTGTGGACGATGCTGCCGATTACGCTGGCGCTGATCGTTGTGCAGGAGATGTGCGCGCGGATGGGCGTGGTGACGGGCAAGGGCTTGAGCGATTTGATTCGCGAAGAGTTCGGGCTGCGGATGACGTTCTTCCTGATGGTGCTGCTGGTCATTGTTAATTTTGGGAACGTGATTGCGGAGTTCTCGGGGATTGCGGGGTCGCTGCAGCTATTTCACGTGAGCAAGTATGCGAGTGTGCCGCTGTGCGCGCTGGCGGTGTGGGCGCTGGTGGTGAAGGGCGATTACAAGAGCGTGGAGAAGATCTTTCTCGTGGCTAGCGTGTTTTACATTTGCTACATCATTGCCGGAGTGTTGGCGCAGCCGAACTGGCATGCGGCGCTGGTGGAGACGGTGACCGTGCCGGGGCGGGCGGTGTGGATGGATCACAACTATGTGTACATGGTGGTGGGCGTGGTGGGAACGACGATTGCGCCGTGGATGCAGTTCTATCTGCAGTCGTCGATTGTGGAGAAGGGGATCTCGATCAAGCAGTACGGGGCGTCGCGGCTGGATGTGATTGTGGGTTCGTTTTTTACGGACATTGTGGCGTGGTTCATTATTGTGGCCTGCGCTGCGACGCTGTGGACGCACGGGATGCGGAACATTAATGTGCCTGCGGATGCGGCGGCGGCGATGCGGCCGCTGGCCGGGGACTTTGCGTACATTCTGTTTGCGGCGGGGCTGTTCAATGCCTCATTCTTTGCGGCGAGTGTGCTGCCGATTTCAACGGCGTACAGCGTGTGCGAGGGGTTGGGATTTGAGAGTGGGGTGGATAAGAAGTTCAGCCAGGCTCCGTTCTTCTACTGGCTGTATACGCTGCTGATTGCGGCGGGCGCGGCAGTGGTGCTGATCCCGAATTTTCCGCTGGTGACGATGACGATTCTGTCGCAGGTGTTGAATGGGGTGCTGTTGCCGTTTGTGCTGTATTTCATGCTGAAGCTGGTGAACAACAAGGCGCTGATGGGACGGCACACGAATTCGACCTGGTTCAATGTGGTGGCGTGGGCGACGACGGTGATTGTGATTGGGTTGACGGTGGTGATGGTGTGGCAGCAGCTGCACTCGGTGGGAAAGAGCTAGAGGGCAGTTGTCAGTTCTCAGTTGTCAGTTGAGGCGCGGTGGTGGGAGAAGCAGATTCCTTCGCTGCGCTGCGGAATGACAGCCAGAAGGCAAGGGCAAGGGCAAAGGAAGAAGCAGATTCCCGGAGAGAATGACAGAAAGAAAAGCAACAGCAACTGCAAAGGCAACAGCAACTACAGGGGTCCTTCACTACGTTCAGGATGACGGGAGTGGTGGGTTAAGAGAGTGGGGTGCTAGAGGAGTTTGCCGTCTGCTAGGTCGCGGATGAGGGTTAGGTCGGCGGAGAGGAAGTCGTAGTCGGGGAGGTGGGAGAAGGGGCTCCAGAGCATTTGCTGGAAGATGCGGTTGACGGGCTCGCCCTGGAATTCGCGGACGAGGAAGAATTCGATTTCGATGGCGCCGCCGTTGCGGTAGGTGTGGCGGACGGTGGTGATGAGGGGGCCGATGGTGGCGTGGATGGCCAACTCCTCGTCGAGTTCGCGGGCGAGGGCTTCGACGGAGGTTTCGTTGGGCTCGATTTTGCCGCCGGGGAACTCCCACTTGAGGCCCATGGGTTGGCCGGCGCGGCGCTGGCAGATGAAGATCTCGCGGGTGGGACCTTCGCCGCGGAGGATCAGCGCGGCTACGACGCGTCGCAGGGGCCTGGAGGCTGGGGAGGGTCGCGGTTCGTCGAGCTTGCGGATGGAGTCTTTCACGTCTAACCAACAGTGTAGACGTTGCAAGGGGACGAATGGTCTACACGCTGACGGGTGAGGCTCCTGAGGAGCTGCAGATGCTGCGTGAACAATGGAGAACAAGCAAAGACAAGAGCGGAATACCGGGGTCTCTCCACAACGCCGCGCGAAGGGTGCGCGGCTTCGGTCGAGATGACGAAGTTGGTGGCGGGGACTTGAGAAGGAGTTTGGCTCAGAGTCTATTTCAGGGGGTGACGGAGGCGGGGTAGTAGACGGGCCAGCCTTCGGTGGCGGCGCGGGCCAGGAGGTCGGTGGAGGGGTTTACGGGGAAGGCGCCCTGGATGTTGTTTTGGGTGCGGGCGATGGAGAGCATGGCTGCGTCGTGGATGGAGTTGCCGAAGACGGCGTCGGGTGCGCTGTCGCCGGTGATGCCGACGCGGCGGAGGGCTTCGACTTTGTCCTCGTCGGTGGGGACGTGGAGGAGATGGTCGGTGATGAAGCCATTGGCGTCGATCTCTGCGCGGGCGGCGAGGACGTGGTTGACGGGGATGGAGAAGCGGCTGATGCCTTCTTCGATGACCCAGGTGTTGGTTGAGGAGACGGCCCAGATGTCGCACCCATTGTGCTGGAGTTCGGTGATGAGGACGGCGAGTTCGGGGAAGATGTTGGGCTCGATGTAGTCGCGGAAGAACTGGGCGGCGGCGGTGCGGAGGCGGTCGACGGCGAGGCCGCGGTAGACGGTGGTCATGTCGCCGCAGATGTCGTACTCGGAGACGGTGCCGTGCTTGTAGCCTTCGTAGCGTTCTTTGATCCAGGCGATCTGGTCGAGGGAGATGAGCTTGGTGTCGATGGACCAGTGCATGAAGGCGGAGCCCGCGTCGCCGGACCAGAGGGTGCCGTCGCAGTCGAATACGGCGATCTGGGGGTTGAGGGAGTGGACGCGGGCGTGGAATTCGGGGGTGGTGAGGCGGAGGGCGGTGCTGGTGTCGGACAAGGGGGGTACCTTTGGGTGCGCTGGCTGCAGGTGTTATTTTATGCGAGCGGATGGAGGGAGTGTCGCGAATGAGAGAAGCAGATTCCCAAAGGGAATGACAGAAAAGAGGCAACAGCAACGAGGACTGATTTCGGAGGGAGAGGTTAGTGCTTGCCCCAGTGGTTGGAGCGGAGGGGGGAGAGGTCGGTCCAGGTGGGTTGGTGGGTGGGGTTGCTGGCCTGACGGCGGGTGGCGCTGCGCATCCAGATGATGCTCTGGCTAAAGATGAAGCATGCCCAGAAGACGGGAGATCGGTGCGGCGACAGGATATCCATTACGAGAGATGCAACTATGAGTGCGACGAGGGCGACGTACAGGAACTTAGCTGGGCGCGAGTTAAGGAGAGCGCGGAGAGATTCGATCTCCTGATCGTTCCAGCGGGCCGCGACGATGCCGTTCTCGAGACTGGAGTATGCGAACAGGGACAGGGCTATGCCGAGGACAATCGTCGTAACTACTGCTGTGACCCAAAAGTAGGTGGAAGAGCTGTGCGGATGGTGGACGCTTATGGCGTGCGCGGGGGCCTCGGTGAGAAAGCCGCCGGCGGAGACGAGGCCGCCGAGAACGCAGAGTCCGGCCATTTGTTTCGCTGAAAGATTGAGGGTTCGCCTCATGAAGAGGATTATAGGAGGGTCGCGAGAAGAAGAGAATAAAATCAGGGGCTATGAGCTTATTTTTTGCGGCTGGGTCGGCGGATACGGAGATGTCGGAGGCGGAGGTTCGGGCGGGTCTGCGCGAGGCGTTGGGGAAGCTTGGCGAGAGGAAGAGGGTGGTGGTGGTGCCGCCGGACTTTACGCGGTTTCATTCGAAGGCTGGAGAGCTTACCGAGATGGCTTGGGAGTTTTACGGCGATGCGTTGGTGGATGTTCTGCCGGCGCTGGGGACGCATACTCCGATGACCGATGCGCAGATTGCGACGATGTTTGGGGAGACGCCGCGGGAGTTGTTTCGGGTGCATGACTGGCGGCGGGATATTGTGACGCTGGGTGAGGTGCCGGGGGAGTTTGTGCGCGAGGTTAGCGAGGGGAAGGTGGAGTACTCGTGGCCGGCGCAGGTGAATAAATTGTTGCGGGATGGTGGGCATGATTTGATCTTGTCCATTGGGCAGGTGGTGCCGCATGAGGTGGTGGGGATGGCCAATGGGAGCAAGAATATTTTTATTGGGACGGGTGGGGTGATGGGGATTCATCGCTCGCATTTTCTGGGGGCGGTGTATGGGATGGAACGGATGATGGGTCGTTCGGATACTCCGGTGCGGAGGGTGCTGAATTACGCGAGCTCGCATTTTGGCGGGATGCTGCCGCAGATTGTTTATGTGCAGACGGTGGTGAATAAGAATGCTGCCGGTGAGTTGGTGATGCGGGGGTTGTTTATTGGCGATGACAATGAGTGTTTTGAGCTGGCGGCGGCGCTTAGTTTGGAATGTAATTTTTTGATGATGGATCGGGAGATTAAGAAGGCTGTGGTGTTTCTTGATCCGGATGAGTTTCATTCGACGTGGCTGGGGAATAAGAGCGTGTACCGGACTCGGATGGCGCTGGCGGATGGGGCGGAGTTGATTGTGCTGGCGCCTGGGGTTCGGGAGTTCGGCGAGGATAGGACGATTGATACGTTGATTCGGCGGTATGGATATTGTGGGACGCCGGCTACGTTAGAGGCGGTGAAGAATGATGCGGAGTTGGCGGCGAATCTTAGTGCGGCCGCGCACTTGATTCATGGGTCGAGCGAGGGGCGGTTTGGGATTCGGTATTGCCCGGGGGAGCTGACGCGCACGGAGATTGAGAGCGTGCATTACGAGTATGGGGATCTGGCGGAGTATTCGGCGAAGTATGATCCTGCGGTGTTGACCGATGGGTGGAACGTGGTGGAGGGGGAGGAGATTTTTTATGTGTCGAACCCGGGGTTGGGGTTGTGGGCGTATCGTGGGCGGTTCTTGGATTGAGAGATGCGATATGCGGAGATGCGAGATTCGAACAGCAGATTCCCAGAGGGAATGACAGAAAGAAAAGCAACGGCAAAGGCAATACAGGGGTCTCTCCACTGCGCATCACAAAGACAGGAGCGTGACGCTTCGGTCGAGATGACGGGGTGTTGGTGGGAGGCAGGGGAACAGGCAGATTTCTAGAGGGAATGACAGAAAGAACGGCAGGAGCGAGAGGCAACACGGGGATCCTGCCCTTTCGTTGCACTCGAGGTCGAGGATGACGGGATTTTTGGGCTCAACAAATGCAACAGCAGATCCATGCGGAATGACAACCAGAAAAGCAAAAGCAGAAGCGGGGGTTAGTGGACGCCGGCGGGGGGCTTGCCTGGTTTTACTTTCTTGAAGAACCAGACGAAGAAGATGCAGGCTACGCTGAGGAGGGAGAGCCAGCGGAAGACGTCGATGAAGGCCCAGTAGGCGGATTGCTGGCCTACTTGCTGGTAGAGGCTCGCCTTGGCGGCGTAGAGGGCGTTTGCTTTGCCGACGTGGTCGGTGAGGAAGCCCTTGGTACCGTTGAGGGCGTTCTGGTAGGCGAGGCCGGACTGGGGGATGAAGTTGGTTAGCTCGTTCTGGTGGACGTCGGTGCGGCGGGTTAGAAGGGTGGTCGCGATCGAGATGCCGATGCTGCCGCCTACGTTGCGGAGGAGGTTGAAGACGCCGCTGGCGTTGCCCATTTGTTCGTTGGAGAGGGTGCCGTACGCGGCTGTCGAGATGGGGACGAAGACGAAGCTTAGGCCGAAGCCGGTGATCAAAATCGGGAGGAAGAGCGTGGTTGGCGAGATGCCTAGCGTGATGGAGCCGAAGTAGAGCGTGGTGATGCCGAAGATGCCGAAGCCGAAGGTTAGGAGATAGCGCGGGTCGACTTTGTTGGAGAGGTAGCCGATGACGGGCATGCCGCAGATGGCTCCTAAGCCGCGGGGTGCGACGACGAGGCCGGCGGTGAAGGCGGTGTAGCCGAGGAGTTCCTGGTAGAAGAGCGGGAGGACGACTACCGTCGAGTAGATGGCGATGCCGAAGAGAAAGATGAGAGTCGAGCCGACGAGGAAGTTGCGGTCTTTGAGGACGCGCAGGTTGACGAGCGGCTGCTTGCCCCAGACGGACTGGTAGATGAAGATGGCGAGCGAGACGATCATGGCGACGAATGCCCAGCGGAGCCAGGAGGCTGCGAACCAATCGACTTCCTGACCCTTGTCGAGGATGATCTGGAGGCAGCCTACCCAGACGATGAGGGAGCCGAAGCCTATGTTGTCGAAGCGGGAGACTTTGGCGTTCTTGATGTAGCTGGGATCGTGGATGTACTTGTTGATCATGTACAGGGCCATGATCCCGATGGGGATGTTGATGTAGAAGGCGTAGCGCCAGGAGTAGGTGTCGGTGAGCCAGCCGCCGAGGGTGGGGCCCAGGACGGGGGCGACGACCACGCCGAGAGCGAAGACGGCCATGGCGGCTCCGCGCTTGGCTGGGGGAAAGCTTTCGAGCAGGACGGCCTGGGAGATGGGCTGGAGGGCTCCGCCGCCGGCTCCTTGAATTACGCGGAAGAGAAGGAGGAGGCCGAGCGAGGGGGCGGCTCCGCAGGCGAAGCTGGCGACTGTGAAGATGGCGACGCAGATCATGAGGAAGCGCTTGCGTCCGAAGCGGAGGGAGAACCAGTTGGAGGCTGGAAGGATGATGGCGTTCGAGACGAGATAGCTGGTGAGGACCCAGGTAGCTTCGTCGTTGGTGGCGGAGAGTGAGCCTGCGATGTAGGGGAGGGCGACGGAGGCGATGGAGGTGTCGAGGACCTCCATGAAGGTGGCGAGCATGACGGCGGCGGCGATCCACCAGGGGTTTACGCCGTGGGTGCACTCTGCGGTGGGGTCGAGGGCTGCCTGCGGTGCGGCGTCTTGTGGCGCGGTAGCGGCGGCGGCCATACTCGGCGATCTCGACTCTCTGACAGGAGGTGGTTGAGGCGCGTGTGGAAGGGGACTGTGGTTCTCGGACTTCAGAGATAACAGTTGGATGTCCGGGCTTAGGAAGGGATGCCTATAAGTTTCAGGCTCCCTTGGGAACGGAATGGGAGGTTCGGCGTCGGGAGCGCGGAGTTTCGTTGATGGGCTCGCCCCAGGGGAGGGAGGCGTTGACGGGGAAGAAGCGCTTCAGCGAGAGGATGGGCCTCTCGAAGCAGTAGAAGGAGATGAGGGAGATGATGCTGGTTAGGACAAAGGCGAGGAGGGCACGGACGATGTGGTAGTAGTCGCCGGTGTAAGTGTGTGCGATGTGGGCGCCGAGGTGGTCGTAGAGGGGCTCGAGGAGGATGTGGTAGACGTAGAAGCCGTAGCTGATGCGGCCGAGCCAGCCGAGAGGGGGCCAGGAGAAGATTTTGCGGGGAAGTCCCGTGCGGAGAACCAGAGGGATGGTTGCGGCGGCGGCGATGCTGAGGGCGGGGAGGCCGAGCCAGAACTGGACCGGGTAGGTGAGATAAAGCGTGCCGCAGGTGATGCCGGCCACGAGGTAGACGGCGAGGCCGCCGATGAAGGCATGGAGAGCGTATTTGCGGACGAGACGGTGGGTGCCCGGCTTGCGGCCTAGTGGGTTGATGCGATTGCCCATGGCGAGGGAGAGTGCACAGCCGAGGGCGATGGCTCCGCCCTGGGTGAGCAGGAAGTAGTCGTAAAGATGGTGGGTGACGGCGCCGATGAATGGGGGAAGGGTGTAGACGGCGACGAGGAAGAGCTGGCAGATGGCAAAGGCCCAGAGGCTGAGACGAAGGGCGTGGCGGCGACTGTGAGCGAGGAAGATGACGAGCGGCCAGATGAAGTAGAACTGCTCTTCGACGGCCAGGGTCCAGAAGTGGTAGAGGGGCAGGGGGGAAGGGGTACTGAGGGCGTAGCCGGAGAGGTGCGGGAAGTTCTGCAGGAAGAAGACGAAGACGAGCAACGGCCGAAGTTGGGCGAGGCGGGCGCCGGTGAGCAGGGCGGCGACGGCGGTGGCAAGCAGAGCGAGGAAGTAAATGGGAAAGATGCGGAGAGCGCGGTGGGCGTAGAAGTTACGCAGGCGCTGAAGGGTATGGTTGGTCTCCCAAAGGGAGCCGGTGATGAGGAAGCCGGAGAGGGCGAAGAAGAGGACGACGCCGCACCAGCTTAACTGAGTGAAATAGCCAAGGAGGCGCTGGGCAGGGTTGGAGGACTGGAGGCCACCGCCGTAGTGAAAGATGAAGACGAGAAGGATGGCGAGGCCGCGGAGGCCGTCGAGGGCGGCGTCGCGTCGGGTTTTGGGGACGGTATTGAGGGCAGCGGGGCCGGAATCGGTCGAAGGTCCGGGGGAGGAGGCGGACGAATCGAGGGGCAGATCTGTCAGTGGTGCGTCGGAAGCCATTTGGCTTGAGCGTAGAGAGTTGGGGCCGTCGAGTCAATGATGCGGCGGGGTGTGGTAGTTTTTTGGGGATATGAACGAGATCGAGGCGGTGGGAGCGGAGATTGGTGTGGCGGCGGGCGGCGGGGAGCTCGTGGAAGTGGAGACGGGCGATCGGCCATGGATCTTTGGGTTGCTGGTAGGACCGTCGGGGGTGCTTGCCAATGGGGTGGTGCAGGGTGGAGCTCTGGGATACCTGATGAGCCGGCAGGGCATCGGGAGTGGCGGGCAGGCGCACATGATTTCTCTGCTGGCGCTGCCGACGAGCCTGTATTTCCTGTGGAGTCCGATCACGGATTTCTTTGTGCGGCGGCGGACGTGGGTGCTGCTGGGAGGAATGCTGGCCGCGGTGCTGATGGCGTTGGGATTCCATCAGCGTAATCTTTCGGGTCGAGCGGCCATGGGGCTCATGCTGATCAGCGCGTGTTGTGTGCAGCTGGTGGTGTCGAGCTGCGGCGGGATGATGGGGGCGATGCGGTCCGGTCGTGCGAAGCAGGTGGCGGGGAGTGCGTACCAGGCGGGGTCGATGGGGTTTGGGGCGCTTGCTGCGTCGCTGCTGGTGTGGATGAGCTCGCGGACCAGCCAGGACATGCTGGGGTTGCTGGCCGCGGCGATGATTGGGATTCCGGCGCTGTTTGCGCTGGCAGCGCCGAAGCAGGAGACCATCGTGACGCATGGGCTTGGAGAGACCATGCAGCGCGTGTGGACGGAGTGCAAGGCGACTTTTTTTCGCAAGGAGGCGATTCCGTATATCGCCTTGCTGACGTTTCCGATGGCGAGCGGGTCGGCGGTGGGATTGCTGACGGGCGTGGCGAGCCAGTACCGGGTGAGTGGGGATAACGTGGCGTGGATCAATGGGCTGCTGGGAGGACTGCTGGTAGCGGCGGGGTCGGCGGTGACGGCGATGGTGGGGAAGCAGATGCGGGTTCCGGTGAAGTATATGGTGGTGTCGCTGATTAACTGCGCGGCGATGGCGGTGCTGTGGCTGGGGCCATTGGCGCCGAAGACGTATTTTGTGGGGGTCTTGCTGTATTTGTTTACGGTGGGGAGCTGCTACGCGATGGCTACGGCGGTGTTCCTGGAATTTATGGGAAGCTCGGGGAAGAGCGGGAGCGGGCGCTACTCGGTGATTAATTCGCTGGGGAATGTGCCGGTGCTTTATATGGCGCTGGTGGATGGGTGGGGCGGAGACCGGTGGGGTGGGCGGGGACTGGCGGGGGCCGAGTGCGTGGTGGGCGCGATGGGGGCGGTCGTGCTGCTCGGGTATTTTCTGACGTCGGGACGGAGAATTGGGCAGGCTGAGGCGGAAGCGCGGGTCTAGTTTTGGGGTAAAGAAGTGATCGCGGGCGGCTAATTCCGCTTGACAGGGGCGCATCCGTTCGTGGTAGCTTACCGTTAGTGGAGACTTACCATTGATGGATGGAGCTTTGCAGACCGGGTTGGAGGCTTTGGGGGACTCGACGCGGATGGCGATTTTTCAGAAGTTGTCGGCTGGGCCTCTGGCGGTGAATGAGCTGGCTGGGATGCTGCCGGTGAGTCGGCCGGCGGTGTCGCAGCACTTGAAGGTTTTGAAGGATGCGGGGCTGGTGACGGACAGGAAGTCGGGAACGCGGCGGTATTATGCGCTGGATCCAGAGGGTGTGGCGCGGCTGCGGGCACATTTTGAAACGTTGTGGGACACGTCGTTGCGGGCGTTCCAGGCTGCTGCAGAAAAAACTTAGATTGGAGAGACCGATGCAGATTGCGAGCGAGGAAGCCGTTGTTCGGAAGAGTGTGCGCGTGGAGGTACCGATTGAGCGCGCGTTTTCCGTATTCGTGGAGCAGATGGAAAGCTGGTGGCCAGCTAGCCACCATATTGGCGCGACGGCGTTTGAGACGATCATTGTGGAGCCGCGGGTGGGCGGGCGCTGGTACGAGCGCAATGTGGAAGGGCAGCAGTGTAATTGGGGGACGGTGTTGGCTTGGGATGCTCCGCATCACGTGGCGTTTTCGTGGCATGTGGGGCCGGGACGGGAGAGCCCGGAGTGGGGGTATGACGCGGATCCGGCGCGGGCGAGTCGGGTGGATGTGAGGTTTCTGGCCGAGGGTGCTGGGGCGACGCTGGTTGAATTGGTTCATAGCGGGCTGGAGCGTCATGGCGGAGGGGTCGAGGAGTTGCGCGCGGCGTTTGAGGCACCGAATGCGTGGAGTGGCATTCTTGCGCTCTATGCGGAGGCCGCGAACGCGAAGGAGGCGTGATGAAGGCTGCGACCTTTGTTCGCATCGCTGCGGTGTTGGTGCTGCTGCATGCGGTGCTGCATACCGTCGGCGGAATGTTTGGGAAGGTGCCAGGCGGGCCGGCGGCAGTGGCTGTCGCCGCGATGAAGACTAATCACTTTGTGGCATTGGGGAACACGCGGACGTTTTGGGATTTCTATAGGGGGATGGGTTTGGGAGTGACGATCTTCCTGACCATGGAGGCAGTTGTGCTGTGGTTGCTGGCTCGGCTGGTTGAGCGCTCTGGGAGGGAGTTGCGGCCGGTGCTGGGTGCGTTTGCGATTGGCTACCTGGTGTTCGCGGTGGACTCGTATCGGTATTTCTTCCTGGGGCCGGTGGTGGCGGAAGTGTTGATTGCGGCTTGCCTGTTTGCGGCTGTCGTTACTTTGCGGGGAGGGGAGAAGGACGGGTTGGATAGGGCTGCGTCAGGGGTTTGAGCCAGATTTCGGGGTGTCGGTGGGAGTGAAGCGGCGGTAGTGGCCGTAGGTGTCGGTGCCGAGGAGGCGGATGTCTTCGGAGTGGAACGAGTGCTTTTCCTGGACCGTGGTGTCGACGGAATGCGCGGCTGGAAGGAGCGTTCCGTCGACGTAGGTGAAGCTCTGGATGACGACGGTTCCCTTGCTGAGGGTTCTGTCGGGGGCGAGGTACTCGACGTGGGATTCGAGGAGGTTGAGGTTGCTGGCGTCGAGGGTGAGGAGGATGTCGCGGTGGAAGGAGGGCGGGGCGTCGGGGTTGGAGTTGAGGGGGGTGAGGTGGAGAAGGATGCTGGGGTGGCCGTCGAGGACGGGGTGGTCCGTGATCTCGGGGTGGAAGTCGGTGGTGAGGTGATCGAGGGGGAAAGGGCGGGCGGCGCGGGCGCGGTCTTCGATCAGGTTGCGGCGGCCGTCGTCGGTGAGGGCGGTGATTTCCTGGACCGCCTGAGCGTAGAGGTCGTCTTCGTGCTTTAGCTCTCGCTCCTGCAATGGCTTGCCGTTGCGTTCGATGATGCGCATGTAGGGCACGCCTTGGATGTAGACGAGCTCGGAGAGGTAGGTTTGTTCGCCGGTGAGCTTGCCGTGGGTGAAGTTCTGATCGTGGTGGAGGATGAGGAAGGTGTAGCGCGGCGGCGGCGGGTCGGGGACGGACTGGGCGTGCTGGACGTAGGCCTGGGTTAGGTCGGCGGGGGAGAGCTGTGAAAAGGGTTGTTGAGCCGGGGCGCGGAGGCTGGGCGTGGTCAGCAGGAGGAGCAAGCAGGCGACAGGAGATGGGCGCATGGCAGATCCAGTGAATGCGAGGAGGATATCACCGCGGGGCGGACCCGAAAAGGTGGCAACGAGGGGTTTGAAGAGGGTGGTGTGGGAAGAACGGGAGGGGCTTAAGTACGGCGGGGACGATTTGTCGGTGGTGAGGATTCGGGGAAAGAAGATGCATCCGCTGAGAGGGATTCGCCATCATATAAGTTGACAGTAAGTCACTCACATGCGAATCTAGTGAGGGTCGGTCAAGAGTTTTGGGGCCAGCGGCTGAGGTTAGGGCTGCGGCTAAAAGGATGAGGTCAGGTTATGGGAAAGATTATTGGTATTGATTTGGGAACGACCAATAGCTGCGTTGCGGTGATGGAGGGCGGAGAGCCCAAGGTCATTCCCAACGAAGAGGGCGGGCGGACGACTCCGTCGATCGTCGCGTTCACCAAGAGTGGTGAGCGGCTGGTGGGTATGGTGGCGAAGCGGCAGGCGATCACCAACCCGGAGAACACGATTTATTCGATCAAGCGTTTCATGGGTCGTCGTCTGAATGAAGTGGGCGACGAGATGAAGATGGTGCCGTACAAGGTGGTAGCCAAGGGCGACAGCGTTGCGATCGTGGCGCAGGGTAAGGAATATACCGCGCCTGAGATCTCGGCGATGATTCTGCAGAAGCTGAAGAAGGCTGCTGAGGACTATTTGGGACAGACGGTGACCGAGGCTGTGATCACGGTTCCGGCTTACTTCAATGATGCGCAGCGGCAGGCTACGAAAGATGCCGGCAAGATTGCCGGGCTGGATGTGAAGCGCATTGTGAACGAGCCGACGGCGGCTGCGCTTGCGTATGGCCTGGATAAGAAGAAGGACGAGACGATTGCCGTGTATGACTTTGGCGGCGGTACGTTCGATATCTCGATTCTTGAGGTTGGCGATGGCGTGATTGAGGTGAAGTCGACTAACGGTGATACGCACCTTGGCGGCGACAATCTCGACCAGCGAATTGTGGATTGGTTGATTTCGGAGTTCAAGACAGAAACTGGTTTGGATCTGACGTCGAAGGGCAACGAGATGGCACTACAGCGGCTGAAGGATGCTGCGGAGCGCGCGAAGATCGAGTTGTCGACGGCGCAGGAGACAGAGATCAATCTGCCGTTCATTACGGCTGACGCCAGCGGACCGAAGCACCTCGTTCGTACACTGAGCCGCGCGAAGTTGGAGCAGCTGGTTGCGGATCTTCTCGAGAAGTCGGTTGGTCCTTGCAAGCAGGCGATGAAGGATGCGGGCGTGGACGCTTCGAAGATCGATGAGGTTGTGCTCGTTGGCGGGCAGACTCGTATGCCGGCGATCCAGGAGTTGGTGAAGAAGCTGTTCGGCAAAGAGCCGCATAAGGGTGTGAACCCGGATGAGGTTGTGGCGATTGGCGCGGCGGTTCAGGCTGGCGTGTTGTCTGGCGATGTGAAGGACCTGCTGCTGCTGGATGTGACTCCGCTGACGTTGTCGATTGAGACGATGGGTGGAGTTGCGACGAGCATGATTCCGCGCAACACGACGATTCCGACGAAGAAGTCGGAGACGTTCTCGACGGCGGCTGATAACCAGACCGAGGTTGAGGTTCACGTGATGCAGGGCGAGCGGCCGATGGCGGCGCAGAACCGGACGCTGGGCAAGTTCAAGCTGGGCGGCATCATGCCGGCTCCGCGAGGCGTGCCGCAGATCGAGGTTACGTTTGACATCGATGCGAACGGCATTCTGAATGTCAGCGCGAAGGATAATGCTACGGGCAAGGACGCGAAGATTACGATTACGAGTTCTTCGGGTCTAAGCAAGGATGAGGTCGAGCGCATGGCGAAGGATGCCGAGGCGCACGCGGCCGAGGACAAGGAAGCCAAGGAGAAGATCGAGGCTCGCAACCAGCTTGATTCCCTGGTGTACAACGTCGAGAAGATGCTGAAGGATGGCGGCGAGAAGGTTGATGCTGCGGACAAGGGCGAGGTTGAAAGCGCGCTTGCTGAGGCGAAGTCGACGCTGGCCGGCAGCGATCCGAGCACGAGCGAACTGAATGCGTCGAAGGACAAGCTGACGGCGGCGAGCCACAAGCTGGCAGAGGCGGTTTATAAGGCCAATGCAGCGGGGACGACGGCTCCTACGGACGGCGACGCAGCGGCGGCTGGAACGGCTGACGAGGCGAAGAAGGACGAAGGCGTGATCGATGCTGAATATGTTGACGCGGAGAAATAAGTCGCGTTGGGCGAAGGAACATAGGTCGCATTGAACCACTAGTACTTGATCTGCGTAAAGGATAAGGAGGGGCTTCGGCTCCTCCTTATTCGTCTAATTGGCAGGGTGGTACCGGCCGAGTGGATGGTATGAAAGTCGGGTTAAGAGAAGTAGATCGGAAGTGGTGGTTGGGGCGTCCAATCATCAGGGTGAAGAAAGACCAGGAGGTAGCGCGATGACAAACGATAGCGAAGGACGGCAGGACCAGGCGTGGCCTGGAGCGATTCATTGGGATATGGGCGAGGGGAGTGTGCACGGGCATGAGACCTTGTGGCAGTGCGACGCGCTGCGCGCGGGCCGGCTGTATCAGCGGAGTGTGTTTGGAACGCAGGAAGAGGCTGAGGCGTTCGTGGCGAAGATGCAGGAAATTGAGCCAGACCACATGTTCAATGTTGCGGCGATCAAGGCGTCTACGGTTTGGAACTAAAGATGCTGGCGCGGTGATCCGCGCAGGAGCTGTGGCCTTCGCCAAGAGTTTCGCGCGGGCCGCAGCTCTTGTTGTTTAATCGTGCCGGCGGTCGATGCGAAAGGAGTTTGCTATGCGTGCGTATGTTGTCGAAGAGGCGGGTGGAGAGTTTCGGCAGGTTGAGTTGGCGGTGGCGGAGCTGCGCGAACGCGATGTGCTGGTAAGGGTTCATGCGAGTGGTGTGAATCCGCTGGATTTGAAGATTCGGGCGGGACAGGCGGCTCACGCGAAGCAGCCGCTGCCGGCGGTGTTGGGATTGGATATGGCTGGGGTCGTGGAGCAGGTGGGCGCGGGCGTGAGTGGGTTTCGTGTGGGCGATGAAGTGTATGGGATGGTGGGCGGCGTTGGAGGATTGCAGGGTACGCTGGCGGAGTTGATTGCTGTGGATGGGGATTTGTTGGCGAAGAAGCCGCGGAACATTTCTATGCGCGAGGCGGCGGCGCTGCCTTTGATTACGATCACGGCTTGGGAGGGGTTGGTGGATCGCGCGAAGGTTCATGAGGGACAGACTGTGTTGGTTCATGCGGGTGCGGGTGGCGTGGGGTCGGCGGCGGTGCAGATTGCGGTGGCGTATGGGGCGGAGGTTTTCGCTACGGTGTCGGCGGAGAAGAGGAAGATTGTGGAGGGGTTTGGGGCGAAGGCGATTGATTATCGGGCGAGCTCGGTGGAGGAGTATGTGGCCGCGAATACGGGTGGCGAAGGGTTTGATGTGGTGTACGACACGGTGGGCGGAGCGACGCTGGATGCGTCGTTTGTCGCCGTGAAACGGTATACGGGGCATGCGGTGAGCTGCCTGGGGTGGGGGACGCATGCGTTGGCGCCGCTGTCGTTTCGCGGGGCTAGCTACTCGGGTGTGTTCACGCTGATGCCACTGCTTACGGGTAAGAGCCGGGCGCATCATGGCAAGATTTTGACGGCGGCGGCGAAGCTTGTCGAGGCAGGGAAGCTGAGGCCGCTGATGAGCGAGCAGAGATTTTCGGTGGGAGAGATTGGTGCGGCTCATGCGGCGGTGGAAGCTGGCGTGGTGGGCAAAATGGTTGTGGAGTTTTAGGGCCTGGAGAGAGTGAAATGCCTGAGGGGAATGAGATTCATCGGTGGGCGGAGCGGCATGCGGCGGCGTTTGCCGGGAAGACGGTGCGGATGGATGGGCCGCAGGGTCGGTTTACGGATTGGGATTTGCTGGATGGGCGGAAGTTGCGCCGGGTGATGGCGGTGGGCAAACATTTGGGGTATGACTTCGGGAAGGATCGGATTCTGCATGTGCATTTGGGATTGCAGGGAGATTTCACGGAGGGGTCGGGTGCGCTGCCGGCGGTGAAGGGGGCGCTGCGGATGCGGATGTGGAATGCTGCGGCGGTGAAGCGTCCGGTGGAGGGTGTCAGTAAGCGGCATGCGTGGTACTCGAGCGACGATGGGACGGGGCATTTGCAGCCGGAACAGATTGCCTGGGTAGAGCTGCGGGGGCCGATGGATTGCTCGGTGTACACGGAGGAGAAGTGGGAGGCGTTGCGGGAGAGGCTGGGGCCGGATCCGCTGGATGGGGATGGCGTCGATAAAGCGCTGGAGAGGATTGCGAAGAGTAAAAGGCCGATTGGGATTTTGATGATGGAGCAGGAAGTGATGGCGGGGGTGGGGAATATCTTTCGGGCGGAGGTGTTGTTTCGTGCGAGGCAGAGCCCGTTTACTCCGGGAAAGGATGTGCCGGAGAAGGTGGTGAAGTCGATGTGGAAGGAGTTGGGGCCACTGATGCGTGCAGGGAAGGTGGACAGACGGATTGTGACTACGCTGGCCAGGGATCGGGACAGCAAGACGGGGCCGGTGCAGGTGGGCGATGAGCACTATGTGTATCGGCGGAATGGGCGGCCTTGCAGGGTATGTGGGACGAAGGTGATGAAGCGGGAAGGGTTCGCGGGGCGGAATTTGTTTTGGTGCCCTGTGTGTCAGAGTGGAACTGAGGGTTGAACGTCTGAGGATGAAGAGCTATTCACTGGGACGGTGGGTAGAGTAAGTTGAGAAGAGACATGGCGACGAAGACAAAAGACTATTACGGGACATTGGGCGTCAAGAAAACGGCGACGTCGGAAGAGATTCGCAAGGCGTTCCGGAAGCTGGCGCGGAAGTATCACCCGGATGTGAATCCTGGCGATAAGAAGGCTGAGGAGAAGTTCAAGGAACTCTCCGAGGCGAATGACGTGTTGAGCGATGAGAAGAAGCGGAAGATTTACGACCAGGTGGGCTTCTACTCAGACAACATTGATGCGGCGACCGCGGAGGCATATGCGCGGGGCGGTGGTGCGCCGGGCGGGGCTGGCGCGGGTGGGTTTGGCGGCGGTGCGGGTGCTGGCGGTGCGCGTGGGCAGGGTGTGCCGTTTGATTTCGATGGGTTTGATTTCTCGGGATTTCAGGGGGGCGAGAGGGCTTCGTCGCGGGGCTCTAGCGAGGGGTTTGGGGGGAGTTTTAAGGATGTCTTTTCGGGGATGTTCGGTGGGGGTGGGCGGCAGGCTCGCGGGCCGCAGCCGGGGACAGATCTTGAGTATCAAGTCGAGATTGATTTCTGGACTTCGATTCGCGGGGGCGTGACGCGGTTGGAGATTCATCGGCAGGCGCAGTGCCCTACGTGCAAGGGCAAGGCGGTGTTGGGCGGGAGTATGGAGTGCCCGGAGTGCCATGGGTCGGGACAGGTGACGCAGATGGGTGGGCGGATGAAGTTCAATATTCAGTGCCCGCGGTGCGGCGGGACGGGGAAGGTGCAGAATGCCTGTCCGACGTGCGAGGGTGCGGGCGTGGTGACGAAGACGGAGCCGCTGTCGTTCAACATCAAGGCGGGGACGCGGGATGGGCAGAGGATTCGGCTGGCTGGAAAGGGCAATGCCGGGACCGAGGGCGCGCCGAATGGGGATCTGTATTTGATTATTAAAGGTGGGGGCGCACAAGCTGTTTCGGCGGGTGGGCGATGACATTCATATCACCGTGCCGGTGACGGCGATGGAGGCGGCGCTGGGGTCGAAGATTGAGGTGCCGACGGTGGATGGCGTGGGGACGGAGAGTGGGCGCGCTACGGTGAAGATTCCGCCGGGGACGCAGACGGGGCAGAAGCTTCGGATGCGCGAGAAGGGTGTGACGAGTGCTACGCGCGAGGGGCATCGCGGGGATCAGATTGTGGAGGTGAAGATCGTGGTGCCGAAGGTGCAGGATGAGCGGTCGAAGGAGATTTTGCGGGAGCTGCAGAAGCTGAACCCGGAGGATCCGCGGGCGGAGATGCTGGCGGAGGTGTAGCGTTCGTCGATTGGTGTTCGGAGGTTTGTATGGCGGACGTGATGAACGGGCGGTTTGCGGGGAAGATCGATGGGGACTTTGTGGTGTTCCTTATCGGGATGCGGATCAATCGGCTTTGGGCGATGCATAAGTGGCTGCCGGTGTCGCGGGCGATGCCGCGGATGCTGGCGGAGTTGAAGAGGCAGCCGGAGTTGGGGTTGTTGGAGGCTAGCTACTTTTTGAGCCCGCCGGTTGCGATGACGGTGCAGTATTGGCGGTCGTTTGAGCATTTGCATGCTTACGCGCACTCGAAGGATAAGGAGCATCTGCCTGCGTGGGCGGAGTTCAATCGGCTGGTGGGGGCTACGGGGGTGGTGGGGGTGTTTCATGAGACGTATATCGTCTC
Source organism: uncultured Acidobacteriaceae bacterium (assembly GCA_963796535.1). Lineage (GTDB taxonomy): Bacteria > Acidobacteriota > Terriglobia > Terriglobales > Acidobacteriaceae > Granulicella. The sequence continues at coordinate 77,724 of CAWCMO010000011.1, forward strand.
GGCGGGGAAGTATGAGGCGGTGTATGTGAATACTCCGCGGATGGGGCTGGCGCTGGCGGGGGAGATGGTGCCGGCGGTGGGGCGGATGGAGTCGGCGAAGGAGCGGATGGCGGCTTCGGGGGAGAATAGTTAGTTCGCGGGTGATTGCTCGGAGAGACAGCCCCATCCGTCATTGCGACCTCCGCGGGACGTTGCTTCGTCCTGCAGCAAGCTCTCAAATTCCGTGATGTCTTGGTGCGACGGCACCATGTGATTGACCACGGTGACATCCCAGGGTAGCTCCTTCACTGTTTCAGCGAAGTCGATCGAAACGGCGTGGCCGAGCTGGCGAAACGTGCTCGCAAAGATTTCGGCTGAGGCTTGATCGGGGAAGACTACGACGAAGTTTAAGTTTCTGGCGCGCGATAAATCATCGCCGTTCGATTCCATACGGCGAAGCACATCTCCGTTGTCGTCGTCGGGGTGGTTCATGATGAGATCATATCGCTGCACTGTCTCGCCGTGGTGAGCGAGAAATATTGCTAAGGCAAATACGGGGGTCCTTCGCTCCGCTCTAGGATGACGGCGAAAAACGAGCAACGACAGGAGCGAGGTCGCGCTAACTCGTGAGGCTCTTGAGTTCGCTGGGGGCTTTGGGGAGGAGGTGTTGGTTGGTTTGGGCGTTTAGGTATTGGAGGGTTTCGGGGAAGGCTCCGGCGAAGCGGGCGGCTAGCCAGGCTTGGGGGGAGATGGTGATTTCGGCGCGGCCACAGGCTACGGCGCGGAAGATTCTGTTGGCGGCGTAACTGGGTGGAGACGGCGAGGCCGGGGGTTTTGGCGGCGAAGGTGAACCAGCGGCGTTCGAACTCTACGTCGCCTACGATGTTGACGTGGTCTTCGCCGCCGGTGCGCATGAGGCCGGGGCAGACGGTGGTGACGCGGATGCCCTTGTGGCGGAGCTCGGCGTGGAGGCCTTCGGAGAATCCTACTAGCGCGAATTTTGCGGCGGAGTAGGGGAGCATGTGGGGGACGGCGAGCTTGCCTCCGATGGAGGCGATGTTGACGATGGAGGCGCGGCGGGTTCCGGAGAGAGGGACTTGCTTGCGGAGATGGGGGAGGGCCGCCCAGGTGGTGTAGAGGGCGGCGAAGAAGTTGACTCTGCATGGTGCGCTCGAAGATGTCGAGGGTTTGGGATTCGATGGGGCCTACGTCGATGATGCCGGCGTTGTTGACGAGGACGTCGATGCGGCCGAAGCGGGCGATGGCTTCGTTGATGAGGCGCTGGGCTTCTTCGGGCTTGGAGAGGTCGGCGGCGACGAGGTGGAAGTCTTCGGGCTGGAGGTGGGCGTATTGGGAGAGGAGGGTTTCCTGGGCTTGCTGGAGCTCGGCCATGTTGCGCGAGGCTAGAACGAGGCGGGCGGGCCGTTGGCTGGTCGAGCCGGCTGCGAAGCGGGTGGCGATGGCGAGGCCGAGGCCGCGGGAGCCTCCGGTGACGAGGACGATGGGGCGCGGGGCGTTGGGGTCGGCAAGGGCGAGCTTGCGGTTGCGGACGGCGCGGACAACGAGGACGGCGGCTCCGGTGGCGACGACTGCGGAGGCGATGGAGGCTACGGCGATTCCTGCGGCGGTGGCGGTGGCGGCGGCGGCGAGGGTAGCTAGGTTGAGTCGTTTCATATGTGGATTATGATGCGTGACGGGCGGATGGGGTATTCGGCGGGCAGGGCGAAAGGGGGTATTCTTCAGGCGATGGCTACGAAGCGAAAGTCCAAAGGTGCATACATGATCTCGGCGGTGGCGGAGATGTACGAGATCCATCCGCAGACGCTGTAGGTTGTATGAGCGGGAGGGTTTGCTGCGGCCGTCGCGGTCGGATGGGAATACGCGGCTGTATACGGATGAGGATTTGGAGCGGCTGGAGTTTATTTTGAGTTTGGCGCGCGATATGGGCGTGAATATGGCGGGGATTGCGATTGTGCTGCAGATGCGCGAACGGATGGAAGAGATGAATCGGCAGATGCAGGGGTTCGTGGATTATGTGCGGACGGAGATGCTGACGCGGATGCAGCAGGCTGCTCCGCCGCCGGGTCTGGTGCCGTTGCGGAGGCCGTTTGGGGTGACGACGCGGGAGCCGGTGCCGCATGGGACTGGGCGGAAGAAGGTCAGCTAGTTGGTGGTCGCGTAGACTTGAGGGTGGTGCTGGCTGCGGTGGGTAGCTCGCGATTTTGGCAGGATTCGGTGCGATGAAGGTTTTGCTTCAGGTTGTTTTCTGGGTGGCGATGGTTGGGTCGGTCACCTCTTCGATCTATTGCGGGATGGTGCTGGCGGCGGCGGCTCGCTTTGGTGTGCGCAAGCGGCGGGAGCAGCGGGCGGTGCCGGACTTTTTGCCGGCCGTGAGCATGCTGAAGCCGCTGCACGGGACCGAGCCGGGGATGGAGCGGAATATTGTTTCGTTCTTTGAGCAGGAGTATCCGGGGGAGTGGGAGCTGCTGTTTTGCGCGCGGTTCGATACGGATGAGGGATTGAAGCTGGCGAGGGCGGTGGGGCAGCGGTATCCGCAGGTGGTTGCGCGGTATGTGACGTGTGGAGAGCCGACGCCGAAGTTTCATAATGCGAAGGTGTATTCGCTGGCGAAGATGGATTCGGTGGCGAAGAACGATTTATATGTGACGAGCGATGCGGACGTGCGCGTGGAGAAGGATTATCTGCTGCGGATGGTGCAGAACTTGAAGGATCCGAAGCTGGGGATTGCCAGCTGTCTTTATTTGGGGACGGCGCAGCCGGATACGGGGAATGGGGGGCCGGGGTTTGCTTCGCAGTTGGATGCGGTGGGGAAGAGCGTGGAGATGAGCTCGGGTGTGCTGGTTGCGGACATGCTGGAGGGCACGAAGTTTGCGTTGGGCGCGACGATGGCGCTGCCGAAGAAGAGCTTCCAGGAGGTGGGTGGGTTCGACCAGCTGGGACAATTTTATGCGGATGATTTTGTGATTGGGAATCGGCTGGCGGCCCAGGGTAAGGGCGTGAAGATGGCGACGTACATCATTCGTCTGATGGTGCAGGATTCGCCGTTCTGGCTTAGCTTTCGGAATCAATTGCGATGGATGCAGAGCACGCGGCGGTCAAGGCCGTGGGGACATTTGGGGAGCGGGCTTACGTTTGCTATGCCGTTTGGGCTGCTGGGATTGGTGTGGGGATTGTTGAGTGGGCATGCGGGGTTGGGCGTGGTGTGGCTGGCGGCGATGGTCGTGAATCGTTGGCTGCAGGCTGGGGCGATTCTCGCGGTGTTGGGCGATCCGGATATTTTGTATAACGCGATGATCTATCCGCTGCGGGATGTGCTGGGATGGGTGTCTTTGGGTTGGGAGTTATGGTGGGGAGAACTTTTATTATCGCGGGAAGGTTTACAAACTGAAGGATGGTGGGCGGGTGGAGTCGCCGGAGTAAGTTGTCAGTTCTAGTTCGTCTAGTTGTCAGTTCTCAGTGAGTGCAACCACCTCGCCGCTGAGCGACGAAGGATTGCGCCTTTCCTGAGAACTGAGAACTAAGAACTGACAACGTTCACTGCAGCGTTACTGATTGCCGTTGGTGCCGGTTGCGTCGCTTGCGGGGTGTGGCTGTTGGGCGATGGCTAGCTCTAGTTCGCCGCCGTTGACCAGCTTGATGTTGTCCTTGTTGGAGACGAAGACGCCGGAGTTGGTGCTGGCGATCTTGCTGTGGAGGTCGACGCCGTCCATGGCACCGAGCTGATCGATGGCGAGGGTGCCGTCGTTCCAGGTGGCGGGGACATCCCCTTTGGGATTGAGGCTGTAGCTGTCCTGGTTGGACAAGCCGGTGGGAAGGATGCCGACGATCGTGGCTTTAATGGGAACGGTCTGACCGTCTTTGAGCTTGGCGCTGGTGAAGCGGAGGGCTAGCTTGGAGGTGCCGGTTTGATTCATGTCGTCGGTGGAGATCTGGCCGATCAGGATGGTTCCAGCAGGGAGTTTGGGGCCGTTCTGGAGCTGAACTTTCTCTGCTAATGTGGCGCGGAACTCATCACCGGCCTTTACCTTGCTGGCGACGAGCGCTGCATTGAGTGTGGCGCGGGCGGGGACCATGCGCACGGCCGGAGACTGGGTTGCGTCGGGTTGAGATTGGGCGTGGGCGGGAAGCGCGAAGGTGGGGACGAGGACAGCGAGAGAAAGAGCTGCGAGGGAAAGAGAGAGGGTGGGGCAACGTTTCATGTGGGGCTCCTTGGCCTGCGGTGGGTTGGGTCGCCGAAGGCGTTGAGGAGTTAGACAAGGTGGGTGCGGGAGAAGTTGCAGTGGACTCGGGATGACTGTCCGGTATCCGTTTTGAGTTGTCCGTTTTGAGTTGTCAGTTGTTAGTTGTTAGTTCTCAGTAGGTGCAAAATCTCCGCCACGTGACATCTGACATTTGAGAACTGAGAACTGAGAACTGAGAACTGAGAACTTCTATCTGTTGATGAGGATGGTTTTGTCGCCGGAGGTGGCGAAGATGTGGACTGGGGCGAAAGTGGAGAGGATGGTGGTGCGGGCTGCGGGTTGGTCGGTGAGGAGGAAGAGGCGGTGGGGGCCGGCCCAGAGGTGGGCTAGCTGGGTGTTGTCGAGGAAGATTTTGGGGGCGTCGGGGTAGAAGCTGCCGAACCAGGGGCCGTTGACGCGGCCGTTGACGAGCAGGATCGGCGCGGCCGTTTGCGGGGTGTAGAAGAGCAGGGCGGAGCCAGAGGTGAGCTCGCCATCGTTGAGGATGAGGTCGCCGGGGCGGAGGTCGCGGTCGATGGCGAGGGCGAGGTCTTTGGAGCCGAGGATGGGGTAGAAGCGGACCAGGCCCTGATGCGCGGCGAGCAGGATGGCGGTCATGGCGGCGGCGATGAGGAGGTTGGCGGCGAAGGCGCGGTTGGGCTTGGTGGGTGACGCGCTGCGACGCACGAGATACGCGATGGGGCCGAGGGTGAGCATGCCGAGGGCGACGGTGAGGAGTGGGCCTCGGAAGAAGCCCATGGCGGGGCCGGTGAGGTCGAAGACGTGGCCGAGCGAGAGGTCGTAGAGGTTGGGGTTGGAGCGGAGGAGGCCGCTGAGGGTGGTGCCGGGGGCTGGGGTGTGGGCGGTGAGGGCGAGGTAGGTGCAGAGGAGGAAGAGCAGGGTGCCAAAGGGGACGAGCATGTAGAGGCTTGCGCGGAGGGGTGCTGCGCGCGCGGCGAGGGTTTTGTTGCGGAGGTTGGCGTCGGCCTTCGCTAAGACGGCTCCGACCATGAGGGCAAGGGCGGGGAGGGCGGGGAGGTGGTAGTACTCCTGGCGGCTGGAGAGGGTGAAGAAGCCAAGGATGATGCCGGCCCAAAGGAGGTTGGCGAGGGCGGGTTCTCGGGTGCGGTCGTCGCGGTTGGAAATTGTGCTAACCCAGGTCCGAGAATCCGGACCTGGGGCACCCGCCTTCTCCTGGGTGACGAAAGCTGTGGAATCCCACTCATCCGCGATAGAGCCGCGTATGAATGGGGCACCCGCCTTGTGGGTAAGGGAGACGTCGGGGTCGGAGTCGAAGCGGAGGTTGGTGGAAGGCTTGGGGGAGCGGAGAGTTCGGATGGCGTCGCGGAGGGCTGCGGGGAGGAAGGCTACCCAGGGGAAGAGCCAGAGGAGGAGCAGGAGCCAGAAGATGGGGATGGGGACCTGGCCGTAGTCGTGGGGGATGCGGTGGCCGAGGAATCGGGCGATGTGCTCGTTGTAGAGATAGAACCAGGCCCAGCCGGCGTGGGTGGGAAGGCCGAGGCCGGGGGGAATGGGGATGGGTGGATTTCGGAGGGCGGCGAGGATGTGCCAGGGCGCGGCGATCGCGAGGAAGAGGAGTGTGGAGGGAAGGAGGTGGAGTTTGCGGAGGAGATTCAGTTGCCGTGTGAAGGCTAGGTAGAGCAGAGCGAAGGCGACGGGGAAGATGATGCCGATGAGGCCCTTGGTGAGGAGGTTGAGGGCGGTGACGGCGGCGAAGCCCAGCATCGGGAGTAATGCCGATGAGTGTGTGAGGCGCGGACGGCTTGCACCCCACCCTCCGCGATGGAGCCGCGTATGAATGGGGCACCCGGCACTGGATCCTGTTCGGACGGCGGGAGTTTTGTTGCAGCGGGGATGGAGTTCGCACGGTCTGTCGCGATGAGGAAGAGGTGGACGGCGAGGGTCATCCAGAGGGCGATGAGGACGTCGGGGATGTAGAAGCGGGTGTAGATGTAGGGGCCTATGCAGGTGGCCATGGCGAGGGCGGCGTAGAGGCCGGCACGGTCGTCGGGGTCCTGCGCGGACGGCGAGAGTTGGGTCGCGGTGGCTGGGTGAGAGTAGAAGCGGATGCCGAGGGCGTAGACGGCCAGGAGGAGGGCCAGGACGCCGAGGGCGAGGGGGAGGCGTGCGGCCCAGTCGTGGATGCCGAAGAGGCGCATGGAGCCGGCGGCCATCCAGTACATGAGGGGGGGCTTGTCGAAGAAACGGACGCCGTCGATGGTGGGAGTGACGAAGTCGTGGCGCTGGAGCATCTCGCGGGCGACCTGGATGTAGATGGAGTCGACGTCGTCGAGAAGGCCGGGGGAGAAGAGACCGCCTATCTGGAGGATGGCCCAGAAGGCGGTGATGATCGCGACCGAGGAGGCTCGCCAGCGGCGGATGGGCGCAGTGCGGGTGGCCGGGATGGGGAGGGCGGAGGTCACGGTGAGGGCTTCGTTGTTAGTTCTCAGTTCTCAGTTGTTAGTTCTCAGTTCTCAGTTGTGAGTGAAGAGTTATGCGCTGGTACCTGACAAGTTGGGATCGGAAAAACTGAGAACTGACAACTGAGAACTAAGAACCAGGGGCTAGGGGGCGATCGGTGATGAGGGCTTTGCCGGAGGTTTGCTGGAGGATGATTTGGCGAGAGCCTAGGAGTTGGTCTACGTCGCTGCGCTTTTCGAGAGGGACGAAGAGGAGTTTGCGTGGGCCGCGGCCCCATTGGGCGAGGAGGTCGGCGGAGGTTAGGAAGATGGGTGGGGCGTCGGGGAAGGTGCTGCCGAAGAGCATCGAGGTGGTGCGGCCGTCGACTAACTTTACTTGACGGTCGAGGTAGAAGGGGATGGAGGAGCCGAAGGCCTGGTCGCCGAAGATGAGGACTTCGGTGTTGGGCGAGATCTGGTGGGTGCGCTCGAGGGTTTGGATGGTTTCCGCGAAATTTACAGAGGAGAGCATGGGGTTGAACCGCACAAAGGCGATGTGCGCGGCGATGAGGAAGACGCTGCTGGTGGCGGCAATGGACAGGATGGCGGGGAGGACGCGGCGGCGGGTGAAGAGAAGCAAGGCGATGGCTGGGCCTGTGAGGAAAGCGATGAGGGCGAGCGTGGCGGGGAGACGGAGGGCGGCGAAGGAGGGGCCGGTGAGGTCGAAGAAGTGCGACATGGAGAGGGTGTAGTCGCCGACGTTGCGGTGGGCGAGGAGTTCGCCTATGTCGGGGACGTAGGGGAGATTGCGGGAGGACCAGAGACCGTAGGTGAGGGCGGCGGCGATGGCGAGTCCGAGGAGGGTGTAGGTCGCGAAGGTGAAGGTGAGGGCTCGGCGGAGGGTCGGGTCAAGAGGGTTGCGTGAGGGACTCGATTCAGTGGAAACCCACATCTCAGAATCGAGATATGGGGCACCCGGAGTGGTGGCGAGATGCGATTCGATGGAGGCGAGGGCTGCGGCTAAGAGCATGAGGAGTGGGAGGTAGACGGGGAAGGTGTAGTACTCCTGGTTGGTGGAGATGGAGAAGAAGAGCAGGACGAGGGTGGAGAAGATGATGAGCAGGAGGGTTGTGTGATGGCGGAAGGTGGGGGCGGTGCGCGAGGTGATGTCGCGGCGGTTGCGCCAGGCGGTGAGGAGAGCGGCGGGGGCGAAGAGGCTCCAGGGAAAGAGCCAGACTAGATGGAGGGTCCAGTAGAGGGTGGCGGGGAGCTTGTTGTAGTCGCGGGGGATGCGGCGGCCGAGGAAGCGGAGGACGTGTTCGTTGACGAAGTAGAACCAGAAGAAGCCGTGGCCGTTGAGGCCGCCGGTGTTGCGCAGGCCGGCGAGGATGTGCCAGGGGGCGGCTATGGCCAGGAAGAGGAGGATGCCGGTGAAGGGGCGGAGGGTGCGCCATTGGTTGAGTTGGCGGGTGTAGGTGAGGAAGAGGAGGGTGGTCGCAAGGATGAAGACGATGGCGACCAGGCCTTTGGTGAGGACGGCGAGGGCGAGGGCTGTCCACATTAGGTAAGGCCAGAGATTCGGTGAACCCACCTTAGCGCCCAGAAGCGGGCGCGAAGATGGGGCACCCAGGTGGTGCGCGGATGTCGTGGGATCCCAGGTCCCAGAAGCGGGACCTGGGGCACCCGGGTTTGTGGTGGGGTTGAGAGCTCGTAGGAAGGCGTAGAGGGTGAAGGCCAAGAGTAGGGAGAGGAGGGCGTCGGGGATGAAGATGCGGGTGAAGAGGAAGACGCCAGCTGCGGTGAGGAGGAAGAGTCCGGTGTAGAGCGCTGCGTGATGGGTGGGAGTGGGGAAGGCTCGGCGGGCCCAGGCGTAGCCGAGCAGGGTAAGGCCGAGGATGGTGAGGGCGAGTGGGAAGTGGACGGCGAAGGCGAGGGCGCGTTCGTGGCGGCTGATGGAGTCTGCATCCCACTCATCCGCAGAAGCACGTATGAATGGGGTACCCGAACTCTTGGGGGTTGAGGTGGAAGGGGCGAAGAGCTTGAGGCTTGCGGCGGTGATCCAGTAGGGGAGGGGTGGTTTTTCGAGGTAGCGGATGCCGTCGACATGGAGGGTGACCCAGTCGCCGGTGGAGAGCATGGATTGTGCCGCCTGGGCGTGGGTGGCGTCGGCGTCGTCGAGCAGCGGAGGCGTGAAGGCGGCGGTGACGTAGAGGAGAAGCCAGAGGCCGATGAGGATGAGGACGTGGGTGCGCGGGGAACGGGAGGCGGTTGGGGATGGGGTGTGGGTAAGCCTTGGGACAGGACGGTCCGCGAGACTGGCTGGCAGGTTGGGATCGAGCGTGACGGCTACGCTTTGGGGAGCGTGGGTTGAGGCGAGCGAGGGTTGGGGAGAGAAGGCGTCGAGCGACATGGCGGTGGTACTCAGGGTGCGGGTTGAGGGGATGCGAGTGAGCCCGCGACGAACGATGTTCTAAGCATAGCGAAGCCGCGGAGGTTCACACGGATGGGTTGTTGATCGGATTAACGCGCGCGGCCTGTATGGTGGCGGGTAGGTCATTCGGTTGGGCTGTTTTTCCACCGCAATTGACGTGTAAGGATGCAGTAGACGATGCCTACTTTTGCAGCAATCGATATCGGGTCCAATTCGTGCCGGCTGGCGATCGCGTCGGTGCAGGCGCATCGGCTGAAGACGTTGTTCGAGGACCGCGAGGTGACGCGGCTGGGCGAGAGCGTATTTGAGACAGGCGTGATTTCGCCTGAGGCTATGGCGAATACGATCAAGACGCTGAAGAGGTTTCAACGGTCGGTGCAGGCGCAGGTGGTGGACAAGGTGCGGGTGGTGGCGACGAGCGCGGTGCGGGATGCGCGCAACTCGGATGCGTTCAAGGCTTGGGTGAAGTCGGCTACCGGATGGAATTTGGAAGTGATTTCAGGGCTGGAAGAGGGGCGGCTGATTCACCTGGGGATTGTGACGCATGAGCCCGGGGCGCAGGGTCGGTGTTTGCTGATCGATCTGGGTGGTGGAAGCTGCGAGGTAACGATCTCCGATCATGGACGGATCCAGGAGATGGTGAGTTTGCCGCTGGGGGCGGTGCGGCTGCAGGCTGAGTTTTTGCGGAGTGATCCGCCGAGCAAGGAAGACATTGCGCGGCTGCGGAAGTTTATCGATCGCGAGCTGGGGAGAGCGGAACGGAAGCTGGGGCAGCCAAAGGTGAGGCTGGTGATTGCGACTTCGGGCACTGCGGCGGCGCTGGCGGAGGCGAGCACAGCATTGGAATTGGGGTTGGAGAGGAAGAGCGCGCGGGCAGGGATCGGGAAGAAGGCGGCGAAGAAGGTGGCGGTGACGCGGGTGGAGATTCTCACTGCGGAGACGTCGTCGGTGCGCAAGATCGCGGATCGGCTGGCGCGGCTAAATAACGCGCAGAGGGCCGCGGTGGCGGGGATTGGGCCGCGTCGTTCAGAGATTATTGTCGGCGGCGCGCAGGTATACGCGGCGCTGCTGGAACGCATGCACTTGAAGGGGTATCGATTTTCAAGGCTGGGGCTGCGGGATGGGATTTTGGCGCAGATGCTGGCGGATACGGATGTGCGCACGAGTGCGCATCGGACGATGGAGGCTGAGCGGTGGGAGGGTGTGCTCGAGGTCTGCCGGCGGTATGGCGTTGATCCGCGCAAGGTGGAGCCGGAGAGACAGCACGCGGTCCAGTTGTTCGATCAGCTGGAGGCGGTGCACCAGCTGCCCGTGGAGTATCGGCTATGGATACAGGCGGCGGCGATGATGCAGGAGGTGGGGAAGTATATGAACCACCAGGGGCATCATCGGCACACGCAGTACATCATTGCGAATTCGGAGATCTTTGGATTTTCTCCGGCGCAGCGAGCGATTGTGGCGGCGATTGCGCGGTACCTGGGGAAGAGCCGGCCGGAGGCGATGGATCGGCCCATGCGGTTTGTGCCGGTGGAGGAGCATGCGCATGTGCGGAGCGCGATCGTGCTGCTGCGGCTGGCGGAGGCCTTGAATCAGGATCGGGCAACCGCGTCGGTGCGGGTGCGGACCAAGGTGTATCCGAAGAGGGTAGTGCTGGAGCTGATTCCGGCGCGGGGTGGGGCGGAGCTGGAGCAGTGGTCGCTGAAGAAAGAGGCGGGTTATTTCCGCGAGGTCTTTCGGCGGGAGCTCTTGGTGGAAGTGGTGTAGAGGGCGCGGACGACGCGGGGATCAATCAGGGATTGAAGGATGGCGGTGTTGCGCGTGAGGTTGACGCGGGCGAGCGAGCCTTTGCGGAGACGGACGCGCGCCGGGGTGATGGAGGGGTCGTCGTTGGCGCCGACGCCGAGCAGCTGGCCGACGAACTGGGTGAGGTTGGGGTTGTGGCCTACGACGAGGACATTCTCATAGGTGGAAGAGTCGCGCAGCAGGCGCTGGAACTGGGCGAAGGTTGCGGCGGGTGCGAGGGCGTTGGAGATGAGGATCTTTTGTTCGTAGCCGGTTTCGGTGGCGACGAGTTGGGCGGTCTGCAGGGCGCGCTTGAGGGGGCTGGAGACGACGAGATCGAAGTTGAGGTTGAGGGCGTTGAGGACGTGCGCGAGTTGCAGGCACTGGGTCTTGCCGTCCTTGTCGATGGGACGCTTGAGATCGAGAAGCGGATTGGCGCGGCTTGTACCGGCGCTGGCGTGGCGAAGGATAAATAGGTTCATTGCTTAGTCATTCGATGCTGGCGGAAGCGGGTTTGGGGGTTGGGGTTGGGTTGGTCGGGGATGGAAGATGCCGGGGTCGGGGGCGGGCAGCGAGGGTGCGGCTGGCTCGGGGTCGGATTGGGGATCGCTTACGGGTTGGAGAGCTGTCTGCATGAGGTTCTGAAGTGATTCTAATGGAGTTGCCAGATTTCTGTGTAGAGCAGGCCGGAAAGGAGTTCGTGGCGGGCAATGCGCGTGAAGCCGGCGGAAGCTAAGGAGGATTGGGGGTCGGGGAGATGGGTGACACGGAGGCCGGTGAGGATTCGGAAGGCGAGGTAGAGGAGGCGGATGTAGAGAGCAGCGAAGGGGCGGAGAAGTGGGTGTGGGGGGATCGCGAAGTCGGAGAGGAGCCAGAGGGTGCCGGGGGCGGTGATCGCGGCGATGTTTTGGGTGAGGGTGGTGAGTTCGGGCTGGGTGAGGCAGTCGAGGAAGAAGTGGGTGACGATGAGGTCGATGTTGGGGGCGGGGGTGATGTTGAGGGCGGAGGTTTGGAGGGTTTGGAGGCGGTTGGCGTAGGGGTGGCAGCGGTGGCGGAGGAGGTGGAGCATGGTGGCGCTGGTGTCTACGGCCACGGCGCGGAGGTTTGGTTGCTGAGCAAGGAGGCGGGCGAGAAAGCGGCCGTCGCCGTCGCCGAGTAGGAGGGCTTGATGACGGGGTGGGAGATCGTGGAGGAAGTGGGTGCGGGTGCGTTGGAGGAGCGGGCCGAGGGCGAGGTATTCGGCGAAGCGGTAGATGCGGGCTACGGGGTCGAAGTTGGGTTGGGTTGGGTGTTCGGGAGAGGGCGAATACAGGGGTCTCTCCACTGCGCTGCGCTCCGGTCGAGATGACGCTTCAGGTGTCACGAAGCGAGCTTATCGCAGGAATGGGAGGAAGAGGAGGGGGGTGAGGAGGACGAGGTCCGCGATGGCGCGCAGGTTGATGGGAGAGAGGCGGCGGCGGTAGAGGTTGAGCGCGAAGAGCCCGGCGGTGCTGAGGGAGCAGGCGAGGGCGGGGAGAGCGATGGGGAGGGCTCGGCTGACCGAGGCGATGGTGGAGGCGGCGAGGATAAAGAGGGCGAGATAGGTGAGGCGCGCGGTGGCCCAGCGGGTGGTCCAGTGGGCTTGCGGACGGGCGGCGTTGGGCTCGTAGAGCGAGGTGAGGGATTGAGGTCCTGAGTCTTCGGTGCGGAGTGTGGGGTGCTCCCAGGCGTAGAGGCAGAGGCAGTTGAGAGCGCAGATGCAGGCGAAGAGGAGGGCGGAGGGAAGAAGGGATGGGCGGATCCAATTGGCGAGCCAGCCGAGGACGTGGATGGCGGCGGGTGTGGGCGCGGTGCGCGCGATGGTGGGGATGAAGACAGCGGCGGGGAAGAAGATGCCTACGGCGAGTTCTTTCGGAAGGCGGCGAGTGTTGCCGCTGGCGGGCGGATGGGCGTGGATGAAGAGCATCCAGGCGGCGAGGAGCGTGGCGAGGAGAGTGTAGAGATGAAGAGAGCGGGGATCGAGACGGTGAAGCAGTGCGGCGAGGGCTACAGAGCCGAGCAGGAGGACGGTGACAAATGCGGTGCGATAGCGATGGTGGAAGCGGTGGCGTGCTTCGAGGTCGGGGGCGGAGTGATGAGCATCCAGCGGGTGAGCGTCCAGCAGTTGGTCCAGGGGATGGATGTTGAGGCGACGGGGATCCAGCAGGCGGGCGTCGAGCAGTCGGTCGGCGGCGTAGATCATCCAGACGGCGAGGAACATGGCGGTTGGCTCGGTCCAGGGGAGATGGAGGTGGGAGCAGCGGGCGATGAAGATGGTCCAGAGGGTGGCTACGGTGGGGGCGTCGAGGGAGAGGAGATGCCAGAGGGTAAGGGCAGTGTAGCGGGGACGCGGGGTAGGGACAAGCTGCGGGCGCGGGGAATTTTGCGGGGAGGTCCGGCGGGATGGGTGGGTGAATGGAGAGGAGCTCATCGGGTGGCGAAGGTCACAACTGATGCAGTTAGATGCAAGGGGGCGCGATCAGGCAGAAGGGTTGTGGTTGTACCTGGGGAGCGGGTCGTGGGGTGGGTCGGGATCGGGCGATACTTGTTGCGCTGACGAGCCGTTGTGCGGCGGCGGATCTGCGGCGGGAAGCGGGGGACGCGGAGTGTCTGCGGTGACGTGGGCGTGCGGAGAGTCCGGGGCGCGGTGCTCACGCGAGCCGGCGGCCCAGAAGCCGGGGTCGATGTCGGGGAAGATGCTGTCGCGAAGTTCGATCGCGGCGAGGCGTTCTTCTTGTTCGGAGGTGATGGCGCCGTGAGCTTCGAGATGCTGCCAGATGGCCTTGAGCTCGTTGAACTGGTCCATGTGGGTTTCGAAGCGGAGCTCGGCGTAGTCGCGGGCGGCGCCGGTGGTGATGAGGAACTGCCAGTCGGAGGATTCGAGAAGCAGGAGTTCGCGGCAGAGTTGCTTGATGATGCGCTCGGCGGTCGGTTGATTTGCGTGACCGTCGGGTTTCCAGGCGCCGGCGGTGCAGAGGTCGCGGAGGTAGAGCTCGGCGGGATAGATCTGGGTGTAGGTCCAAGAGGTTTCGGGATTCATCCAGACGTGGTTGGTGCCTTCGGCTCCCCAGGAGCCTTCGTGCATCTTGATGAAGCCGGCGCGGGGGAACTTGTCGAGGTATTGGGAGCCGGAGGTGAGCTGGATGCCGATGGGGTAGTCGTGGAGGGTGCGGGCGACGGCTTCGAGCCACTGCGGGCCCTCGAACCACCAATGGCCGAAGAGCTCGGCGTCGAACGGTGAGGAGAGGATGGGGGGCACCGCGTCGTTCATAGCCGCGTTGATGGCTTCCCAGACCAGGTGGACGAAGTGGGAGGCGTGGGCCTGGGTACGCTCGGCGGCGCGGGCGGGGTCGTAGGGCTGCTTGTCGGCCATGTCGATGCCGGGGCCGGTGACGGACCAGTAGCGATGACCGCCGGGCCAGCGCTTCTTGTGGAAGTCGAGGTAGTTGCTGTCGCCGGGATAGCCGAAGTTTCCGGACCAGACCTGGGTACCGGTGCTGGGGTCGCGGGGAAAGACGGTGACGGGATGTTGCTGGGCGTCGGGGGTATGGGCGCCGTCGACGTAGTAGGGCTGGTAGAGACGGCGATAGTCGTTGTGGGTCATGGGCTCGTCCTTGGGAGGGACGACGGCGCCATCCCGCAGCTCGTAGGGGGAGGGGGTGCGGGCGGATTCTTCGATGAGGTGAGTGTCGACGACGAAGAAGTCGATGTCGGACTCGCTGATGGCCTGCTCGACGCCGATGCGGTTGAAGCCGGGCGCGATGGGCGAGCCGTCCTGCTGGGTGACGGGGTAGTTCCAGAAGCCGGAGGGTCGATAGCCGCATTCGGGCGCCCAGATGCCGCGAGGGTGTTTGCCGATGTGGCGCTGGTGGGCGGTGACGGCGGTGCGGACTTGGGCGCGAACGCTCTCGTCGGTGCCGAGGAGAGGCATGTAGCCGTGTGTCGCACAGCAGGTGATGATCTCGATCAGGCCGGCATCGTTGAAGTGGCGGAAGCCTTTGATGATGTCGCCGTCGAGGGCGTTGAAGTCATTGAGGGCGTCGGTGAAGTATTTTTGCCAAAAGCGGGCTAGCTCGGCGTAGTGGAATTCGCTGACGGAGAGGAAATAGGCTTCGTCCTCGCGGGCGGCAAGGACCTTGCGCTCGAGATAGCGGGGGAAGTCGGCCTTGAAGACGGGGTGGGCGAGCTGCTCGAGGAGGATGGGGGAGAGATTCAAGCTGCAGTTGAGGGCGATGCCATCGCGCTCGAGATTGCCAAGGACGCGGAGGAGAGGAAGGTAGGTTTCCGCGGCGGCTTCGTGAAGCCACTCGATGCCGTGGGGCCAGGTGCCGTGGTTGACGACCCAGGGCAGGTGGGCGTGGAGCGTGAAGGAGAGGAAGCCAGAGGGCTTGCTGTCGGGATGGGAGCGGTTTGGCTGTGCTGAGTTAGCCTGGGGTGTTTGCGCGCTCAAGGTCGTGATCCCTTCTGGGAGGGTGTTGCTCTGGGAGTGAAACTGCGCGAAAGGTAAGGGAGAATGAGCGAACGTTCGGCCGATCTCCATCGTTAGGGGTTAGACGTCGGGGAAACGGATGAAGCTGCAAAGGGGAGCGATGCATGCGCTACAAGAAGGCCGGTAATCGCAGTTTGCGGAGAGCTTGCGGAGAGGAGGATCGTTGGACGGCATTCGGTTGGTTGGATGCAGAGTGAATGGGGAGGGGTGCATGGAATGGGAGTGTGGTGCCGACTGTAGTGCCGGCTGTGGGGTCGTAGCTGCTAAGGAGGTCTATTTGCTTAGGGTCGAGTGCGAAGGACGTGTGGGTGGGGCCAGGGACGTATGCAGGAGCGGCAGGGGACGCAACCCGCGGGTGTTGAAGAGGCATCCAGTTAAGAGAGAGACTACAGCAAGCGATGAGTTTCGACGACCGGATTTTCTAGGTATTTACAAGCCGGAAGAGAGTATTCTGTCGCAAAGAGTTAAGTCTCACCAGGAGAATGTAATGGCAGACAATGACAGCGCAGGCGGATTCGGATGGTTTCTGGCAGGGCTGGGTATCGGGGCGCTGGTAGGTGTGTTGTACGCGCCGAAGTCGGGTAAAGAGACCCGCGAGGACCTGAGGGCCGGAGCACTAGACGCGAAGGATCGCGCGAACGAACTGTATGAGCAAGGCAAGACGCAGGCCGCAGCGTACGCAGAACAGGGCAAGCAGGTTGCGAGCGATTACGTGGACAAGAGCAAGCAGGTTGCGGCGGACTATGTCGATAAGGGCAAGGAGTATTACGACAAGGGACGCACCCAGTGGTCGGCGTATGTGGACAAGGGCAAGGACCTGATCCAGACGCAGGCAGAGGCGGCGAAAGCAGCGCTGGACGCGGGCAAGGATGCGTACGTGTCGAAGACGAATGACACCACGCCGGTTGCCTAGGGCCATTGTTTAGAGGTTGAGTGCCGTAAGGGTTTGTTGCGATGAGGGCCGGTGAATGCCGGCCCTTCGTCGCGAGAGACGGCTGGTGGGCATTGCTTGCGTAGGTACGGGACTTGCATGGATGTGCCGGACACGCACAAGATAGTAAGGATCAAGAGTTTGCAGAGCGAACAGGAGCAGGGTCATGCCGGTACTGAGTGGCGTAGCGATGGTTGTCTTCCAGTCGACTTCGGAGTTGACGCAACGAGATATTCATTGGGCGATGATCTTCCTGGCGGTCATTGCGCTGGCGCTGGTGGCGCAGGCGATTGGCGTATTGGTCAGCGCCGCGTTTGGGGCGAAGTTGCTGCAGCGGGTGAATGCGATTGCGTGCATCGTGGAAACCAAGACGGGGCCGATCATGGATCGGACAGCCAGCATTTTGCAGGACCTCGAACCCAAGGTGAAGAGTGTTGGGGATAGTGCAGAGCACATCACGTCGACGGTGCGGGTGAAGGTGGACGAGCTGGGCGTCACGATGACGGAGCTGAATGAAACGATGCGCGAGATCAATGGGCGCACGCGGGTGCAGGTGCGGCGCGCGGACAACATCGTTAGCGATGCGTTGCACGCTACTGAGGAGGTTTCGCAGACTGTTCAGCATGGGATTAAAGTGCCGCTGAAGCAGGTTGCCGGGGTCATTGCGGGTGTCAAAGCGGCGATGGAGACGCTTGCGGCGCGGTCGCCGTTTAAGAACAGGGGATAGAGGATAGGGTGTAGGGCTTGGAGCTCGAGGCGGGCTAGAAGATCCAGCCGCCGCCGGCTACTTCGTCGTCCTGGTAGAAGACAGCGGACTGGCCGGGGGTGATAGCGCGCTGGGGCTCGTCGAAGATGGCTTCGATGGTGTCGGGGCCGGTGACGCGGAGGGTTGCTGGGGCGGGCTCATGGCGGTGGCGGATCTTGATGGTCACGCGGATGGGCTCGGTGGGTTCGGGGATGGAGACCCAGTTGAGGCGGTTGGCGGTTAGGCGGGTGGAGAGCAGCTGATCGTCGGTGCCTACTTCTACCTTGTGGGAGTCGGGGTGGATCTTTAGAACGTAGAGCGGGTCGGGCGAGCTGATGCCGAGGCCCTTGCGCTGGCCTACGGTGAAGGCGTGGATGCCGCTGTGGCGTCCAACAATCTCACTTTCTCCGGAAGGCAGAGTTGAGACGAGTTCGCCGGAGGAATCGGGGAGGGTCTCGCCCTGTTCGGCTAAGTAGGCGGTGAGGAAGCTCTGGTAGCTGCCGCCGGGGATGAAGCAGATCTCCTGTGAGTCGGGCTTCTGGGCGAGGTCGAGGCCGTGGTCGGCGGCCATGGTGCGGACGGCCGGCTTCTGCATTTCGCCGAGCGGGAAGAGGGTGCGGGAGAGCTGATCCTGGGTGAGACCGAAGAGGAAGTAGGTCTGGTCCTTGGAGCGGTCGGCGGGGCGGGAGAGGATCCAGCGGCCGCGGGCTTCGTCGTAGTGGTTGCGGGCGTAGTGGCCGGTGGCGATGCGCTCGGCGCCGATCTGGCGGGCGGTGAGGAGAAGCTGATCGAACTTGAGGTGGTTGTTGCAGAGGGTGCAGGGGATGGGGGTGCGGCCGGCTAGGTATTCGCTGACGAAGGGCTTGACGACCTCTGCCTCGAAGCGGTCCTGGGCGTTGACCAGGTAGTAGGGGATGCCGAGGTGCTCGGCCACGTGGCGGGCGTCGTAGACGTCATCTATGGAGCAGCAGCGGCCCTGGGGAACGGTTTCCGGGAGGCCGAGGTCGGCGTAGTTGGCGGCGAGGCGGCGCTGGTTCCAGAGCTGCAGGGTGAGGCCGACGAGGGGGTGTCCCTGGGCGTGGAGGAGCGCGGCGACGGCGGAGGAGTCGACGCCGCCGGACATGGCTACGGCAATGGTTTCCTGCTGAGACATAAAGGCCCTAGGTAAGATGATAGTCTGCGGCGGAGTATGCGGGAAGTCGGCGGGCGAAGTCTGCCCGGAATGTCAGGCTGAGAGTTGAGGGCTAAGTTTGGACGACAGGCAACAGAGTGCGATGGCGGGACGGTGGGCACTGCCGTTCCTGGGGGTCGCGTGCGCGGTGGGGGTCGCATCGATTTACTACAACCAGCCGCTGTTGCTGGTGATGGGCAAGACGTTTGGGCGCGATGCGCGGGCGATGGAGTGGGTGGCGGTGGCGACGCAGTTGGGCTATGCGGCGGGAATTTTATTCTTTGTGCCGCTGGGAGATGTGGCGGAGCGGCGCTCGCTGATGATGCGGATGTATGCGGCGGTGAGTGTGGCATTGGTGCTGGCGGCGCTGGCGCAGGGATTGGCTTGGATGGTTGTCGCGAGCGCGCTGGTGGGGTTGATGGCTGCGGTGACGCACGTGGTGCTGCCGATCGCTCCCGACCTGGTGACGCATGAGCAGCGCGGCAAGGCGATTGGAACCGTGATGACGGGGTTGCTGCTGGGGATTCTGCTGGCGCGGACGTTTGCGGGTTGGCTGGCGAACGTGGCGGGATGGCGGTCGGTGTTTGTGGTGGCGGCGGTGCTGAATTTGTCTTTTGTGCCGGTGATGTGGAGGGTGATGCCGAAGATGGCGCCACGCGAGTCGCTGACGTATGGGCAGGCGATGCGGTCGTTGTGGACGCTGTTTCGATGCGAGCCGTTGTTGCGCGAGGCGGGCGTGCTGGGGGCGCTGACGTTTGCGTCGTTCAGCTGCTTCTGGACGACGTTGGCGTACCTGCTGAATTCGCATTATGGGCTGGGACCGGGCGTGGCGGGGACATTTGGGATTGTGGGCGCTGCGGGTGCGGTGGTTGCACCGTTTGCGGGATGGCTGGCGGACAAGCGGGGGACACGGTTCGTGGTGACAGCGGCGGGCGCGGTGATGACGGGTTCGTATATTTGGCTGCTGGTGACGGAGGGCTTGCGGGCGTCGACTGCGTGGCACATGGTGGCGTTGGTGGTGGGCGTTGTGGCTCTGGATGTGGGCCAGCAGATGATGCAGGTGGGGAATCAGACACGGATCTTCGGGCTGGGCGCGGGGGCGCGGAGCCGGCTGAACACGATCTACATGACGATATTTTTCGCGGGCGGTGCAATGGGGTCGGCGCTGGCGGGGTGGGCGTGGTGGCGGTGGGGATGGAATGGGGTGTGCGGGTTGGCGCTGCTGCTGATTGGCGCGGCGGGGGTTCGTCATTTCACGGGATACAGCCGCACGCACGGTGAGGCGCGGGTGCATGTGCCGGCCAAGGAGTGCGACCCGGTTTAGGCGGCGGTGGGTGGATTAAGAGCGGATGTTGGTGGCGGCGGCGGGGCGGGCTTCGGCATCGTCTGGGAGGGCGGAGGACGCCTGTGCGCGGCGCTCGGCGCGGAGGGCGGCGGAGCGGCGGGCCTGGCGCCAGGTGATCATCGAGGTAACGCCGTAGTTCCAGACTGCGCTGAAGAGCAGGCCGGTAATGCCGGCGAGGAACCAGGGCATTCCCTGGCGAAAAGCTTCAGCGCTGATAAGGACATTGGCGATGCCGCCGAGCGAACAGGCGATGCAGAAGGTGAGCATGCCGAACCAGAAGGCGACACCGCGACGGCGGCGGTCGCGATAGGTGAAGGAGTTGTTGAGGACGTAGTTGAGGATCATGACGATGCCCGTGGCGCAGGCCTGGGACTCGATGAAGCTGAAGCGCTCGACTTTGAGCAAGAGGCCGAGCAGCAGCAGATGGATGACGGCGCCGATGGTGCCGACGAGGCAGAAGAGGACGAAGCGGACGGAGACGTAGCTGCCGATCAGCTTGTCGAGGATGAGCTCGAGGTATTCGAGGCCGACGATGAGGTCGAGTTTGCTTTGGCCGTGCTGGCGGAGGCGGAAGTGGTAGGGGACTTCGCCGACGCGAACCTGGCCTTCGGAGGAGAGGACGATGTCGAGCAGAATCTTGAAGCCGATGCCGGTGAGGCGATGGGCGATGCGCTCGAAGAACGAGCGGCGGACGATGAAGAAGCCGCTCATGGGATCGGTGAGGTGGGCGTGGCGCTCGACGCCTGATAGACGGCGGCCGAGGCGGCTGAGTTTTATGCGCCAGTCGGAGAAGTCGCCCATGCTGCCGCCGCCGATGTTGCGGGAGCCGACGACGAGGTCGAGATGATCGGCGGAGATGAGGCGGTACATTTCGGGAAGGACGGTTTCGTCGTGCTGTAGGTCGGCATCCATAACAGCGATGTAGGGAGCGGAGGTCGCGAGCATGCCTTCGATGCAGGCGGAGGAGAGGCCGCGGCGGCCGATGCGATGGAGGACGTGCAGGTTCTGCTGGAGGCGGGAGAGGCGCTTGACGAGGGCGGCGGTGCCATCGGGTGAGTCGTCGTCGACGACGATGACCTCGTAGCGGATATCATGGAGGGTATTGCGAAGCTTCTCGAGTAACAGGCCAATGTTCTCGCGCTCGTTGAGCGTGGGAATCACGATGCAAAGATCATAGGCCGGCATTGAGATCCTCTGGCGAGTCAACGAAGAGCGTTGAGCAGATAGCCGCAACAACGAGCATGACAATGGATGCTTGCTGCGCCGTTGCGCACAAGACTAGATTATAAGTTACTGACAACCATCAAAGTCGAGATATAGATGATTTTAGGATCCGCGGCGAAGCAGAAGGCAAGCTCTGCACTCGAACGAATCGAAGAGCAGGTGGAACGGCATGCCGGGGCGGGGATGGTTGTGCTGCTGTGCTTGTTGTTTGCCGCGTTGGTGGGGCTGGCTGCCAGCGATTACCTCTGGTACGACGAACTGATTGTGATTCGGGTGGCAGCGCTTCCGCACTGGCGGGATATCTGGAATTTTTATGCCAGCGGGTTGGATACGATCGGGTTGCTGTATGCGCTGGTGCTGCATGCGCTGAGGACGCTGCCGGCGGATGAAGAGATCCGGTCGCGGCTACCGGCGATCGTGAGTTTCCTGGGGATGCTGTGGTGCACGTTTGTGTTTGTGCGGCGGCGCTATGCGGCGGTGTATGCGTTCGCGGTGGTGCTGTTGCTGACGACGTTTCCGCTGCTGGCGTTTGCCGTGTTTGCGAAGAGCTACGCGGTGGAGTTGGCGGGGCTCGCGTTTGCGATGATCTGCTGGCAGGCTGGACTCGATGATGAACGGGGACGGTGGTGGAACGGGGTGGGCGTGTGGTGCGGGCTGGCGCTCGCGATCTCTTCGCATACGTTTTCGATCTTCCTGGTGGTGCCATTTGCGGCGGCGCAATGGTGGGCGGATGCTCGGCGCGGTCGAGTGAGCTGGGAGATGTGGGCGGCGCTGGTGTTATTTCCGACGGCACTGCTGCCGATGTTGCCGGGGGATCTGAGGGCGTCGAAGCTGTATGGCTCGAACTTCTGGTCGAAGCCGAGTTTGGCGCTGATGAAGCAGACGTATATCGACTACTTCGTGACCAACTGGCGGTTCCTGGTGATCCTGCTGATCGCGGGGTTGATTGTGTCGCTGGTGCTTAGGGATAGGAAGAGTGCAGAGGAATTGCCGGAGCGGACGAGGGGATTTTCGGGGCCGGAGTGGGTGCTGGTTGGGTTGCTGACCGCGCTGCCGGTGTACGTGCTGCCGGTGTCGTACCTGCTGCATGCGTATCGAGGGGACTACGTGCTGGGGTATGCCATCGGGTTGGGGATTTTGCTGGTGGCATTGTTTGCGGAACAGTCGCGACGAACAGGAGTGGCGGGGCTGGTGGTGCTGATTTTGTTTGCGGCAGTGACGCTGAAGGTGGACTTGAAGACGATGCCGGAGGGAGTGCGCGCGCTGGTGCATCCAAAGAGCGTCCATGCAGCGCTGGCGGAGAAACACAACAGCGAGCCGTGGGTGAGGCTCCTGGAGGGAAGCGATCTGCCGGTGCTGGCGGGCGATCACCTGCTGTACACGCGGCTGGATTGTTATGCGCCCGACGAGCTGAAGGGGCGGCTGTATTTTCTGACGAACTTTGCGGAGGTTGGGAGGTATCCGATGTCGGAGACGTCTCAGAGGAACTTTCTGCTGTTTGGAAAGCTGCTGGGATATCAGACGATGGATGTGGGCGGGTTTGTGCCGGAGCATCGGGAGTTTCTGATGGTGGTGAAGGATGCGTCGGGGGCGTCGTGGCTGGAACTGTATATGTTGAAGCAGCAGGAGCAGGGCAATGCGACGCTGCAGTTTCTGGGGCCGGACGTCGAGTTGCCGAGTGTGTTCGACGTGAGGTTCAGCCGGGTGCCGGAGGTTCCGGTGGCAAAAACACTGACGCCGTAGTTGATATTTCTGGGGGACGATTGCAACTCGCTCGAAGATTTCGAATACCTGCTCTCTTCTGCGCGCTGGCGGTGCTGGTGTGCGAACTCGCAAGCCACCCCTACGCGAGCATGGGGGTTTGCGACGACGGGCCGTACATCCTGATGGCGCAGAAGCTGGCAGCGACGGGGCAATTTGCCTATAACGGATGGGCAGCGCCGATGATTGGGTGGCAGCTTTACTTGGGCGCTGCGTTCGTCAAGCTCTTTGGATTTTCCTTCACCGCCGTCCGCTTCAGCACCGTGCTGGTCGCGATGGCGCTCGCCTTCATCCTCCAGCGCACCCTCGTGCTCGCCGGCATCACTGAGCGCAACGCCACGCTCGGCACGCTCGCCTTGGTTCTTTCGCCGCTCTACCTCATGATGTCGGTCACGTACATGACCGATATCTTCGGCCTCTTCGCCATCGTTGTCTGTCTGTATGGCTGCCTTCACGCACTACGGTCGCCGACCCAACGGACCACCATCCTCTGGCTATGTTTTGCTGTCGCAACCAACGCCCTGTTCGGCACGGCTCGCCAGATCGCGTGGCTCGGCATTCTGATTCTCGTTCCCTCCACGCTCTGGTTGCTGCGCGCCGAACGCCGCGTCCTTGTCATCGGAGCGGCCGCGAACCTCGCCGGCGTACTCTTCCTCTTCGCCTGTCTGCAGTGGCTCAAACACCAGCCCTACGTTATTCCGGAGCGCGTCCTGCCCAACACGTTCCCTCCGGCTCACGTCCTCGGCCAGCTCACCTACCTCTTCCTCGACGCGCCGTTCCTCCTGCTTCCTCTCTTTGCCATCTTCTTCCCTGAGCTCGGCAAAGCGCCGCGGCGCATCCTCGGGGCCATCGTCGCCGTCTTCGCGGGCTACTTCTTGCTCGCGCTCTACCCCAGCCACCTGCGCGGCAGCTTTCCCCTGGAGCCGATGCTCTTCAACGGCAACTGGGTCAGCGTCCACGGAATCTATGAAGGCGTCGTCAGCCTCAGCGACTGGCACTCGATCACACCGCTCTTCCTCAACACGGGCGTCCGCATCCTGCTCACCATCGCTTCGCTCGGCGGCTTCGCCGGTCTCCTCGTATCGATCTTCCGCACCACCGCATCGCAGCCACGCGACACCGCTATTACGTGGCGAAACCTAGCCGTCCTGCTGGCCCCCGTAACTGTGGTGTACACCGTCCTGCTGCTTCCGCGAGCCACCGGCCTTATCTTCGATCGCTATCTTCTCCCTCTGCTGGTCTTCGCAACACTCGTCTTGGTCCGCTACTACCAGGAGCGCGTCTGCGCGCAGCTCTCCACCGTCTTCGCACTTCTCGTGCTGATCATGGCGATCTACGGCGTCGCGGTTACCCACAATACCTTCGCGCTCGATCGCGCGCGCGTGGCGCTGGCCGCCGAACTCAACGCTCATGGCATACCAGACACCTCCGTCGACAACGGTTGGGAATACAACCTCAACGTAGAGCTTCGGTACTCTGACCACATTAACGAGCCCACCCTCAACTATCCCGCGGGAGCCTACGTCCCTGTTCCACCGCCGTCCACCGCCGGCTGCCAGATGTTGTGGTACAACTACACGCCGCACATTCACCCGCTCTACGGCATTTCTTTCCAGCCCGATGTCTGCGCCGGCCCAGCTCCGTTCGCTCCGGTGCACTATTCGCGCTGGCTGGCTTCGTCACCGGGTACGCTCTACGTCGACCGCTATACTCCGGGTCCAAAGCCCTAGCTTCGCCATCCATTGCTATGCTGAGAGTGTTCCACGGTACTTTTCACATCTCAGCAATCACTCCACACAACGACCTTGCAGGGGACTCATTGCCACTGACTCAAAGACTCCGCCTTCCCGCTGTCTTCTGCGCTCTCGCCGTCCTGCTGAGCGCACTGATCAGCCGCCCGTACGCCGAGATGGGCATCTGCGACGACGGGCCATACGTCTTTATGGCGCACACATTAGCGACCACAGGCCACATCGTCTACAACGGATGGGCAACCGCCATGATCGGCTGGCAGCTGTATCTCGGCGCAGCGTTCATCAAGCTCTTCGGCTTCTCCTTCACCGCAGTTCGCTTTAGCACCGTGCTGGTCGCCATGGCACTCGCCTTCATTATCCAGCGCACCTTCGTGCGAAGCGGCATCCGCGAGTCGAACGCAACGATCGGCACCCTTGCTCTCGTCCTCTCGCCTCTGTACCTCACACTGGCTGTCACCTACATGTCCGACATCTTCGGCCTCTTCGCCATTGTCATCTGCCTCTACGGCTGCCTCCGCGCCCTGCAGGCGTCCACCGAACGCTCCGCCATCCTCTGGCTGTGTTTCGCCGTTGCATCCAACGCGATCTGCGGCACCGCTCGCCAGATTGCGTGGCTCGGCGTGCTGGTCATGGTCCCTTCCACCCTCTGGCTTCTTCGATCCCGGCGTCGCGTCTTCATCGCAGGAGCGGCGGCCACCCTGGTCGGCGCGCTCTTCATCTTCGCCTGCATGCAGTGGCTGAAATATCAACCCTTCTTCATACCGGAGCATATTTTCTCCAGCAAGTTCTCGGTAACACACGCTCTTGGAGTGGTACGGTACAGCCTTCTGAATATTCCGTTCTTGTTGTTCCCGATGCTGGCCCTGTTTGTTCTGGAGATTCGCAGGAAACGCCAACAATCGATCGTTTTACTCTTGATCGTGTTCTTCTGTTTCCTCTTTCTGGCCCTCTACCCAAGCCATATCCGTGGAATCTTCAATGTCGTTCTGGAGCCAACCATGGGCGATTTTGTTAATCCGCATGGAATCGTCTATGAGGCAGGGCTGAGAGGTGAGCCACCCATCTTTCTTCCCCGAAGCATCCGCGCAGTCATCACGATCATCTCCCTCTGCGGGCTCGCCGGCGTGGCCGCCTTGCTATTTCGCTCGCGCCGTCGCTCGGTTGCCACGAATTCCGGGCTCGAAATTTCCTGGAAGCAATTGGTCGTGCTTCTCGCGCCGTTTACCGTTGCTTACGCTCTATTCCTCCTGCCCCGGGCTGGCATCACCGAGATTAGCGACCGGTATTTATTACCCGGGCTGATCGGTCTGCTGATTTGCCTGGTCCGCTGCTACCAGGAACGAATCAGCCCAAGTCTTCCTGCGGTCAGCTGGCTTTTGGTTGGAATCGTGGCGATGTATAGCGTCACGGCCAACCATCACTCGTTTTCGTACTATCGAGCGCGCGTCGCACTCGCAGCCGAGTTAGAGGCCGCCGGAATTCCTGACACTTCCGTCGACAATGGGTGGGAGTATAACTTCGGCGTCGAACTGAAGCACGCCAGTTATCTCAACGAATCCACCATCAAGATACCTGCCGGCGCTTATACCCCCGTGCCACCACCTTCTGGGGTCTGTCCTATGGTGCTGTACGAGGACACGCCGCACATCCATCCGCTCTACGGCATCTCCTTCGGGCCCGACGCCTGTGACGGCCCCGCACCCTTCGCTCCCGTCCACTACTCGCGCTGGCCTTACCGCACTCCGGGCACCCTCTACGTGGTCCGGTACACCGAGACGGGACTGCGTTAATCGGTGGCGGCGTCCTGCTATTCTTAGCCTGAAGATCGTCGTTCGACAGCTTCATCCAACGCATCCAAACGAAACTGTAAGGGGAGCTCATTGCAACTCGTCCGCCGTCTCCGCCTCCCGGCTCTCTTCTGCTCGCTGGCCGTCCTTCTCTGCGAGATCATCAGCCATCCCAATGCTGAGATGGGCATCGCAGACGACCGCTCTTTCATTCATTCCGCGCAGCAACTCGCCGCCACCGGGCACATCCTCTACAACGGCTGGGCGACACCCATCCTCGGTTGGCAGCTCTACGTCGCCGCACCGTTCATCAAGCTATTCGGCTTCTCGCTCACCACGGTCCGGATGAGCACGCTGCTTGTCGCCATGGCTCTCGCCTTCCTTCTCCAGCGCACACTGGTGCTCGTTGGCATCACCGAGCGCAATGCTACGCTCGGCACCCTGGCCTTTGTCGTCTCGCCGCTCTACTTGATGTTGTCGGTGACGTTTATGACCGACATCACCGGTCTTTTCGGCATCGCGATCTGCCTCTATAGCTGTCTCCGCGCACTCCAGGCCCCAACGACGCGCGCCACCATCGCCTGGATATTTTTCGCGGTCCTGAGCAACGCCATCTGCGGTTCGTCGCGCCAGATCTCCTGGCTCGGCATTCTTGTCATGGTTCCCTCCGCCCTCTGGCTGCTGCGTTCCCGGCGAAGCGTGCTCCTTGCCGGAGCTGCCGCCACCCTGGCCGGCGCCGTCTTCATCCTCGCCTGCATTGTGTGGTTCAAGCACCAGCCTTATTCCATTCCCGAGCATCTCCTGCCTCCCACCTTCCCCATCGTTCACACGGTGTTGGCCTTCACCTACACGCTGCTGGATCTTCCTTTCCTTCTGCTTCCCATCGTTCTGATCTTTCTTCCGCAGTTGCGCAGAAGCAGGCCCCGCACCCTTGCCCTCTTCGCCATCGTCCTGTGCGGATACATGTTCGTCGCGCTCTACCCCAGCCACCTCCGCGGCGGCTTCCCCCTCGAGCCCACAGCTCAGGACCATTTCGGCCTGAATCAACATGGCGCATTTGACTTTACGTGTCTGCCCGGCGACCAACCGGTCTTTCTCAACCGGGCCGTATGGGCGATCTTTACCTTCGCGTCAATTGGGGGCCTGCTCGCAGTCGTCATTTCGCTTCTGCAATCCCACAACTCCACGCCCCTTGAACAGCCCTCCACGGGCGTGACCTGGAATCAGCTTCGCATCCTCCTCGGTCCTTTCACCCTGGTGTACATCCTTCTGCTCGTTCCTCGCGCCGCCACCGTCGAGATATTCGAGCGCTACACTCTTGCGCTTCTGGTGGTCGCGCTCGTCTGCCTTGTCCGGTTTTACCAGGAGCGGATTCATCCGCGGCTTCCGATTGTCATGGCTCTGGTCATCGCCCTCATGGCTGCCCTTGGCATCGCGGTCACGCACAATACCTTCGCGCTGTATCGCGCGCGCATCGCTCTCGCCGCGGAGCTTAATGCAGATGGGGTTCCCAGCACGTCGGTCAATAACGGCTGGGAGTACAACTTCGGCATTGAACTCCAGCATGCCGGGTACATCAACGACTCCCGCATCGTCCGGCCCGCTAACGCCTACGTCGCCGTACCCCCGCCACCCCCCGGTCCCTGCACCATGTTCTTCTTCGAGAAGACGCCCGACATCCATCCCCTCTACAGCGTGTCCTTCGAGCCCGACACCTGCTACGGCCCTGCCCCCTTCGCTCCCGTCCACTACTCGCGCTGGCCCTATCGCACGCCGGGAACCCTCTACGTGGTGCGATCGACTCCTCCCTCCTCACGATGAGACGAGGCCATACTCCGTTGTATCCAGTATTGCTATTCTGAAACTGGCGTTTCGTGACACGTGCGTTGCCGTTCAACTTCAAATGGGATCACGACGGCTAGATTGCTGGGGGACCATTGCAACTCGCTCGAAAACTTCGACTATCTGCTCTCTCCTGTGCGCTGGCGGTGCTGGTATGTGAACTGCTGAGCCGCCCGTACGCGAGTATGGGCGTTTGCGATGACTGGCCGTACATTCTGATGGCGCAGAAGCTTGCGGCGACGGGGCAATTTGCCTATAACGGCTGGGCTGCACCGATGATCGGGTGGCAGCTTTACCTGGGTGCCGCATTTGTAAAGATGTTTGGCATGTCGCCGACGGCAGTGCGCATGAGCACGCTGATGGTTGCGATGGTGTTGGCGATCTTGCTGCAGCGAACGCTGGTGCGGGCCAGTGTCAGCGAAAGAAATTCGACGATCGCGACGCTGGCGTTTGTGCTTTCGCCGCTGTACCTCATTCTCTCTGTGACGTTCATGACGGATATCCAGGGACTCTTCGCCTTGGTGATCTGCCTGTACGGATGCCTGCGGGCGCTGCAGGCCAGGACATCGAGCGCGGCGATTGGCTGGCTTCTTTTCGCGGTTGTCACGAACGCAGTCTTTGGCACGGCGCGACAGATCGCGTGGCTTGGGATTCTGGTCATGGTGCCCTGTACCCTGTGGCTGTTGCGGACCCAACGCCGCGTGGTGATAGGGGGAGCGGCGGCGACGGCTGCGGGTGCGGTGTTCATCTTCATTTGCCTGCAGTGGTTGAAGCATCAGCCTTATAACGTGCCAGAGCATGTGCTGGTGGGGGCGTTTCCAATCGGACACATGATGGCGGAGATGGTGCGGACGTTTCTGGATGCGCCGTTCCTGCTGTTGCCGATTGTGGCGCTGTTTCTGCCGCAGGTTCGGAGGAGCCGGCGGTGGGTGCTTGCGGTTTGTTCGCTGGTGTTCCTGGGATATTTATTTCTGGCAACGTATCCGAGCCATCTTCGGGGCTACTTTCCACTGGAGCCGACCGGGGGTGATTGGATTGGAATTCATGGCACCTACGAGTTCATCATCCTGAAGGGGAACGCGCCGCGACTGCTGAGTCGGGGTGTGCAGGTGCTGTTGACGGTCGTGTCGTTTGGCGGCGTCTATGGGTTGATCTCCTTGCTGACCTCGCGAGACCAGCGACCGGCGAGGGAGAGTGCTGAGGGTTTGAGCTGGAATCAAGTTGGTGTGCTGTTGGTTCCGTTCTCCGTGGTGTATGCGATGCTGCTGGTGCCGCGAGCGGGAGCGTATCACTTGACAGAGCGGTACCTGCTGGCGCTGCTGGTAGTGGCACTGCTCTACATGGTGCTGGTCTACCAGGAGCGGGTGCGACCGGAGTTACCGGCGGCCTGCGGAGTGCTGGTGGGAATCATGGCGGTGTATGGGATTGTGAACACGCATAATACGTTCTCGATCGATCGCGCAAGGGTGCAGTTGGCGAATGAGTTGACGGCCGCGGGAGTTCCGGATACGGCTGTGGATAATGGGTGGGAGTACAACCTTGGCGTCGAATTGCGACACTCGGCATACATCAACACGGACCGGATTGCGGTGCCGGCACACGCTTATAAGCCTGCGCCACCGCTGCCGGAGGGAAACTGCGAGGTGAATGCATACGACTTTACTCCGCACATTCAGCCGCTGTATGGGATCTCGTTTGACCCGGATGCGTGCTATGGCCAGGCGCCGTTCGCGCCTATGCATTATTCACGGTGGCTTGGGTCGAAACCGGGGACACTCTATGTTGTGTATTACACGAAACATTGAATCGGTCACTGCTAAACGCGGTGCTGGCAAGGTGCCTGTTGCGACGTGGTGCAAGTCGGGGTACAACTGTACACTTAAATTCAAACGAAGATGCATATTTGAGTTTGGGACCAACTGATGGGTCCAGTGTGATTGAATCGAAGCATAAGGGGAATGAATGGCTCGTGTAGTAGTGATTGGGGCAGGAGCGATGGGTCTGGCAGCAGGCTATAGGGCAGCCAAGGAGGGTCACACGGTCGATGTGATTGAGGCGGCGCCGGAGCCGGGGGGGATGGCGGGCCACTTCGATTTTGGGGGATTGTCGCTGGAGCGGTTTTATCATTTTGCGTGCCTGTCGGATTTGCCGACGTTTGAGCTGATGAACGAGTTGGGCATTGGCGACAAGATGAAGTGGCGGAAGACGACGATGGGTTACTTCGATGGAAAGCTGCATGCGTGGGGCGATCCTATTTCGCTGTTCAAGTATCCGGGGCTGAATATATTTCAGAAGGCGCGGTATGGGCTGTTCGCGTTTGTGTGCGTGCGACGGAACAGCTGGGACGCGATTGAGCACGAGTCCGCAAAGAGCTGGATTCTGAGGTGGTGTGGGCAGTCGATCTATGACCGGTTCTGGAAGCCGCTGTTTGAGTACAAATTTTATGAGTACGGGGACAATATCTCCGCCTCGTGGATATGGACGAGGATTCGGCGGATTGGGCGGTCGCGCAAGAGCATGTTGGAAGAGCGGCTGGGATATATCGACGGCGGCACGCTGACGCTGGTGAATGCGCTACTCGAGGGAATCAAGGCGCACGGTGGGCGGGTGCACCTGGGAACACCGGTGCAGCGCGTCTTGAGCAGGGATGGGTGTGTGACGGGAGTGCAGACGGCGGAGCGGACTTTTGATGCGGACGCGGTGATCTGCACGGCGCCGACACCGTACGTGAACGCGATGGTGCCGGATCTTCCAGCGGATTGGAAGCAGAAGTACGACGCGATCCACAACATTGGGGTGATCTGCGTGATCTTCAAGCTGGCGCGCAAGGTGACGCCACACTTCTGGGTAAATATTTCAGCTCCGGGGATTGAGATTCCGGGGATCATTGAGTTCTCGAATTTGCGCGATATGGGCGGCGACGCGGTGGTGTATGTGCCGTATTACATGCCGGTGACGCACGAGAAGTTTTCGTGGCCGGATGAGCGGCTGCTGACGGAGGCGTTTGCGTGTCTTCAGCAGATCAATCCAATGGTCGGTGACGTGGACGTGAAGGGCACGAAGGTGGCGCGACTGCGCTATGGGCAGCCGATCTGCGAGCCGGGATTTGCGGCGAAGATTCCTCCGGTGAAGACGCCGATTGAGGGACTGCAGATTGCCGATACCTGCTATTACTATCCGGAGGATCGCGGCATTGCGGAGAGCGTGCGGCTGGGGTCGGCGATGGCGAAGGCAGTGGGCGTGGCTGGTTAGAACGTGCAGTTTATGTGGAGATTATGGCGACTAGAAAAATTGTGATTACAGGGGCTGCGGGCCTGGTTGGACAGAATCTGTTACCGCGATTGAAGCGCAAGAATCTGGGCGAGCTGGTCGCGATTGATAAGCATCCGAAGAACACGGCCATCCTGAGGCAGCTGCATCCGGAGCTGCGGGTGATTGAGGCAGATCTCGCAGAGCCTGGGCCGTGGCAGCAGGAGCTGGAGGGCTGCACGCACCTGATGATCGGGCACGCGCAGATCGGCGGGCTGTTTCCGGAAGAGTACGTGCGGAACAACATTACGGCGACCGAGCGGCTGCTGGAGGCTGCGCTGAAGTACCGGGTGCCGTACGCGGTGAGCATCTCGTCGTCGGTAGTGAATTCGATGGCGCACGATGACTATACCGAGACGAAGAAGGCGCAGGAAGCACTGGAAGTGGCGTCTGGGATGAAGCAGGTGGTGCTGCGGCCGACGCTGATGTTTGGATGGTTCGATCGCAAGCACGTGGGTTGGCTGGGACGATTCATGCAGCGGGTGCCGGTGTTTCCAGTGCCGGGCGATGGAAAGTTTCTGCGGCAGCCACTGTATGCGGGCGACTTTGCGGACATCATTGCTTCGTCGATTGAGACGGAGAAGACGGGCGCGTACAACATTACGGGCATGGAGCGGATCGACTATATCGATCTGATCCGGCTGCTGAAGCAGGCGACGGGGGCGAAGGCGCGGATTGTGAAGCTGCCGTATCGTGTGTTCTGGGCGCTGCTGAAAACGAACGCGTTGTGGGACAAGAATCCTCCGTTTACGACCAAGCAGTTGGAGGCGCTGGTGACGCCGGATGTGTTTGAGG
>CAWCMO010000012.1:0-79444 GCA_963796535.1 uncultured Acidobacteriaceae bacterium
CGGTGCATCCTGTGCGCGCAGAGGTGCCGGCTGGCTCGAAGGTGACCGTGGAGAAAGAGAGTTTTGGCAAGGTGAAGCTTGACTGCTTTGGGGATGAGAATCCTTCTGGTTCGGGAAGGACGAAGCAGGGTGAATCGTTTTGTGTGCAGCCGCAGACCGAGATCGTGTTGGTGCAACGAGGCGGCGGTGCAGACGAGGTGTTGGTGAGGCAGCCGATCGGGACGTTTCACGGCACCTATGTGGGGATGAAGCTGCAACTGACGTATCTGGGGCGAACCGCGATTACGGGAGAGCTGACGACTCTGCGGAGCTTCGATGCTACCCAACCGGATGCGAAGCTGATGACTCTTTCACCGCAGGAAAAGGTGGTGCCGCATGGTCCGATGTTCACTGGGCAGCCGAAAGGGGTTGTTGTGGGAAGGACGACCGAGAGAGTGCAACCCAAGCTTCCGGACGGCGATGGTGAAGGGAAGGCGACGATGGATTCGGTTGTCGGCAGAGATGGAAGGGTTCTGGATGTAGTGCCGATTTCGTGTTCGAATGCTGCATTCTGTGATGTGGCGGAAAGAGCCTTTCGGCAGTGGAAGTACTCTCCGAGTTTGCTCTATGGGCAGCCAACAGAGGTGACGACGAGCAATACCATTAATGTCTGGCGGGAATAGTTTCTGATCGGGACGACCAGCTTGATGCACTACGACGAATAAGGAGGCGGGTATGAAGCGGATGCAGGCGGTAGGAGCAGGGATCATGCTTGTGGTGTCGGCGGTGGGTGTGCGGGCGCAGGTTGATGCTCAGAAGCCAGACACAACCGATGAGTGGGGCAAGCTGGTTGCGGCGAACAACCTGGATCTAAAGGGAAACCCGCCATTCCACCTGGGGATGACGTTCCAGCTGTATGACATCGAGGGCAAGCCAGCTGAGACGGGGAGCTTCGAGACGTGGTGGACGGGGCAGGGCCCGAGGCGGACCGTCGTGCAATTGGCCGGACTCAACGAGAATGGATCGGCGCCGGAAGGGGCGGCCGCGGCAACGATGCGATATTCCTATTTGGTGAGTCAGCTCATCGAGTCGGCGATTCATCCTGTGGGAACGGTGGGGTTGTCTAAGGAACTGGTGCCCGGGTCGTTGAGCGTCGGGAAGATCCGATTGGACTGTACAGGCCCCAAGCCCGGTCCGACGGAAGCATTTGGCACGCAGATTGCGAAGGTTTGCGTGGCACCGAATACCACGAATGTCCTGGTGTCGCAGGAGGCGAACGGCGGGGAGACATTGCTCAGGCTCAAGACTGGACAGTTTCATGACACGTTTGTCGGGCTTAATCTGCGGATCAGCTACCTGGGAAAGGTTGCAATTGAGGGGAAGATGACGATGATGCAGGCGTATGATTCGACGAACCTGACGGCGCAGGTCCCTGAAAATACGGCGCCTGATTCCAACATAGTCGGCATGGCCGGCGGAGTTGTCCGGGGGCATCGCATCGAATTTGCGGAACCGACCTATCCGCCGATGGCGAAGGCGGCGCGCTTGAGCGGGAGTGTTTTGATGCACGCGGTGATTGCAAAGGACGGGTCGACTCGGAGTGTAGTACCGATAGCGAGCACCGACGTTATGTTTATCGACTCGGCGACGGCGGCCGTTCGGAAGTGGAGATATTCGCCATTTCTGCTGAATGGCCAGCCCGCGGAAGTGGAAACGATGATTACCGTGAACTTTGCGTTGAGCGGAAACTAGACCTGTTCCAGTGCGTGAGGGCAGGGCCGTGAGTGCGATTTCGTTTGCTGCTGGGGCAGCCGCGGTGGCGGGTTTGAGGTTGGCGCGAGACGGATCAAGATGATCCTGTGATGTTTGTCACATACCGCGGTGTATAGCGGAGGCGACTATTGACAACCGATGAGTGCAATTCGCGCGACGAGGCGGGTTCCTCGTTTCGTGGCGCGAGTTGCAGCTACGAGCGAGGGTGTCATGGCACAGACGATTTGGCAATCGATGCAGCAGAAGGGTTACAGCCGCAGGCAGTTCCTTCAGTTCTGCAGCGCGGCCGCGGTAATCGCGGGTCTGGATAAGAGCAGCGTGGGCCAGGTCATCTCGGCGTTCGAGACGAAGCCGAGGCCGGCGGTGGTGTGGATGCATTTCCAGGAGTGCACGTGCTGCAGCGAGAGCTTTATACGGGCGTCGCATCCGACGGTGGCGGACGTGCTCTTCGATGTGATCTCGCTGAACTACACAGAGACGCTGATGGCGGCGTCGGGTTTCCAGGCGGAGAAGAGCCTGAATGACACGATCCGCAACAACAAGGGC
Organism: uncultured Acidobacteriaceae bacterium; assembly: GCA_963796535.1. Lineage (GTDB taxonomy): Bacteria > Acidobacteriota > Terriglobia > Terriglobales > Acidobacteriaceae > Granulicella. The sequence continues at coordinate 2,299 of CAWCMO010000012.1, forward strand.
AAGTACATTGTGCTGATTGAGGGGTCTGTACCGTTGGGGGCCGACGGCGTGTACTGCATGATTGGTGGAAAGACGGCGGAGTCGATTTTGCAGACGGTGGCGGCGGATGCGGCGGCGGTGATTGCTTGGGGCAACTGCGCGTCGAATGGCTGCGTACAGGCGGCGAAACCGAATCCGACGCAGGCGACGCCGATTCACAAGCTGATCGACAAGCCGGTGATCAATGTGCCGGGGTGTCCGCCGATTGCCGATGTGATGATGGGCGTGGTGACGCACCTGCTGGTGCTGGGGTCGATGCCGGAACTGGATGATCAAGGGCGGCCGAAGGAGTTCTATGGACGGCGGGTGCATGACACGTGCTATCGCCGGCCGAACTACGATGCTGGATTGTTCGTGGAAGCCTGGGACGACGAGAGCGCGCGCAAGGGATATTGCCTGTACAAGATGGGCTGCCGCGGACCGGTGACGTATAACGCCTGTTCGGTAGTGAAGTGGAACGAGGGGACGAGCTATCCGATCCAGTCGGGACACGGGTGCATTGGATGCGGCGAGGCGGGATTCTGGGATAACGGACCGTTCTATCAGCACCTGTCGTCATTCCCGGGATTCGGGATTGAGAGCACGGCGGATACGATCGGCGTGGCGGCTGGGCTGGTGACGATAGCTGGCGTGGCGGCGCATGCGGTAATGACCAACGTTCGCAAGCAGAGTGTGATTCGGGACGAGCACAAAGACGATCAGACGGAATAGTGAGGCACCATGGCACGCGTAGTTGTTGATCCAATCACTCGAATTGAAGGCCATCTGCGCATTGAGGCGGTGGTAGAGAACGGCGTCATCACGGACGCGTTCAGCGCCGGAACGATGGTGCGCGGGCTGGAGAAGATCCTGATCGGTCGCGATCCGCGCGACGCGTGGGCGTTTTGCGAGCGGGTGTGCGGCGTGTGTACGACCGTGCATGCGCTGGCCAGCGTGCGAGCAGTGGAGGATGCGGTGGGGATCAGTGTGCCACCAACGGCAGAGCTGATTCGCAACATCATGCTGACGACGCAGTATATCCAAGACCACGTGGTGCACTTTTACCATCTGCAGGCGTTGGACTGGGTGGACGTGGTGAATGCGCTGAAGGCCGATCCGAAGAAGACGGCGGAGCTGGCGCAGTCGTTCTCGTCGTGGCCGAAGAATACGCCGGCTTACTTTGCCGAGGTGCAGGACAAAGTTAAGAAACTGGCGGCGAGTGGGCTGGGAATCTTCGCTAACGGATATTGGGGACATCCGGCGTATAAGTTGCCGGCGGAGGCAAACCTGCTTGCGGTAGCGCACTACCTGGATGCGTTGAGCTGGCAAAAGGAAGTGGTAAAGATCCATGCCGTGTTTGGTGGCAAGAATCCGCACCCGAACTATTTGGTGGGCGGGGTGCCGTGCTCGATTGATTTGAACGAAGTGTCGGCGATTAATTCCGAGCGACTGAATTTGGTGGCAGGGTTGATTGCGCAAGCGGATGAGTTTATCAACCAGGTTTATATTCCCGATGTGCTGGCGATCGCTTCGTTTTATAAGGACTGGACGAAGTATGGCGGCGGTCTATCGAATTACCTGTGCTATGGCGAGTTCCCGACGAAGGGATATGGGGATCCAGAGGCGTTCAAGATTCCGCGCGGCGTGGTGTTGGGGCGCGATCTGAGTACCGTGCATCCGGTGAATCCGCGGGATAGCCAGGAGATCAAGGAGTACATTTCGTCGTCCTGGTATAGCTATCCGGGCGGCGATAAGGTGGGGCTGCATCCGTGGAGCGGAGATACGGAACTGAAGTACACGGGGCCGAAGCCACCGTTTGAGACGCTCGAGGGGTTCGAGAAATACTCCTTCCTGAAGACGCCGCGATGGAAGGAGCATGCGATGGAAGTGGGTCCGCTGAGCCGGATGATTGTGGGCTACGCCGCCGGCCGCGCCGATATCAAGGTGATTGTCGGATCGACGCTGGGCAAGCTGAATGTGCCGGTGGATGCGCTGTTCTCGACGCTGGGGCGGATTGCCGCACGAGCGCTGGATGCGGAGTTGGCGCTTGGCTATCTGAAGGAGTTTTTCGCCGATCTGATGGAACGGGTGAAGAGCAATGACGTGTCGACGTTCAACGGAGAGAAATGGGAGCCGAAGAGCTGGCCTAAGGACTGTGAGGGCGTGGGACTGGTCGAGGCGCCGCGCGGTGCGTTGGCGCACTGGATCAAGATTCGCGACGGGGCGATCGACAACTACCAACTGGTGGTGCCGACGACCTGGAATGGCTCGCCACGGGATGCAACGGGCCAGCGCTCGTCGTTTGAACAGGCATTGATTGGCAATCCGGTTGCGAATATTGAAGAGCCTCTCGAGATTCTTCGTACGATTCATTCTTTTGATCCGTGTATGGCCTGTGCGGTGCATCTGTATGATCCACAGGGTCGTCACCTTAGCCGCGTTTCGTTTGAGTGATTCCTATGAGTACTCCAGTGACTGGCGCAGGTAGTGTGAAACCGGTGGAGAGTGAGCGTCCGGCGGACTACAAGCGGATCTACGTTTGGCAGTTCCCGGTGCGGCTGTTCCATTGGATCGCCGCGGTTGGGATCTTTCTGCTGTGTGTGACTGGATTTTTGATCGGTCACCCGCTGCACGCGTTTTATGCGGCGCAGGCTTACCAGCAGTACTGGTTTGGATGGGTGCGCTTCATTCATTTTGTGAGTGCATTTGCCGTGGTGGCGGTGTCGGGCGTTCGGGTGTACTGGGCGTTTGTGGGAAATCGCTATTCGACCTGGAGAAATTTCCTTCCCCTGACACGTGGCCAATGGCTGGGTATATGGGAACTGCTCAACGTCGAGGTGTTGCAGATCCGGAAGACGGGAAGGTATCACGTTGGACATAACATCCTGGCGGCGACCTCCTACTTCTTCCTCTTCCTCGCGTTTATCTTTCAAACCGTGACTGGCTTTGCACTGTATTCGAGCATGAGCAGTTTGCGGGTGACGCACATTTTCGATTGGATTGTGCCGCTGTTTGGCAGCGATGCGAATGTGCGTTTCTGGCATCATGCGTTTCTGTGGATTTTTGTGCTGTTCATCGTGATCCATGTGTATCTGGTGTTCTATGACGATTATGTTGAGGGCGGCGGAGAGATGTCGGCGATGGTGAGTGGATGGAAGTTCAAGCGGGACGATCGTGAGAAATAGCGCGCACAGAACGCTGGTGCTGGGGCTGGGCAACACGCTCATGGGAGATGAAGGCGTGGGTGTGCACGTGCTCCGGGAATTGGAGAAGCGTGCGCTTCCGCCGGGTGTTGTGTGTCTGGATGGCGGGACGGGCGGGTTTGTTCTGCTGGAGCCTTTGCAGAGTGCGGATCGGATTGTGATGATCGATGCGGCTGCGGACGGGAATCCGGTGGCAACGATTACGCGGCTCACGCCGCGCTTTTCGAGCGAGTATCCGCCGACGCTGACCGCGCATGATGTGGGCGTGAAGGATCTGCTGGACATCTTTTACACGCTTGGCGGGGATTGCGAGGTCATCTTGTTTGCGATCACGATCGACCCGCACCAGATGATTACGCTGAGCATGTCGCCGGTGATTGAGAGCGCGGCGCATGACGCGGTCGATTGCATTGTGGCGGAATTGGAAGCGTTTGCGGAGACTAAGCAGATTAGGTCAGCCGGTGAGACTTGTGCTGTGCTTTGAATCACAGGGCAAAAGACTCCACTCAGCAAGAATGGAGTGACGTAGAGGACCGGCAAGTGGAGTCCGTCGACGACGGGGAACGGCGAGGCGATTGGGATGTGTCTTTCAGTGCCAGGGAAACTGCTGGAGAGAGACGACGTTGGCGGCGTGCTGGTCGGCAAGGTGCAGTTCGGTGGAATTGTGCGCGAAGTGTGCCTGGACCTTTTGCCTGAGGCGAAGGCGGGTGAGTACGTGTTGGTGCATGTGGGGTATGCCATCTCGCTGGTGGATGAGGAAGAGGCTCGAAAGTCGTACGAGTATATGGAGCTGGCGGGGATGCTTGAGGGAGAGTTAACGGCGTTTCCGGAGGATGGTCCAGCGCCGGTGATTGAAGCTTCCCCTCCGAGAGATGACTTTGCACCGCAAAGGCAACGTGGAGAGCCGCTATGAAGTACCTGGATGAGTATCGGGACGAGAAGCTGTTTCGATCGCAGCTAGCGCGGCTGAAGCAGATTGCAACGCGGCCTTGGGTGCTGATGGAGGTTTGCGGGGGGCAGACGCATACGCTGGTGCGGTATGGGATCGACGAACTGCTGCCGGCGGGGATGGAGATGGTGCACGGGCCGGGGTGTCCGGTGTGCGTGACGCCGGTAGAGATTATCGATAAGGCGATTGCGCTGGCGCGGCGGCCGAACACGATCCTGGTCTCGTATGGGGATATGCTGCGGGTGCCGGGGTCGGAGAGTGATTTGTTGCAGGTTAAGGCGCTGGGTGGGGATGTGCGGATGGTTTATTCGCCGACGGAGAGCGTGAGGATTGCGCTGGAAAATCCGACGCGTGAGGTGGTGTTCTTTGGCGTGGGGTTTGAGACGACGGCGCCGGCGAATGCGATGGTGGCGTGGCAGGCGAGGCGACAGGGGATTAAGAACCTCTCGTTGCTGTCGTCCCATGTGCTGGTGCCTCCGGCGGTGGAGATGCTGCTGTCGTCGCCGCATAACCGCGTGCAGGGGCTGATTGCGCCGGGACATGTGTGCACGATCATGGGCACGGAGGCTTATGAACAATTGGCAGCGAAGTACAAGGTGCCGATTGTGATTGGCGGGTTTGAGCCAGTGGATTTGATGGAAGCGATTGTGATGCTCGCGGCCCAGCTGGAAGAGGGGCGCAGCGAGATGGAGAACCAGTATCGGCGGAGTGTGCGGGAGGACGGGAACCGGCGCGCGCGCGAGTTGCTCTTCGAGGTGTACGAGGTTTGCGATCGGAAGTGGCGCGGGTTGGGCGAGGTGGCGGCGAGTGGTTTGCGGCTTAGCGCAGCGTATCGGGAGTTCGATGCAGAGTTGCGGTTTGGGCTGGAAGACATCTCGGTGGCGGAACCGAAGGAATGCATTAGCGCGATGATTTTGCAGGGGCTGGCGAAGCCGAAACAGTGCTCGGCGTTTGGAACGCGGTGTACGCCGGAATCGCCGCTGGGGGCTCCGATGGTGTCGTCGGAGGGTGCTTGCGCGGCATACTATTTGTATCGGCGTCACAGCGGAGAGTCTGGCGAGGATGTGTGCGTGCCGGTTGGAACTCCGAATGGGGAGGGTGCATGAGTACGCGCGAGATGCCGGCGATTGTGTGCCCAGTGCCGTTGGCCGTGAAGTCGCATGTGGTGTTGGGGCATGGCAGCGGGGGAAGGTTGTCGGCGGCGCTGATGCGCGATATTTTTCTGCCGGCGTTTGGGAATCCGGTGCTGAATGAGTTGAACGACCAGGCCGCGGTGCGGTTGGCGCCGGGTAGAGTCGCGTTCTCTACCGACTCGTATGTGGTGAAGCCGCTGTTCTTTCCGGGTGGGAGTATTGGCGAGCTGGCGGTGTATGGGACGGTGAACGATTTGGCGGTGGGTGGGGCAGAGCCGCAATATTTGAGTGCGGCGTTCATCCTGGAAGAAGGGTTGGCGCTGGAGACGCTGCAGCGTGTGGTGGAACAGATGGCGGTGGCGGCCCGGCGTGCGGGGGTGAGCATTGTTACAGGGGATACGAAGGTGGTGGAGAAGGGGAGTGGAGACCAGGTGTTTATTACGACTGCCGGAATCGGGGTAATTCCGGATGGCGTGATCCTGGGACCGCAGAATGTTCGCGCAGGCGATCGGATTTTGTTGAGTGGGCCGATTGGTGAGCATGGGGTGACGATCCTGGCGCAGCGGGAGGGGCTTGGCGTGTCGGGCGAACTGAGGAGCGATTCGGCGCCGCTGACGGAGCTTTGCCAGGCTATCGTGAAGGCGGCCCCGGGATTGCGGACGATGCGGGATCTGACACGCGGAGGGTTGTCGAGCGCGATGAATGAGATTGCAGCGTCGGCCGGGGTGGGGATGTGGCTCGAGGAGCGAAAGATTCCCGTTAGCGAAGCGGTGCGCGGGATCTGCGAGCTGTTTGGGCTGGACCCGATGTATGTGGCGAACGAGGGCAAGCTGATTGCGATTGTTGCCCCGGAGAATGCGGAGGCAGCGCTCGCGGCAATGCGAACCGTGGACACTGGCGCGGGTGCGGAGATGATCGGGACCGTGACGTCGAGCCGGCCGGGGTGCGTGGTGATGCGGACGAGCTTTGGCACGGACCGGATCGTGGATATGCTGGCGGGTGACCAGTTGCCGCGTATTTGCTAACCGTGTGCGTGGTGCGGTGATGGGCGTAGCGGGTAATCACAGAATGATTCGTTGGCGGGTGAAGATCGCGGGTGTGGTGCAGGGGGTGGGATTTCGTCCTTACCTTTATTGCCTGGCGACGGAGCTCAAGCTGAGCGGTGAGGTGGCAAACGGGACAGGTGGGGTGTTGGTGGAGATTGAGGGAGAAGAGGCGCAGGTGGAGGAATTTTTGCGTCGGCTGCCGCTGGAGATTCCGCCGCTGGCGCAGGTTGATTCGATTGAGGTGCAGGAGATTGAGACTCGCGGGGCGCTGGGATTTCGAATTGTCGCCAGTGACGCAAGTGGGCCTGTACGCACGCAGATTCCTGCGGACGCGGCTACGTGTGGGGATTGTTTGCGGGAGATGATTGATCCAGAGAATCGGCGGTATCGGTATCCATTTATAAATTGCACGCACTGCGGGCCGCGGTTCACGATTACGCGAAGCATTCCTTATGACCGGCCGCAGACTTCGATGGCGCGATTCAAGATGTGCGCAGCATGCCAGGCGGAGTATGACGATCCTCGGGATCGCAGATTTCATGCGCAGCCGAATGCTTGCTGGGAGTGTGGGCCGCAGCTGACGCTGTGGGATGCGCAGGGTGCGGTGAGTGGCGTTGATGAGCCGGTGGGCGGGACGCTCGAATTGTTGCGCGGTGGAAAGATTGTTGCGGTGAAGGGTATTGGAGGGTTTCACCTAGTGGTGGATGCGACGAATCAAGCGGCGGTGGTGCGGCTGCGAATGCGAAAGCATCGCTTCGGAAAACCACTGGCGGTGATGGTGCGGGACCGGCAAGCTGCACGGCAGTTGTGCGAGGTGAGCGATGCAGAAGCGGCGTTGCTTACGAGTTCGGAGCGGCCGATTGTCTTGTTGCGCGCCCTGGAAGAGCATGGGCTTGCCGCGGACGTTGCGCCGGGCGTGCCTTGGCTGGGGGTTTTTCTGCCGTATGCGCCGGTCCATCACCTGCTGTTGGCGGAGGGTGGCTTGCGGGCATTGGTGATGACGAGCGCGAATCTCAGCGAAGAGCCGATTGTGATTGCGAATGACGAGGCGGTGGAGCGGCTGCGCGGGATTGCGGATGCGTTCCTGGTGCATGACCGCGAGATACTGCAGCGTGCGGATGATTCGGTCATGGAGATTGTCGAGGAGAGGCCGCAGTTTGTGCGGCGATCGAGAGGGCATGTGCCACTGCCGGTGCGGCTGCTGCAGGAGACGCCTCCGCTACTGGCCGTGGGAGGGCATCTGAAGAGCGTATTTACGCTGGCGAGTGGGAGGCACGGGTATCAGAGCCAGCACCTCGGCGACCTGGAGTCGGTGTCTTCGCTGGATTTTTTTGGAGAGGCGCTGGAACACTTTGAGAGGATCTTCCAGGTGGCGCCGGAGTACGTGGTGCATGATCTGCATCCTGGGTATGCGTCGACTGCATGGGCGCTCGCGCAGACGCAGCCGAAAATTGCCGTGCAACATCATCATGCGCATATTGCGGGATGCATGGCGGAGCATGGATTGCGTGGGCCAGTGATTGGGTTGGCGTTGGATGGGACCGGCTACGGCGTCGATGGGCGGGTGTGGGGCGGTGAGGTATTGATTGCGACGCTGACGGGCTTTGAGCGATTCGCGCATTTGAAATATGTGGCGATGCCGGGATCGGAGACGGCGGTGCGGCAGCCTTGGCGAATGGCGTTGGGGCATCTTTATGCCGCGCTAGGGGAGCGGGTTTTCGATGCAGACGTGCTGGCGCGGATGAAGGTTCGTGAGAGCGATGCGCGGCTGCTGGTGCGAATGATCGAGCGTGGGGTGAATTCGCCGCTGACTTCGAGTTGCGGAAGGCTGTTTGATGCGGCAGCGGCACTGATCCTGGGGCGCGACCGCGTGGACTATGAAGCGCAGGCTGCGATCGAGTTGGAGGGGATCGCAGAAAGAGATTCGTCGGGGCAGAATGAGGGATATCCTCTTCGGGTGGAAGATGACGGGGAAGACGCGGCTTTGATTTTGAACCCGACATCCATGTGGGAGGAGTTGTTGGTGGATCTCAGACGCGGAGAAGATCCGGCGAAGATGAGCGCAAGATTTCATGCGGGGGTCGCGGATGCTTATGTGCGTACGGTCATCGCGGCAAAAGAGCGAACAGGCATCCGCGACGTGTGTTTGAGTGGCGGGGTCTTTCATAATCGGCTGTTGACGCATCTTGTATGTGTCGGACTACGCCAGGCTGGGATGGAAGCCCATCTGCCGGTCCTGGTGAGTCCCGGAGATGGTGGGCTGAGTTATGGTCAGGCGGTCGTAGCTGCGGCGCTGATTGGTGAGGCGACCGAGGTTAAGCGCGACGGTGCGATTTAGAAATACACTACAACTCTGGTGCGCCGCAGGCATCTACAGAAGTGGAAGCAATAGCCGCTGCGTTCGCGGCGGTTCGAGCGCTTGCTGTTGAAAGGACTTATTGTGACGCAAACTCATTCTGACGCTCTCGTATTCTTTGGCGCTACGGGCGACCTGGCCTATAAGAAGATTTTTCCTGCCTTGCAGGCGATGGTGAAGCGCGGCGCGCTAATGGTGCCTGTGATCGGCGTGGCAAAGGCGGGGTGGAACCTCGACCAATTGAAGGCGCGAGCGAAGGACAGCCTGGAACAACACGGAGGACTGGACGCTGCGGCGTGGGAGAAGCTGAGTGCGCTGCTGAAGTATGTGGATGGGGACTACAACGATCCGGCAACGTTTGCCGCAGTGCGCGAGGCCCTGGGAGGCGCGAAACATCCTGCGCACTACCTGGCGATTCCGCCGTCGCTGTTTGAAGAGGTGGTCGATCAACTGGTGAAGTCCGGGTCGGCAGACGGGGCGCGGATGATTGTGGAGAAGCCGTTTGGCCACGACCTGGCGTCGGCGCAGGAATTGGACCGGATTCTACTGAAGGCATTTCCTGAATCATCGATCTTCCGGATTGACCATTATCTGGCGAAGGATCCGGTGCACAACATGGTGTCATTCCGGTTCTCGAATTCTTTTCTGGAGCCGCTATGGAATCGCGATCACATCCAGAGTGTGCAGATTACGATGGCAGAGGATTTTGGGATACAGGGGCGAGGCGCTTTTTACGATCAGACAGGTACGGTTCGAGACGTCATTCAAAACCATCTGTTTCAACTGATGTGCAACCTGGCGATGGAGTCGCCGGCGAATAAGGATAGCGAATCGATTCGCGATGAGAAAGTGAAAGTACTTAAGGCGATCTCTCCGATTAAAGCAAAGGACCTGGTGCGAGGGCAGTTCGTTGGCTACCTGGATGAAAAGGGTGTGGCGCCGGGGTCGAAGATGGAGACCTTCGCGGTGCTGCGTCTGGAGATCCAGTCGTGGAGGTGGGCAGGTGTACCGTTCTATATTCGTGCGGGTAAGAACCTGCCAGTGACCTGCACGGAGGTGATTACGAAGTTGAAGTGCCCGCCGGTGACGAAATTCACAGATGCGCATATTCCGCAGAATTACATACGCTTCAGGATCAGTCCGGATATGACGATTGCTATGGGCGTTTCGGTGACCGCGGCTGACGATCAATCGAAAAGGGATGCCGTTGAACTTGAGGTGAGTCGTCAGCCGCAGAAAGAGGAGATGGAGGCGTACGAGCGAGTGTTGACGGACGCGATGAATGGGGACTCAAGCATCTTTGCGCGGCAGGACTATGTGGAGGAAGCGTGGCGGATTGTTGATCCTGTGCTGAAGGAAACTACGCCTGTCTACACGTACGAGCCGCACACCTGGGGACCGAAGGAGGCCGACGCGATCACGCCGAAGGGAGGATGGGTGGATCCGGTCCTGGATCACGATGTGACGGACGCGTCGGGGAAGAGCCTGGCTCAGCAGCCGGCGAGCGATGGTGGTCCTAAGGGCTAGAGGCTTCCGAGGGAGAAGTAGTCGCGTACAGCGATGATGAACCAGAGAACGGGTGCGGCTAGAAGGAGCGCGTCGATGCGATCGAGGACGCCGCCGTGGCCCGGAAGGATGGTGCCAGAGTCTTTGACGCCGGCGCCACGCTTGAGCGCGGACTCGAGAAGGTCGCCGAACTGAGCAGCAGCATTGAGAACGACCGCGAGAATCAGAAAGACCCACCAGGGCTCTGATGTGTGCAGCTTCGTAAAGGACGAATTCTGCTGTGTGAACCAGTCGCCGAGCAGGATGAGACCCATGCCGAAGATGCAGGAAGCTAGCACAGAAGCGATGGCTCCTTCCCACGTTTTGTTGGGTGAAAGGCGTGGAGAAAATTTATGACGGCCGAAGCGCTTGCCGATGTAAAGGGCGGCGATGTCACCGGACCAGACACAGAGGAAGAGAAACAAGAGAAGGGCTACTCCATTCTCTTCATTGAATATCTGTGGAAGGAGCATGAGCGGATACGCGACGTAGATGAGCATCAGCAGGCCGGCGGCGGTTTGTCCGAGGACACCCTCGAGCCGGGCGGTGAATACGACTACTGCGAAGAGCACGAAGGTAGTGAAGGCGACGATGGTGAGGATGTCGGTCGGGCGAAAATAAAAAGCGAGAAAGAAAAGGGCGATTGCGGAGAGTGTCCACCAGAGCGGCATGGGATAGCCGCCGGCGCGTGCGAGGGCACGGAACTCCAATGCAGCGAGGCCGGCAACGATGGCGGCGAAGACCGTGACCATCCAGAGTTTGCCGAAAAAGATCAGGGCTGCGACGAGTGCGATGAGTACGATTGCTGTCAGGATTCTCTTCATGTGCCTTGTTGAGGATACATGGTCGAGGGGGGACTTGTGAGGGTGGGAAGGGGTAGGGAGACGTTGTTCGCGGCTAGGTGTGGAGGAGACGGACTACAATCTCTTTGCTTACGGTGACGTGCGCAGCCGAAGTGCTGTTGGGAGGATTTCTGTGATGAATGGGCGCGTGTCGCGAAGGCGGTTTTTGCAGGTGTCGGGATTGGCTGCTGCAGCGTCGGGATTGCAGGGACGCGGGTTCGCGTTGGAAGGGGCGGGACAACGGCCCCTGATGGAGGTTGGGTATCAGCAGGTAACGTTGAAGAGTGCGTCGCACCTGAGCCAGGTGGAGAACACGCAGGGCATTCTGATGGGCATCAGCAATGATGACCTGCTCAAACCGCTGCGGGAGATGGCGGGAGTGCCGGCACCGGGCGAGGATCTTGGGGGATGGTATTCGTATCGGAAGGACTATGACTTTCGCACGGATAAGGTGGGATTTGCGCCGGGTTGTAACTACGGGCAATGGGTTTCGGCGTTGGCTAGGAACTATGGGACGACTGGCGATACGGCGTCGCGGGACAAGGTGTTGGCGTTGAACCGATCGTTCGCTGAGACGATTGGGGTTCGATATTACGACGTGAATCGGTTTCCAGCTTACTGCTATGACAAGGTGGTATGCGGGCTGATGGATACGCATCGACTGGTGCAGGATCCCGATGCGTTTCGGTTGTTGGATGCGAGTACGGATGCGGTGGTGCAGGTGATCCCGGGGCATGCTGTGGAGCACGATGTCGCGTGGCGGACCAATCGGGATATCTCGTGGAATTGGGACGAGAGTTACACGATGCCGGAGAATCTATACCTGGTGTATGGGATGGGGGCGGGGGAGCGGTATCGAAAGATGGCGCGGCAGTATTTGAATGATTCGACGTTTGATCCGCTGGCGCGCGGAGAGAATGCGCTGGCGCGCAAGCATGCCTATAGCTATGTGAACTCGCTGTGCTCGGCAATGCAGGCGTACCTGGTGGATGGGAGTGAGAAGCATTTGGAGGCGGCTAAGAACGGGTTTGAGATTTTGCAGGCCCAGAGCTTTGCGACGGGTGGATGGGGGCCGGATGAGACACTGCAGGCGACTGGATCGAGCGCGCTGTACGACAGTTTAACCAAGACACATCACAGCTTTGAGACGCCATGCGGATCGTATGCGCATATGAAGTTGACGCGGTATCTGCTGCGCGCGACGCGGGATGGACGGTACGGCGACAGCATGGAACGGGTGATGTGCAACACGGTGCTGGGAGCGCGGCCGTTGAAGGCGGACGGGAGCACGTACTACTATTCGGATTACAACTTTACGGGGCGGCGGGTATATCACGATGGCAACTGGGCTTGCTGTGCGGGAACGCTGCCGCAGGTCGCGACCGACTATGGCATCAACAGCTATCTGCAGGAGCCGGGTGCGGTGTGGGTGAATCTCTATATCCCGTCCGTGCTGCGGTGGAGTGTTGGAGCGAACCAGATCCAGATGGAGCAGAAGGGCACGTATCCATTGAGCGATGCGGTGGAGTTTCGGGTGACGGCGGTACGACCTGAGATGTTTGCGCTGCATCTGCGGATTCCGGCGTGGGTAGCGGGTGCGCGAATTTCGGTGAATGGACGGGCGGTGCCGCTGGAGGTGATGAAGGGGTTTGCGGTGGTTCGGCGGACATGGACGAGCGGCGACGTGGTGGAGTTGGAGTTACCGTCCAAGCTGAGGCTTGAGGCGATTGACGTGAGGCATCCGGAGGTAGTGGCGTTGATCCAGGGACCGCTGGTGCTGTTTGCAAAGACTGAGTCGCAGCCTGCGGTGACGCGGATGCAGGTGCTGGGAGCGCGGCGAAATGGGAGTTCGGAGTGGGTGATTGAGACGGGCGCGGCGCCGTTGAGGCTGGTGCCGTTCACGGAAGTTGGGGACGCTGCGTATACCACGTACTTGAAGCTGTCGTGAGGCATACGCAGCGGCCAGGTTAAGGTGTGGGCATGTTGCAGAAGAAGGTGTTCTGTTTGCAGAGAGCGGCGTTCTGGTTGGCTACGCTGTTGTCGAAGTCATGCCTCATGATGAGGCCGGTAGCGACGGCAGCGCCGACCGTGATGCCAATCAGCGCTATGACAAAGCCGGTGCCGTGGTGGTGGGGATAGGTTGTGAGGTCAGCTGTTTCGGCTTCGTTGAGTGGCTGGTTGGCGAGGACCTTGACGCGGCTGACGAGGTTGGTGACGGCGATGTCGAGCCAGTGGGCGCGGGCTGTCTTGTTGCCAGCGACTTCAACTGGCGAGTTGATGGTCCACAACGTGACGTTGGTCTTGGGATCCTTGATGGCTAGCTGGAAGGCAGGACTATTGATGGCATAGGCGCCGGTGCGGTCGCCGTAGACTCCGGTAACGGGCGCGATGTCGCGGAGCTGGAAGACGAGGTCGGCCTGGTCGGGAGAAGCGACGAGCTGGTAGTGCCCCCAGGCCTGAAGCGCAGAGTAGATGCGGTTGTAGGCGTCCGGCGCGGAGATGGGGAAGTTGGTGTCGGCGCCGTTGTTGACGAGGAAGATGGTGCGGGCAGCAGCGATCTGGGTGGGAACGGGAGCTTGCGCGGGAGCAGGGGCTTGAGGTGGGGGAGGGGCTTGCGGAGTTTGGGTGACGGTGGGGACTTGATGGATGTGGGCGGCGCGGGCGCTTTGGTTGAAGAGGATGGTGAGGGAGAGGACAGCGGAGATCGTGCGCAGGGCACGGTGGAGGGTAGTACTTCCTGCAGGTTTCATGGTCGAGCCTCTGTGGGTTGGCTGCTAGCAAATGTGCATGCCAACTGATTCAGAGAACGAAGGGCGCGACAGAAAGACTCCGCTTGGAAGGAATTATTTTGTTGCGGTGGTTTCGAAAATTATTTACGGAGCGGAAGATTGCGTTGATCCGTAGACCGCGATGGAGAGGGTGGGGTCGGCGTTGGTCCAGGTGGACGACGTGAAGGTCGCGACGGGCGCGATGTTGCCATCACCGGTGGTGGAGAACTTCAGGACGGTGGGGCTCGCCGTGGTACCGCAAGTGGGGACGGAGACGACGTATAGAAAGCCTGCGTTGTCGAGGGCGATGCCGCCGACGCAGCCGAGCAGCGTGTTGCTGCCGGTGATGTTACGCAGGGGCGGCGTGTTGCCGGTGGCGGTGGGCTCGAAGATGAGGATGCTGGAGGCGCCGTCGACGACGTTGGCGACGTAGAGGTTGCCGGCAGTGTCTGTGGCAATGCCTTGTGGCGAGCCGTCGGTCATGGTGGTGAGCGCGCCGCCGATAGAGCGAATGGGGGCGCCGGTCGAAGTGGTGTTGAAGACGACGATGGGATTGGTGACGCCTTCGCCGGAGTTAACGATGTAGAGATTGTCGTTGGTATCGACTGCGGCAGCTGTGGGGTTGACGAGGGTTGAGGCTCCTCCACCGGTGATGTAGTCGGTTGGTGCGACGGAGCCGTTGGCGGTGGAGGCGAAGATCGCTACGCCGCCGCTGGCTTCTGGGAGAGCCATGTTCCCGGCGGGGTCGACTGCGAGGCCGTTGGGCGCGGTGATTTGCGTGGTGGTGTTGAAGGGAATGCCGCGGGTGGGCTGCGCGTTATTGGAGGAGTTGACGGGGAATTCGAGGACGGAGCTGCCGGCTGCGCCTTCGGCGGCGGTGGTGTAGATGTCGCCGGTGGCGTCGACGGCGAGGTAGGCGAGCGAGGTCACGTTGAGGTTCGCGATGGTGGAGACGGGTGTGGAGGCGCCGGAAGCGGAAGTGGGGAACTGGAGAATGGTGCCGGTGGTGGCTGCCGTGCTGCTGGCCTTTGCGACGGAGCCGGAGGCCGGAGGCGGGGTGTTTTGGATGACATAGACCCCGGTGGTAGGAGCGCCGTTGGTATCGCCGAAGGTGGTGCCATCGCCGGAGCAACCGGTGAGAGCAACAACCAGGCTGAGGCCAAGGGATGCGAACGCCGTCGCGGTCCGTGCTGGGGTCCGTGTAGCGATCGATACGGATGATTTCATGCCGCCTCCGTGGAATCTGTCCCGAATGTCATATGCCGACGCTGAAGCATCGCGCCGGGTGAGAGCAAATCTCAACCGGCTGTTTGAAGAGTTTTCTGATTCAAGCATATATCGGGAGGGGTCGGATAAAGGGAAACAGGAGTAGCAGGAGAGATTCGCTTGGTGGACTCTAGTGAGATTCTTTATGAGTTGGTGACGACTACCGACGGGCTAGTTCGGCCGCGGTTTCGGCAGGAGAAGGAAGAGTATCGGAGAAGGACTCGTCGGACGATTCACCAAGGCCGCCGAAGCGACGCTCGCGGTGCTGATAGTCGGCAATGGCTTCGAGGAGATGGAGGCCGCGGAAGTCGGGCCAGAGGCGGTCGGTGACGAAGATCTCGGCGTAGGCGATCTGCCAGAGGAGGAAGTTGGAGATGCGCTGTTCGCCGGAGGTGCGGATGACGAGGTCGGGGTCGGGCATGTGCGCGGTGTAGAGGGCCGAAGAGATGTCGGGTTCGTCGATGCGCGACTTGATGGCGTCGTCGACGCCTTCGGCGGCGAGCATGTCTTCGACCGAGATGCCGCGCTGGTGGGCCTCGGCGATTAGCTTGTGGACGAGGGTGCGGGCGGCGTCGACGATCTCGGAGCGGGCACCGTAGTTGAGCGCGAGGGTGAGGGTGGTGCCGGTGTTCTTCGCGGTCTGCTCGGAGGCCCACTGCATGGTGTCCTGCACTTCCTGGGGAAGTTCGTGGGTGCGGCCGATGTAGGCCATGCGGATGTTGTTGTCGTTCATCCGCTTGACGTTCCCGATGAGGTAATTGCGCAGCAGCTTCATGAGGAAGTTGACTTCGTTTTTGGGACGGCGCAGGTTGTTTTCGAGCGAGAAGGCGTAGAGGGTGATCCAGGGAAGGTCGATGCGCGAGGCAGTCTCGACGACAAACTGAACGCACTCAGCACCCTGCTGGTGGCCGAGGAAGCGTTTGAGAGCGCGTTTGCCGGCCCACCGGCCATTGCCATCCATGATGATGGCGACGTGTTGCGGCAGGCGCGCGGGGTCGAGCGTTTCGTAGACGGCGCGCTCTTCGGGCGTGAGTTCGTGGGCCCGGTTGGAGCGATGATAGACGCGGCTGGAAGAGGATTCGCGCACGATGGACTCTTAAGAAAGACGATAGCTGAAAAGCGGGAAGTAGGGAACCTGAAGCCGAAAACTGGCCAAAAGAGGCATTTGGGTAGGATGCAGTAAATGCGGAGAGGCGTCGCAGCGCTCGTCCGTAAGAACGAGGGATGCGACGCCAGGAGGTACGGTAACGCTGGACGGCCGATCAGGCCATGCGGCGATTGCGGCTCTGGGAGAGCTCGCGGACGTGGTTGAGGAAGATCGACTTCTGGGTCGAGGTGAGATGGGACGTGTACTTGGCTACCTCGGCCAGGAAGGGATCGTTGAGCAGAACGGCAGTCTCGTCGCGGTGACGAGTGGGCGCGTCGCGGAGCAGGGCGGAGATGTCCACCTGCAGGGCGCGAGCGAGGCGATCGAGCGAGGACAGGGTGGGCATCGCCTTGCCATTCTCGATCTTGGAGATGTAGGTGCGGGGCACGCCCATGCGAGCGGCGAGCTGGCGCTGCGACAGGTTGCGGACGTGGCGAAGATCGCGCACGGCGGTCGCTACCTGAGGACCGGATTCTGGAGCTTCGGTTGCGGATTCAAGGACCAGCGCGATGGCAGGCTGGACTTTGGGCGGCTCGGGCAGCAAAGACTTCTTGCAGCGACGGCAGGTGTCTGAAGCGGTGCGGAATTGCACCAGCTTGCAGGCTTCGCAGCGCAGGACTTCGCGTTGCGGGACCTCAAAAACGGACGTTTCAGCTGTGCTGTCAGAAGCAGCCTGTGACTGGACATCCATTGCGCTGACCTGCGCGATAAAGGTTGCCATAAGTTGTGTAATGCGGACGGCTGCCAGAGCGGGCACCGATCGCTTGCGTCCGATAACGAAGGCAAGCGATGTGCTTAGAGTGACACTGGGTGTCGGAAGAGTCAAGGGGTATTGCCGGTGATTCCACTAAAAAAGTGGTAGAAGAATGGAAGTGAACCAAGGTGGTACATAGGTTTCTCGCAATAAAGACCAAGGAAAGACGAGAGGGATGCTTGAGCGAAGAGTTTGGGGCTGACCGGGCAGAGGAGTTCCTGAGGGAGTGGACGACGAATCCGTCGCTGGTAAAGCATGGACTGGCGGTGGCGCGGTGCACGGAGAGTTATGGGGTGCGCGAGGCGGAGCGGTTGGGATTGGGTGGCGATGAGGCTGCGAAGTTTGCGGAGAGGTATCGGTGCGCGGGGTTGCTGCATGATTTCGATTACGATCGACACCCTACACCGGAGGAGCATCCGTTTGTGGGGGTCGCCTATTTGAGGGAGCGAGGGTGGCCGGAGGAGATGCTGCACGCGATATTGGCGCACGCGGATTACTCGGGCGTGTTGCCTGAGACGCATCTCGACAAGGCGCTGTTTGCGAGCGATGAGCTGGCGGGGTTTCTTACGGCATGCGCGCTGGTGAAGCCGAGCAAGGCGATTGCTGAGGTAGAGGTCGCGGGCGTGAAGAAGAAGATGAAGGACAAGGCGTTCGCGCGGGCGGTAAAACGCGAGGATATTACGCGGGGAGCGGAGCTGCTGGGGATTCCGTTGGAAGAACACATTGGGAATTGCCTGCGCGCGATGCAGGAGCATGCGGAGGAGCTGGGGTTGTAGAGCAGAGACGGGAGGGGGTTAGTGGCAGCCGCGTAGGATGGCGAACCACGCGAGCGAGAGGATGAGGGAGCCGATGATGCCGATGGTTAGCAGCGGAGCGCGGGAGGATTGGGTCGAGGTGGCGGCGTCGTGAGAGTTCTGGTGGGGGGCGCCAGGGTTGTAGCGGATAGGGAAGAGGGTGCTTTGGGGGATGGGCTTGGCGGAGGTGAACTCGCCGGTATGGATCTGGTCGTCTACGAAGTAGTTGTAGGAGATGCGGAAGTGTTTGCTGGTGGGGATGCCGAAGGCGAGGGCGCGGCCGGCGCCAGCGTCATATTTGCAGGCGGTGACAGTGGCGAGGGCTTCGGGCCAGGTGGATTGGTCGGTAGTGGGTTCGGAGGTCATTCTGCCAACAGCTTTGAAGATGAGATGCGCTGAACGCTGGCGGCGGCGAAGGCGGTGTTGGTGTCGGCGACGGTTCGTGGCAGGTTGACGGCGCGGGTGAGGTCTTCGAGGACGATGGATTCGAAGCCGAGGCGGGCGGCCGCTAGGGCGGAAAACCCCACGCAGAAGTCGTAGGCGACGCCAGTGAAAAAGAGGCGGGTGAGGCCGCGTTCGCGAAGATAGCCGGCCAGGCCGGTGGGGGTTTGCTGATCGTTTTCAGTGAAGGCGGAGTAGCTGTCAATGTCTTTGCGGAAGCCCTTGCGGAGGATGAGCTCGGCGTGTGGAATGGAGAGATCAGGATGGAGATCGGCGCCGCGGGTGCCTTGAATACAGTGGTCGGGCCAGAGGTGCTGGGTGCCGTAAGAGGCTTCGACGGTGTCGGCATAGGGATGGAGGCCGTGGGTGCTGGCGAAGGAGATGTGGTTGCGCGGGTGCCAGTCCTGTGTGAGGATGACGTGGGGGAAGCGGGCGGTGAGGGCGTTGATGCCGGGCAGGATGGTGTCGCCGTCCGCGACGGCCAGGGCACCGCCGGGGAGAAAGTCCAGTTGCATGTCGATAACGAGAAGCGCGTCGGTGGGTCGGAGTTGCATAGGAATAAGCGTACTATTTTGTGCAAAGGTTCGGCGGAGCAGGATGGTGAGACGCCAGCCAGTGCCTGTGCGAGGGTATTCGAAGGATGAGTCGAATGAAGGACGGGTCTACGGCTTGGTAAAGATTATTGAGAGTCCGCGGGATGCTTGGCAGGCTCTGCCGAAGGTGATGAAGCCGGAGGTGAAGGCGGAGTATCTGCGTGCGTTGATTGCTGCGGGGTTTACGCATCTGGATGCGGTGGGATTTGTGTCGAAGGAGTTTGTGCCGCAGATGGCGGATTCAGAGTTGGTGCTGGAATACCTAGATGCTGCCGAAGAGATCGAGATGATTGGGTTGGTGGCGAATGTGAAGGGCGCGGAACGTGCGGTGAAGAGTGGTCGGCTGACGACGCTGGCGTTTCCATATTCTATTTCGCCGCAGTTTCTGGAGCGCAATCAGCGGCAGACGCCGGAGGAGGCGCTGGATGAGCTGGAACAGATCGGGGAGATTGCCTACAAGGGCGGGCAGGATGTGGTGGCGTATGTCGCGATGGCGTTTGGAAATCCGTTCGGAGATGTGTGGGATATCGACGAGGTGGTGAGCGCGGTGGATTTGTTGGTGGACTCGGGCGTGGCGCAGGTGTCGCTGTCGGATACTGCGGGCGCCGCGCCTGCCGAGTTGGTGAGGGATGTGGTGCGGCTGGTGATGGACGTGCATGACGGATTGGAAGTGGGGGTGCATCTGCGGGCGCGGCCTGAGGATGCTGCTGCGAAGGTGCGGGCGGCGTACGAGGCTGGTTGTCGGCGGTTCGATGCGACCATCGGCGGCTATGGGGCCTATCCGTATGCGCAGGATGTGACGGTGGGGAACCTGGCGACGGAGACGCTGCTGGCGACGCTAAGGGATCTGGGCGCGGAGCTGCCGGAGATTGAGCCACTGGAGCATTTGGTCGCGATGAGCGCGGAGATGGAGAAGCGCTTTGGGGTGGCAATGCAGTAGAGCCGTGGCGATATTCGAAAAATGCCGCCGTTCGTTTCTTCTAGACTGAGGGAATGAGCGATATGGAGAAGGTGATTGAGCAGGGCTATGCCGAGGCTCGGGTACGGGTGCGGTATGCCGAAACCGACCAGATGGGCGTGGTGTATCACGCGAATTACCTGGTGTGGTTCGAGGTAGGACGGGTGGAGTTCATTCGGCAGCTGGGGCTGGACTACAAGGACATGGAGCAGGAGGATGATGCGCTGATTGCGGTCGCAGAGGTGACGGCACGGTATAAGGCGCCGGCACGCTACGATGATGAGCTGATTGTACGGACGTCGCTGGCTGGGGTGCGAGGGCCGATTGTGCGATTTCGGTATGTGGTGGTGCGCCCGGCGGATGACACTGTGCTGTGCGAGGGTGAGACCGTCCACTTTGTGGTGGGACGGGATATGAAGCGGAGAGAGATGCCGGCGAAGTATGCGGAGCGGTTCGCTGCCGTGATGCATCGGCTGGTCAAGAAGGATTGAGTGGATTCGCTAGGTGCGGGGCTTGCGGGCGAGCTCCCAGGCCTTGGCGTACTTCCAGCTGGCGTAGGCGGCGTGATAGAGGTTCAGAAGCAGGCCCTCGCGGCCGTCGAGGAAGCCGAGGCGGAAGAGGTAGTTCCATTTGAAACCGAGCAGCGGAAAGATCACGACGCGGGCCAAGAAGGTGAAGGGGTTGGAACTGGTGCTGCCGTTGTCGACGAGGTGCTGCGCCCCTAGCGAACTGTAGCGGTCCATGTGCTCGATGTAGGACGAGAGCGTGGGATAGGCGTGGTGGAGGATGTCACCGTCGAGTGTGGCAGTGGGGCCGGTGAAGCGGATGGTTTCGTGGACGGGACGAGCTTCGAATTGGGGCGGGGTTGGCAGGTTGCGGCGGAAGAGGCGGAGCTTGGGGTCAGGGTAGAAGCCTCCGTGCTTGATCCAGCGGCCAAGGAAGAGGTTGCGGCGCTTGAGGTAGAAGGCGTCGACGGTTGGTTGCGAGGAGAGGGTCTTGCGGATCTCTTCCTGGAGTTCAGGGGAGAGCTCTTCGTCGGCGTCGAGCGAGAGGAGCCAATCGCCGGCGCATTGAGAGAGGGCGAAGTTCTTCTGTGCGGCGAAGCCAGGCCAGGGCCGCTCGAGGACGGTGGCGTTGAAGCTACGAGCGATCTCGAGGGTGCGGTCAGTAGAGCCGGAGTCTACGATGACGATCTGGCCGGCCCAGGCTACGCTGGCAAGGGTGCGCGCGAGGTTCTCTTCTTCGTTGAAGGTGACGATGGCGACGGACAAGAGAGGCATCGTGGACGGTGGCGTTCGTGTGGCTTGTACGTTTTCTTCTAGAGTGTGATGCTGGGATCGTCGAGTTGCTCGCGGAGCAGGCGCTCGGTGAGGGTGCGGAGGTCTTCGCCTGTTTTGGGCAGTGTGAAGGCATGCGTGGCTTCGTTCCACTCCAGTTTGTAGGAGGTGGAGAGCGCGGAGATCCAAACCTGGCGAACCGGGGTGTTGGGTGTGAAGACAAACTTGGCGGCGCCATCTTCGAAGAGAACGTTGAGGACGCCGTTCTTTTCGTCGGTCTCGAAGCCGCCGGCTTCCTCGGCGCGGAAGAGGGATTGCTTGAGAGATTCCAGAGCCTTGTCAGACTCCTGGCGGAATGTGATTTCGTCGATCATGCAAACACTAGTGTAACGGTTGCTCGTGCTGCTGGTCGCGGGGGGCAGCACAGGGAGCCGGGGGTCCACTGGGTTCGAAGTGCAGGGAGGTATCCGAGAAGGCGAACGGCTGGCAGGAAAAGTCGCGGAGGCGGGACTCCTCGAAGGTTTCCGCGTGAGCGATGGGGTCGCCAGCTTGGTTGGGCTTGTCGTGGCCTGTGGCGGTGACGAGAAGGAACCGATGTTCGGGATCGGTGGCATCCGGCTGGAGCCAGCGCTGAGTAATGTCACAGGGATGCTGATGGGTGGGGTCGCAGGTGCGTTCGCTCGAGGCGAATCCGGTAGTGATGGTGGGGCGGCCGTTGAGGATCCGGAGGTGGACTTCGGTCTCCGTGAGGTCCCCGTTGGGGCCGCCGGCAGTGGAATGAAAGACGGCAGTGTAATGCTGCGGTTCGTGAAGCGAGCGATCGGCGCGAAGGAAGCTTGACGGGGTGGTGGACGGATTGCTGAGATTGGTTGGGTAGACGATGGTGGCGATGCGGTGCCATTGTTCATCTTCAGGCATGAAGATGGCGCTAACCAGGTGCTGGTCGAGTTCAACGGTGAGGATTGCGTCTAGTTCGTTGGACGTGCCGAGAGCGAGGAGATCGAGGCGCACAGAGTGCGGGAAGGGGACATGGGCACGGTCAAGATACGTCTCCGGCGCGCCAAGGGCTGCCAATGCAGCTGTGCGGGTGCGGTCGTCCGATGTTTGGAGTTGCGTTGCGAGAGATTGCGGCGCAGATACCGGCAAGTTCACTGTCGAAAATTGCAGCGTACCGAGGCTTGGCGTGGCGAGCGGTGCGGCCTGGGGCGCTGCTAGGGGCTTCGCGGGCGGGGCCGTTGGGGGCGAGGATCCCAGATCGTGTTTCTGAGCCGAGGCTGGGCACACGATGCAGAGTAACGCAACGGGAAGAGCGGCGAGTAATCGGGAGAAGCACATTAGGATAGATCCAGAGAATACTTTAGAGAAATCGCAAGGAAAGTGTGGCGCGCGTATTTCAATATTCTATGGGTATTGGTCGAAGTGCCGCGATTGGATCATAGGACGAAGATCAGAAGGGGATATCTTCGTCTGTAATTCCCTGGTCGGCGTAGTCGTTTGAGGGCGCGGGGGCAGGGGTGGAGGATGAAGAGCGCGAGCTGGAGTAGCCGGTGGAGGAGCTGCTGCGCTCTCCGCCCTCGGAGGCACCACCGCCCAGCAGGGAGAGTTCATTGACCAGGATCTCGGTGCGATATTTCTTTTGGCCGGACTCCTTGTCATCCCAGGAGCGGGTCTGGATCTTACCTTCGACGAAGACCTCTTTACCTTTCTTGCAGTAATCGCGGACGATTTCGGCGGTGCGCTGGAAGGCAACGAGGTTATGCCACTCGGTTTTGTCGGTCCATTGGCCGTCCTGGCCTTTGACTCGGTCGGAGGTGGCGACGGTGAAGCTGGCTACCGTCATACCGCCAGCGGTGGTCCGAATTTCGGGATCTTTGCCGAGACGGCCGAGAAGGAAGACTTTGTTGACGCCTTTTGACATGGTGCACTCCGTTTATTGATTGCCAAGACTTCCGGTCATCGGAAGCGCTGAAAAATAGCCACTACGTTTCGGGCAGCTGCTGGTCTTGGCGGGCTTCAATCCTGGCCCGCAATCGACCGAAGTTGGAGGAAAAATGCTCAAGATACAAACCGAATCATACTATTAACGGTGCAGTGCATATCGGGACACAGTCCTTGTCTGACTTGTGGCAAGGCGCGGTACGGGCTGTGTTTTGCGGTCCCTCACGCAGCGTGGAGATTCTCGATCTTCGTCGCGCGCAGCTTGGCCTGGAACCGATGCGGTGAAGTGCGAGCTTCTGTTGCCACGGTGCGGGAGATCAGCATAAGTTAGCGATATGGCGAAAATGAGTGCTGTGCGTCGGTGGGTGTTGCTGATCGCTTTTGGTGGATTGGGGTTCGGGAGGAGTTGGGCACAAGAGACGGCCGGGGGTCCGACACCCGATGTGACCATTGCGCCGAAGTCGAGTGCGGCGGTGATTGCACAGGTGATCGACGCAGCGAGTGAGCCCGCGATTTCGGCTGAAGAGAAACTGCAATTGATTCGACGGCACATCAAGTATGTGTTTGTGCTGTTTCAGGAGAATCGCTCGTTTGACTTTTATTTTGGAAGCTATCCGGGGGCGGATGGACTCTATGCCGGGCCGAATGGACCGTATGCGCCAGGGCAGGTGGCGGGGTTTACGCAGACGATCGTGAATACGGATGGAACATTGGGGACGGTGACACCGTTCAAGATTCCAGCGACAGTGACCGATGCAGCCGGCAAGACGGTGCCGCTCTATCCCGCGGATATTGCTTCGGTGAACCATTCGCATGTGGCCACGGTGCGCAAGATCGCACTGGATGCGGATGGTGTGGCACAGAACTCCGAGTATGCACTGACCGAAGAGGGTGTGACGCTGGTGGGTGGAAAACCTTCCAACGTTCCGACGCTGGAGCGCAAGCAGTTTGGCGAGCTAGTGATGAGCCATGTGGACTGCGACACGGTGCCGTTTTTGTGGCGCTATGCGGATCGGTTTACGCTGTTCGATCACTTCATGGATACGATTGTTGGGCCGTCCACGCCGAATGCGATTGCGATGATTGCGGGGCAGGGCGGCGAGACGCAGTGGATGCTGCATCCGGACCAGGCGGCGACGGGCGGCATTGGAGTGGGGGCTACAGTGCCGATGCTGTCTGATCCGCAGCCGTACTGGGGATCGGCGCTGGACACGGCGCAACAGTTGAAACAGCCGCAAGCCTTGCATACGTTCGGAGGCGTGTCGAAGAACCTTACCTTTGCGAGTCTGCCGCTCTCGTTTATGGGGAGCGCGATCAAGAAGACGACGTCAAGGGATTACGACCCAGCCTTTGATCTGCCGGA
Organism: uncultured Acidobacteriaceae bacterium; assembly: GCA_963796535.1. GTDB lineage: Bacteria > Acidobacteriota > Terriglobia > Terriglobales > Acidobacteriaceae > Granulicella. Next base: position 26,690 of record CAWCMO010000012.1, read on the forward strand.
TGTGCAGGAGGACATCGAAAAGATTGCGGGGCATGGGGTGAGTGCGGTGAACTGGGGCTGGTACCAGCAGGGCTATGACCGTGAGAAGAACGATCCTGATGCGAAGGCGACGCATGATGGATATGTCGCGCATCATAATGCACCGCAGTATTTTGGTTACGTCGCGAACAATCCGGTGGCGACGACGCATATGCATGGGCTGAGCGATTTCTTTCGGGATCTGGCAGCGAAGAGACTGCCGGCATCGGGAGTGTTTTATGTTCGCGGCGGTTACGGGAACATTGAGGGGTGGAAGCCGCAGGATCCGAATCCGAGGCTGGCGACGGTGTTTAACGGTAACGACGATCATCCGGGGTACTCGGATTCTCAGGTGAGTGAGGCGTTACTGGCGCAGGAGATCAATGCGATCGTTAGCAGCCCTTACTGGAGCCAGAGCGCGATCATCATTACATACGATGAGTCCGATGGCGAGTATGACCATGCGCGGCCGAAGATACGCTCGTACGATGCCTCGGGATTGCCGCTAGAACAGGGGCCGCGGATTCCCGCGCTGGTGATCTCTCCGTATGCGGTGGCGCATGGGGTTTCGCATGTGCCGACTGAACACAGCTCGGTGATTAAGTTTGTGGATGAGGTGTTTACGCTCATCCCGCTGGCTGATCTTCCGGATGAAGAACGCGGGCGGGAGATTGGCAAGAAGGACTTTGGGCAGGATTACCTGGGGCCTGCGGACGACAAGGTGCCGGGTGTCGGGGACATGAGCTCGGCGTTTGATGTGTTGCGGCTGCAGGGGAAGAGAGCGCCGTTGAGTGCGGCCTACGCGATCATTCCGAAGGCGGAGATCGACGCGTTCCCGCACGAGCGTGGTGAGGGATGCAAGGTGCTGGGGATCACGCCGACCGACAGCGGGATGCCTAATCCTGTGCCGAAGGATTTTAATCCGCGGCCGGATTCCACGCCAGGCATACCGACGGCTGGCGGGTGGACGCCGTAGTGCGCGGCTGGTGGGTGCGCGGCTTGGTGGTGGTGGGGTGCATGATCGCGGGCGCGGTGGCGCAGGTTCCTGGCTCGGAGAAAGATGCGAAGGGATCTTTTACGCTGGCGCGGGTGCTGGCTGCCGGCGTGTTGGGCTGTGGCATCGATCAGGAGGAGCCGGAATATTCGACGACGGATGATCATGGCAGTCGCGAGGCGTTTGATAAGGACCTGTGCCGAGCTGTAGCCGTCGCTGTGCTGGGGGAGCATGCGCGGGTGCGTGTGGTGGAATATCCCGATGACCGCGCGGCGATGGAGGCGCTGAAGGCGGGAGCGGTGGACATGGTGCCTACGCTCAGCGACGACTTTACGCACTCGGTGGGAACGCATCTGGAATTTACGCGGCCTGTGTTGTGGGATGGGGTTGGATTTCTGGTGCTGGGCTCGAGCCCGGCGCTGCGGGCGCGACAGTTGAGCGGGAAGAAGATTTGCTTCATCGCCGAGACTGCGGTGGAGGAGAGTGTGCGGGCATGGTTCGCGCACGAGCAGCTTGACTTCGTTCCGTTTCCATTTCAGGAGGAGGGAGAGATGGAAGCGGCCTTCGCGACGGGAAACTGCGGCGCGCTGGCGGGAGATCGGACGCGTTTGGCGGGGACACGGGCTTTATTGGAACAGCATGGGAGAACCGCGCGCCTGCTTCGGGAGGTGATATCGAAGGATCCGCTGGCGGCTGCTGTGCGTGACGATGATCCGCAGTGGGCATCGATCGTGAGCTGGGTGATGGAGACGTTGGTCCAAGCTGAGGAAAGCGGCGTGACGCAGGCGAATGTGGAGTCGATGCACGCCGCGGTTGGGAAGGCGAATGGCGTCGATCCGGTGTTGTGGTTTCTGCTGGGAGGATCACACCAGATGGGGAGCGCGTTGGGGCTCGCGGACGACTGGGTTGTGCTGGTGATCAAGGCACACGGGAACTACGGTGAGATGTATGAGCGCGATCTGGGGAGTGGATCGCGGCTGAAGCTGCCGCGCGGGGAGAATGATCTGCGCGAACATGGCGGCTTGATGATCGCGCTTCCGCCGAAGTAGTTGCGCGTCCGAGTCAGGGGCGCTGGCGGAAGTCGCCGATGAGTTTGGCGAGGCCTAGGAAGAGGGTGAAGGCGGCGGTAGGCACGCAGCCCAGGGCGACGACCAGCGCGAGCCAGCCGCCGTTGGTGTGTGGTCCCTCGCGGGTGACTCCGCCGAAGACTGTGAGCATGAGCAGGGCGGCGATCGCTCCGACGAGGAGGATAGCGGTGCCGGTGGTGATGAGCTTGCGGGTGTCTGGCTGCATAGAGAGACTTACCGGTAGGCGGCGAGCATGGCGTAGACGACGACTCCGCTGACGGAGACGTACAGCCAGATGGGAAAGGTCCAGCGAGCGAGTTTGCGGTGGGCTGGGAAGCGGCCGGTGAGGGAGAGGAAGAAGGTGATGAGGATCATCGGGAGCGCGACCACGGCGAGGAGGATGTGCGGGAGAAGGAGGACCCAGAGATAGATGAAGCGCGCGGTGGGATGCGCGGTGGGGAAGAGCATGTCGCCGTGGAGGACGTGGTTGGCGATGTAGGCGACGAGGAAGGCGCTCGAGACAATGAACGCGGCGAACATGCTGTTGCGGTGCGCGGTGATGTTGCGGAGTTTGATGTAACGGAAGCCGATGAGGAGGAAGATGGCGCAGAGGGCATTGAGGATCGCGTCCAGCGCGGGAAGGAAGGTGAGGTGCGTTCCGGCGGCGTCAACGGGCGGATGGTAGTAGACCAGCCAAGCGAGGAAGATGGAGGCGACCGCGGAGATGCCAATGATGGCGGCGACGATCGAGGGAGGCGTGCGGTAGTTCGGATTGGGTGCGGTGATGGCGGGCATGAATGTTCCTGATGAGTTGATGGTTCGGGGTTGCTTGAGCGTCGAGGTTAAAGGATGAGGCGGCCTTTGGCGTCTAGCATCATGGCTAGGAGCAGCAGAGGCAGGTAGATGACGGAGACTCGGAGGAGTTGGCGGGCGACGGCGCGGTTCTCTGGGTCGTCTGGCGTGCGCATGATGTGGAGGAATCGGATGGTTGCGGCGAGATAGCCGGCGTCCAGGACGATGGCAGCGATCGCATACAGAGTGCCGGTGATGTGCAGCCAGGTGGGCCAAAGGCTCGCGGGGATCATGAGGACCGCGTAGAAGAGGGCTTGGAGCGCAGAGGAGCGGGCGGCTTCGCTGGTTGGTTGCTGGGTGGAGGCCAGGCGGATTCCGGCGTGGGCGTAGTCGGCGCGGTAGAGCCAGCCGATGGCCATGAAGTGGGGGAACTGCCAGACGAAGAGGATGGCGAAGAGGGCGACCGCGGGCCACTCGATGACGCCACGCGCGGCGGTCCAGCCGATGAGTCCCGGAACGGCTCCGGGGAAGGCACCGATGAAGGTGTTGAGCGAGGTGATGCGCTTGAGCGGCGTGTAGATCGCTACGTAGCTGACCGCGGTGAGCAGGGTCAGCATGCCGGTGATTGGATTGCTGACGAGCGTGAGGTAGATGGAGCCTCCGAAGACCAGGAGGAAGCCGAGAATGAGGCCGTGGGCGAGGCCAATACGATGCTGCGCCATGGGGCGATCGGCTGTGCGGGGCATGCGGCGATCGGTGGTGCGCTCGAGGGCCTGGTTGAGGACGCTGGAGCCGGCTGTTACGAGGCTGATGCCGAAGAGGGCTTTGAGGAGTCCGAGGTGGAAGGGCGAAATGCCCGAGGCTAGAGAGCCGAGGTAGAAGCTGGCCGCGGCGTAGATGATGACCATGAGCGAGACGCGCGGCTTGACGAGCACAACGTAGTCGCTGAACAGCGAGTGGCTGCGCGTGTGTGCGGTCTCTACGGTAGATGTGGCTGTGGTGGACACGTCGAACTTCAAGGATATCGCGATTGGGCAGGCTATGCAGGACCTTGATTTCGCTGGATGAAACGGGATGTGGGTGGAAGCAGCATCCTGATTGGTTCGGCGGCATTCATTGCACTGAAACGGAGGCAACGATATACTGCGTTTATTGGCAGAGCTGGTGTTTTTCTTGCTGTGCCGCGAGTGAGGTTCGTCTTCAGCGCAAGCGTGAGGGATGTCCAGCTCGGGAATGGTGGACCGCCTGGTGGTTATGCGGGCGAGTCCGGATGGCGCGCGGTGACCCGTGTGCTTCGAAGTTGTGGCACGGCGATACAGTGGACCGTCGCCGATTTCATGAACATTTTGATGCCTTCCGATTGCCGGGTATGCGGGGCCGCTATGGCTGCGCTGGCGCCGGTGAGGGTTTGTGAGGCATGCGTTGCGCGGGTGGGGACGCAGCCTGAGACGGATGTGTTGTGCGGGCGGTGTGGCGACGCGATGGGGATGGAGTCGGCACGCTTTGCGGCGGCGATGGGCGTGAGCGAGTGCACGATGTGCCGGCTGGCTCCGCCGCAGTTTGACCGGGCTGTGGCCCATGCAAATTATGAAGACGAGATGCGGCGGATGCTGCACCTGCTGAAGTTTGAGGGCATGCGCGGCATTGCGGAATACGTACTCGGCGACGCGATGGCTGCGGCGGCGCGGAAGCTGCGGGGCGATGCTGCTGACGAGTTGGTGGTGGTTGCCGTTCCCTTGTTTGCGGCTCGGGAGAAGGCGCGCGGGTTCAACCAGGCGAAGGTGTTGGCTGAGGGAATGGTCAAGCGGCTGCGTAAGGCTGAGCCGCTGTGGAGGCTGCGTCTGGACTCTGGAGTGCTGGAGCGGGTGAAGGATACGCGGGCGTTGTATGCGCTGAATCCTACGCAGCGGCGATCGAGTTTGAAGGGTGCGTTTCGCGTGGCCGATGCGGAAGCTGTGTGTGGACGCGAGGTTTTGTTGGTCGACGACATTATGACTACAGGAGCTACGGCTCGAGAGTGCGCGCGGGTGCTGAAGCGCGCGGGCGCGGCGAAGGTCTGGGTGGTGACGGCGGCGCGGGCGCAGCCGGAAAGTGTGCTGAGCACAGCGCAACACGACGACGAGAGCTTTGCGGTTTGGGATGCGAGTGCAGTGGTGCCGGCGCGAGTGATTGAGCCGGAGGTTGGACGGCGGGTTAGTTTTTAGTCGGAGACTTTGAAGGACCAATAGAACCGGAGGGCAGGGATGCAGGCTGGCAAATCTAGTGGGGCGAGAAACAAGCGGTCGGGCAATCGACACCATACGACGCATCCTGTGGCGGGGACGGCGCGGGCCGAGGCGATCGACATACGCATGGGCGTGTTTCGGCAGCCGGCGATGCAGACTCCTGTGCTGGTGCTGAACGCGAGTTATGAGCCTATCAACATCTGCGGGGCGCGGCGGGCGCTGGTGCTGGTGCTGAAAGGCGTGGCGCGGACTGAGGAGGAGCAGGGCGCTGTGTTGCACTCGCATCGGATGAATCTGCAGATGCCGAGCGTGATTCGGCTGCTGGAGTATCGGCGGATTCCGCACCAGACGCGGGCGCTGAGCCGGAAGAATATTTTGCTGCGCGATCGGAATACTTGCCAGTATTGCCAGAAGGTTTTGATTGCCTCGGAGCTGACGCTGGATCATGTGGTGCCGCGTTGCCGGGGCGGGTTGTCGACGTGGGAGAATTTGGTGGCTTGCTGCCGGGATTGCAATCGGCGCAAGGGGAGCTTGATGTTGCATGAACTGACGGAGATGAAGCTGCTGCGCGAGCCTCGGCCGTTTTCGCTGCATACGTCGCGACACATTATGCGGATGATTGGCAGCGCGGATGCGAACTGGCGGAAGTATCTTTACTTTGAGTCGGAGCCGGCTGCGTAGGTCCTACGGGGAGGGCGAAGGGCTTCGCGTGGTGGAGGCAGGCGTCGGGGGCAGCCCCTCCCCCTTCGGGTATGACTTGGACTGTAAAGTAGTCCATTCAGGCGGGTTAGGGGCCAAAGTATCCCCCCTCCCGGGTATGACTTAGGTTGTAAAGTGCTCCAATCAGACGGATTAAATGCCGAAGTAACCCGTGTGCGGGGTTGTGGTGTGGGGCCGATGACCCCACCGAGTATATGTCGGGCCGTTGGCCCTTGGTTGCGTGGGCTGTGGGTTGCGCGTTGGCGTGGGTTGCGATGGGAGTTAGGCTGGGAGGGGCTAGTTAAATTGTAGCGGGTTGGTGGGGGTGATTATGCCAGGTTTTGGAAATATATATCGCCAGTGTTTATAGGGGGTTTGGCGATTTTTGGGTGTTTGGGGGGCTTGACAGGTTTTTGGGGTCCTGCGTGGACGGCGGGAGTTGGTTGAGGTGGGGATTGAAACGGGCGGGGGCGTCGGGCCAGGGGTAAGGCCCGATTTGTGGGATGGCTTTTCAGGGGGCGGAAATCCCTGCTTATCCGGTAGAACAGGCAAGGGCAAGGGCAAAGGAAGAAGCAGATTCCCGGAGGGAATGACAGCAAGAACGGCAAGGGCAAGAGCAAAGGCAAATACAGGGATCCTTCGCTGCGCCCGAGGATGACGATGCATGGGTTGCGTGCGACAAACGCAACGGCAAGGGAAGCGACAAACTGAGAAGCAGATTATTGCTGGGGTGGGTTGGGGGTGGTAGGGACTTCGGCGCCGTCGTGGAAGGTGACGGTGGCGTGGAAGCGCTTGTAGTCGGTGTAGCGGACCGTGGTGCGGACGTGGACGGTTTGCGAGAGGGTGTCGGCGTGGGCTGGGAAGTGGAGGGTGCCGTCGGCGCGGGTGTAGATGGGGAACCAGTACTTGCCGTCGATCTGCTGGTAGTAGGTGGTGAAGGGCGGGGAGAGGTTTTCGTGGCCGGGGCGGGTGTCTTGCGGGACGGCTTCGCCGTGGATGAGGACGATCTGGTGGTCCTGCTGTGAGAGCCAGATGCGGCCCTGGAAGTAGCGTTGATTTTTTAAGAGCTGGCGGGGGGCGCAGTCGAAGACGTAGGTGTCTAGCTGGTCGACGCGCTGGCGGCCGAGGTAGGTGAGGGTGTAGTCGGGTAGCTCGGGGGTGGTGAGGATGAAGGGGAGGCGGTGGGCTACGTCGTCGAGATCGGCTTCGGTGAGGGTGACGCGCTGGAGGGTGTTGGCGGGGGCGAAGAGGACGTGCTCGACGCGGCGGCCGGCGTCGTCGAAGGTGATGTCGGAGACTTGGTGGTAGACGCCGTCGGGTTGGTTGGTGTCGGGGGTTAGGGTTTCGAAGGTTACGTCCTGGCGGAAGGTGTAGTGGTCGCGGGCGGTGGCGAAGGCGGATTCCTGCTGGGCCATGTGGGTGAGGATTTGCGGGATGGGGGCGGTGGGGGGCGTGGGGTCGAGGGGGCCGAAGCCGGTCTGGGCTTGGGTGGTGGTGACAAGGAGGGCGAGGGTGAGGAGTCGGGTCATGGTGGTGCTGGTCATAGGATAGTCGGGGTTACGGGTTGAGATGGGCTAGGGGGGCGCGCGGTCCACCTATGGGATCGGGTCGATAAACGGAGAAGCAGATTCCCGGAGGGAATGACAGAAAGAAAAGCAAGGGCAACGACGGCGGTTCGTGGGCAAAGGCTGTGCATGAGGGCACAAGGATTCGTTGGTAGTTGGGCGTAAACTGGCGCGATGAAGGTCAGGACAATTGTTGCGGCGAGTTTGTTGGTGGGGATGGTTTGTGCGGGGGGTGGGCAGACGATGGCGGCGAAGCGGCCGATGACGTTTGCGGATTTGATGGCGATGCGGCGGGTGAGCGATCCGCAGGTTTCGGTGAGTGGGAAGTGGGTGCTGTTTTCGGTTACGGATGTTTCGCTGGAGAAGAATACGAAGACGAATCATCTGTGGGTGGTGGGGATTGATGGTGCGACGAAAGAGCGGCAGGTGACGTCGGGTGGTGGGGAGAGTGGGGGACGGTTTTCGCCGGATGGGAAGTCGGTGATGTATTCGGCGGAGGGTCAGTTGGTGGTGGCGGGGTGGGATGAGGCGGCGGGGACGGTTGGGGCGCGGCGGGCGGTGACGTCGTTGGAGACGGGGGCGGATGGGGGGGTTTGGGCTCCGGATTCGAAGCATTTTTTGTTTGTGTCGGAGGTGTATCCGGGGTGTGAGGCGTCAGGGGCGGGGAGGGCTGAGGCTGAGGCGAAGTGTAATGCGGCGAAGGATGCTGCGGCGGCGAAGAGTCCGGTGAAGGCGATGATTTTTACGGACTTGCTGTATCGGCATTGGGACCATTATGTGGGGGAGAAGCGGTCGCATATTTTCTGGGGGGAGGTTGGGGGTGGGGCGCCCGAAGACCTTACGCCGGCTAGTGTGGTGGGGGATCATGAGGCGCCTACGTTTTCGCTGGGTGGGCCGACGGGGTATGCGATTTCTCCGGATGGTAAGGAGATTGCGTATGTTGTGAATTTGGAGAAGGTGCCGGCGGAGTCTACGAATAACGATGTGTTTGTGCTGGCGGTGGGGGCGGCGGCTTCGACGGCGAAGAGGGTTAGTACGAGTGCGGGGAGTGATGATGGGCCGGCTTATTCGCCGGATGGGAAGTGGTTGGCTTGGCGGTCGCAGAAGAGGAATGGGTTTGAGTCGGATTTGTTCGGAGTCGTGCTGTACGACCGCTCCGCAAAGGCCTCGCACGAGCTAGAACTCACAATGAAAGATTATTCCTCTCCCGGCAGACCAAAAGAATACCCGCTAGATCGATGGGTCGATGAATTCGTTTGGTCGAGTGATTCTCAGCGAATCTTTTTCACAGCAGGGGATAAGGGCTCTGAGGTCATCTACGGGACGAACTTTACAGGCGATGATCTTCATCGATTTGGAAAGACTGCTGGCGAATGGAGCGGCCTCGTGTCGGTCCCAAATCAGTACCAGCTGATTGCGACGCTGATGCGCGTTGATCGACCGAGCGAAGTTGCGCTTGCCGACCTGAGCGAGATGGACGACAGTACGAAGAAAATTCTTGTCAGTTTGAATAGGAATTCGCCGTCAAGGGATGTTACTGAGCCTGTTGCGCCACCTCACTTCTTGACTCACTTAAACGACGCGTTGATGGAGCAGCTTGATTTGTCGAAGATGGAGTCTTATTGGTTTGATGGGGCGGGTGGGACGAAGGTGGAGGGGTTTGTGGTGCGGCCGCCTGGGTTTGATCCGGGGAAGAAGTATCCGGTGAAGTTTTTGATGCATGGGGGGCCTCAGGGGAGTTGGGGGGATGCCTGGTCGTATCGATGGAATCCGGAGTTGTTTGCGGCTAGCGGGTATGTGGTGGTGATGGTGAATCCGCGGGGGTCGACGGGGTATGGGCAGCAGTTTGTGGATGAGGTGTCGGGGGATTGGGGTGGGCGGCCTTATGTGGATTTGATGAAGGGGCTGGATGCGGCGGAGGCTAAGTTTGCTTTCATTGATAAGACAAGGGAGTGTGCGCTGGGTGCTAGCTATGGCGGGTTCATGGCCAATTGGGTGCTCACGCATACGAACCGGTTCAAGTGCATTGTGACGCATGACGGGATGTATGACCCGGTGAGTGCGTTTGGGGCGACCGAGGAGTTGTGGTTTAACGAGTGGGAGTTTCGGCCGTTGGAGGCGGGGGCGGTGAAGCAGATTCCCAGAGGGAATGACAGCAAGAAAGGCAAAGGCAACGACGCTGCCGGAAAGAAAGGCGAGGGCAACGACGATGCTGGTGATGCTGTTGTGCAGCAGGGGAAGGCGGCGCGGCCTTGGGATTTTTATGGGAAGCCGGCGGGGGAGGATCCGTTTCGGAAGTGGTCGCCAATGATGTTTATTAAGGATGCGCGGACGCCTACGCTGGTGGTGCATGGGCAGAGGGATTATCGGCTGGATGTTAGCCAGGGGTTGCAGTTGTTTACCGCGCTGCAGTTGCTGGGTGTGCCGTCGAAGATGCTTTATTTTCCGGATGAGGGGCATTGGGTGTTGAAGCCGCAGAACGCGCAGTTGTGGTGGGAGACGGTGGATGACTGGTGCGATCGGTGGACGGGGATGGGTAAGTATGCGGCGGTGGGGCCGGAGAAGAATCCGATGATGGGTGGGTCGCGATGACGTTTGGGAAGAAGAGCTATGGCGGGGCGGGCGGGTTCAAGGTGAAGAAGCCGAAGCCTCCGCTGGATGCGGCGGGGTTGCTGGAGTTTGCGGTGCGGTCGTTGAGTTCGCAGATGAAGAGTGTGCGGGATTTGCGACGGAAGATGAGTACGCGCGCGGAGGAGGGAGAGGCCGGCGAGGCTGCCATGGATGCCGTGATTTTGAAGCTGAAGGAGTTGGGGTATCTGAGCGATGAACGATTTGCGGCGGACTACACGCGGCTGCGTAAGGAGAATGAGAAGTATGGGAAACGCCGCGTGCAGCAGGGGTTGATGCAGAAGGGGATTGCGCAGGAGCTTACGCAGTCGACGCTTGCTACTGCGTATGACGAGGTGGATGAGGTGGCGCTCGCGAAGGAGTATGTCGCGCGCAAGCGGATGAAGAAGCCGGAGGGAGATAAGGAGATCGCGCGCGCGATGCGGAGACTGATGGGGGCGGGGTTTTCTACGAAGACGATTTGGAAGGTGTTGCGTGGGTGGGGCGCGGAGGTGGAGGAAGTGGATGTGGAGGGGGATGGCGAATAGCTGGGCCTCGAAGACAGAATGCGGGGGTCCTTCGCCTGCGGCTCAGGATGACGACGAAAAACAAACAACAGCGAGTGCAGCCGCGAGCAGAATTGGTGCAGCGGGTGGTGGGGATTGACTGGTCGGGGCGGGTGGATGCGGCGGGGCAGCGGCGGCATATCTGGGCTGGGATTTGGACGGCGGATTCCAATGGGAAGGTTAGCGTGCGGCTGGAGGCGGGACGGACGCGCGCGGAGGTTGCGGAGTGGCTGATTGAGATGGCGAAAGAGACGCCGCGGATGGTGGTGGGGTTTGATTTTTGTTTTAGCTTTCCGGCTTGGTTTGTGCGCGATGAGCATGGGGTGAGGAGTGCTCCGGAGTTTTGGAAGCGCGTTGTTGACGACGGGCATGCGGAGAGATGGCTGATGCGTGGCGCGGAGGATCGGCGGTTCTGGGGGAAGCCGCATAAGAGGCCGGCGGAGTTTTCTGGCGAGCATTTGCATCGGATGCTGCGGGGTACGGATATCCTTTGCAAGATTGCTGCGTTGATTCCGGAGGGCGAACGGCAGGCGCGGGTGAAGGGGATTACGCCGAAGAGTGTGTTTCAGGTGGGTGGGGCTGGGAGTGTGGGAACGGCTTCGCTGCGCGGGTTTGCGGTGTTGTTGAGGCTTAGGGCAGCGGGATTTCGGGTGTGGCCGTTTGATGCGCCGGCGCTGGTTGGGGCTTCGCCCCGTCCGCTTGTGGTGGAAATGTATACGCGGTTGAATACGGGGGCGGTGCGGAAGTCGAATGCGGAGGCGCGGGCGGCTTATTTGTCGAGGAAGCGGCGGGAGGATGCGGCTTATGCGGGGTTGTCGCGATCTGTAATGCAGAAGGCGCGCGCGGGGGAGGATGCGTTCGACGCGCTGGTGAGCACGATGGTGATGGCGGAGCGGAGAGAGACGTTTGCTCGGCTGCCGAAGCCGAGGGATCCGCTGGCTGGGATTGAGGGATGGACTTGGACGCCTGAGGTTCAACAGTGAGGCGAGCGATTCCGTGGGTGATGGTTTGGGCTCGGGCGTTGCTTGGTCCACTGATGGTGTTGGCTGCGTGGAAACAAGTTGCGGGTTCCATTCTTGCGGGGGCTGTGTTGGTTGGATTGATTGATGACATTGCTGATGGGATGTTGGCGCGGCGGTGGGGATGTGCGACGGGGGCGTTGCGACTTGCCGACTCGAGTGCTGACACGGTGTTTTATGTCGGGACTGCGGTGGCTCTGTGGATGCGAACCCCGCAACTGCTGCGCCACGATTGGAAGTTGTTGGCGATGCTGCTTGGACTCGAGGGGTTCCGCTATGCGTTCGATTTCTGGAAGTTTCGCAAAGCCTCGAGCTACCACTCGTATCTGTCCAAGTTCTGGGGCCTGGTCCTGGCGAGTGCGATCCTATGCGCGCTTGCGATGAAAGGGCCGCAGTGGCTGGTGACGGCGGCCATCGTTCTAGGCATTATTGCAAATCTGGAGGGCCTGACGATGAGCCTGATGCTTCCGAAATGGCAGAACGATGTTAAGACATTGGGGGCGGCTTGGCGGATCAGAGCAGCGTCAGCGCCGGAAGTGTGAGGAGGGCATACCCCAGGGGCTAAAGCCCACAACTTGGTTGCATCGTGAGACCCAAGGCTGAAGCCTTGGGGTACCTAGAAGCATAGGCAGATTCCCAGAGGGAATGACAGAAAGAATGGCAAGGAAGACGGCAACGCCAACAGCAAGCGCAAAGACAAGTACAGGGATCCTTCCCCTTCGCTGCGCTCGAGGGTCAGGATGACGGCGTAAAACAAACAACTAACAACAGCAACGCAACGGCAACAGCAACGGCAGCAGCAAGTACAACTGCAACTGCAATGGCGCGGGGGATTAGGGGGATTAGGGGGTTAGGAGGTTTAGGGTGGGGAGGGGTGGGAGGGCGTTGATCCTCGCGGCCAGGGTGCGGAAGAGTTCTATGGTGCGGAGGCAGTCGGGGTCGAGGGTGTAGTGGATGTTGTCGCGGAGGTAGGTGCGGATGGTGTCGGGGGAAAGCTCGAGGCGTTGGGTCCACTCGGTGACTAGGTCTTCGGTGTGGGCTAGACCGGCGTCGCGGCTGGCGGCGAGGTCTGCAATGAGTTGCTGGGGGGTGAGGCCGGCGGGGGCGATGGATTCGGGGCGGACCGCCCAGACCGCGGCTACCCACGGGAGGCCGGTGAGCTCGCGCCAGAGGTGGGCTAGATCGAGCCAGAGGAGTGGAGTCTTGGTGGCCGCGTCGATGGCGGTGCGATGCTCGCGGGCGAGGAGTGCGGGGTCGCCGATAAGGAGCGCGGCGTCGGAGTTGGGGAGCATGGTGGCGAGGTCGGCGGGGAAGTCGACGAAGTCGGGGTGGGTTTGGTGGAAGTGCTCGAAGAGGATGCGGGTGTAGGCGACGGAGCTGCGGCTGGCGGTGTCGGTGGCGACGGTGCGGACTTGCTTGAGGGCTTCGCTGGGGGAGAGCCAGTCGGGATTTTTGACGAGGAGGAGGATGCTGCGGACTTCGTCGAGGGAGGCGATGGCGCAGCCGGGAACGATGGCGAGCTCGGGGGTGAGGGAAGCAATGGGGATAAGGCCCAGGTCGGCGGTGCCGGCGTTGAGCTCGGCGGCGCAGATGGAGGGTGAGGTGTAGTGGACGTCGTAGTGCTCGCGGAGCGCTGTTGTGGTGGGTTCGTGCTCGAAGTTGTAGAGCAGTGGAGCGGGGTTCAGAAAAGCGATGGTGGAGACGCGTAGAGGCACAGATTGATTTTAGAAGAAGCGCGCGACACAGCGGTTGGCGCGCGGTTGATGTAGGATGCGCGCAGGACGCAGCTGAGAGGTACGCGTAATGATTACTGGAATTGACGAGCGGGCCGACGCCGCGGTTCAGGAGGCGAGGCTGGCGTGGCTGGCGTTGACGTTGACGCCGGGGATGGGGCCGACGCGATGCGGGCGAGCCGTGCGCAAGTTGGGAGCGGCGGGGCGCTTGTTTCATGCATCGCTGACTGAACTCGAGGGTGTTGGGATGCCGGCGGAGTCGGCGCAATTTTGTTTCGACGGGCGAGCGCGGGCGGCGGCGGTGGAAGAAGCGGCGCGTGTGGAGCAGCAGCAGGCTTGTTTCTTGACGCCTGAGGATGAGGCGTATCCGGATAGGCTGATGGAGATTTATGATCCGCCGTCGGTGCTTTGGGTGCGGGGTAATGTAGCGCTGCTGAGCCGTGCGGGGATTGCGGTGGTGGGAACGCGGCAGCCGACTCCTTATGGGGCTGGCATGGCGGAGATGCTGAGTCGTGATTTGGCGCGGCGGGGGATGGTGATACTGAGTGGGATGGCGCGGGGTGTGGATAGCTGTGCACATAAGGGGGCCCTCGAGGCAGGTGGAGCGACGGTTGCGGTTTGGGGAACGGGGATCGACGTGATTTATCCAAAGGAGAACAAGAAACTGGCGGAGCAGATTGTGGCGCAGGGTGGAGCGATTGTGAGTGAGTTTCCGCTGGGAACGTTTCCGGCACCGCAGAATTTTCCGATACGGAATCGGACGCTGAGCGGGATGAGTGTGGGGGTGTTGGTGGTGGAGGGTGGGGAGTACTCGGGCACGCGGATTACAGCGCGATGTGCACTGGATCAGGGGCGCGATGTGTATGCGGTGCCTGGGAATGCGACGAATAAAAATGCCTGGGGACCGAATACGCTGATCAAGCAGGGAGCGAAGTTGACGGCGAGCTGGGAGGATGTGTGGGAGGATCTGCCGTCGCAGGTGCGGATGGAGTTAGAGGCGGCGGCCGAGGCGCAGGCGGGGCGGAATGAATCTTCTGGACAGGGGAGTGCATCTTTATTTAACGAGCCGCCGACAACTCCGCCGATGAGCGAGCATGAACGCCTGGTGATGCAGGAGTTACGGCAGGATGAGACACTGCAACTGGATGAGCTGATTGAGCGGTTGGAGCTCAAGATGGTGTCGGGTGAGATATTCACCGCGTTGTTCGAATTGGAACTTAGCGGTAGAGTGAAGCAGATGCCAGGCAAACAATATTTACGGTGCTTCTGAAAAGCGCCTCCGTTAAATAGAGCGAGGGGTAGCGCTGATTCAAGAGATTTTTCGTCCAACAGGGCAAGCAAGTTAGATCGCAAACCGATGGGAATGGGCGGGGCGGTTTGACTTGACCTTGGCCAAACGTGATAGGTTGCAAGGGAATTAGGAACGAAGACGCGGTCTCGGCCGTACGTCTTTGAATGGGTGTGCGGTATGGCAAAGAATCTGGTGATCGTTGAGTCGCCGGCGAAGGCGAAGACGATCGGTAAGTATCTCGGCAGTGATTACGTGGTGGAGGCCTCGATTGGCCACATTATGGACCTGCCCAAGAACGATATTGGGGTGGAGCTGAAGCATCGGACGTTTGAGCCGACGCTGATCGTGTCTCCGGGCAAAGAGAAGGTCGTGGACCGGCTGAAGAAGCTGGCGGCGAAGAGTGACTTTGTGTTTCTGGCGGCCGATCCTGATCGCGAGGGTGAGGCGATTGCTGCGCATTTGAAGTTCCAGCTGCTGCCTTCGATCAAGGTGAAGAGCAACATGCGGCGGGTGACGTTTAACGAGATTACGAAGAAGGCGGTTACCGCGGCGTTCGGACATACGCGGGACGTGGATGAGAATCTCGTGGATGCTCAGCAGACACGTAGAGTTTTAGACCGGCTGGTGGGGTACCAGATTTCTCCGCTGCTTTGGGATAAGGTGAAGCGCGGGTTGAGTGCGGGACGCGTGCAGACGGTGGCGCTGCGGCTGATCGTCGAGCGCGAGCGGGAGATTAATGCGTTCCAGGCCGTGGAGTACTGGAATATAGATGCGGTGTTAAGTCCGAGCAAGGGTGGGCAGGAGTTTACGGCCCGGATGACGGGTGTGCAGGGGCTGCCGATTCGCGTTTCGAATGGAACGGACGCGGATGGGAAGGAAGTTTTCTTGTCGAATGCGCTGCCGGATAAGGGCGCGGTCGATGAAGTGATGGAGCAGTTGGAGCGGGCGACTTGGCGGGTGAAGTCGATTGAGAAGAAGGAGCGGCGGCAGAATCCGCGGGCTCCGTTTACGACGAGCCAGTTGCAGCAGCAGGCGGCGGGGCGGCTGGGATTCAATGTGCGGCGCACGATGGGCGTGGCGCAGCGGCTGTATGAGGGCATCGAGCTGGGAAGCGAAGGTACGGTGGGGTTGATTACGTACATGCGAACTGACTCGACCAACATGAGCGCGGATGCTGTTAAGGAGATTCGCGAGTGGGTCGATAAGAAGTTTGGCGGTAAGTATTTGCCCGAGAAGGCGAATATTTACAAGAGCAAGAAGGACGCGCAGGAAGCGCATGAGGCGATTCGTCCGACGAACGTTGGGTATGTGCCGGATGAGGTGCGGAAGTATCTTTCGGATGAGCAATATCGGCTGTACAAGCTGATCTGGGAACGCGCGGTTACGAGCCAGATGACGGCTGCGGTGTTCGATCAGACTACGGTGGAGATTGAGGCGAAGGCTGAGGCTTTGTATGACTTCCGGACGACTGGAAGCATTCTGAAGTTCGATGGCTGGCTGCGGTTCGAGGAAGAGACGAAGAAGGCGAAGGCTTCTCGTGCGGCTGCGGAGGCGAAGGCAGAGGCTGCTGAGAAGAAACAGATTTCGCAGAGCGCGGACGCGGAGGATGCTGAGGGTGCGAAGGATTCAACTTCGGAGGAGAGCTCGGCGGATCGGCGCCTGCCTGAGTTAAAGGATGGGCAGGGTTTGGAGAAGGTGCGGCTGGATCCGCAGCAGAAGTTTACGCAGCCACCGCCGCGGTTCAATGAGGCGAGTTTGGTGAAGACGCTGGAGGAGAAGGGGATTGGGCGGCCTTCTACTTATGCTTCCATTATCAATACTATTCAGGAGCGGGACTACGTAAAGAAGCTTGCGCAGAAGCTGGTGCCGACTGAGATTGGGATGGTCGTTACGGAGTTGCTGGTGAAGAACTTCCCGTACATCTTCGAGACTGGGTATACGGCTCAGCTGGAAAGCGAGCTGGATGCTGTCGAAGAGGGGACGGAGAAGTGGACGGACCTCCTGAACGGGTTCTATACGCACTTCGAGAAGGAGTTGAAGGTCGCTGAGACGGGGATGGAAGACATTAAGGCGATGGAGCAAGCTACCGACGAGATCTGCGAGAAGTGCGGGGCTCCGTTGATATTGAAGTGGGGCAAGTTTGGGAGCTTCTATTCGTGCTCGAACTTTACCAAGGTGAAGCCGATTACCGTGGCGCAGGGGCCGCTGAAGAAGGACCCGAAGGCAGCGGTGAAGAAGGTGCTCGCGACCTTCGAGTTTCCGATGTATGTGAAGGCAATGAATGAGGATACGACTGAGTCGAGCACCAAGGTGGGGAACAAGGCGGAGCTGATTGCGGCACTGCAGGCCGCTGCTGGGCAGGGAAATAAGCTGGTCGTCGAGCCGGAGAGCTGCGACTTTACCAAGGAGAACTTCGCGGCCAAGCCGGATTTGAACTCGCCCGAGGCGCAGGATGCCGAGCAGGAAGAGGAGTTCTGCGACAACTGCGGG
The DNA here is from genome assembly GCA_963796535.1 of uncultured Acidobacteriaceae bacterium. GTDB lineage: Bacteria > Acidobacteriota > Terriglobia > Terriglobales > Acidobacteriaceae > Granulicella. Next base: position 43,756 of record CAWCMO010000012.1, read on the forward strand.
CGGACCATGGTGCTGCGGAATGGGCCGTGGGGGCCGTTTATGGCTTGCCCTGGTTATAACGAGGATCCGCCGTGCAAGACGATTCGGAAGCTGACGCAGAAGGTGCAGTCGAAGCCGCCAGTGGTGTTGGATGAGCCTTGCCCTAAATGCGGAAAGCCGTTGCTGCAACGCGATGGGCAATATGGGGAGTTCATTGCTTGCTCTGGCTACCCGAAGTGCAAGTATGTGAAACAAGAGCTGTTAGAGGTTCCATGCCCGAAGTGCGGGGGTGAGGTGGCGGTGCGCAAGAACAAGCGCGGCGACACGTTCTATGGGTGCACGCGGTATCCGAAGTGCGACTTTACCAGCAATCAGAAGCTGGTGAATGAGACTTGTCCGAAGTGCGATTCGGCTTACTTGGTGGAATATGCGAATGCTGAGGGGACATTCCTGATTTGCCCTAACAATCGGGAGGCATTGCCGAAGCGGCGGCCGCGCAAGGGGGCGAAGGACGAGGAGGTCGCGACTGCTCCTAACTGCAGCTATGAGAAGAAGATAGGACCACCTAAGGTGAAGGAAGAGGTGGCGGAGCGGCGGCGTCCTGACCCGGAGAAGACGCGTGCGGTGGTGGAAGCGGTAGCGTAACCTACGGTAGTTTGCACGAAGGGATATGGGGTTCGGGAGGAATCGGGCCAAGGACTTCCCATTTCCAGTAGGTTTATGGTATAAAGGTAGAGGCACGCGGCTCCAACTGCGGCTTGGACGCTTTCTACTACCCCGCAGGTGCGGGGACGTCTGGTCGCTGCAACTCACTGAAACTATTGGAAGGGCGTATATGGCAAAGGCGATTTGGAACGGACAGACGATTGCTGAAAGCGACAAGGTAGAGACCATTGAAGGGAACATTTACTTCCCGGAAGAGACTGTAAACAGGGCATTTCTGCGTCCCAGTTCGACCAGTTCGAGCTGCCCATGGAAGGGTATGGCACGGTATTACACGGTGCTTGTGGATGGCCAGGAAAACCCGGATGCGGCTTGGTATTACCCGAATCCAAAGTCTGCGGCAAAGACCGTCAAGCATCATGTGGCGTTTTGGCGCGGAGTGGAAATCATCCCCAGTTAGTTGCAGGCCGGTAGCAAAAGTTTATCTGGACTGGCAGTACAAGGATCGCCCCCTGACCGGGGGCGATTTTCTTGCGCGATTTAGGTTGGTTTCGGGTTACGAATCGACTGCTTTAGCCTGGTTTCAGGTAGCGGATTTCGATGCTTTTTGGCTCTGGTGGGAGTCGAGTTTCCTTGACTGCGTCATTTGACCCAACTTTGCTCTCGGAATGCGATACGAGTTTGGTGGTCACCGTTTCGTCCATAGGCGTGTGAGGGTGACCAGGAGCAGGAGGGCTGCGAACTTGGGGAACCAGGTGCCGAAGCGATCGAAGAACGTTTGGTCGTGACCGAGGGGGACGTCGACGAGCAGGGATGCGAAGGGTTGGGTGTTGGTGGTTGTCTCGCCGAGGATGCGGCCGCGGTCGTCGGTGACGGTGAGGAAGCCGCCCTTGGCTGCGTGGGCGATGGCGTATCCGCCCTCGACGCCGCGCATGATGGCGATGTGGCCGTGCCAGGTGCGGTCGAGGTTGAAGTCCCAGGCTGGGTCGAGGAGGAGAGCGATGTTGGCGCGGCCGTAGTCGAGTGCCGGGTGGATGAAGTCCATGTCTTTGCAGACGGCGACACCGATGGGGGCGGCGGATTTCGGGAGCAGCGTGAGCGCGGTTCCGGGTGTGAGGTCCGATTCAAACGGTGGAAGCATGTGCTGCTTGTCGTAGGTGGTGATGGGCTGGTTGGGGGTGTAGATGCGGGCTTCGTTGAAGGAGTCGGAGGCGACTACGTGGAGGACGCCGAGGATGAGGGTCGCGCCGGTGCGGTTGGCTACGGACTGCAGGAGTGGGTCGATTGTCTGCGTGTTGCTGCTGAGAAGGAGGCCTGTCTTCTCGGGCATGACGATGAGGGTTGCGCCCTGGCGGGCGAGGCTTTCGGCCTGCTCGGCATAGCTGCTGATGAGGTGCTGCATTTCGGAGGGCTGTTTAGCGAAGACTACTGTGTCGGTGTCGAGGAGGCCGACCTTGATCGTCTGGGGCGAGGTAGGAGCTGCGAGGCGGATGGCGCCGAAGAGGATGGCGGCGGCGATGATCGCGAGGGACGATGCGAGGATGAGCGTTGCGTGGGGGAGACTTCTGCGGCGGCGATAGATAGCGGTGGCGATTGCAGAGGGGAAGAGCAGCAGGAGGAAGGTGATGCCCCAGGGGCCGGTGAGCGAGGCGACTTGCAGGATGGGCAGAAAGTGCTGCTGCGTGTAGGCGAGGCTGCCGGCGGTGCCGTTGGCGGGGACGAAGCTGGCGAGGTATTCGACGACGGACCAGAAGGCTGGGAGGGTGATGACAGCGCTGAAGACGGCGCCGCGGTGGAGGAGCGCGCGGAAGAGAAGGACGCCGGTGGCGAAGAGTAGCGAGGCGATTGAAAACGGAATGAGCCAGGCGGCGATGGGGAGACGCAGGACGGTGTGCAGGTAATAGAGGAAGGTGAGGCTGCCGAGAAGCATGGAGAGGGCGGCGACTGCGGCGGCGAGGAGCCAAGAGGTGGTTTCGGCGGCGAAGACGAGAACGGGGATGAAGGCTAGCCACATCAAAGGCCAGACGGGATTCATACCGTTGCCGGCGAGCAGGACGGCCGCGGAGGTGAGGGTGGCGAGGGTTGCGGCGAGGATGGGACGTTTTTCAACGAAGGCCATGGAGGTATCTCCTGAAGCAGCGTTGGTAAAGCTTGCGGAATTGTTTTTCGGTTTGGTCGACGCGGCCGCCCAGATAGAGGACGATGAGGCCGTGGGAGAGGGCGCTGAGTTCGAATGCGATTTCTACGGCGTCGTCAGCGCGGAGTTCGCCGGTGCGCATGGCGTCTTCGAGAATGTTGACTGTGGGGTTGAAGGTGGGGGAGCGGCGGGCTTTGAAGTCGCGGGGATAAACGCGTGCGCCCTCGCGGGGGACGAGGAACATGAGCTCGTAGAGGTTGGGGGAATCCAGTGCGGCGTCGAGGAAGACTTCGCCGACCTGCAGGAGCCGGTGTGCTACGTCGCCCCTGAGGTGGACGGATTGGAGCTGGGTGGCGAGGTCCTGGAAGCCGGCGTTGGCGACGGCGTTGAGGAGGCTGGCGCGGTCGGCGAAGTGGCGATAGATGGCCATGGGGGTGATGCCGCACTTTTCGGCGACGGGGCGCATGGCGACGGCGGCGAGGCCTTCGCGGTCGAGGAGGTCGCGGGCGGCGGCGAGGATGGAAGCGGCGGTGGTTGGCGTGGGCGGGGCGGGTTTGGCTGATCGGCTCATAGGTATACACCGTAGACTCAAATAGGTATACACCGTAGACTAGGAGACGCGCAAGTGGATCTTGATCGTCGAAAACTGGAGAGTTGGGAGATGGAGGCTGTACGACGGCTGGTGGGTGACCGTAGAATTCCGGTGTAGTGAGGGGTGACGGACTTGTGACGAGAGCGGAGTTACTGCGGTTGGATGGGACGGTGGAGCATGATCCGGCGATTGATGCGTGGTTCGATGCGCATGCGGGGGAGCTGGGCACGATGGCGCGGCGATGGTTTGAAGTCATGCGTGGATGCGGGGACGAGGTGCGGGAGGTTCTGCATGATGGATGTCCGGTGGCTTGTTTGGGGGATGTGCCGTTCGGGTATGTGAATGTGTTTACGGCGCATGTGAACGTGGGGTTTTTTCAGGGTGCGGGGTTGAAGGATCCGGAGGGGTTGTTGGAGGGGGCGGGGAAGTTTATGCGGCACGTGAAGCTGCGAGTAGGTGAGGAACGAGAGAAAGGAAGAAGCAGATTCCCGGAGGGAATGACAGAAAGAAAAGCAAAGGCAACGGCAAAAGCAAAGGCGACTGGCGCGCGGGATCGGGCGCTGGGGGCGCTGATTGATGCGGCGTATGCGGAGATGAAGTGGCGGGTGGAGAACGGGTAGGGCGGGGCTAGGGCTTGGCGTTGGGGATGGCGAGGAGCTTTTGGACGAGGGTGGAGAGGCGGTCGAAGTCTGGGGCGAGCTCGTTGGCGAGGGTGTGTTGGCCGCTTCCGGCGGGTAGCTGCTGCGCGATGAAGAGCTGGTTGGTGAGGCTTTGCAGAGGATTGTTGATCTGGTGGGCGAGTTCGTTGGCCATGCTGGCGGCGGCGGCAGCGGAGGATTTTTGGAGGAGTTGAGCTCGCTGTTTTGTTTGGAGCATGGCCATTGCGGCGAAGTCGGCCAAGGTTTCCATCATGCGGAGATCTTCCATGTCGAAGGCCTGGTCGCGGAGGTGGGCCATGACGAAGATGGTGCCTTGGACGCCTTCGATGTGCCAGGGAAGGAGGAGGCCGTCGGTGACGGGAGGTGCTTCGACGCCGAGAATCTCGAAGAATTTTGGGAGCACGCGAATGTGTTGCGGGCGATTGCGTTCGAGGCAGATGCCGCAGGCGCTGGGATAGCGGGGGAGCATGGCGTTGAGGAAACCGGCGTAGACGCCGGCGCTGGCAACCCAGTGATAGAACTCCTGGTCGGTGCCATCTTCTTTGACGACGCTGATGGCGGCGCTATCGGCACCGCAGAGGTCGATGGCGGCGCTGACGAGTTCCTGAAGGATGTGTTCGGGGTGTTCGGTGAAGGCGTGCGCGAGGCGGCGGAGGCCGGCCATCTGGGCGAGGGCGTCGCGGGAGTGAATGCGGCGTTCGACGAAGGCGGGGTCGTCCTGGAGGTCGAGGACTTCGAGGCCGGTTTCCTGAACGTCGATGGAGAGGGTGCCCATGGGCTTGATTTGATTATGCTTGAGTTTCGGTGGAATTGTCGCTTATCTAACATAGGGGCCTGATGGAAATTGGATGATCGAGGGGTTTCCCGGGACGACATTTTCGGCTGCCTGGGCGGGGTAGCTAAGGTATTCTTGCCGCATGTCTCCCAGAGGTCGATGGCTACGCGCAGTTTGCGTGCTTGGATTTTTGTTGTTCGGTGCGGGTGGGTTGTGGGCGCAGGCTGGCGCGGGGTCTGCGCAGGCCTTTGTGGCGGAAGGGCTTGGGCGCGGGACGGTTGCGGTGGATGGGCCGTGGCAATTTCGGACGGGCGATGATGTGGCGTGGGCGGCGCCGGGGTTGGATGATTCAGGGTGGGAGACGGTGGATGTGAGCCGGGCTTGGGGCGACCAGGGGCACTGGGCGTATGCGGGGCGGGCGTGGTATCGGCGGACGATCGACTTTAGGGATTTGAAGGACGTGGTCTCGGATGTGGCTGTTTATGTGCCGGCCGCAGGGTGCGCGTACGAGGTGTATTGGAATGGGCGATTGATTGGGCGGACGGATGCGATGCCCGCGCGTACGATGCTCGACCAGTCGGGGGCCGCGACGTTCCGGATGGGAAGGCCGGAGCGCGGGTTGCTCGCGTTTCGCGCGTCCAGCCACCCTCTGGATTCGACGGCGCCTGGAGATGAGATTGGCTTGATGGCGGTGCCGCGGATTGGAAGCACGGAGGCGATCGGCGATTTGGCGGCGAAGGAGCGGGCGGGGCTGGTGAGAAGCAAGTTGCTTACGGTTGCGCAGATTGTGATCTACGGGCAACTGACGCTGCTGGCGCTCGTGGTGTGGCTGCGCAATCGGGAGCGGAAGCTACTGTTCTGGATCTTTGCGTTTCTTCTCTCGGCGACGCTTTGGGTCTCGCTCGATCAGACACTGTTTCCATGGCTGCTCAACAATACGACAGCAGCAGCTTTCTATGGGGACACGCTTCACTCAATCGAGGATATCGCTCTCTGGTTCCTCCTGCTGTATCTGCTGGATCTGGATCGATATCCTGCGCTGGTGAAATGGACGCGCGTGCTTGCCTGGATCACGTTGTGCTCGGTAACTGCAGATGGCCTTGTGTTCTTGATGCCGCAGAGAGAAGCGCATGTACTGCTGTTTGAGGTGCTGGACGCGATTGCCACGATTGGGTTCTCGACGCCGTCTATATTTCCCTTCATCCTGATTGCGCTTGCGCTCCGGGAGAAGATGGATCCGGCAAGGCGGTTTGTGGCGATCGCTGCGTTTTTGTCGGACGTTTACTTTGTGGTGCATCACTCGGCCGTCCAGGGGGAGCGGTTTACAGGGCTGAGATTTGGGGAGAGGATGATGCGCCCGATGTTCACGGTTTGGGGCGTTGAGGTGTCGATGCCGGCGGTGCTGTCGCTGCTGCTGGTGTGCGCGATTGTGTATGCGCTGTATCAGTACATGGTGGAGCAGGGGCAGAAGCAGGGCGTGATGCTGCAGGAGTATCGCAATGCGCGGGTGGTGCAGCAGGTGTTGATTCCGGAGAATGCGCCGGACATTCCGGGGTATGTGATCCAGTCGGTGTATAAGCCGTATGGGGAGGTGGGTGGGGATTTTTTCCAGATCATTCCGATAGCGGATGGCGGCGTGCTGGTGGTGATTGGCGATGTGAGCGGAAAGGGGATGCCGGCGGCGATGTTGGTGTCCCTGCTGGTAGGGACGCTGCGGACGCTGGCGCATTACACGCAGAGCCCGGGTGCGATGATGGCGGCGATGAATCAGCGGTTGATTGGAAGAAGCAATGGAGGATTTACTACGTGCCTGGTGTTGCGCGCGGATCCTGATGGGACGTTGACGATGGCGAATGCGGGGCATATCTCGCCGTATCTTGCGGGGAAGGAATTGGTGCTGGAGACGGGGCTGCCGCTGGGGATTGTGTGGTCGCCGGCGTATGAGGAGACGACGTTTACGATTGCGCCGGGAGAGCAGTTGATGCTGGTGACGGATGGAGTGGTGGAGGCGCGCGATGCTTCGGGGACGCTGATGGGATTTGAGCGGACTCACGGGCTGAGTGTGGAGTCGGCTGAGGTTGTGGCGGAGGCGGCGCAGAGGTTTGGTCAGGATGACGATATTACGGTGCTGACGCTGACGCGGGTCACGCGGTCCTACGCGGAGGGCGAGGGGCTTCGCGTGGCGGCGGTCGGCTGAATGCATCCCACCCGTCCGCAACGTGCGCGTACAGATGGGGCCCCCATGGATTTGAGTTGGGGCTAGGCGGAGGGGCGGCGGCTGGCGTGGAGCATGGCCCAGCAGCCGGCTAGGACGAGGCTCGTGCAGGCGATGGCCGCGGCGAGGGTGGTGGTGTTGAGGGTGGGAAGCGTGTGCGGGGCGAAGCGGTAGGCGAACCAGGCGGCGGCGAAGATGGCGCAGAGGAAGCCGAGGGTTTGCATGATGAGCAGGGGGCGTTCGGCGCGATCGATGGCGAGGCGGCGGCGGCGGCGCTCGGCGCGGAAGAGGATGGCGGCGGCGGGCGGCGGGGTGTGTTCGGCGGAGAGGGCGGCGGCGTAGGTGCGGAAGGCGCGGCGGAGGTCGTGGTCGAGGAGGTGGTCGCCGGTGGAGTTGGTGGGAACCCAGGTCCCAGAATCGGGACGTGGGGCACCCGGGTTGGGGGTGGGGTTCATAGGGAGCCTCCTGTGGGGGCTAGGAATTGTTTGGCTTTGTTGCGGGCGCGGAAGAGGAGGGTGCGGACGCTGAGGCGGTTGAGGCCGGTGGCGGCGGAGATTTCTGCGTGGTCCATGCCTTCGACGTAGGCGAGCCAGAGGAGCTCGCGCTCGCGGGGCTTGAGGTGGTGGAGCATACGGGCGATGTCGAGGGAGGTGTCGGGAGAGAGGTGCGTCGAGGGCTCGGGCGGGTCGGAAAAAGGAGTGGTGTCGCCGCGGCGGTGGCGGTCGCGGAGGAGGTTGGTGGCGATGCGGAAGAGGTAGCGGCGGAGCTCGAGCGGGTCGAGGCGGGCGGCGGTTTCGGGGTGAAGGAGGAGACGGCAGAAAGTTTCTTGCAGGAGGTCGTCGGCTACATCGCGGCGGGCGGAGACGGCGAGGAGGTAGCTATGGATGTTGGTGGCGTTGGCATCGTAGAGGCGCTGGAAGGCCAGTTCGCTGAGGATGGCCGGGGTGGCGGCGCGCTCGAGCGAGCTGGGCATGGCGGCGGTAGTGGGATCAGTCGCGCGGGGCATGGCTGTCGCGCGGACCGGGGTCGATGAGCCCGAGCTTGCGAGAGACGAAGAGGCTGGCAGCCGATGCAGTGAGAAAGCCGAGTCCAAGGCCGATGGCTCCTGTGCCTATGATGATAAATCCGGGGAAGCCGACGTTGGCGAAGCGCTGGACAAAGATCATGGCGATGCCGAAGAAGAAGAGGACGAGGCCGGCCTGGATGCCGAAGAGGATGCGGCCGTAGGGGGAACTGACTTTGTTTTCTTCGATGGTGATGGACTCGAGGAAGCGGCGGCCGGACTCGTTGGCGGCGAGGGAGGCGAGGGCGTCGGAGGAGTCGATGCGCTGGAGGACTTTTTCCTGGAGGTTGGCTTTCGTCCTGGCGATGCCGTAGCGGCGCACAGAGGAGAAGACGGTGTAGACGATAAAGCAGATGGTGAAGGCGACTAAGAAGTCTTGACCCTGCATGTTGATCCTTGGTGCCGAGGTTTCGGCGGGTTCACTTGGGACAACGGGCGAGGGTGGGAATGGTTGACAGGGAGCGGAAAATTGAGGAATCCCACTCATGACTGGCAGGCATCGTGAATGGGGCAGGCGGCGTGATGGTGCGGTGAGAGGACGGTGTCGGCGGGAAGAACGGGCGCGCTGTGCGCGAGAAGCAGGTTCCTCCTCTTCGCTCCGCTCGAGCGTCGGAATGACAATTTCTTTTTGGAAATTGTCAAAGAAAGGCAAGGGCGAAAGAAGAAGCAGATTCCCAGAGGGAATGACAGAAAGAAAGGCGGGCAAGGGCAAGAGCAAGAGCAAGAGCAACTGCAACTGCAACTGCAACGACAGCTACAGGGGTCCTTCGCTTCGCTCAGGATGACGGGCTTTCTTCGTTGATGCGTCACTAGGGGCGGGACGGCGGAGTTTCAGGGTAACGGAATTATGGGAGGGGCCCGTATTGGCTAGGGTTGGGGCTGGAGGGATTTGATTACGGCGAAGAGGTCGGGGGTGACGGTGCGGGTTTTGGCGATGGCGTCGGCGATGGGGATGCTGGAGATTTGGGTGCCCTTTAGGACTACGAGTTGGCCGAATTTTCCTGCATGGACGAGGTCGATGGCGGCTACGCCGTAGCGGGTGGCTAGCATGCGGTCGTAGGCGGTGGGGGTTCCGCCGCGCTGGGTGTGGCCTAGATTGACGGCGCGGGTTTCGTAGCCGGTGCGCTTTTCTATTTCTTCGGCGAGGACCTGGCCTATGCCGCTGAGGCGGGCGTGGCCGAAGGAGTCGAGCTTGGTGCCGACGGTGGTTTGACCTTCATGTTCGGGGAGCTTGGCGCCTTCGGCTACGACTACGATGGCGAAGCGTTTGCCGGACTCCCAGCGGGCGCGGAGGAGGCGGACTACGTCGTCGATATCGATGGGGTGTTCGGGGGCGAGGATGACGTCGGCGCCGCCGGCGATGCCGGAGGTGACGGCGATCCAGCCGGCGTCGCGGCCCATGACTTCGACGACCTGGACGCGGGAGTGAGCTTCGGTGGTGGAGTGGAGGCGGTCGATGGCTTCGGTGGCGATGGTGACGGCGGTGTCGAAGCCGAAGCAGGCGTCGGTGCCGGAGAGGTCGTTGTCGATGGTTTTGGGGACGCCGACTACGTTGATGTTGCGCTTCGCGAGTTCGACGGAGATGGATTGCGTGTCGTCACCACCCATGGCGATAAGGGCGTCGAGTTTATGCGCGGCGATGACTTCGAGACAGCGCTCGAAGCCGCCTTCGATTTTCTTGACGTTGGTGCGGGAGGAGCGGAGGATGGTGCCGCCGCGTTGCAGGATGCCGGTGGTGGTGAGGAGATTGAGGGGCATGGTGCGGTCGTCGATGACGCCGCGCCAGCCTTCGAGGAAGCCGACGAATTCGTCGTTGTAGTGGAGGATGCCTTTGCGCACGACGGCGCGGATGACGGCGTTGAGTCCGGGGCAGTCGCCACCGCCGGTTAGCATTCCAATACGCATTGCAGTCCTCCAGGTCGACCTTGACGATGATAACGCGGTGCGGCGAGATGCGAACTTTGCGTCGATGGCGATTTGGCGGCAGATGAAGTGCTTCTAGCTGTGACGTATCGAGCATGACGTAGAATGAGCCCAAAGGGAGGGCATGTGACAAAGCCGCAAGGCTACACGCACGCAGCGGAAGAGCAACTGTTCTGGTTGTTTGCGCTTTGCCTTCCTTACGCGCAGACGCTCTTGTTCGCAGGCATGGTGGGGATGGTCTCCTTCCTGCTGCTAACGTTCCTGCTCCTGTTCGTCGTTCATGGCTCGCCCGCGATCTATCGCGCCATTACCACCCGTGTGAAGGACTCGGCTGCAAGGTGGCTCGCTCCGATTCCAGATCGCCGAGACCGTTGGGTTGCGGCGCATCTGTACGTTACAGGGTCCGGTCCAAGTCTTTCACCTTCCTTCCAGCGTCCCCCTCCCCTCTTTTCCTAACTCCAGCTGATTGCAAGCGCGTGGCGATGGTTCGTCGCCATGCACGCCTGTCTCTTCCAGCGGTTTTCCGGGCCATCCTCCGGGAAGGAAAAGGTGTCTTTTGCCTGAAATTCATCGTCCTGATCGTCCACTCCAGAAATCTGGTGGTGATGGCGAGTCGCGCTCGCTCCTCATCTTCATCGTGCTGTTCGTTATGCTTTTCGTCGGCTATCGGCACGTGCATCCGTCCGGGCTGGCTGCGACCGTCACCGCTCCGATGCGATCTTCGATGCCGCAACCGGAGGCAGTCAAAGCGCCTGCAGCAACGGCCATTGGAAGTTCGATCGGGTCACGCGATAACTTTGGGTGGCTCGCGTTTATCGCGAAACCACTCTACCTGGCGCTCCGGTTTCTTTACAGCCACGGCATTGGCAACTGGGGATGGGCCATCATCGTGTTGACCGTAATGTTCAACGTGCTGACGGCATGGCCGCGCATCCTGTCGATGAGGTCGTCGTTGAAGATGATGCGCATTCAACCCAAGGTTGACGAGATCAAGCAGCGCTATGCGCACCTCACGCTTAACGACCCGAAGCGGGCGGAGATGAATGCGGAGATGATGGCCCTGTACAAGGCTGAAGGTGCGAACATGTTTGGCGGCTGCCTTCCCATGCTGTTGCAGATGCCCTTGCTGTTTGCCTATATCCGGGTGCTGCGAAATGTGCCCGAGTTACACCAGGCGCACTGGCTCTGGCTGACGGATCTGTCCTCGCCGGATCCGCTGCACGTCTTGCCGCTTCTTATTGTCGCGAGCATGATTCTGACGCAGCTGGTAACGCCAGCGCCGAGTATGACTTCTTCGCAGCGGTGGATGCTTGGCATCCTGATGCCCGCAGTCATGGGATTTTCGCTATGGCATTACGCGTCGGGGCTGTCGCTCTATTGGATTACCGGCAACGTCATCAGCCTGGCAATCCAGTTGGCGATCAATCAAAGCAGGACAGGAAAGGAGATGAAGGCTCTTGCTGCAGAACAGACCGCGACGAAGCTGAGTCCGGGTAAAGCCAGGGGATAGACGTCTCGGGTGAAGGGAAATTCTGTGATGATTTTGGTGGATGGCCTGCCCGGACGCGGACGGGAAAGATTTGTTGTCGGCGATCAGGCCTTGAGGTCGAGGACGATTTTGCCGTAGTGGTTGGCGGACTGCATGTGGGTGAGGGCTTCGCGGGCTTGGGTTAGGGGGAAGGTGCTGTCGATTACGGGGTGGAGGTGGTTGGTGTCGATGGCGGCGATCATGCGCTGGTACATGGCGCGACTGCCGACGTAGACGCCCTGGACGTTGATGGCTTTGGCGAGGATGGGGGTGGGGTCGATGAGCTGGCCTTTTCCTGCGAGGACGCCGATGACGTAGATGTGGCCGCCGGGGGTGACGGCTTTGAAGGAGAGAGGGAGGGTGCCGGCTCCGCCTACTTCTACGATGTGGTCGGCGCCGCGGTTGTTGGTGAGGCGGAAGACTTCGCGGTCCCAGTCGGGGGTGGTGCGGTAGTTGATGACTTCGTCGGCGCCTAGAGTGCGGGCGCGGGAAAGTTTTTCGTCGGAGGAGCTGGTGATGATTACGCGGGCGCCATGGGCCTTGGCGATCTGGAGGGCGAAGAGCGAGACGCCGCCCGTGCCGAGGAGGAGGACGGTCTGGCCGGCGTGGAGGTTTCCTTTTTCGACGAGGGCGTTCCAGGCGGTGAGGGCGGAGCAGGGGAGGGTGGCGGCTTCGGCGTGGGTGTAGCCGGCGGGGGCGTGGATGAGGCCGGTTTCGGGGAAGAGGTGCTGGGTGGAGAAGACGCCGTCGATGGGGCCGCCGAGAGCGGACTTGCCGGTGGTGGGGAGGATGGGGCCGTCGAGCCAGTCCTGGAAGAAGAGGCTGGTGACGTGGTCGCCTACTTTGAAGCGGGTGACGGCGGAGCCTATGGCGGTGACTACTCCTGCGGCGTCGGAGCCGGGGATGCGGGGGAGGGTCATCTTGGGGTTGTAGGTGCCGGTCACCGTCATGAGGTCGCGGTAGTTGAGGCTGGCGGCGTGGAGGTCGACGAGGACGTCCGTGGGGCCGGGGGCGGGGAGGGTGAGGGGATCGAGCGAAAGGTGGTCGAGACCAAAGGCGTTGATACGGAGAGCGGTTGCGGCGGACATACGGTACTCCTTGAGTCGGGTGGGGCGACAGGGATGAGATGCGCTGGGGAGTGGGGTGGTGCGGCGATATTCGGCTGGCGTTGTGATGACACAAACTGACAGGCGGAGCAATGCAACGCCTGGAGTAGCGTTGGTGTCTGATAGAGGGTAGGGGGTTTTCCTGCGGACGCTGAGGTGTTTGCCGGGGTTAGTCCCGTCAAGAGGTTGGGTGAAGTGTCCAAAGCTGGAATTAGGCGAGTAACCGTTGAGCAGAAGGATCGTGCGCAGGTGACGCTGGAGTCGATTGGCGAAGCTGTGATCAGTACAGACCATGAGGCGAAGATTACGTTTCTGAACGTGGTGGCGGAGCGACTGACTGGATGGCCGGTGAGGGAGGCGCGGGGCCGGTTGATTGCGGAGGTCTTCAAAGTGGTGGACGCGACGACGCGGGAGAGTATCCCGAATCCGATGCATCCGTCGAGACAGCAACACCGGCCGGGACATCTGCCGGGGTGTTGCATTTTGATTCGGCGGGATGAGGGGGAGATTTACATTGAGGATTCGACGGCACCGATTCACGGGCGGGGTGGGAAGGTTACCGGGTCGGTGATTGTGTTTCGCGATGTGAGCGAGGCGCGGCGGCTGGCGGAAGAGATGGTGCACGCGTCGCAGCATGATTTTCTTACAGGGCTGCCGAATCGGCTGCTACTGGAGGACAGGCTGGGGCAGGCGATTGCGCTGGCGGAGAGGCACTCGGGCGAGGTGGCGGTGCTTTATATCGACCTTGACGAGTTCAAGCAGGTGAACGATTCGTTGGGACACCTGATGGGAGACAAGCTGCTGCAGTCGGTGGCGGAGCGGCTGCAGGAACAGGTGCGGATGCCGGACACGGTGAGCCGGCAGGGCGGCGATGAGTTCGTGGTGCTGCTGCAGGAGGTGAGGACAAAGACAGACGCGGAGGTGGTGACGAAGAGGATTCTGGACGCGGTTTCGAGCGTGCACTCGATTGGCGAGAACCAGCTTTACGTAACGGCGAGCATTGGGGTGAGTCGCTATCCGTTGGATGGAGTGGATGCTGAGACGCTGGTGAAGCATGCTGATGCGGCGCTGTACCAGGCGAAGGCGAGTGGGCGCGGGTGCGTTAAGTTTTTTAAGCCGGCGATGGATGCGCGCGCGGTCTATCGGCGGTCGATCGAGGCGGACCTGCGGGGGGCGTTGGGGAAGGATGAGTTCCAACTGCATTATCAGCCGACGATTGATTTGAAGACAGGGGCGATTGCGGGGGTGGAGGCGCTGCTGCGGTGGACGAGCGCCGGGCGCGGGGCCGTGGCGCCGGAGACGTATCTGGCGTGGGCGGAAGAGAGTGGACTGATGTTGCCGATTAGTTCGTGGGTGCTGCGCGAGGCGTGCAGGCAGGCGGCGCGTTGGTTGGAGCAGGGCCTGCCGGGGGTGAGTATGGCTCTGAATGCTTCGGCGATTCAACTGCGGGATGCGAACTTTCGCAACGAGGTGTGCCGGGTGCTGGAAGAGACGGGGCTGAGCCCTCGGTCGCTGGAGTTGGAGGTGAAGGAGACGGTGCTGATGCAGCTGCCGGAGCGAGCGCTGGCGGCGCTGCAGGACTTGCGGGGCATGGGGGTGAAGGTGTCGATTGATGATTTCGGCGCGGGCTACTCCAGCTTGAGTAACTTGAAAAGACTGCCGATAGATATTTTGAAGATTGATCGGTCGTTTCTTCATCCGGCGAAGGAGACGTTGGACGATACGTCGATTGCTGTGGCGATCATTCGCATGGGGAGGAGCCTGAAGTTGCGAGTGGTGGCAGAGGGTGTTGAATCTCTCGAGGAGATGAAGTTCTTACGAGCGCACGATTGTGATGAGGCGCAGGGATTTTATTTCAGCCCACCGGTGCCGGCGGAACAGTTTGCCGCGATGTTGCGGAAGCGGCAGTTTAGCTGGAAGTTGAACGGGCGGTCGCGGGGGAGTGCGGCGGAGGCGTCGCGGAAGGCTGGCTAAGCCGGAGCTCAAAAAGAGACCCCATGTCTCAGAAGCGAGACATGGGGCACTGGGTTTGGTGCTGGTTGGTCAGGCTTTGACTGGGTGGCCGTCGACGATTTTGACGGGGTCGAGGAAGGGCATGGAAGCGCGGAGCGGCGCGCCGATTTTTTCTACGGGGTGATTGCGCTCGGCGTCGCGATACTTTGCGAAGCCGTGGCGACCGGTTTCGTTTTCGTTGATGAACTTCTTGGCGAAGCTGCCGTCCTGGATGTTGGTGAGGAGTTGCTGCATGGCGGCCTTGGTCGCGGGCGTGACGATGGCGGCCTGGGCTTCGTAGCCACCCCACTCTGCGGTGTCGGAGATGGAGTAGTTCATGTATTCGAGGCCGCCGCGGTAGAGGAGGTCGACGATGAGTTTGAGCTCGTGGAGGACTTCGAAGTAGGCGAGCTCGGGTTGATAGCCGGCCTCGGTGAGGACTTCGAAGCCGCACTTGACGAGGGCTGCGGCGCCACCGCAAAGGACTGCCTGCTCGCCGAAGAGGTCGGTCTCGGTTTCTTCGGTGAAGGTGGTTTCGAGGACGCCGCCGCGGGTTCCGCCGATGGCCTTGGCGTAGGAGAGAGCGAGTGCGAGGGCATGGCCGCTCGCATCTTGTTCAACAGCTACGAGGCAGGGGACGCCGCCGCCTTCCGTGAAGACTTCGCGGACGCGGTGGCCGGGGCCCTTGGGGGCGACGAGCGAGACGTCGACAGTGGCGGGCGGCGTGATGGTGCGGAAGCGGATGTTGAAGCCGTGCGCGAACATGAGAGTGACGTCGGGCTTCATGTTGGGGGCGATGTCTTCGTTGTAGACCTTGGCTGCCGTTTGATCTGGAGTCAGGTTCATGATGACGTCGGCCCACTTCGAGACTTCGGCTACGGTGCCAACCTGGAGGCCGGCTAGCTCGGCTTTGCGGGCGTTGGGAGAGTTGGGGCGGAGGCCTACGCGAACGTCGACGCCGGAGTCCTTGAGGTTGAGGGCGTGGGCGTGGCCCTGGGAGCCGTAGCCGATGATGGCTACTTTTTTGGCCTGGATGAGGGAGAGGTCTGCGTCTGCGTCGTGGTAGGTCTTTGCCATTAGAAATGCCTTTCGGTTGTTCGTTCTCAGTTGTCAGTTATTAGTTTATGGAAGTTTGGGGGATCGTATGCATGCCCGAAGATTGGTGTCCTAGTCTTCGTCGAATTCGGTGGGGAGGATTTCGTCGTCGGTTGGGTTGTGGTGGTCGGGGTCGTGGGTGGGGAAGTCGGCGGGGTCTGGCTTGGTGCCTAGGGCTTTGAGGACGCGGGTGGTGTGGTGGCCTCGGCGCATGGCCATGCGGCCGGTGCGGGAGACTTCGAGGATGGTGTAGTCGGACTCGCGGAGGACTTGGAGGAGGCCCTCGATCTTGCTGGCGGAGCCGGTCATCTCGAGCATGATGGATTCGGGGGCTAGGTCGACGACGCGGGCGCGGAAGACTTGCGCTAGCTCGAAGATTTGGGAGCGGGAGTGGAGGCCGTGGGGCTGGTTGGGGCCGGCCGCTACCTTGATGAGGCAGAGCTCGCGGACTACGGCTTCTGAGCGGTTGACTTCGTCGACGTCGATGGTGGTTTCGAGCTTGTAGAGGGAGGCACGGATGCGGTGCGCGGCGTTCTCGGGCGCATCGGCGACGATGGTCATGCGCGAGGTGTCGGCGCGCTCGGATTCGCCGACCGTCAGCGAGACGATGTTGATGTTGAGGCGGCGGAAGAGGGAGGCGACGCGGGTTAGGACGCCGGGCTTGTCTTGGACGAGGGCTACGAAGGTGTGGAGCATGGGTGCCTCAGTGGGTAGTGCGTAACGGGTAGTGAGTAGTGAAGACGACGGCTAGTGAGGCGCGACGTAGGGGGTGTTGGGGTCCCAGAGTTCGGTTTGGTTGTCGTTGCCGGTGGCGGTGGGGCGGAGGAGGGCGCCGTCGTCCCACTGGTGGTTGGGGCCGCCGCCGAAGGTGTAGTCGCCGGATGCGTTGTAGTGGTCGCCGCAGGGGAGTTTGCCGTCGGCGTATTTTTCCGCGGCGCACTTGGGGCCTCGGTAGATGTGGAACCAGACCATGGGGTCGCGGGCGTCGACTTTGACTTGGGGGATGTTGAGTTTGTCGAAGGTGCGGGTGTGGGCGGCGTCGCGGAGTTGATAGATGATGGCGATGATTTCGGCGTCGGTTGCGGTGGGGGTGGTGACCAGGGTGAAGGAGCCTTCGGGGGTTTGGTGGAAGAGGGTGAAGGGAGGTGGAGGGACCGTGGGGCGGGGTGGGTAGTGGGTGCCGCTTACGACAGCGGTCACCGTGCCGGTGTGCGTGGGCGTGGAGTTGCAGCCTAGCGTGAGCGCGAAGGTGAGCGGCAGGAGTAGGCGGTGGATGGTTAGGCGCATGGTTGGGTTAGCTCCAGGCTGTAGAGGACGTGTTGGCGGCGGGGGTGGTCGGCGGCGATGAGTGGGTGGTCGAAGGTTAGTTCGGGGCGCGGGAGCATGCCTAGTTTGCGCATCACGTTTTGCGAGGCGAGGTTGTCGGGGGTGGTGATGGCGACGACTTCGCGGAGGGCGGTTTCGCTGCGGAGGTGGGTGAGGATGGCGCGGGCGCCTTCGGTGGCTAGGCCGCGGCCGTGGGCGTGCGCGGCGAGACGCCAGCCGATTTCTACGGCGGGTTGCGGGAGGTTGGGGACTTCGAAGCGCATGGTTTGCGCGCCTAGTATGCCGATGAGTTCGTGGGTGGTGCGGTCTTCGAGGGCGAACATGGTGAAGCCGTCGCGAGTGAGTTGCTGGTTGTAGCGGTCGATGGCTTCATCGGATTCTTCGCGGGACATGAGGTTGGGGAAGAAGCGCATGACGGTGGGGTCGGCGTTCATGGCGGCGAAGGGCGCGCGGTCGGTGTCCTGCCAGGGGCGGAGGAGGAGGCGGGGGGTGGCGAGTTGGAGGGTGGTGGTCACTTACCTAACCTGCGATTCCGATCTTTGTTTATGAACGCGCTGCTGCCTACGCGTCTTGATTCTTGAACCTGTGCCAAGTGCCGCAAACAACAGATTCGATATTTCGGCGCGCTTCTGGGATCAGTTTTGCTAAATCTTCAGTCAATTCGTCCTCGTCAACAACTTCCTGCAAGTCTTCCGCTTCAACAACCGTGAGGCCGAGGTTCTTCATTGCACTCGTAGCACGCAGATGAAGTTTCGCCGCGTCTTCAGCCTGAGCAGCAATCCAGAGCCATGCTCCGACGTTACCGTCAAGTTGAGCATTCTCTCGTGGTCCAGAGACTTGGAAGAATCCGATCCAGATAGGATTCACTCGTCCTCCGCGGTTTCTAGGAGGGGGTCGTTGGTGGGGCGGCGGACCATTTCGTGGAGGGCAGAGCCCGGGGTGATCATGGGGTAGACGCCGTCTTCTTTTTCTACTTGGAAATTAATCAGGAATGGCTTGTTGGAGGTGCGGGCGCGGGTTGCTGTTGGGGTTACTTCGGCGCGCTTGTTTACGTTGGCTCCTTCGATGCCGTGGGCTGCGGCCAGCAGCACGAAGTCGGGGCTGAGGATTGGGGACGCCGAATAGTTTTTGTCGTAGAAGGTCTCCTGCCACTGGCGGACCATGCCGAGGAAGCCGTTGTTGATGACCGCGATGTTGATGGCGAGGTTTTCCTGGACGATGGTGGAGAGCTCGGCGGCCGTCATCTGGAAGCCGCCGTCGCCGGCGATGACCCAGACGTCTTTGTCGGGGCAGGCGGTTTTGGCGCCGATGGCTGCGGGGAGGGCGAAGCCCATCGTGCCGAGACCGCCGGAGGTGATGAGGGAGCGGGGGGCTTCGTGCTTGAAGTATTGGGCTTCCCACATCTGGTGCTGGCCTACGTCGGTGACGATGATGGTTTGTTCGAGGCGGCCGGCGGCGGCGGCTTCGTGCCAGATGTCGTTGATGACGTGCGCGGCGTAGAGGTGGCCGTTGTCGGGGAGGTTGATGATGTCGCGGACTGCGGCGGTGCCTTTGCTGGCGTTGATCTGGGCGAGCCAAGACGAGGAGTGAGGAGTGGGTAGTGGGTAGTGAGTAGTGGAGAGCAGGGGTTGGAGGAGGTTCAGGACTTTCTTGAGGTCGCCGATCAGGGCTACGTCTACCTTCACGTTTTTGTTGATCTCGGAGGGATCGATTTCTACGTGGATTTTTTTGGAGTTGGGGGAGTACTTGGTGAGGTTGCCGGTAACGCGGTCGTCGAAGCGCATGCCGAAGGCGAGGAGGAGGTCGGCTTGCTGGATGGCGTTGTTGACCCAGGACTCGCCGTGCATGCCCATCATGCCGAGGGAGAGGGGGTGCGCCGCAGGGATAGCACCTAGACCAAGCAGCGTGCTGGCGATGGGGATCTGGTGGGCTTCGGCGAAGGCGATGACTTCTTTTTCGGCGCCGGATTCGACGATGCCGTGGCCGGCCAGGATGACCGGGCGCGTGGATTGCTGGATGAGTTCGACGGCTTCGCGGATGCTGGAGGAAGAGGCCTCGAGCATGGGGTGGGGGCGATAGGCGTGGGGCTTGGCGGCGTCGTAGTCGAAGATGGCGGAGGCTTGCTGGGCGTCCTTGGTGATGTCGACCAGGACTGGGCCGGGGCGGCCACTGCGGGCGATTTGGAAGGCCTCGCGGACGGCGGGGGCAATGTCTTCGGCGCGCGTGACGAGGAAGTTGTGCTTGGTGATGGGGAGCGTGATGCCGGTGATGTCGATTTCCTGGAAGGCGTCGCTGCCGAGAACTTTGGAGGAGACCTGGCCGGTGATGGCGACGATGGGGATGCTGTCGAGCATGGCTGTGGCGAGGCCGGTGACGAGGTTGGTGGCGCCGGGGCCGGAGGTGGCCATGCAGACGCCTACGCGGCCTGAGGCGCGGGCGTAGCCGTCGGCCATGTGGGAGGCGCCTTGCTCGTGGCGGACGAGGACGTGGTGGATGGTGGGGAATTTGCGCAGGGCGTCATAGATGGGGAGGATGGCGCCGCCGGGGTAGCCGAAGACGGTGGTGGTGCCTTCGCCGGCGAGGGTGGCCCAGAGGATTTCGGAGCCGGTCAGGGTGGGGTGCTGGTTGGTGTTAAGTTTCTCGCTTGCCATCTTTATCTCCCGAAGTGCTGGAACGCGTATGCAGTGCCGTTGCGGAATATTTCAAAGGCAACGAAGAACATGAATGCCAGAATGACGACTCCCATTGCGCGTAGGACGACGAACATTATTTCTGGCGTATGGAATGGTAGGAAATCAGTGAAGCGATTCTCGTGGAAAAAGAGATTGAGTAGAGTTGATTTAGCGCCGAATATCAGCAGAAGGCTGGAGTAAAAGAAAGCTATCCATGCCCACGAAGCGGCAAACATCAAGTATGTTCGGTTGTACTTGAAGAGGAGCGGGAGAAAGACAAGGAATCCGCCCGCGGTCAGGATGCCGTAGATGCGGGCTGCTTGGGGCTGATCGCTCCACCTCTTTCGAGTTGGTATTCCTTCGGCTCCGGGCGTGAACGTGCGACTCGATGTCGAGGGCGTCAGCTGCGAGTTGTCTGGCTGCGACATGAGTACTTACCTCAGGGCTAAAGCCCGGGTGCTGCGGTGGTGGTGATGGCACGGCTGAAGCCGTGTCCCTTCGATTCGTGTTTGGCCCGATGGCTCCTGGTGGTGCGAGCGAGAAGCAGATTCCCAGAGGGAATGACAGAAAGAAAGGCAAGGGCAACAGCAAGTGCAAGAACAAGAGCAATGGCAACAGCAACAGCAACTACAGGGATCCTTCACTTCGTTCAGGATGACGGCGGTTTGGAAGCTCAGGATGACGGAGTGGGTCGTGCCATCCTGAGGTTGTGGGTTAGGTGGTGATGGCGCCTTGGCTGGCGGAGCTTACGGAGTTGGTGTATTTGGCGAAGACGCCTCGCTTGTAGCGGGGGGTGGGGGGGGGTATGGCTTTTAGTCGCGCGGCTATTTCTTCGGCGGGGACGTTGAGGGTTAGGGTGCGCGCGGGGATGTCGAAGGTGATGGTGTCGCCTTCGTGGACCGCGGCGATGGGGCCGCCGAGCTGGGCTTCGGGGGAGACGTGGCCGGCCATGAGGCCGTGGGTGGCGCCGCTGAAGCGGCCGTCGGTGAGAAGGGCTACGGTGGAGGAGAGGGCGGGGATGCCTTTGATGGCGGCGGTGACGGCCAGCATCTCGCGCATGCCGGGGCCGCCGCGGGGGCCTTCGTAGCGGATGACGAAGACGTCGTCGGGATTGATGAGGCCGGCTTCTACGGCGTGGAAGCAGGCGTCTTCGCTGTCGAATACGCGGGCGGTGCCGGTATGGTGGATGCGCTCGTGGCCGGCTACTTTGACTACGCAGCCTTCGGGGGCGAGATTGCCTTTGAGGATGACGAGTCCGCCGGTGGGTTTGAGCGGGTTCGACCAGGGGTGGATGACTTGCTGGCCTGGAGTTTCGACGGCGAGCGCGGCTTCTTCGTGGAGGGTCTTGCCGGAGACGGTGGGGGTGTTGTTGAGTTGGTTCTTGTCGAGGAGGCGCTTGGCCAGGACACGCGAGCCGCCGGCGTCTTGATAATCCTTCGCGACGTAGTGGCCGCCGGGTTGGAGGTCGCAGATGAAGGGGGTGCGCTCGCTGATGTTGTCGAAGTCATCGACGGTTAGGGGGATGTCGAGCTCGCTGGCGATGGCGATTAGGTGGAGGACTGCGTTCGTCGATCCACCAGATGCGCAGACGGCGGCGATGGCGTTGTCGAGGGATTCGCGCGTCATGATCTGGCGGGGAGTTAGGCCGGAGCGGGCGAGGTCCATGACGAGTTTGCCGGCGGCCTTGGAGGCGGCGTGTTTTTCTGCGGACATGGCGGGGACGCCGGTGAGTTGGATGGGAGAGATGCCAAGGAATTCGCCGGCCATGGCCATGGTGTTGGCGGTGAACTGGCCGCCGCAGGCTCCGGGGCCGGGACAGGCGGTGGCTTCGGCTTCCTCTAGTTGGGCGTCCGATGATTTTTCCGGCCGCGTGGGCGCCGATGGCTTCGAAGACTTGCTGGATGGTGATGTCGATTGTTTTGGTGGAGGTGGGGTCGGGGGTCTTGTTGTCGGCGCCGACGTGCATGTGGCCGGGAGCGATGGAGCCGCCGTAGAGCATGAGGCCGGGGATGTCGAGGCGGGCGAGGGCCATGATCGCGGCGGGCATATTTTTGTCGCATCCGGCGATGCAGACCAGGCCGTCGAAACTGTTGCCACGGGCTACGAGCTCGATGCTGTCGGCGATGACTTCGCGGGAGATGAGCGAGGCCTTCATGCCTTCGGTGCCCATGGTGATGCCGTCGGAGATGGTGACGGTGTTGAACTCCATGGGCGTGCCGCCGGCTTCGCGGATGCCCTGCTTGACGGCCTCGGCTACATCGCGGAGGTGGAAGTTGCAGGGGCCGATTTCGGTCCAGGTGTTGGCGATGCCGATGATGGGCTTGTGGAGATCTTCTTTGGAGAAGCCGACGCCGCGGAGCATGGCTCGGGCTGCGGCGCGGGAGGGGCCTTCGGTGAGTAGGTTGCTGTGGGTCTTGCCGGTGTTGCTCATTGATTCTCCTGGGACATGCGTGACTTGCCGGTGGCGGGTGCTGGTGGCGTTGGAATAGAGGTTGCGTTGGGAGAGGCGATTGCTTTCAGGTCCGCGATGGTTGCGGCGATCATGGCTGCGGTGGATTTGTCCTGGTTGGTTTTGTTGCGGCCACCCTTGTTTGGCTCGCTGACGGTCCAGAGGACAGTGTGGGTGGCGCGGTCGAGGATCTGGATGTTGAGTGAGTACGATTCGAGGCAGCCGCCGGTGCCTTGCGAGACGCTGCAATTGCTGAGGAGGTGGGGATACTGAATTTCGAAGATCAGGTCGGCTTCGACGGGAGTCGCGACGAGTTGGTATTTGCCCCAGGTCTGGAGGCCGAGGTAGACGCCGCTGTAGAGCTGGTCGGCTGTGGCTGCGTTGGCGCCGGCTGCGTAGGAGAGGAAGACGTGGGTGGAGGTTGCGATCTGCGAGGGCAGCGGGGCCGAGATAGGTGACTGCGCGCGGAGAGATGGGGCGGCCGCGAGGAGCAGGGCGAGCGAGAATATGGTGGCGCGTTGGATGATCTTCAAGTCGGGGCCGCTGGTCCTGTTGGTCATCGGGTTCCTTTGCTGATCTAAGTTCGGCATTGGTACGGGCCGAAGGTGCCGGTGATGGTGCCGTTTTCGGTGGTGGCGTCGAGGGTGTGGATGGTGTAGGTGCTGCCGCCGGGGGCTACGCGGACGACTACGTGGCCGGTTTGTGATTTTAGTTGGGGGGCGAAGCGGCGGTTGAGGAGAGCGTTGGCGGGGAGGAGTTCGATGGCGAAGACGTCGTGGGTGGCTTTGCCGTTGTTGTCGTTCCAGGCGCCGAGCATGCGCTGCATTTGGGCGCTGCCGGGGTGGCCGATGTCCCAGGAGGGGATGATGTAGGCCTGGGCGTTGAGTGCCGCGGTGAAGGCGGGGCCGCAGGCGTCGAAGTAGCCGTGATGGTCGGCGACGGCGACTTCGGTGCGGCCGGCGGCGCGGGCTACGGGGCTTTCGGTGTCAAGTGCGGGCATGCGGCCATCGAAGGTGTCGCAGTTGAGGTCGCCGCCGGTGAAGTAGCTGAAGGCGCCGTAGGTGAAGCGCGTGGCGATGGAGAAGTTGTTCTCGTAGGCGTGGGGGGTGTTGGCTAGATGCGCGTCGACGGCGTTGGTGGTGGGGTTCCAGATGTTGCCGTTGGCGGAGAGGATGCGGGCGCTGAAGGTGGGGAATTTTTGTGGGGCGACGTGCTGGCGGATCTGCGTGGTGGAACCTACTTGCGCGGCTTCGACGGGTTGGTTGTTTTGCTGGCGGGTGCGGAGGTACGCCAGATAGTTTTGCGCGAAGGGGGCGGTGGCGGGAAGTTGATTGGGCGCGTAGTTAGGGAAGGCGCGGTCGATGCAGGTGGTGATGGGGACCTGGGCGACTACGTCGGGGAGGCCGTCGACGTGATCGCCGTGGATGTGGGTGGCGAGGAAGTAGTCGAGGGCGGGCTTGGGGGAATGGGCGAGGATGTAGCGGGCGATCCATTCGCCGGCGCGGCGGGAGGCGTTGGGGCGGGCGGGGTTGATGGTGTCGGCGGGCGCGTTGGTGACGTCGCCTGCGTCGATCAGCATGGTTGTGCCATCGGGGAAGATGAGGAGCGCGGAGTTGCCGCGGGCGGTGTCGATGTGGTGGATGTCGAAGTGGCCTTCGGTCCAGGCGGGGAGGGGTTGGTAGAGGTGATCGTCGGCGAACGCTACGCCGCAGGAGCTCGCTGCCGCTGCGAAGGCTAGCGACTTGAGGAGGGTGCGGCGGTCGAGATGGAGGGGCGTCGGCATTGGTGGTTTGGTGGTTGCTTCCTCAGGGCTGAAGCCCCTTTGATTTTGCTGCTATTGGCACGGCTGAAGCCGTGCCCCTTCGATTCGTGCTGGCCCCGAGTTGCTGCGGCTCCCGATATGTCGGGCTTACAGCCCTCGGTATTCCTTGTTTGGTCTAACCTAGGGCTTCGCCCTAGGCTGTGATGGGGCGCGCCGTTGGCGCTTAGGTAGTGGTGAGTTGGGCTTTTGGGGAGAGCCAGAATTCTTTTTGGTGTTGGGATTCGTAGGCGTTTAGTTTGTCTTCGTGGAGGAGGGTTAGGCCTATGTCGTCGAGGCCGTTGAGGAGGCAGTGCTTGCGGAAGGGGTCGATTTCGAAGTGGGCGTGGAAGCCTTGGGCGTCGGTTACGGTTTGGGCTTCCAGCGAGATGGTTAGTTTGTGTTGCGGGTTGGCGGTAGCGCGTTGGATTAGAGTTTCGACTTCGGCGTCTGTTAGGCGGACTAGGATGATGCCGTTCTTGCCGGCGTTGGAGAAGAAGATGTCGGCGAAGGAGGGGGCGATGACGGCGCGGAAGCCGTACTGGTTGATGGCCCAGGCGGCGTGCTCGCGGGAGCTGCCGCAGCCGAAGTTGCGCTCGGCGAGAAGGATTTCGGCGCCCTTGTACTCGGGCTTGTTGAGGACGAAGGTGGGGTCGGGCTTGCCGGCGTCAGGCCCCTCCTGGAGGCGGCGCCAGTCGTAGAAGAGGAAGTCTTCGTAGCCGGTGCGCTCGATGCGTTTTAGGAACTGCTTGGGGATGATTTGGTCCGTGTCGATGTTGGGGAGTGGGAGCGGGGCGGCGGTGGAGGTGAGGGTGTTGATGGGGGTCATAGGTGAAAGTCCCAGGGGCTAAAGCCCGATTCTTTGGTGGATCTTGATGTCCGGGCTGAAGCCCGGACCTATCTCAGAAGCAAGTACGACGACAAGAGCAAGTGCAACGACAAGAACAGAAGCAGATTCCCAGAGGGAATGACAGAAAGAAAAACAAGTGCAAGAGCAACGACAGAAGCAGATCCTCCGCCTGTGGCGAAGGCTGACAGGTTGGTGGTTATTCCTTCGTGTTGAACTTCCAGGTGCGGATGTCGGTGAAGTGGCCGGTGATGGCGGCGGCTGCGGCCATGGCGGGGCTGAGGAGGTGAGTGCGGCCTCCGCGGCCTTGGCGGCCTTCGAAGTTGCGGTTCGATGTGCTGGCGCAACGTTCGCCGGGTTGGAGGATGTCGGGGTTCATGCCCAGGCACATGCTGCAGCCGGGCTCGCGCCACTCGAAGCCGGCGGTCTTGAAGATGCGGTCGAGGCCTTCTTCTTCGGCTTGATGCTTTACGGCCTGGCTGCCGGGGACGACCATGGCGCGGACCGTGGTGGCTACGTGGTAGCCGTCGACTACCTTGGCGGCGGCGCGGAGGTCTTCGATGCGGCCGTTGGTGCAGGAGCCTAGGAAGACGGCGTCGACTTTGATTTCTTCGATGGGCTGGCCTGGCTTCAGGTCCATGTACTCGTAGGCGCGGGAGAAGGATTTCTGGTCGGCTTCGGAGCGCGCGTCGGCTAGGGAGGGGACGGTCGCGTCGATGGTGGTGACCATGCCGGGAGAGGTGCCCCAGGTTACGGAGGGGGCGAGGGTGGAGGCGTCGATGTGGAGCTCGCGGTCGAAGGTGGCGTCGGTGTCGGTGACGAGGGCGGACCATTGTTCTACGGCGAGATCCCACGCGGAATCTTTGGGGGAGAAGCGGCGGCCTTTTAGGTAGGCGAAGGTGGTGGCGTCGGGGGCGATCATGCCGGCGCGGGCTCCGGCTTCGATACTCATGTTGCAGATGGTCATGCGGCCTTCCATGGAGAGGGCGCGGATGGCGGAGCCGGCGTACTCGATGACGTGGCCGGTCGCTCCGTCGGTGCCGATGCGGCCGATGATGTCGAGGATGATGTCCTTGGCCGTGACGCCGGTGGGAAGGTCGCCGTCTACCGTGATGCGGAAGGTTTTGGGCTTGTCCTGCGGGAGGGTTTGGGTGGCCATGACGTGCTCTACTTCGCTGGTGCCTATGCCAAATGCCAAAGCGCCGAAAGCTCCGTGGGTGCTGGTGTGGCTGTCGCCGCAGACGATGGTCATGCCGGGCTTGGTGAGGCCTAGCTCGGGGCCGATCATGTGGACGATGCCTTGCTCGGCGTCTTGGACGTCGAAGAGCTCGATGCCGTAGTCGGCGCAGTTTTTGCGGAGCGCTTTGATTTGGGCGTCGGCGATCTGGTCGGTGATGACGAGGCGGTCGTGGACGCTGGTGGTGGGGACGTTGTGGTCTACCGTCGCGACGTGGCGCTCGGGGTGGCGCAGCGGGCGGTTGGCCAGGCGGAGGCCTTCGAAGGCTTGCGGGGAGGTGACCTCGTGGACTAGCTGGAGGTCGATGTAGAGGATGGTGGGCTCGCCGGCGGGCTCGGTGACGACGTGCTGCTGCCAGACTTTTTCGAATAACGTGCGGGGAGTGGTGGTCGGCATAGGAGTTCTCAGTTGTCAGTTCTTAGTTGTTAGTTGAAGTGCGAGAAGTCAGTTGGCTGCGGCTTGCGTTGTGGTTTCGGGTTGAGGGGCTATGGTGTTGGCACCCGCTTGTTCGGGGTTTAGGGGGACGGTGGCGCCGTCGGGTTCGACTAGAAGGGCGTGGGCAATGTGGGGGACGAGGCGGTGCGCGGTGGCTAGGCGGATGTTCCAGTGGGCGATGGCTTGGGTGAACGCTAGCGGGAGTTCGTCAGGGGACAGTTGCCGGTTGGTGAAGAGCCAGAGGTTGTAGTCGGCGGCGGGCTGGTCAGTGGTGTGGGCTTCGGGGTTCCAGTTGACGGCGGCGAAGACGGCGAGGGGGTGGGGGCGGCCGAGGTCGATCCAGAGTAGGCCCGAGGCGGCGCAGAAGCTGGGGACGCAGCCGTCGACGGTGAGGAAGCGGTTGTCGGTGGCGGTGACGGCTCCATATTGGGTGAGGAAGAGCGGGATGATGGTGGCGAGGGGTTCGTGCGAGTTGGGCGGGCCCCACATGGATTGGGGTTGGGGGAAGGCGTCGCGGAGGAAGGATTGGAAGCGGGCGTCTACGCGGAGGTTGTTGGCTTCGCCGAGGGGCGCGGGGTGGGTGAATTTCCAGAGCCACTGGAGGTTGTCGGCGGGGGATGGGCGGTGGATGGCGGGGTTGCGGGGTGCGGGCGCGATGAGTTTGTTGGGGTCGGAGACCTGGGCGCGGGTGGTCGTCGCTGTGAGGAGGAGGAAAGCTGCGGCGAGTTGGAGGGTTGTGCGCATGTAGGTCGAAAGAGCAGAAGCAGATTCCGACAGAGAAGCAAAGCAATGACAAGACAAAGCAAGAGCACTACGCTATCGTCGGATGACGGCGGTTTGGGTTGCGAACTGACGCGTTCGGCTAGACGGCGTGGAGGGACTGGCTGCGGTCGATGGATTCGGCTAAGCGCGCTGTGGACTAGCTTGCCCATTTGCGCGGTGGTGACAGTGGCTGCCGTGTTGCCGCGGGCTATGTCGGCGGTGCGGTGGCCGGCGGTTAGGACTTGCTGGACTGCGGACTCGATGGCTTGGGCTTCCTGCTCGAGATTGGCGGAGTGGCGGAGGACCATGGCTGCCGTGAGGATCGCGCCTAGTGGGTTGGCTTTCCCGGTGCCGGCGATGTCGGGCGCAGAGCCGTGGACGGGTTCGTAGAGGTTGACTTTGCCGCCGATGGTGGCCGAGGGGAGCATGCCGAGGGAGCCGGTGATGATGCCGGATTCGTCGGAGAGGATGTCGCCGAAGAGGTTTTCGGTGAGGACTACGTCGAAGTTGCGGGGGACGTTCATGAGGTGCATGGCCATGGAGTCGACCAGCTGGTGCTCGACGGTGATGTCGGGGTAGTCGGACTTGAGGTCGTCTACGGTGGCGCGCCAGAGTTGGGAGCACTCGAGGACGTTGGCCTTGTCGACGGAGGTGAGTTTTTTGCGGCGCTTGCCGGCTAGCTCGAAGGCGATGCGGGCTACGCGGACGACTTCGTCGCGGGTGTAGCGCATGGTGTTGATGGCTTCGCCGCCGCCGGGCGCGGATGCGTCCTTGTTCCAGCTGCGGGGCTGGCCGAAGTAGAGGCCGCCTAGAAGCTCGCGGACGAAGAGGATGTCGACGCCCTTGGTCACTTCGGGGCGGAGCGGGGAATTTTCGGAGAGTGCCGGGTAGGCGACCGAGGGGCGGAGGTTGGCGAAGCCGCCGAGGATTTGGCGGATTTGGAGGAGGCCGGACTCGGGGCGCTTGTCGGGGGGGAGGGCGTTGAACTTGTTGTCGCCCACGGCGCCGAGGAGGACGGCGTCGGAGTCTAGCGCGATGTCGATGGTCTCTTGCGGGAGGGGCGTGCCTTTGGCGGTGATGGCTACGCCGCCTAGGAGGGCTTCGGTGAAGGTGAAGTCGTGGCCGCCGGCTTCGGCTACGGCCTGAAGGATGTTGACGGCTTCGTGGGTGACTTCGGGGCCGATGCCGTCGCCGGCGAGGATTGCGATCTTGAGGTTCATGCGAGGTCCAGTGGGTGGTTAGGTGTAAAAGCGAAGGCGCTCTTAGCTGCTAGCTTTTAGCTTCTAGCTAAGGCAAGAGCAACGGCAAAAAAAGAAGCAGATTCCTCCGCTGCGCTGCGGAATGACAACCAGAAAAACAAGTACAACGGCAACAGCAAGAACAAGAGCAACGGCAAGAGCGAGAAGCAGATTCCCAGAGGGAATGACAGAAAGAAAGACAAGGGCAACAGCAAAAGCAAGGGCAGCAGCAATGGCAACGGCAACAGCAACAGCAACTACAGGGGTCCTTCACTGTGTTCAGGATGACGGGGATTTTGCGAGGGCTGCGGATGCGGTTGCTTACGCAGATCTTGCTTGGGCCGTCATGCGGGTTAGGGGACGTTGGTGACCAGGGGTTCGGTGGTGGGTTCGTGGAGGAGGGCTACTATGTCCTGATCGTAGAGGAGCTTTTTGCGGTCGGCTAGTTCGGTGAAGCGGTTATAGACCGCGTTGAGTTCTTCGGTGGAGAGAGTGTGGCCTAGTTCTTTTAAGCGGAACTCGAGGGCTTTGCGGCCGCTGTGTTTGCCTAGCACGATGTTCTGTCCACTGAAGCCCACCGAGGCGGGCGTCATGATTTCGTAAGTGAGGGGGTTGGAGAGGACGCCGTGCTGGTGGATGCCGGACTCGTGGGCGAAGGCGTTCTTTCCTACTACTGCCTTGTTGGGCGGGCAGGTGAAGCTGATGATCTCGCCGAGCATGTGGGAGGTGGGGTAGAGCTCGGTCATGACTAGGTTGGTGGTGTAAGGGTAGCGGTCATGGCGGGTGGCGATGGCTGCGGCGATTTCTTCGAGGGCGGCGTTGCCGGCGCGTTCGCCGATGCCGTTGATGGTGCACTCGATCTGGCGGGCTCCGCCTTCTACTCCGGCGAGGGAGTTGGCTACGGCCATGCCGAGGTCGTCGTGGCAGTGGGTGGAGAAGATGATGTTTTCGCTGCCGGGGACGCGGAGGCGGACGGTCTCGAAGAGCTGCTTGTATTCGGCGGGGGTGGTGTAGCCGACGGTGTCGGGGATGTTGATGGTGGTGGCGCCGGCTTCCACGGCAATGCTGATCATTTGGATAAGAAAGCCGAGGTCGGAGCGGGTGCCGTCTTCGGTCGAGAATTCTACGTCGTCGGCGAAGGTGCGGGCGAGTGCGACGGCGGTGGCTACGTTGTCGAGGGCCTGGGCGCGGGTGATTTTTAACTTGGCTTCGAGGTGGAGGTCGGAGCTGGCGAGGAAGACGTGGATGCGGTTCTTGTGGGCCGGCTCGACGGCGCGGGCGGCGGCTTCGATGTCCTCGCGCTTGCAACGGGCGAGGGAGGCGATGCGCGGACCGTGGACTTCGCGGGCGATGGTCTGGACGGAGTTGAAGTCGCCGTGGGAGGCGATGGCGAAGCCGGCTTCGATGATGTCTACGCCGAGGGAGGCGAGTTGGTGGGCGAAGCGCAGCTTTTCTGCGTGGTGCATGGTGCAGCCGGGAGACTGTTCGCCGTCGCGGAGGGTGGTGTCGAAGATGACGAGCTGGGTGTCGGTGGGCATAGATTGGAGACCTTTCCGTCTAGACAGGATCATAACGTACCCTTATGCTCAGAACCAGATGTATTGTGCATTCTAATGATCCTATAGGCCAGATCGAAGCACGAATCTGAGGGTGGGGCACGTGGATTTATTTCAGCTCGAGACATTTGTGGCCGTCGCTGAGGAGAGAAGTTTCTCACGAGCGGCGGCACGTTTGCACCGTACGCAGCCGGCGGTGAGCCAGGTGATTGCCAAGCTGGAGGCGGAGGTCGGGGAGGTGCTGCTGGAGCGGGGAGCGGGGCTGCCTACGGACGCGGGCAAGGTGCTGCTGGAGTATGCGCACAAGATGCTGAATCTGCGGAAGGATGCTGGGGCGGCGCTGGTGGATCTGAGGAGTTTGCATCGGGGGCGGCTGGATTTGGCGGCGAATGAATATACGTGCCTCTATTTGTTACCGGTGCTGGATGCGTTTCGGCGGGAGCATCCGCGGATCAAGGTGGCGGTGCAGAGGACGCTGGCGAGCCGGATTGCGGATGAGGTGCAGTCGCACTCGGTGGAGATTGGGGTGGTGAGTTTTCGGCCGGCGGATCCGCAGGTGGTGTCGACGCTGGTGTATACGGATGAGCTGGTGTGCGTGATGAGTCCGGGACACGCGCTGGCGAAGGCGGGGAAAGTGACGGTGGCGCGGCTGGGGAAGGAGACGTTTGTGGCGCATAACGTTCCGTCTCCACTGCGGCAGAAGGTGATTGAGACGTTTGCGCGGCGGAAGATTCCGTTGCAGATGGAAGTGGAGCTGCCGTCGCTGGAGGCGATTAAGCGGTTTGTGCAGCGGGGGAATGGGGTGGCGCTGGTGCCGCGGCTGACGGTCGAGGGAGAACTGGAGAGTGGGACGCTGGTGGCGGTTGAGGTTCCTGAGCTGCAGATGGAGCGGAAGCTGCGGCTGGTGCATCGGCGGGGTGCGGCGTTGAGCCATGCGGCGCGGGAATTTTTGAGGGTGGTGCAGGCGCATGCGGTGGAACATGGGAAGCCTTTTTGTTTTGTGGTGGAGAAGGGGTAGCGGTTAAGTTGTCAGTTCTGAGTTGTTCGTCGTCAGTGATTGCTGACTTCGTGTAAGGGGCAAGGTCAGGGGCGGTGGCATTGGCCTAAGACGCTGGTGGACGGCGAAAGTTTCAGCGAAAGAATCTCGAAGAGGGGGCAAAACATTT
This sequence comes from uncultured Acidobacteriaceae bacterium, assembly GCA_963796535.1. GTDB lineage: Bacteria > Acidobacteriota > Terriglobia > Terriglobales > Acidobacteriaceae > Granulicella. Next base: position 74,969 of record CAWCMO010000012.1, read on the forward strand.
TGCGGAAAGGTGCGTTTGTATTGGGTGACGGCAGCGCAGCGTAAGGATGCGGCGATGCTTCGAGAGAGCAGGGTATAGGCGATGAAGAAGTTTGCAACGAGCAGGATGTTACGTACAGCAGTCGTGGTGCTGTGTGGTGCCGGGCTAAGTTTGGGCGCGGCGGTAGCGCAACAGGAGACGGCGCCACCTCCGCCGGATCAGCAGCAGCAGGGACCACCGCCGAACGGTCAGATGCCGGGACCGCGGCACATGGATCCGGAGCGGCGGGTCGAGCAGATGCAGCGGCACTTAAATCTGAATGACAGCCAGACGGCGCAGGTGCGGCAGATTTTCTCGGAGTCGCATGGGCAGATGGAAGCGATCCGGTCGAATGCGTCGCTGGCGCCGGAGGATCGGCGGGCACAGATGATGACGCTGCACCAGGGTGAGCAGGCTAGGCTTCGGGCAGTGTTGACGCCGGATCAGCAGGCGAAGTTTGACGCGATGCAGGCGAAGATGCGGGAGCGTCGGGCGGAGGAAGGGGGGCAGGGCGCGCCTGTGCCTCCTCCACCGTCAGGAAGCCCGCAGCAGTAAGTCAGAAGAGAAAGTAAGCGAAGAGGCCCCGTTCCGGATACCGGAACGGGGCTTGTTTCGTCTATAGAGAGACCACCCGATAAGGATAAAAAAGACTACCAGAAAGTGATAGAAAGACCACCGAAAGAAAGAATCCTCGGAACAAACGAGCAAGGATGCGGGCCAGAATGAAGCGTGATGCGCGTTAGGGCGTCGCGTGCAGGTACAATAAGGACAATAGCGCGCCGCGGTTACCGGCTGAACGACCACAACGAGAGACGTGTGGAGTTTTTGGGCCGTGGTGAGCATGCGAAGGGATTTCAGCAAGCATGAAGAAAAGAATTTTGCTCGGTGCACTGATGACGTTGTGCATCGCCGCCGTGGGAAACGCACAAGAGAGCCGGCAGGACGCCAGCGTTAGCGTATTCGGGGTTTTTGCACCGGCGGTTTATGGACTCAATATTCATCCGATGACGACGACGTCTACCGGAGGCTTTTTGGCGAGTTACCGTTATTTGCTGACGCCTCGCAGCGCTGTGGAGTTGAACTACAGCTTTTATCAGAACTCGATGAAATACAACCCGGTTTCGCAGCCAAACAGCCGGGTACATTCGCGTGGGCAGGAGATCACGGCCGCGTATGTGTACCAGCGGACATACAAGCGGTGGAACCCGTTTCTGGAAGGCGGCGTCGGCGTGGAGATATTTACGCCCATCCTGGACAGCGGGACGACCCAGAAGGGTCTGAAGCAGGATCTGCAGATTGGCGGCTTGTTCGGCGGCGGTGCGGCGTATGAGCTGAGCCCAAGCTGGGACATCCGGGCGGAGTATCGCGGGTTCATGATGAAGGCACCGACGTTTGGCGCGACGGATGGTCTGTTTACCACGAACCGTTACTACATCCTGATGACGCCGTCGCTTGGTGTTGCGTACCACTTCTAGTGCTGTTTGGAAGGACGGAAATGGCCCAGCCTGATGGCTGGGCCATTTACTTGGTGGGGAGGATGAGGCGTGAGGTGTCAGAGGCGTCTTCTCCGACCCGCGCCTGATCATGAAGCCCTCCGCCAGCCGCACCCAGTTGGGCGCGACGGCAAGAAACTCTGCCGCCCCTTCTCAGGACTCTCCCTACAGGCTTCCATTGGCTCACAGCGCCGCGTGCGACCGTGAGGCTAGTGAGAGGCTCCCAATCAGAATTAACGCCCGATTTGCCGGTCTCTGGGGTCTATGTGCCGGTCTCTGTAAGCCGGGCGGAGCCCTCGAGCCCTTCACACGCGCCGATTCGCCGTTCATCTGCACTTCGGCTCGAGTACCTCTCGATTCGAATGTCGCTCCTCTGAAAACAGAAATGCCTGGATAGCTGGAGGAGGGGCGATTTGCCTGGGTAAGCCCATGCGAATCATCCGTCCCGGCTATCCAGGCAGACTGGGTGAGGGTCGAGCTATTCGATCTTTTCGGACCCGGTGAAGTGGTAGGTAATGCCGACCTGGAAGAGTGCCGGGGTAAGGCCGTGGGGCTCATATTGGTCGTATCCGGGACCGCCGCTGCCGGGGGGGCCCTTCTGGCTGCCGGTGAACCAGCTCTGATATTCCAATCCGGCGCGAACGCCGATGCGATTGGTGATGGCGAAGTCCGTGCCACCGCCGAAGGAGATGATGTTATAGCCGACGGAGGCGCCGTGCTGGTAGAACGTGAGGTTGTAGTCGAAAACGGCATAGCCTGCCGAGACCTTGGCGTAGGGGCTCCAGCGACCGTAGTCACGGTGGTAACGTGCACCATACTCAAACGTCCACTCTTTGGCGGGGGAGTGCTGGAGGATCGAGATGGAATTGTAGGCCAACTCGGCGCCCCAATGGGGGGTAAAGTCTACATCGCCGAAGATGCCATACCCGACAGCGTTCTGCGGAGTATAGTCGGGGACTGCGTAGGTAAAGAGCCCGCCCGCCTGAATATCAATCCTACGGGTGGCACCGGGTATAGCCTGTCCGAGAGCAAAAGATGAGGTAGCAGCCAACATAGCCAGGATGAGGACAATTCGTTTCAATGGATGGCCTCCATTGGCCGGGGTATGGGAACGGGTTCGACTTCAGTGTAGTTGAAGTTGTGCTGGAAATACCAGCCTTATCTGAGGATATCCTCATGGTTCTATTCGTTTGGGCGAACCTGAACTGATTCAGAATCAAGCTTGAATGAAGGTACTCTTAGGAGCTTTGACGCTCCTCGTGCGAAGAGGGTTGTGGTGATCCTATCGGAAAACGGCACTCACAGGAAGAGTGAGTGCCGTTGGTGGAGTGACTGATTCGTTACCTAGGCCCGATTGGAATGCTGCGCTGCGATCAGGGCTGGGTCTGAGCTGCGGGAGCTGCTGCGGGGGCCGCACCGCCGGAGGCTGCATCCGGATCGGCTGCGGGCTTCCAGTAGGTGAGGTTGACCGAGACAGGGGTGATCTCGAACGGTAGCTTGTCGCGGGCGCTGAGGAGAGCGTCAACGGCTGCATTCAGCTTGATGACCTGGTCGGTCCAGGGATCGTTGCGAAGGTAGGCGTTGAGAGGCTCAGCAGCCTGCTGTTTGAGGTCGGTGTTGTTGAGCTTGGGGGACTTGGCGATGATTGCCTGCATCCAGAAGGTGCCGTCGGTCTTGACGAGGCTATCACCGAGCTGCGGGGTGGTAAGGGCCTTGAGGCCCTTCTGACGAGCCTGCAGCTGCTGCAGGTAGAGGCCAAAGTACTGTTGACCGTCCGCGAGGTCCTTGGCGTTGAGGAGTTCCATTGTCTTCTTGGAGGCCTCGGTATCATCGGCGTCGGTGTGCTGGAGCGGAAGGCGGGCGAAGGCGGACTCGGGTGGGAAGAGGAGGCGATCGCTGAAGGCGAACTTGGTGTCGATGTGATGGCCGAGGACGATGTGGGCGACCTGGAAGGCCAACAGGGCATTGAGGTTACCCATCTGCTGGGCACCGTCGGCGGTGACTACGGCGGTGGTATCGACCAGACCCTTGGAGATCAGGACGGTGTTACCGACGGCAACCGACTCAAGCGGTGCGGTGAGCAGGGTGCGAACGCGGATAGGGCGATCGATGGGAATCTGGTTATAGGCCAGGATGTTGTTGGCCAGCTGGGCGAGAACCTTGTCGAAGTCGCTGGGGGCGTCGATGAGACCGGCCGAGAAGAGGCGGTCGATGACGTTGTCCTCAGCCTGCTGAATCCACTGGCGCTGGGCGCCGAGGGGGCTCAGGTTGCCATTTTGCGAGCTCTCGTCGGTGGCGCCTTCGACTTCGATGTCAGCCTGATCCTCTTCCTTCGCAGGAACCTTCAGAGAGTAGCCCCAGATCTGGTTGATGGCCTTGAACTTAAGACTGTGAGAGGGGCTCTTGGGGTCGGTTTCCTCGATATAGGAGGCGGTGGGCAGCCAGAGACCATCCTGAACATTGGTGCGGATGGAGTTGAAGTGGAAGTACTCGTTGATATTGTCCTTCTCGCCGCCGGCCAGGTCGCCGTCGTAACGGACGATGTTGCCGCCGTTGCGCTCAACCCAGATACGGCCGAAGAAGCGGCCCGGAACCTTCTTGATGGGCTGGACGTCGAAGACGACGGTGGGGACGGTGCCCAGGAAGTCGTTGCGCAGGAACGCAAATTGATAGTGCTGGCGATCGAAGCCGGTGCTATCGATGACGATCATGCGGACGAAGCCGGCCTCGTTGAAGCTGAGGCGCAGCGACTTGGAGAGGCCGGTAATGTAGCCGAGGGAGTGCTTGAAGCGCCCCTGCTTGGCCTCGTTGCCGGTGAGGAAGCCGTTTTCGCCGATCACCTTGCCAAAGTCGACGCGGGCCAGGAAGTGGGCATCGCTATCGACGGTCTGACCCATGACGGGGTCGGGACGCATGTTCTGGATGTAGGTCTCGACGATGGGGCTGCGCTCGCGGAGGGTCTTGA
>CAWCMO010000013.1:0-36055 GCA_963796535.1 uncultured Acidobacteriaceae bacterium
GTTGAGCGAAGACGATAAGGCGAAGAACTTTATCGAGGTGAGTGGTCGTAAAGGTTTTGGCGTGAAGGCCGATGACTTGATTGATCGCATGATTGCGGCTGCGAGAAAAGAGGTTGAGGCGCGGCATCCGGAGCTGGAGGAAGCTGAGCGTGTGGAGATTGCTGAGGCAATTGGTGTGGGCGCGCTGCGGTTTTTTCTGCTGCGGTTTACGCGCAATACTGTGATCGCGTTCGATTACCAGGATGCGCTGGCGTTCGATGGCGAGACGGGGCCGTATGCGCAGTATGCTGCGGTTCGGGCGGCGAATATTTTTCGTAAAGCTGGTGTTAGCGAAGAGGCTGCGTTGGCGGCTGTCGCTGATCTGGATTTGAGCGCGATGCTCGCCGGCGATGAGGGGACGAGTGTTTGGGAGGTTTGGCTGACGGCCTCGCGGCTGTCGCTGGTGCTGGAGCAGGCGATTGCTGCGGCTGAGCCGGCGATGCTGGCTCGGTATGCGTTCGTACTGGCACAGCAGTTCAACAACTTTTATCACCGGCATCACATTTTGACCGAGGCGGATGAGTCTCGGAAGATGCTGCTGCTGGCGACGGCGGCGGTGGCTCGGCGGGAGTTGGTGCGGGTGCTGGGGTGGCTGGGGATTGCTGTGCCTAGCGCGATGTAGGGTTGGTTGTGTAGGGGAGGTTAGGGGTACCCCCCTCCCCCCTCCACGTATGTTTTGGACCTAAGCGACTCAATCCAAATAGGTTAAGTATTGAAGTATTACCGCGCTTCGGGGCGATTTTTCGAGGTAACTGGCTGTTTTTAAAGGGGTTAGGGTAGAAAGTACCCCCTAACCGTATCTCGGGATTTTTTGCGCGAGGTATTGAGGGAATGGAGGTTACTCGGCAAGTACCCACCGGTGGCGCCTGAAAGGGCATTGTAAGTGTTTGCATTCACGGGACTTGCTGGTAGACGTATTCCTTTTATGCGATCGGGCTGTGGTGGGCTTGCGGACGGTGGCGACGGGCTGGCGGTCGGGGTGGTGGAAGTAGCAGAAGGCTTCGCCGCGGAGGGAGGGGGAGCCGCAGCGGTGGTTGTCGGGGAAGACGTGGTGGCAGGTGGGTGCTGGGATGAGTTTCATGGGTGGGGCCTCTCCCCGGGGTACTTTTGGGCGCAAGGTTGGAGGGAATCGGCTGGATTTAGGCGATTCGGCGTTAAATGCGAATGCCCGGGTCCTGCGCGGACGGCGATGGGCTTCGCTCGCGACGGGTCCTGGGCTGTGGGTGTTTTGGGGTCTATATCTATTGTAGCGAGTTGGGTAGGGTAACTATGCCAACTTTTGAAAATATATATCGCCAGTGTTTATAGGGGGTTTGGCGTTTTTGGGTGGTGGAGGGGGCTTGACAGGTTTTGCGGTGCTGCAAGGACGGCGGGAGGCTTTGCGTGGGTCCTGCGCGGACGGCGAATCGCTTCGCGTGGTTTTGGCTTGAAGGGATGGGCCGGGGCGAGGAGGGCAAATTGGTCGTTACGCCTGCGGCTTCACTCCGGCCTTCGGCAGAGCGGAAGGAGCTTTTGATTTGGTTTACACCTAGGCCTTCGGCCTAGGCTGGTATATGTCGGGCCTTCAGCCCTTTGAGGCTAGCGGTGGGGCGCTTCGGGGTGCGGCGGGTGCGAGGTGCCGGATTCCGGGATTCGGATGGGGCAGGAGCGGTCGCGCTGGCGCGCGATGCCCACCTTAGCGACGATAGGGCCGTCGCGAAGATGGGGCACCCGGGTCCTACGCGGACATGACGAAGCGGAGGGGACGGTCTACGGCTTTGCTGATGCCGATGCGGGGGGTGGCTGTGATGGAGGTGGGGCGGAAGCCGTCGTCCAGGACGCGGAGGGGGGATCTGGGGCGGGTTACGTCGAGGCCGTTTTGGGCGAGGGTGATTGCCATGGCCTCGCAGAGGCGGCCGGGACCGGAGCAGAGCAGCTTTGGGTTTGCGGAGGTTGGGAGGCCTCGGAGGCGCGCCATGGTCTCGAGCCCTTCGATGGGTTGGAGGGAGCGGATGAGGACGCCGCCGGGTTGGCCGGCTGGCTCGCAGGAGAAGTTCAGGCAGTAGTGCACGCCGTAGATGAAATAGACGTAGGAGAAGCCGGGCGGACCGAAGAGGACGGCGTTGCGGGCGGTTTTGCCGATGAAGGCGTGGGAGGCTGGGTCGTCGAGGCCGAGGTAGGCTTCGATTTCCGTGATGCGTCCGGTGAGCCGCTCGCCGTTGAGCGTGCGGGTGATGAGTTTGCCTAGGAGATTGCGCGCGACGATCTCGGGTGAAGGGAGATAGAAGCTGCGCGGCAATAGCTTGGGTCGCGGGGTCATGACTGTTGGAGTTGATCTTCGATGGATCGGGTGCGGGGAGTTTGGGTGTCGCCGGTGTGCTGGGTGGTGACGGTTTCGATGAGGGCGATCCAGCATTCGTGTTCGGCCATGGGGTTGTGGAGGGTGCCGCGCGGGATGACGCAGAAGTCGCCCGCGTGGAGTTCGACGTCGGGCTGGCCTTGGATCTGGATGCGCATGCTGCCGCGAAGGACCTGGAAGAGCTCGTCTTCGTCGTCATGTTTGTGCCAGACGAATTCGCCCTGGAGCTTGGCTACTTTGATGTATTGGTCGTTGACCTGGCCGATGACTTTGGGGGACCAGAGGTCGGTGAGCTCGGTGGCGGCTTGGAGGAGATTGAGGGAGGAGATCATGGGTCCTTCGCGGACGGCGAGAGTTAAGTTGCGGTGAGGGTAGGGAGGATTTCGGTGGCGGGGCCGAGGAGGATTTCGTCGAAGGCTTCGGCGTTGAGGGGAGGTTCGGGGCCTGCGTAGATTGTACGGATGCTGCGCTGGTTGGCGATGTGGACGAGGCCGGCGGCTGGGTAGACGTTGCCGGAAGTTCCTACGACGAGGAGGGCGGTGGCGCGGTCGAGTTCGGCGTAGATGTCGTCCATGGCCAAGGGGATTTCGCCGAACCAGACGATGTGGGGGCGGACGGGGTGGCCGCAGGTTTGGCAGGTGGGGAGGGTGGTGTCGTAGAGGGCCTGGTCGGGGAAGGGCTTGTTGCAGCGGGTGCAGCGGGATTGGAAGAGCTGGCCATGCATGTGGTGGAGGTTGTGGGAGCCGGCGCGCTCGTGGAGGTCGTCTACATTTTGGGTGCAGAGGTAGAAGCGGTTGGGCATGCGGCGTTCGAGATCGGCGAGGGCGAGGTGGCCGGCGTTGGGCTGGGCCGCGACAGCGTCCCGGCGGCGCATGGAGTAGAAGCGCCAGACGAGGGCGGGGTCGGCTTGCCAGGCTTCGGGGGTGGCTACGTCTTCTACGCGATGGCCGTTCCAGAGACCGCCGGAGCCGCGGAAGGTGGCTAGGCCCGATTCGGCGGAGATGCCTGCGCCGGTGAGGACGAAGAGGCGGTCTTGAGCCGAGAAGGGCATGGGGTTAGTTTAGGCGGATTGCGTTGAGGAGAGGTGATGCCGGTGAGGTTGGGGATGCCGAAATATTCGCATCCCACTCATGACGATGAGACTGTCATGAATGGGGCACCGGCGTTTTGGCTCGGCGGAGTATTTGTATCCCACCCACCCGCAAGAGCGCGTATGGATGGGGCACCCGGTGGGCTAGGGCTTTGGAGTTGGGGCGGGTTGGGGGTGGTCGGGGTCTGGGGCTGGGACGAAGGCGGGAGGCTTGGCCTGGCCGCGGTGGCAGGTGCCGCAGGTGACTTGCTGGCCGGCGGGAGGGGTCTTGAGTTGGGCGATGAAGCGCTGGTTGATCTCCTCGCTCATGTGGATCATGATGCGGGCGCGATCTTTCATGGGGTTGTCGTCGGAGGCGAAGTCGAGGTGGCCGACGCCAGGCTTGTGGGCGGTGTTCTTGGCGTGGCAGTAGTCGCAGTCGACGCCTAGCTGGTCTTCGAACTTGTGCATGATGGCGACGACCTGGTCGCCGGTTAGGTCTTTGGGGAGGACCTGGAGGTTGGTGGGGTTGGGCCGGGGAGGATGGGGGCGGGATTGCTGGGGGGTGGCGGCGTCGGGCGTTGGGGTTTGGGATTGGAGGGCTGGTGCGAGGGTGAGGGCGAAGAGGGCGGCGGCCGATGCGAGGAGGCAGGGGCGAAAGCTTAGAGGCATCCTGGGGTTCCTTTGGTGGAGAGAGGATGGAAGTAACTTTGCTGCTGGGTGTTCGCGAGTCTGGTGAGAGGCGGGGTGGGAGGCCCGGAGATTCTTGTATACCACGAGGCTGTTCAGCTGGCGTAGGAGCGGACCCATTCGGTGATGGTGCGGATGGCTACGCCGGAGGGGCCTTTGGATTGCCAGGGCTTGGCGTCGTCTAGCCAGGTTACGGCGGCGATGTCGAGGTGGATCCAGGGGGTTTCGTTTACGAATTCTTTTAGGAACATGGCGGCGGTGGTGGCTCCGGCGTAGCGGCTGCCGGTGGAGTTCAGGATGTCGGCGATTTGGGATTTGATCATGTCGCGGTAGTCGTCGGTGCAAGGCATCTGCCAGAACTTTTCGCCGGCGTTCCAGGCAGCGGAGAAAAACTTGCCCGTGGTTTCGTCGTTGTTGCTGAAGAGGCCGGCGTTGATTTGGCCTAGCGCGGTGCCGATGGCTCCGGTGAGGGTGGCGGCGTTGATGAGGTGGGTGGCGCCGAGGGTTTGGGCGTAGTGGAGGCCGTCGGCCAGGACCAGGCGGCCTTCGGCGTCGGTGTTCATGATCTCGATGGTTTTGCCGGACATGGCGGTGACTACGTCGCCGGGTTTGAAGGCCAGGCCGTCGGGCATATTTTCGCAGGAGCAGACTACGCAGAGGACTCGAACGTTGGGCTTGAGTTGCGCGATGGCACGCATGGTCGCGATCATCGAAGCGGCGCCGGCCATGTCGTATTTCATCTTGTCCATGTCGGCGGCGGGCTTGATGGAGATGCCGCCGGTGTCGAAGGTGATGCCCTTGCCGACCAGGCCGATGACGGGGGCGTTCGGCGCGGGATGGGTTGGGGGTTCGTAGCGGAGGACGATGAGGGCTGGGGGTTCGGGGGAGCCTTGGGTTACGGAGAGGAAGGCGCCCATTTTTAGTTCGCGGAGCTTGTCGGTGGAGTGGACTTCGCATTGGAGGCCGAACTCCTTTGCCATGGCGGCGGTGCGCTTGCCTAGCTCGGTGGGAGTGAGGATGTTGCCGGGCTCGTTGATGAGGGTGCGGGCGAAGTTCTGGCTCTCGGCTACGATGACGCCTTCGTTGAAGGCGGTTTGGAGGGCGGGCGTGAGAGGGCGTGGGGGTTAGGACGGTGAGGGTTTCGATGCTTAGGTCTTTGCGGTCGGCGCGGTAGAAGTCGATGTCGAAGTCGGCGAGGATGGCGCCTTCGGCGATGGCGCGGAGGCTGGCGGCGGCGGGGAGGGATGGGTGCTCGGGGAGGGTGACGGCTACGTTGCGGAGGGTGCGGGGGCGGGCGAAGCGGATGGCTACGCCGGCGGCCTTGCGGAGTTCGTGGGGGGTGAGCTTTTCGGACTTGCCGAGGCCGATGAGGAGGAGGCGCTGGGCTTGGAGGCCGGTGGGGGCTGGGAGGAGGAAGGTTTCGTTGAGCGCGGCTTTGAAGTCGGCGGAGGTTAGCCAGGGGGTCGCGGCGGAGAGGAGCGCGGCATTGGTGGTGAGGAGGGTGGGGGTTGCGTCCTTGGCAGTGGCGGCGGAGTTGTCGGCGGCGAAGACTACGAGGAGCGGGGTGGCGAGGTCGGCGGGGGACTGGTGGAGCAGAGTGGTGGTCACACTGTCTATGGTAACGCTGTCCTATGCGGACGTGTCCTGCGCGGACGGCGAGAGTAGGTCGTGGCCCGGGCACCAGGATTCTTGGCTTAGCTTCTCGTGAGTGTTACGTGGGTCGCTTGTTCTGTCGCCTCGTGGTTTGTTACGGAGAATCCCATGGCCGGCAGATCGAGACCGGTGAGGAGTGCCTCACCTTGACCGAGAAGAACAGGCGCCACTGCGAGATGGATGGAATCAACGTGCCCTGCCTGCAGATACTGGCGCACAGTGGAAACGCCGCCGCCGATCTTGACGTCCTTGTCGCCCGCTGCTTGTTTCGCGAGCCTGAGTGCCTCTTCTATCCCGCTGGTGACGAAGTGGAAGGTCGTTCCGCCCTCCATTACGATCGGCTCGCGCGGGTGGTGCGTGAGAACGAAGGTGGGCGCGTGGAATGGCGGATTGGGCCCCCACCATCCTTTCCACGAGTTGTCCGGCCAGGGGCCACGCACCGGACCAAACATGTTGCGGCCAAGGATGAACGCGCCAAAGTTTTCCATCGACCGGCGTGCGTACGCGTCGTCGAGGCCGATCGATCCGCCTTCCTTCCCGACCATGGCGCAGAATGTCCGGGTAGGGAAGAACCACTGGAAGATTTCCGGACCGCGCTTGCCCAGCGGATTATCGAGGCTCTGCTCGATGCCTGCTCCAAAACCGTCCAACGAAATACCAAAACCCGCGACACGAACTTTTGACATGGATGCTCCTTGCTGCCGTTGAATGTGCGTCCGGCCTGGTTGCGCCGGCCGGGTTAGGCGGGGACGTAGGTTAGTCGGACCGTGTCTTCTCCAATGGCCTCATGCTTGACCAGGCGAAGCGGGGGAATGGGACCGGCGAAGAAGGGTTTGCCGCCGCCGAGCACGTAGGGACGGAGGTACAGGCGGTACTCGTCGATGAGGCCGGCAGCGGAGAGGACGTTGGCAATCTCGGGGCCGGCAACGTCGATGTCTCCCTTTCGTTCGGACTTGAGGTTTCGCACATAGTCGATCAGATCCCCCTGGATAAGGGTGGCGTTTGGACCAACGGACTTTAGGGTGCGGGATGCAACCCACTTAGGCCTGGGGCGCCAGGCGCGGGCGAACTCATGGTCACCTTCGTCCCAATCCGGCTTGTCCTCATCCCAATACGTCATCACCTCATATAGGCGTCTGCCGTAGATGGCGCCGTCGAGGCTACGGACTTGCTCGGTGAAATGGCGGCCGGTGAGAGGACCCGGTGGGGGCATCTCTGCTGCGGCCTGTGCTGATAGAACCCCTTCCGAACTGGGGCCACCGGAAGGTCCGGCGACATAGCCATCGAGAGATTGCATCATTCCAAAAACCAGCCTGGCCATAACGCCTCCTGATTTCTACTTGCGTTCTGCAAGTTGTTTGAACATAGCTTAGACTCCATGCATACTGCAAGTGGTAATTGACAGAGATTTATGAAAAAAATTCAGGCCAGGAACGAGATGCGCTCGGGGTGTCCGATCAACTTGACGCTGGAGATGGTGGGCGACCGATGGAGCTTGATTGTTATACGGGACATCATGTTCGGGAATCGCCGGCATTATGGGGATTTGCTGCGGCTATCGGATGAAGGGATCGCGTCGAATATTTTGGCGAATCGGCTGGCGCGCTTGGTGGCGTCGGGTTTGCTGTCGCGCACCGAAAATCCTAAGCACAAGCAGAAGGCGATTTACAGCCTGACGGAGGCGTCGATTCAGCTTGTGCCGTTGCTGGCGCATATGGGGGCGTGGGGATGCCGGTGGACGCCTGCGTCTAGGCAGCTTTCGATCCGCGCGCAGCTTTTGGAGGACGGAGGCGAGCGAATGTGGAAGGCGTTTATGGCCGAGCTGAGATGCCTTCACCTGGGCGCGCCGGCGCCGCGACGGTCGGTGTTCGCTGAGCTGCAGGCTGCGTTTGAGGCTGTCATGGCTCAGGAAGCCAGGGCGCTAACGAGGCGTAAGGGTCGGTAGGCCGTGCATTGGGAATGGGTAGCCAACAGGTTCGCTAACCCACTCATGACGATGGAGCCGTCATGAATGGGGCACGGCGTTTGAGTCTGTGATGAGTCGCGATGCCAAGGCTCGAACCAGGCGTAAGGCTCGATAGGGAGCCAGGGTCCTGCGCGGACGGCGAGGAGCTTTGCTTGTTGGTGGAGAGGGACGTGGTGGGGACGGAGATGGGCGGGGCGGTCGTGCTGACGCACGATGCCCACCTTAGCCGCAAAGAACGCGGCGAAGATGGGGCACCCAGTGTCTACGCGGGGGTGGGGTTGGGGTCGCGGGGGAGGGTGATGGAGAAGGTGGTGCCGTGCTTGGGGCCGTAGGTTCTGGAGCGGACGCGGATGGTACCGCCGTTTTTGTCGACGAGCTGCTTGCAGACCCAGAGGCCGAGCCCGGTGCCTACGGTGCCCTTGGTGGTGAAGAAGGGGTCGAACATTTGTTTGGCGGTGGCGGGGGTGATGCCGTGGCCGCAGTCGGAGACGGAGACGCGGATGCGCGGTGTGCCGGTGGCGGGATCGAGGGAGGCGGAGGTGCGGATGATGATGCGGCAGTTGTGGTCGACGGCGTCGAGGGCGTTGGCGAGGAGGTTGGCGAGGATCTGGCGGAGCTCGCCAGCGATGCCGAGGATGTTGAGCGGGTCGTCGCACTGCTGGAGGACCGTGGCGCCGTTGGCCTGGATTTTGGACTTGAGGAGGTCGACGACGGACTCGACCAGATCGCAGGCGGGGTTGCTGGTGGCGGCGGAGAACTCGCGGTAGAAGCCGAGGGTCTGGCGGGTGATGTGGGCGATGCGCATGAGTTCGCCGTCGGCGATATCGAGGTAGAGGCGGGCCTGGTCGGGGAGGTCGGGTGTGGAGCGGACGAGGTAGAGGGTGTTCATCATGGCCTCGAGGGGATTATTGATCTCGTGGGCGATGCTGGCGGCCATGCGGCCGGCGCTGGCTAACATCTCGCTGCGGAGGAGGGCTTCTTCGGCCTGCTTGCGGGCAGAGTTGTCGGTGCCGATGAGGAGGTAGCCGATGATGGCTTCCTGGGCATCGCGCAGCGCGGTAACGGAGACGACGGCGGGGAAGCGCGAGCCATCTTTGCGGCAGTAGGTGAGCTCGTAGATGTCTTCGATGCCGCGGGAGGCTTTGAAGACGAGGGCTTCGAAGCCGGGCGTGATGGTGGTGCCGAATTCGAGGCTGAGGGCGGCGGCGCGGGCGAAGAGCTCGGGCTTGTCGGAGAGAGTTGCCGGGGTGATCTTGTTGACCACTTCGTCGGCGGTAAAGCCGAGCATGCGTTCGGCGCCGACGTTGAAGATCTGGATGACGCCGTGGGCGTCGGTGGCGATGGAGGAGAAGTTGGCGCTGGAGAGGATGGCGCGTTGCAGGGCGCCGGCTTTGAGGAGGATTTTGTCGGTGCGAATGCGCTCGGTGACTTCTGGGGACAAATTTTGCTCGGGATCTCGCGTCTGCGGATGGATCTGTAGTTGCGGCACGTGCGGGTCCTCGAAGACACCTGACCAATTGTCGCCTTCGGTGGAGAAACGAGGTGTGCTGTATTGCTCACGTTGGCGGAGCTTGGGTGAAATACGGCTTGACAATTAGTGATGACTTATATAAGATATCACTTATGAATGTTGACCTGAACCTGGATGCTGCTTTTTCGGCCTTGGCTGATCCGACGAGGCGAGCGATCCTGGCACGGCTGGCGAAGGGGGAAGCTACGGTATCGGAGTTGGCGGATCCGTTTGCTATGACGCAACCGGCAGTGTCGCAGCATTTGAAGGTGCTGGAAGAGGCAGGGCTGATCTCGCAGCGGATGGAGGGTACGAAGCGGCCGCGGCGGTTGGAGACGGCGGGAATTGTAGCGATGGATGAGTGGCTGATGAGGTTGCGGAAGGGTCTGGAGAAGAGCTACGAGCGGCTGGATGGAGTTCTTGCCGCGATGGAGAATCCAAAAAAGGAGAAGGGACGATGAGCAAAACGACGCTAACGAACAAGATGACGCTGGAGACGGAAGGCGAGACTCATGTGATCGTAACGAGGAGATTTGCGGCGTCTCCCGAGGCGGTGTATCGCGCGCACACGGATCCGAAGGTGATCCAGCAATGGCTGCTGGGGCCGGAGGGTTGGGTGATGCCGGTGTGTGTCTATGAGGGACGGCCTGGAGGGAAGATTCGCTACGAGTGGACGAAGGCGGATGGGAGCAAGGGGTTCTTCATTACGGGGGAGATCCTGGAGATTGGGCCGGGGTATCGGACGGTGCATATCGAGCGAATGCATCTGCCGGATCCGACGCCGGACAATCATGTGGAGGTGCGGTTCGACAAAGACGGGGCTGGGACGTTGATGACGATGCGGATGACGTTGCCGGATGCGCAGACGCGGGCGATGATGCTGGGGTCGGGGATGGAGCGCGGGATGGAAGCTAGCTATGCGCGGCTGGAGGGGCTGATCTGAGGGTCGGGGGCCGCGCGCGCCGGAGGCTTGGCTTGGGTGAGCTGAGATTGGTGGAAACCCAGGTCCCAGAAACGGGACCTGGGGCACCCCGGTCTTGGGATGGGGAGATCGTGCGATCCCGCCTTGGCTGGTGATGGGTGAAGAGGGGGTGGAAGCGGGTACTCGGCGGGCTAGGGCTTGCAGGCCTGAGCGAATTTGGCGGGGATGAGGGGTTGGGCGGGTTGGCCGTCGAAGGCTATGGGGTTGGCCATGAGTTCGGGGAGTGCGGAACACTTGCTGGCGAGGAACTCCCAGCAGACGGCGTCGGTGCCCTGGATGAGACAGGCGGCGGTGCCGTAGAAGGTGGCGCCGTACTTTTCAGAGACGACGGAGCCGGAGAGGACGGCGGCGGAGTGGTCGGCGACCTGGAAGTAGGTGGCGGCGCCGGTTTGCGGATCGCCAAAACGCTTGAGCGAGTCGGTGAGGGAGGTTGTGGCGAGGGCGCCGAGCTCGGCGGAGGTGGTGGGGCGGCCGAGGCAGGTGCCGTCGAGGCGCATGATGCTGATCATGCGGAAGCCGCTGCTGGAGTCGGTGGCGACTAACGGCAGGGAGATGCAGCTTACGGCGGCTTTCGCTACTGCGCCGGTGGCCTTGTCCTTCTCGGACTGGAGGGCCTGGTCGCCGACCGCGGGCATGGTCTTGAAGGCGCTGCTGTAGGTGTAGTCGAGGCGCAGGGCGTCGCTGTGGAAGGTGGCGGTGGGGCTGCTGGGCGTGGCGAGGGACTGGGCGGCGATGAGGAGGAGGGCGGCGGTGGCGGGGAGGGGACTCATGGGATTGGGGGAATCGTAGCATGGTGGGGTGAGGCTGTTGCTAGCTTCTAGCGTTTAGCGTTCGGTAAAGGCAACAGCGGGAGACCGCAGGTTCCTTGCTGCGCTCGGAATGGCAGGTTCTTTTGGAAGTTGTCAAAGAAATGCAACGGCAAAGGAAGAAGCAGATTCCCGGAGGGAATGACAGAAAGAAAGGCAAAGGCAAAGGAAGAAGCAGATTCCTGGAGGGAATGACAGAAAGAAAGGCAACGGCAAAGGAAGAAGCAGATTCCCGGAGGGAATGACAGAAAGAAATGCAAAGGCCAGGGAGGCTAGCTGCGTTGGGAACGGGCTATGGCGGCTTTGGCTTCCTTGTCGCCTTCGCGGGCGCGTTCGGTGGCGCGCTTGTCCCAGTCCTGCTTGCCTTTGGCTAGAGCGATTTCGCACTTGACGCGGCCGTTCTTGAAATAAAGTTTGACCGGGATGAGTGTGTATCCTTTTTGTTTCGTCAAACCCTCGAGCTTTTCTATCTCTTTTTTATGGAGCAGGAGCTTTCGGGTACGCAAGGCTTCGTGGTTCATGGCGTTGCCGTGCGAGAACGGGCCGATGTGGGCGTTGAGCAGGAAAGCCTCGCCGTCCTTGAGCAGGCCGTAGGCGTCTTTGAGATTGGCTTTGCCTTCGCGGATGGACTTGACCTCGGTGCCGCGGAGGGCTACGCCGCACTCGAAGCGGTCGGAGAGGAAGTAGTTGAAGCTGGCGGAGCGGTTGAAGGCGGCGTCGCGCTTGCCGGCGGCCACGGGGTCGCGGTCCCTCTCCTTGGCGGCGGGCTTGGGAGGGGCGGGGACGGTCGGATTGGAGAGTGAGCGGGGCATATAGAAGCAGGAAATTGGAAGTAGGGAGTAGGAAATAGGGCCTGATGGTTAGGATTCGGTTACTGTGGCCTACGAAATGGATGGAGATACGTCCAAGAGTGTGATGCTAGCAGATAGACCAGTCGGTGACGCTGTTAAAGGGATAGATGCGGGCGAAGAGGTTGGGACTCGAAGTTCGTGATTTGGGATAGGGCAATGCGTGAGGGCCGTGAGGTTTGCGGGAGCAGGAACGCTGCGAGGGACGAAGGAAGCTCTCCGCGGACGGTAAAGGCAACGGACTTGGAGTGGAGAGACTAGTGAAGCGACGGACAATGGCTGTATCATCAGGCGAGCCCGATCAACCGCTCGAAGCCTCAGCAAGGTTCGCTCCAGAGTGCCCGGGAAACGGGGCCTGGGTGGTGGCTGGCGGGGGCAGCGAGACTGGTGTCCGAGGCATCTTGTATCGGATTGCAGGGGAGCGGGTTGCACGCATGCAGGAACGGCTACCAAACGGAATCTATCGAAGTGTAAGGCGCAGCAGGTTGGGGCGCTGGGCGGTGGCCTGTGTGCTGGGGGTGATGCTGTTTTCGGGCGTTGCCGTTAGCAGCGCGCATGCGCAGTCGGCCAAATCATGGAACCAGAAGGGCCAGCAGGCGGCGGCGCGCGATGACTATGATGCGGCGTTCGAGGATTTTCGGCAGGCGCATCTGTTGAAGCCGCAGGATATGCAGTACAAGACGAGCTACGAGAGCGCGCGCTACAAGGCCGCGAACATGCATGTGGATCGCGGCCGGGTGTTGCGGCAGTCGGGCGATGCGGACGGCGCGATCAACGAATTTGCGCGGGCGCTGCAGATCGATCCGGGCAACCAGGCGGCGGCGCAAGAGCTGCAGGTGATGGAGAAGCGGTCGGGGCCGGGCGGCGGAGCTGCGGGAGCGCCTAGCTCAACGGGAAAACCCCTGGTGCCGGGGATGGGCGAAGAGACGCCGTATCAGCGGCAGATGCAGAGCGAGATCTCGACACTGGGCGGGCCGGTGACGCTGCAGCCGGTGTCGGACGACCCGCTGACGCTGCACATGGCGCAACAGGATACCGAGGTGGTGTACCAGGCGATCTGCAGGGCGGCGGGGTTGAACGTGATCTTCGATCCGGAGTATGTGCCCAAGCGCATCCCGGTGGATTTGAATGATGTATCGCTGGAGTCGGCGCTGCACATTGTGGGTATGCTGAGTGGGACGTTCTGGAAGCCGGTAACGAGCAACACGATCTATGTGGCGGCGAATACAAGAGCGAAGCGGACGGAAGTCGATGACCTGGCGGTGCAGACGTTTTATCTGACCAACGTGTCGCAGCAGAATGACGCAAACGAGATTATGGTGGCGATCCGCAATTTGCTGGATCCGGGGCTGAAGATTTATTTGGTGGCAAGCCAGAATGCACTGATTATCCGTGGGACGCCGGATGAGCTGATCCTGGCGGAAAAGATTATCAATGACCTCGATCGCACCAAGCCCGAGGTGGTGGTGGATATCGCGGAGCTGGAGGTGAGCCGTTCGCTGGAGAGAGACATCGGTATCACGCTGCCGACGAGCTTTGGCCTGACGCCGCAGTACAGCAACGCGAATATTTCGACGAGCTCGACGACGACGACGACGGGCGGCTCGACGACGACGACATCCGGCATCACGCTGAACACGCTGGGCAACTTGAACGCGACGAACTTTGCGGTGACGGTGGGCGGCGGACAGGTGAATGCGCTGCTGGCCGACTCGGACACGCGCATTCTGCAGAACCCGCGCATACGTGCGACGGACGGCCAGCATTCGACGCTGAAGATTGGATCGAAGATTCCGATTGCGACAGGATCGTACTCGGCTGGTACCGCGATCACTACGGCGTCGCTGGGCGTGCAGACGCAGTTCACGTACCTGGATGTGGGCGTGAATATCGACATGACGCCGACGGTGCATTATGACGGCGAGATCTCGCTGAAGCTGAAGGTCGAGGTGTCGGCGGAGAATGGATCGTCGACGATTTCGGGTGTAACGGAACCGATCATCTCGCAACGGGTTGCGGACCAGGTGATTCAGTTGAAGGACGGCGAGCCGGCGTTGCTGGCAGGGCTGATGCAGGTCCAGGACACCAAGACCGTGAACGGAACGCCGGGATTGGGAGAGTTGCCGATTCTGCGGTATTTCTTCGCGAGCACGGACAAGACGCAGGCGAGCGACGACATTGTGTTCCTGATCATTCCGCATATTGTGCGCGAGTCGATATTGACGGACGAGAATACGCGGGCGATTTACACGGGCACGAGCACATCGGTGGAGTTGCTGCGCAAGGCGCCGGGACCGGTGTCGGTGGAGAGCTCGGAGGGCGGGCAGCCGACGAACTCGTTGCCGACGACCTCGGCGGCGAATGCGGCCTCGTCGATGATTGCGAAGATGGCGGCGGATAGCAAGCCGGTGACGCCGCAGACGATGGCGAACATGCAGATGGCGCCGAATGGGACGATGTCCGCCGCGGCGCTGACGCTGGCCGTGACGCCGGGGAGCACGAACCAGGCTGTCGGTGCGACGTTCCAGATGTCGATTGTTGCGACCAATGCGCATGACTTGTTTGCGGTGCCGCTGCAGATCCAGTTCGATCCCAAGGTGCTGGCGCTGGTGAACGTGGATGCTGGCGATCTGCTGGCCAAGGATGGGCAGTCGGTGGCGCTGGTGCATCGCGATGAGGGCAACGGGGCGGTAACGATTTCGGCGACGCGGCCGCCGGGGACCAAGGGTGTCGATGGACAGGGATCGATCTGCACGCTGACGTTCAAGGCGATTGGGCCGGGCGATTCGACGCTGGCGCTGACACGGATTGGGACCAGGGACAGCCAGCAGAACCGGATTGTGGCGAATGGCGTCCAAGGTGTCGTACACGTCAAATAAAGATCGGGGGCGCGGGAGGAAGGAGGGAAGATGGTCGAGCGGAGAGAATGGAGCGCTCAGCGGCTGCGGGTTCGCAGCGGAGAGCGTGGCGTGACTCTGATGGAGTTGATCATCGTTCTCGCGATTCTTTCCGTGCTCGCGATGGCGGCCATTCCGGCGGTGAAGTTTGAAGTCAAGCGGCAGAAGGAGCGGCAATTGCGGGCCGATCTTTGGGAGATGCGCCGGGCCATCGATATGTACAAGGATGTGGCGGATCTCGGCGGAATCCAGACCAAGGCAGACTCGAATAATTATCCGCCGGACCTGCAGACGCTGGTAAACGGCGTGGATGTAAAGGACAAGAAGATGCGGTTTCTGCGGGCGATTCCCGTAGACCCGATGACGGGGAATACGGATTGGGGATTGCGATCCAACCAGGATCCGCCGGACTCGGACAGCTTTGGCGGGCAGGATGTGTACGACGTGTATAGCAAGAGCCAGGGAACCGCGCTGGACGGAACGAAATACAACACGTGGTGATAAAGGCAGTGAGTAGTGTGTAGTGAGTAGTGTGTAGTGAGTAGTGGGTAGTGTGTAGTGAGTAGTGGTTCGGAGCCGGATGGTTGGGATTGCGACAATGCGGGGGAGGAAGCGGGGCGAGGGCGGGTTTACGCTCGTTGAGCTGATGATCGTGATGGCGATCATTATGATCCTGGCGACGATTGCGATTCCGATCTATGTGCGGACGCTGCAGAGAGCGAAGGAAGCTACGCTGCGCGAGGATCTGCATACCATGCGCACGGCGATTGACAGCTATACGATCGACAAGGAAAAGGCGCCGGACTCGCTGGACGATCTGGTGCAGGCAGGGTATTTGAAGGCGATTCCGGTGGATCCGATCACGAGCAGCAATGAAACATGGATTACGGGCATGTCGGACACGATGACGGATATCAACGAGACGCAGGGTGGGCTGGACGACGTGCACTCGGGATCGCAGGCGCTGGCTAGTGATGGGACTACGTATAACACCTGGTGATGCGCGGTGTGGGTGCAGAACGGCAACAGGGAAGAAGCAGATTCCCAAGGGGAATGACAGAAAGAAAGGCAACGGCATGGCCTGTGCTGGTTGTCGGTAGAATGTTTGTTGAGCTTGCTTTGGGGGCGGGCTCGGGCTGGAGTTGCTATGCGCTGGCTGACACTCGCGGCTTTGGTGATGGGATGTGGGGCGCTGTGTGGGCAGCAGACTACGCCGACGACTACGCCGCCGGCTGATGCGGCGAAACCGGATCAGGCATCCAGTGGAAGTGTGGCTGCGGACGCGCAAGTGGTCGCGCCGGCGAAGGCTGCGGCGGTGGCGTCGCCAGGGGAGAAGCTGGATCCGCAGATTAAGAAGGGGTCGGAGCAGGATGTGGACGCGGTGGGGACGCGGAAGATTGGTGGGCGCGGAGTGCGCAACTGGTACTCGACGAACTGGGAGTTGAGTGTGGGGCGGCAGTATTCGATGGAGGTGGAGAAGTCGTCGCACCTGGTGACGGATCCGGTGGTGGTGGAGTATGTGAATCGGATTGGGCAGAATTTGGTTCGCAATTCAGATGCGAAGATTCCGTTCACGATCAAGGTGCTGGATACGGATGAGATCAATGCGATGGCGCTGCCGGGCGGTTACTTTTATGTGGACTCGGGGTTGATTCTGGCGTGCGATTCGGAAGACGAGCTGGCCGGGGTGATGGCGCACGAGATTGCGCACGTGGCGGCGCACCATGCGGCTCGGGAGATGACCAAGCTGGGGTACATGGAGATTGGATCGATTCCGCTGATCGTGTTCGCGCAGGGGTCGTGGACAGGGTACGGGGTGTATGAGGCGGCGCAGCTGGCGATGCCGCTGTCGTTCCTGGAGTTCTCGCGCGAGTACGAAAGCGAGGCGGATTACCTGGGGATTCAGTACATGTATAAGGCGGGATACGATCCGCAGGGGATGGTGACGATTTTCGAGAAGCTGTCGGCGCTGGAGAAGCATAAGCCGGGTGCGGTGTCGAAGGCGTTCAGCGATCATCCTGCGACGCCGGAGAGGATTGCGGCGGTGGAGAAGGAGATTGCGACGGTTCTGCCGGCGCGGCCGGAGTATTTGGTGACGACGTCGGAGTTTGAGGATGTGAAGGCGCGGCTGGAGCGGATTCAGAATAAGCGCGGCGTGGTGAAAGAAGAAGACGGCGAAGGAGCCGGTGCTGCGGCGGGTGGGCGAGTCGAATAATGGGGCGGTGGTGCCGGGGAGCACGAACTAGCGGCAGCGTGGATAATTTGTCGTTGGCGTTCTGCAAATCCAGCCGGAGGTAGTGATGCGAACTCGCATGGCCGGGAACATGAGCAAGGTTTTGATCGTGGGTCTGCTGTGCGCAGGGAGCGTGGGTCAGCCGATTTTGGCGCAGGGGGCGGCGAATCCGATTTTGCCGAATGCTGATCCGTTTATCACGCTGCATCCGGTGGACGGGCGGTACCTGCTGCTGGCTACGACGGGGCACAACATCACGATCTGGAGCGGCAAGACGATTCCCAACGCGGCTAGCGAGGAGACGGTGGTGTTCACGCCGACGGATGGATTGGAGCAGCTGTGGTCGCCGACGCTTTGGCAGATGAATGGGCGCTGGTGGATTTACTTTACGGCTCGGCAACCTGGAGGCGAGCACGCGATTTATGTGCTGCAGTCGGATACGGCGGACGCGTTGGGCAGCTACAGCTTCAAGGGCGCGCTGAACCTGGGACGGCACGCGATCGATCCTTCGGTGCTGACGGTGAAGGGCGTGAATTATCTGATGTACGTTACGGTGGGTCGCGGGGAGAATGCGATTCAGATGGTGCGGCTGGCGAGTCCGATGGAGCCTATGGGGACGGGTTTGCTGATCGCTGAGCCGGAGTATCCATGGGAGAAGGGCGCGGGCAGCAGTCGGACGTATCCGGTGGATGAAGGGCCGACGGCGCTGTACCACGCGGACAAGGTGTTCGTGGTGTTTTCGGCGAGTGACACGGCTTCGCCTCTGTATTGCCTGGGGCTGCTGACGTTGCAGGGGAGCGACCCGCTTGATCGTAAGAACTGGAAGAAGACTGCGCAGCCGGTGTTCTCGGCTTCGCCTGCGAATAACATCTTTGGGCCGGGGCGCGGGACGTTTGCAGAGGGGGAAGATGGGGTGTGGTGGCTGCTGTATGCGGCGAAATCGACGGACGCGCCTACGGCTGCGAATCGCGCGGTGCGGGCGCAGCGGTTCACGTGGAACGCGGATGGGACTCCGAATTTTGGGGCACCGAGGAAGGATGGGCCTATCCAGGAGTCTGTCGCGATAAACTAGAGGGATGGCAGAACACACGACAGGGTATACCGATGACCACGCGGCGGCGGGGTTGCAGACGAAGTTTCCGGCGATTGAGACTTGGGCGAACCAGTTCAAGGCGTACGAGATTTTGATTGATGATCCGGAGTTTACTAGCGTTTGTCCGAAGACCGGGCTGCCGGATTTTGGCGTGCTGACGATTCGGTATATGCCGCGGGAGAAGTGCCTGGAGTTGAAGAGTCTGAAGGAATATTTGTTCACGTATCGGAACCTGGGAATCTTTCAGGAGAATATTGTGAACCAGGTGCTGGATGATGTGGTGAAGGCGACCGATCCGGTGTGGGCGGAGATCAAGGGGGACTTTCGGCCGCGGGGTGGGATCTCGACGGTGGTGACGGCGCGGTATCCGCGGAGCGAGGAGTGGAAGTAACGGGGAAACAGCGAAGGCCTTGACGCAACGTACGCGAAGTAAGCCACGCTTCGCAAAGTAGGTCGTGGTATTCTCCGGCCATCATGAAAACCTTTGTTGCTGGTTCGTTATGGGTGGGTGCGTCGTTAATTGTGGGCGCGAGTGCGTGGGCGCAGGGTGCTCCTTCGGCTACGGAAGCGGCGATGGTGAAGACGGTGGATGCGGCTACGCCGGGGGCGGTGGAGTTGCTCGAGCGGATGGTGGACATCAATAGCGGGACGATGAATCTTGCGGGTGTGGTGCGGGTGAAGGATGTGATCGCGCCGCAGCTTGAGGCGCTGGGATTCACGGTGACGTGGAATCCCATGGATGAGAAGGATGGGCGCGCTGGAGATCTGGTGGCGGAGCATCCTTGCCCGTTGGGGGCGGGGAAGTGTGGCAAGCGGCTGCTGCTGATTGGGCACATGGATACGGTGTTCGATGCGAGCTCGCCGTTTCAAAAGTATGAGATTGTGCCGGGGACGGATGGGCGCGTGGCGACCGGGCCTGGGACGTGCGACATGAAGGGTGGGCTGGTGGTGATGCTTGACTCGTTGCACGCGATGCGGGCGGCCGGGAGTGCTGAAGGATACCGAGATCACGATCGTGCTAAGCGGCGATGAGGAGGATGCGGCGCGGCCGATTGCGGTGAGCCGGAAGGATATGATCGACGCGGCGAAACATAGCGATGTGGCGCTGGAGTTTGAAAATGCGTTTCGCGATGGTGGGGTGGATGGGGTGGATGCGGTGCGGATTGGTCGGCGGAGTTCGATCACGTGGCATTTGGAGACGAGCGGGAAGAGTGGGCACTCGTCGCTGGTGTTTGGCGACAGGCTGGGGTACGGGGCGATCTATGAGCTGGTGCGGATTGTGGATGCGTTTCGGACCGAGCTGCGGGAGCCGGGGCTGACGTATAGCGTGGGGCTGGTGCTGGGCGGCGGGACTGCGGAGCTCGACAAGGAAAAGACTGGCGGGACGGCGACGGGGAAGGCGAACATTGTTGCGCAGACTGCGCTGGGGGTGGGGGACATGCGGACAGTGAGCGAAGATCAGACGGCGCGGGTGAAGGCGAAGATGGAGGCGATTGTTGCGCAACATCTGCCGCTGACGGATGCGAAGATTTCGTTTGATGAGGCGTATCCGTCGATGGCGGTGACGCCGGCGTCGGAGGCGCTGCTGGCGAAGTTGCAGCTGGTGAATGCGACGCTGGGATATGGGGTGGAGGAGGTGACGGATCCGGCTGCGGGCGGCGCGGGGGATATTGCGTTTGTGGCGCCGTATGTGCCGGGACTGGTGGGCGTGGGTGCGATGGGAACGGGAGCGCATGCGGTGGGCGAGGTGGTGTATCTGGATTCAATTCCGAAGCAGGCGAAGCGGATGGCGCTGCTGATGTATCGGCTGTCGCAGGAGAAGTAGCGGGCAGCGTGCTGAGGTGGCGCGGCATCTCAACGGCTGAATGTTGGAGATTGCGATGGCGACAGAGACGGTGATGGTGACGCAGAAGTTTGCTTCGGATGAGGAGAGTATCTACGACGCGTTTCTGGATCCGAAGACGGCGAGCAAGTTTCTGTTTGCGACGCCGACGGGGACGATGGTGCGCGCGGAGATTGATGCGCGGGTGGGCGGGCGGTACACATTTGTGGAGCGGCGGGATGGGAAGGACGTGCTGCACACGGGCGAGTATCTGGAGTTGGTGCGGCCGGTGAAGATGGTGTCCAGGTTTGCGGCGCCGGAGTTTTCGAGTGAGGTGTCGACGGTGGAGATTTTGCTGTCGCATTTGGGGGATGGGTGCGCGTTGAAGCTGATCAATAGCGGTGTTCCGAAGGAGTGGGCTGAGCAGACGCGTGAGGGGTGGGCGGGGATTTTGTTGAAGGCTCGAGACGTGCTGGCGGGGTGAGGGTGCGGGCAAGAGCCAGGACAAAGGAAGCAGATTCCCAGAGGGAATGACAGAAAGAAACGCAAAGGCAACGGCAGAAAGAAAAACGGGGGCAGGGGTGGGCTGATATCCTCGGGCTAGGATGACGGCTGCCGCGACTACGACGAACAAGCCCAAGGAACGGGCGGTGAAGGGTGCGGTAGTAGCGCTTTGCCTGTTGACGGGGATGAACTTCGTCAACTACCTGGATCGGTACATTTTGCCGGCGGTGCAGGAGCAGATCAAGCGGGAGTTTCATCTTTCCGATAGCCAGATCGGGTCGTTGACGCTATGGTTTTTTGTGGCGTATGTGCTGTCGTCTCCGGTGACGGGATGGCTGGGGGATCGGTTTCCGCGGAAGCCGATGATCGTGGTGGCGGCGCTGATGATTGCGGCGATGAACTTCTGGACGTCGAGCGTGCATAGTTACCTGTCGCTGAATTTGCGGCATGCGGCGCTAGGGATTGGCGAGGCGAGTTTTGGGATTTTTGCGCCGGCGCTGCTGGCGGATTATTTCGCCGATGATCAGCGCAATGCGGTGCTGACGGTATTTAATGTGGCGATTCCGGTGGGGGCGGCGTTGGGATATCTGTCGGGTGGCGTGGTGGCGGCGCATCATGGATGGCGGATGGCGTTTATTGTGTCGGCGATTCCGGGAGCGTTGATTGCGCTGCTGATTTTGTTTTTCATGCGCGAGCCGCAACGGGCGGAGGCGAAGGATCGCAAGAAGGTGGACAAGGCTTCGGTGATGTCGCTGCTGAGGAACAAGGCTTACTTGTGCTCGATTATGGGGTATGCGGCGGTTACGTTTTCGCTGGGCGGGATTTCGTGGTGGATGCCGTCGTTTCTTAGTCGCGTGGATGGGCGATCGCTGGAAGCCGCAGGGACGATCATGGGCGGCATTACCGTGGTGTGCGGGCTGGGTGGGACGGTGACGGGCGGATTGCTGGCGCACTGGTGGTCGAAGAAGACGTCGAAGGCGTTGTATTTGGTGCCGGCGCTGAGTGCGGTGCTGGCCGTGCCGCCTGCGGTGCTGGCATTCTTTGGGCCGAGGACGGTGACGCTTCCGGCGTTGGGCGTGGCGGTGTTTTTGGTGTTTCCTGGGGACCGGGCCGGTGAATGCGGCGACGCTGAATGCGGTGCCGGCGCATCTGCGGGCGACGGCGATGGCGGGACAGTTGTTTGCGCTGCATGTGTTTGGCGATGCGTTTTCGCCGAAGATTATTGGGATCGTCAGTGATCACTCGAATTTGAGGTATGGGTTGGGGGTTACGTTGATCACGTTTGGGGTGGCGGCGGTGATTTTCTTTGTGGGGTCGAAGTATGCGCCGCCGTTGACGCATTCGCTGGAGGGTGCGGCGGTTTGAACTGGCACGGTTTGCATCTTGTTCATGTTTCGGAGTTGTGGCGCGAGATACTACGGACGGTGGCGTGGCTGCTGACGTTGGTGTGGGTGCTGCGGACGTATGACGCAATTCATCTGCTGCCTACCTTGCCCGACCTTACGCTGCCCGACTGGGATGCATTGCCGGAGGGGACGCCGACGCTGACGGTGGTGGTGCCGGCTCGCGACGAGGCTGAGAAGATTGGCGCGACGATTGAGGCGCTGATGATGGCGGATTACGTGGGGGTGCGGGTGGTGGTGGTGGACGATCGGTCGACCGATGGAACTGGGGCGATCGTAGATGCTTATGTGGAGGAGTATGCGCGGAGAAGACCCGGTGCGTTGAGCGCAATTCACATCACGGAGTTGCCGGAGGGTTGGCTGGGCAAGACGTTTGCGCTTATGGTGGGGACGGAGAATAGCGCGTCGGATTATTTGTTGTTCACGGATGCGGACGTGTTGTTTTCGCCGTCGGTGTTGCGGCGTGCGCTGGTGTGCGCGCAGGAGACGCAAGCCGATCACCTGGTGGTGCTGCCGACGGTGGAGGTGAAATCTCGCGGCGAGGGAATTGTGCTGGGGTTTCTGCAGGTGATGAGCCTTTGGGCGACGCGTCCATGGATGGTGCAGGAGCCGAAGGCGCGGCGGGATGTGGCGGGGATTGGCGCGTTTAATTTGGTGCGTCGAGATGCGCTTAATGAAATTGGGGGATGGATTCCGCAGCGGCTGGCCGTGCTCGAGGACATTACCCTGGGGCGGCGGATGCGGGCTGCGGAGATGCGGCAGCGAATGGCGTTTGCTCCGGGCATGGTGCTGGTGCATTGGGCCAAGGGTGGGCATGGATTGCTGCTCAATATGACTAAGAATCTGTTTTCGGCGTTTGGGTTTCAGCCGTTGTTGGTCCTGCTGATGTGCGTTTGGATCTTCCTGTTTTTTCTGTTGCCGCTGGCGGGGCTGGTGTGGTGGGGGACGGTGGTGCAGGCGGTTTTGATCCTGTGTTGTATTGGCGCGCTGTATCGGGTGATGGGTCGGGCTAGCCAGATTGATGCGCGCTATGCCTGGCTGTATCCGCTGGGGGCGGTGGCCATTATGTTCGCGATGCTGCGGTCGATGGTGGTGGTGCTGGTGAAGCGCGGTGTGATGTGGCGGGGCACGCTCTATCCGCTGAGCGATCTGCGTCGGCATAACAGCCCGTTTGTTTGGGAGCGGGAGGCGCGGAAGAAACGGGATGAGGAGATTCGCGCGAAGAGGGTGGCGCGCAGGATCGCGGAGAAGGGTAAGAAGAGGGGATGAGAAAAAGATAAAAGCAAAGGCAACGGCCCACTGCGCGTGGGGCGGGCGTTCACACGCCTTTTTACTGCTTTGCTTGGCCCTCCCGTTGGTCGGGATGGGAGGAGTTGGCGGGGATGGCTAGACTTCTACTAGCTGCTTGCCGTAACGCTTTTGCACGTACTCGTCGAGGATGACCTGGAACTCTTCTACGATGTGATCGCCTTTGAGCGTGGTGAAGAGTTGGCCGTCGACGTAGACCGGGGCCTTCGGTTCCTCGAAGGTGCCGGGAAGCGAGATGCCGATGTTGGCGTGCTTGCTCTCGCCGGGGCCATTCACGATGCAGCCCATGACGGCTAGCTTTAGCTCTTCGACGCCGGGGTAGTGCTTCTTCCACTCAGGCATGGATTCTACGAGGTAGTTCTGGATGCGCTCGGCCAGCTCCTGGAAATAGGTGGAGGTGGTGCGGCCGCAGCCGGGGCAGCTCGTGACCTGGGGCATGAAGCTGCGGATGGAGAGCGATTGCAGGATCTGCTGGCCGCAGCGGACTTCCTCGCTGCGATCGCCGCCCGGGGTGGGGGTGAGGGAGACGCGGATGGTGTCGCCGATGCCCGCGAGGAGAAGCGGGGCGAGGCCGGCGGTCGAGGCTACTACGCCCTTCATGCCCATGCCGGCTTCGGTGAGGCCGAGGTGCAGGGAATAGTCGCAGCGGCTGGCTAGTTCGGTGTAGACGTCGATGAGATCGCGGACGCCGGAGACTTTCGCGGAGAGGATGATTTGGTCGCGGCGGAGGCCGTAGCGTTCGGCGGCGGCAGCGTTGTCGAGCGCGGAGACAACCATGGCTTCCATCATGACGTCGCGGGCTTCGAGGGGGTGCGGGAGTTTGGAGTTCTCGTCCATCATCTTGGTGAGGAGCGCCTGGTCGAGCGAGCCCCAGTTGACGCCGATGCGGACGGGCTTTTGGTGCTTGACGGCGACTTCGACCATGGTGCGGAAGTTGTCGTCGTCCTTGCGGCCTATGGAGCAGTTGCCGGGGTTGATGCGGTATTTGGCGAGGGCCTCGGCGGTGTCGGGATATTTGGCGAGGAGGAGGTGGCCGTTGTAGTGGAAGTCGCCGATGATGGGGGTGGTCCAGCCCTTGGCGCGGATGCCTTCGACGATGTAGGGGACGGCCTTGGCGGCGGCATCGTTGTTGACGGTGATGCGGACCATCTCGGAGCCGGCGCGCGCGAGGGCGGCGATCTGCTGGACGGTGGAGTCGACGTCGGCGGTGTCGGTGTTGGTCATCGACTGGACGACGACGGGGGCGTCAGAGCCGACGCGGATGTTGCCGATGGTGACTGGAACGGATTTTCTGCGGTGGATGGCTGGCATACACCCTTAATTTTAGCAGTTTAGAGCGGTGCCGTTAGCTGTCGAGGGGTGTTACGGCGCGGTCCCAGGGAGGAAGGCGGTCGGCGTCAGCGATGGATTGGGCCGAGACTTTTTCGTGATCGTCTTCGCGCTCAAGCAGTTGACGGGTTTCGGAGAGCGTGAGGAGGGTTCCGTCCACCAGGAATTCATACTCGCCGGCATTTTCAGGGACGTGAAATACGGAATCGACCTTGTGGCGGTGGTCGCGAAGAAGCTTAACGATGAGATCGGTATCGATCATGGCGCATGTACCTCTGCAGGATTAGGATGCCGGTGGCCGTTCGCGACGGCGACCGAGAACACTTTTTGTTGGCAGGAAGGGTAGCACGCGGGGGGTATGCGTGGCGCGCGGAAATCGGTAGGGGACAGTTCCCAGGCGCGATGCGCGGTGGGACCGGGTGGCCGGTAAGGCAGCGCTGCGGATGGTGGCGATCGATTCCGAAGTCACGCCCAGGTGAATTCGATGGGGGAGGCTACGTCGGGGTGGAGGCTCTTGTGAACTGGGCAGGTGTGGGCGGCGCGTTCGAGTTTGAGCTGGTTTTCAGGGGTGACGGATTGCGGCACGTGGATTTTGACGGCCAGGCTTTTGATCATGCGTGGGGCGGAGGCGGTCATTTCCTTTTCGACGGTGGCGGTGGTCCCGGCGATATCGATTTCCAGGGTGCGGGCCATGATGCCCATGACGGTGAGCATGCAGGTGCCGAGCGCGGTGGCGACGAGGTCGGTGGGCGAGAAGCTTTCGCCGCGGCCCTGGTTGTCCTTGGGGGCGTCGGTGTTGAGTTCGGTTCCAGAGGGGCCATGCACGGCTTTGCAGTGCAGATCGCCTTGATATTCGACTTGGATGGGGACCATGTTCTTCCTATGAGGATCCAGCGGAATTTAGTGAGGTTAAAAGTAGTTTTGGTGGCGGCGAATGCCCACTAGGTGCATGGCTTTTGTATCACAGGCCGGTTGAGGATGGCGTTGGTGAAGACCGTCGGACCCTTCTGAGGCGCCTCGCTATGACGGGGGCGACGGGGGTTGTCCTCTTCATGCTGGCCTCGGTGCTGCAGGGTGCCGCGAGTTCAGGAAGGGTCTTGTCGTCGAGGAAACAAATTCGATCGCGAGGAGTTCTATGTGTGGGCTATAAGATGTTCTGTAACAAATCTATCCGGCGATGAAGAGGACGGCGGCTCTTATCCGCCGAGGCAGATACGCCGGTGAAGTCATACAGTTGCCCGAGGTGCGAACCTCAGCGACTGACGACGCAACAGCAGGGCACCTTGCCTTAGGGAGCGTGAGATGACCATCGAAGCCGCACTGACGAAGATTCAGAAGATCAATGTACTGGCACTCGCGGCGATGCTTGTCGTCGTGATGATCCTTTCGACGGTTCATCTCGGGGTATTGATTGGCCAGCAGATTATGGCGCCGCCACGCTTTCTGATTCCGGTCCAGGGGTTGCTTGAAATCTTTGGCTACTTCCTGCTGGTGTTGATTGGCATTGAGCTGATGGAGACGCTGAAGGCCTATGTAAAGAAAGATTCGATTCACATCCGCGTTGTTCTGGAAGTGGCTCTGATTGCGATGGCACGGAAAGTTATTGTCGAAGAGCCAAACAGCGTACCCAGCCTGACTCTTCTTGGAATCGCGGCCCTGATCCTTTCACTGGCCTTGGCGTCGTACTTTGAGCGGCTGACTCATACCCTGAAAAGCAAAGAAGTGTAGAACTCATTTGCCGGGTTGGAGATGTTGTTCGCGTGGCCACGGAGTTGCGAGAGGGATGCGATGAATCAATCGGGGTCCACCGTTGCCGAGGATTTCTCACTCATTTTTTGGAGCGGGCTCCATCGACTTCTGATCCTTTTCGACATTAGTGGAGAGCAACGGTGACGGATCATTGGCAAGGTCTTAGCGGGCATAGCGGTCACATGAGTTGCTTCGCTTATTCGTTCGCTGATCCAGGGGCAGGCGTCTGGCAAACAATGCACGATCACGTTCCTGCGGGATTTCGTTGTCCACGTGCGATCGCGGCGCACATTGGCGGAGATCGTGGAGCAAACTATGGGGGGATGGCGCACAGATGAAAGTCCGCCGGCGGTTTCTGTACAGGATGCTTCTCGCGACGTTGTTGCTGAGCCCATGTGGCGCGCAGCAACTCACGCCGCGCGCGTATCTGATCACGCCCGTCCATTCCAACGTGGTGATCTTGTCCTGGTCCTATTACAACGGGGATCTTGATTTTAACGGCGCTCTTCCGGTGAGTGAAGCGAAGGGATCCTACAACATACCGGTCGTCAGCGTGTACCACGCGTTCGGGATGTTTGGTCGCTCGGCGAATGTGGTCGCGTCCCTGCCCTACGCTGTGGGGCACTTTGAGGGACTTCTTGGTTCAAATGAGCAAGATCTTTACCGATCCGGGTTGGCGGATTCCCAGTTCCGATTTTCGGTAAACCTCAAGGGCGGTCCGGCGATGCCGGTGCGGCAGTTTATGAAATGGAAGCAGAAGGTTTTGATCGGCACGAGCTTGACGGTGATCGCTCCGACCGGCCAATATGATCCAACCAAATTGGTGAACTGGGGTGCAAACCGGTGGGCGTTCAAGCCCGAGCTCGGATATTCGAAAAGCTTCGGGCACTGGGGACTCGACGGATACGCAGGGGTTTGGTTTTACACGACGAACCATGACTTCTGGTCGCGCAACAGCTACTACGCGGGCACACGGTCTCAGTCGCAAAACCCGATTGGCGCATTCGAGGGTCACCTTATCTATCTTTTCAAGAAACGGGGTCTATGGGCGTCGCTGGATGGAAACTTCTGGCTTGGCGGGACGACAACGTTAGCCGGTGTCGAGAATTCGTTGACACACCAAGCCAACTCTCGCTTAGGAGCAACCGCGGCGATTCCATTGACCAGGCATCAGACAGTAAAGATGAGCTACAGCGCGGGCGATTACAATCGGTACGGCGGCGACTATCAGAATGTCTCGGTGGCATGGCAATATTCGTGGGTGGGTAAGCCGTAGTGGGTCTGACGCCTTCCGCTAAAAGTAGTAGCAGTAGGGACTGTTTTCGTGCGCCTATA
The DNA here is from genome assembly GCA_963796535.1 of uncultured Acidobacteriaceae bacterium. Lineage (GTDB taxonomy): Bacteria > Acidobacteriota > Terriglobia > Terriglobales > Acidobacteriaceae > Granulicella. Next base: position 27,575 of record CAWCMO010000013.1, read on the forward strand.
GTTATCGCGTCACCAGAGGTTTACCGTGCCGATTGAATACACGCTGCCGGCGGCTCTGCTTCTCGCCATGGTTTTCGTTGTGGGTTACAAACTGCGTCCGAACTCGCATCATCGGCGATGGATTTCGATTGCTGCGGGTGTGTCGGTGGCAACAATTTTTGTGGATCTCCTTCCGCAGATCTCGGAAAATCAAGCGACGTTTCTGCAGCACAAAGACGAGACGTTCGCGCTCTTTCCAGAGCAGGCCATCTACCTGGCGGCGTTGCTGGGTTTTGTTTTGTTTTATGGACTGGAGTTCATGGTCGCAACGGCTGACTCTTCGGAAGGTGAGACGAGCAACTTTTTTCTCTTCGCACAGATTGCGGCATTCTCGACGTATTGCAGTCTGATCGCCTACCTGCTGGTTCACAATATCTGGAGCGGCCTGGCGCCCCTGGTTCTGTATAGCCTGGCGATGGCGTTTCATCTACTGCTGGTTGATCATTCACTGGCTCGGGAGCGGCCCGGACTGTACGAGCGCTATGGCCGATGGATCCTGGCCCTGGCCGTGATGGGGGGCTGGACGGCCGGCATGCTGGTCTCGATTCCCGACCGATGGCTGGCGAGAATCATCGGATTTATCTCCGGTGGGGTGATTATCAATAGTCTTGTCGTGGAGCTTCCTGAAGGACGTGGGGGACGCTTCTGGTTCTTTGCCGCCTCCGCGGCCGCCTATTCCGTTCTGCTGCTGGTTATCCTTCATTAGTCGCAATCAACTGCAGGCATGACGTTGGCTGCCCCGCAAGACAAACTGCGCTAAATGGTGGCCCGGGCAGGAGTCCTGATGCAGAGCCAACAGCTTAGAGTTGTGGCTACGTGGTGGCCCGGGCAGGAGTCCTGATGCAGAGCCAACAGCTTAGAGTTGTGGCTACGTGGTGGCCCGGGCAGGAGTCCTGATGCAGAGCCAACAGCTTAGAGTTGTGGCTACGTGGTGGCCCGGGCAGGAGTCCTGATGCAGAGCCAACAGCTTAGAGTTGTGGCTACGTGGTGGCCCGGGCAGGAGTCCTGATGCAGAGCCAACAGCTTAGAGTTGTGGCTACGTGGTGGCCCGGGCAGGAGTCCAACCTGCGACCTTCGCGTTAGGAGTGCGCTGCTCTATGCAACTGAGCTACCGGGCCACTTGGTGAAGCATGGGGTGGCGACAAATCGGCCGTGAGACCCCAGCCTAGTGTATCGCGGACGGCAACTGGGGAGAGAAAAGCTGGTGACATCGATGATGCAGCGTAAAATCAAAACCGTGCCGAAGTACTCCATCGTCGTGCCGTTCCATAACGAGGAAGAGAACGTCACCAAGCTCTACGACCGCGTCAAGGGCGTGATGGAGCAGGTGGGTTCGAGCTTCGAACTGGTGTTCGTCGACGATGGATCGCGGGATCGCACGTATCGGCTGCTGGAAGAGATTGCGGCGGTGGACTCGCGGGTGCTGCTGGTGAAGCTGCGGCGGAACTTTGGGCAGACGTCGGCGCTGGCGGCGGGGTTCGATCATTCTTCGGCCGAGTACATCCTGGCGATGGATGGCGATCTGCAGCACGATCCGGCGGAGATCCCGATGTTCCTTGCGAAGCTGGAGGAAGGCTACGACGTGGTGAGCGGCTGGCGGGCCCAGCGCGCCGACAACATGCTGCTGCGACGCGCGCCGAGTGCGGTGGCGAACTGGATGATGGCTCGGCTTTCGGGCGTGGATATTCACGATTTCGGAACCACGTTCAAAGCCTACCGTCGCGATGTGATTCAGAACATTCCGCTGTATGGCGAGATGCACCGGTTCATTCCGGCGCTGGCGAGCTGGTATGGCGCGAGCATCTGCGAGGTGGTGATCACGAATCCGGCGCGGGAGTCGGGGCACAGCCATTACGGTCTTTCGCGGACGTTTCGAGTCTTCTTTGACTTGCTGACGATTCGATTTTTGCTGAAGTACATGACGCGGCCGCTGCACTTCTTTGGCAGCTTTGGCGCGCTTGGTGTGTTTGGAGGCGGAGGCATTGCGACGTGGCTGCTGCTGCACAAACTCCTTTCAGGCCACGACGTGATGGATGAGCATGCGCCTCTGTTCACGATTGCGGCGGTGATGATCCTGGCGGGAATTCAGTTGATTGGCGTGGGCTTGTTGGGCGAGCTGCAGGTGCGGCACTTCTTTACGCAGTCGCAGAATACGCCGTACGCGGTGGACCGGATTGTGCGGATACGGCCATCGGAAGAGAGCATGAGCCGGTAGGCCGACTGCAGCGAAGCAGATCGAAGCAGATCCAGGATAGGAACAGACGAACGATGCGAGCCATACAGATCAGGACTACCGGCGGCCCCGAGGTGATGGAGGTCGTCGAGGTACCAACCCCGAAACCCGCCGCAGGCCAGGTGCTGGTGAAGATTGAAGCTTCGGGCGTGAACTTCATCGACACGTATCTGCGCGAGGGACGGTATCCGGCAGAGCTGCCGTTTATTCCCGGGCAGGAGGCGGCTGGATTCGTGGTGGGGCTGGGCACCGGGGTGAGCGGTTTCGCCGTTGGCGATCGCGTGGCGTGGAATGGGACGCGCGGAACGTATGCAGAGTATGCGTGCGCGCCCGTTGCGGATCTGTTGAAGATTCCTGCCGGGATCAGTTTCCTGCAGGCTGCGGCCGTGCTGCTGCAGGGACTGACGGCGCATTATCTTTCGCACGCTACGTATCCGATCAGCGCAGACGACATTGTGCTGATCCATGCAGGTGCGGGTGGGGTGGGCCTGCTGCTGACGCAGATGGCGAAGCGGTTGGGTGCGCGGGTGCTGACTACGGTATCGACCGAGGAGAAGGCGGAGCTTTCGCGCAAGGCGGGGTCGGACAAGGTGGTGTTGTATACGATAGAGAGTTTTGTGGACGAGGTCATGCGGCAGACGCATGGGGATGGCTTGCCGGTGGTGTATGACTCGGTGGGCAAGACGACGTTTGAGGATTCGCTGAAGTGTCTGCGGCCGCGCGGGCTGCTGGCGCTGTATGGGGCGTCGAGTGGCGCGGTGCCTCCGATGGATCCGATACGGCTGATGACGGGTTCGCTTTATCTGACGCGGCCGACGCTAAAGGATTACGTGCGTAGGCGGAGCGACCTGGAGCGTCGAGCAGCGGATGTGTTTGGCTGGGTGGCGCGCGGGGAACTGCGGGTGAGGATTGGCGCGACGTATCGTCTGGAAGACGCGGCGCAGGCGCATCGCGATCTCGCCGAACGCAGGACGACGGGGAAGGTTCTGCTGACGCTTTAAGGAGAGTGGGGGAAGGCGATGGAGAGTGTTGTGATTCGCCGGGCTACGGAGGCGGATGTGCCCGCACTGCACGCGCTGATCGAGGCGTCGGTGCGCGGGCTGCAGGCGAACGACTATACGCCGGCGGAGATTGAAGGCGCGCTGGGGCATGCGCTGGGACTCGATTCGCAGCTGGTGATGGATGGTACGTACTTTATCGCCGAGGTTGGGGGCGAGATGGTTGCGAGCGGCGGGTGGAGCTATCGGGCGACGCTGTGCGGGAGCGACGGGATGACGGGACGAGAGCCCGCGAGCCTGGATCCGGCGACGGACGCGGCGAAGATTCGCGCGATCTTTGTGCATCCTGGCTGGGCGCGCAAAGGGTTGGGAAGCCTGATGCTGGCGCACTGTGAAGAGCAGGCGCGCGCAGCGGGATTCACGCGGCTGGAGATGGGATCGACCTTGACTGGCGCGCCACTTTACCGGCTACGTGGCTATGTGGCGCAAGAGAGAATTGCGATTCCTCTGCCGAATGGGGAGGCGCTGCCGGTGATCCGGATGACGAAGAACGTTTGATGGGGTCGGCGGCTGATGACGAAAAGATTAACATGGCACGCGGTGGTATTACGCCTTCTGAGCAATTACCAAAGGTGTACACATAGGAACCAAGAGCGGTACATGGGTATACCGTGGTGGAATGACGGCCCTCGAGATACAAGACCTAGCTCGCAATTGGATCCGTTACCAGGAAGCATGGGAACGGGTAGGTGGCCCCTGCCGCGAATGTACCGAGCTGCAGTGGGCTTATAACTCAGTAGACGACATGGTTGTCGATCGACCGGAAGAAACCTGGCAGCTGATACTTGCTGTTCGGCGAATCGACCGGTCCGCGATGATTGAACAGATGCTCGCAGCCGCTGTGTTTGAGGATCTGATGTCAGGCCACGGGGCAACGCTGATCGACCGGGTAGAAGCAGAAGCGAAGCGCGACCCATCCTTTATTGGCGTCATCCGAAGCTCGTATAAGGCTCAGATGTCGGATGAAGTATGGTCGCGGCTTAGGGCTTTAGCCGATCCTGCGTTCTTCCTACAACTAATCGCATAAGATAGAAACTTCAGCCGAAGTTTCTGCGTCGCTGCAGTCGAAGGCGACGTGCGATTTGTCACGCTACCGCAAAGGAATGTTCGGGAAGCGCGGTGAAACTCCGCCACTGCCCCGCAACTGTGATGCGCGCACCTGGAAGTCTGTGAACCAAGACATTTGGTTTAGGGATTTTGGGGTGAAGCCGACCTGGAGGCGCCCACTGATCGTCCAATGGACATCGGGAAGGGACGCTCTCTGAAAAACAAGGGTCGACTTTGAAATCGCGCCAGTCAGGAGACCGGTTCCATTGCTGTTGTGCCTGCCACGCTTCCGTCGGGGAAGCGGAGGAGAATACTATGCAATCGTCCCTGGGCCGTTCTGCGGCCAGTCGATCGATACGCGCGAGAATCGCTCGCTGCGTTGCCCTTGCCTTCTTAACATTTTTGATTTCAGCCAGCGCGCGGGCGGTGGTGATCCGTGGCCGTCTCACCGATGCGTTGGGCCGGCCGGTGCCGCGCGGCATGGTGCGCTTGGTGCAGGACGGCAAGACGGTTGCCTTCGCCTATGCCGAAACGGATGGATCGTTCGAGATTCGATCGTCGGAGTCGGGAAGGTTCACGTTGCTGGGGTCCGCGGGCGGATTTCTGCCGGCCATTGGCGTGGATTTCTATGGTGGCATTAACGACGTGCTGCAACAGAACGTTGTTCTTGCGGCAAACACCGTGCGCCAGGAGATAACGGTCAGCGCAACGGGAATTCCTACGCCGCTACCGCAGCTCACGTCGCCGGTGAGCGTGATTCCGCAGGAGGCGATGGACCTGCGGACCGGGGTTGTGGACGTGATGCGGCTGACCCCGGGCGCGTTCCTGGTGCAGACGGGACAGCTTGGGGGCGTAACGAGCCTGTTCATGCGCGGTGGCAACTCGACGGCAAACCTGGTGACGATTGATGGTGTGCCGGCGGATGATATTGGCGGCGTCTTTGATTTCGGCACGGTGAGCTCAACGGCGGTCGCGAGGATCGATGTAGTGCGCGGACCGGACTCCGCGATGTATGGAACCAACGCCGTGGCGAGCGTGGTAACGTTCGAGACGCCGCGCGGAACCACGCCGATACCGCAGCTGAATTACGAGGGCAGTGCTGGCAATCTGTGGACGTATCAGAACAAGGCATCGATTGGCGGCACGTGGAAGAGGCTGGATTACTTTGGGGCGTTCTCGCGAATCGATACGTCGAACGCGCTGCCGTTGGACGAGTATCACCTGACGACCTCGGCGGGGAACATCGGGTTTTTCTTCAACGGCAATACGCAGATCCGCTTCACGATTCGGAATGCGGATTCGGTGACGGGCGTTCCCGGAGCGTGGGATTTTCAGGGTTGCTCGCAGGATAATCGGCAGGCGGATCAGGATCTGTATTCGGGCGCGACGCTCGAGAACTGGTACAAGGGCAAGTGGCACAACCTGGTGCGGTACGGGATTGCTCGCAAGCGTGAACAGGAACAGGAGTTTGCGGCAGGGGGAAATTTTCTCGAGGATGATCCCGGCAACTACGGGCCAGGGTATGTCGGGAACGTGGTGACGATCCGGGGCGCGAACGGTTACAACGCTACCGGACAGGTGCAGCTCTATACCGGAAACAACTACGACCAGGCTAGCAATTCTGACCAGCTGTATTACCAGACGGACTACAGCTTTTCTCCGCACTTTATCGGGCTGTTTGGGTTTCGGTATGACAACGAGCGGGGGTCGTACAACGACTACTACACGGATGCGTTCGACCCGGATTATGACTTCACGGAGCATCAGTCGACGCAGCGCACGAACTTCGAATACAACCTGCAGTTCCAGGGCGAGTTCTGGCACCGGCTATTTTATTCAGCGGGCGGCGCAATCGAGAAGAACCATCTGTACGGCATAGCAGGGACGCCGCGGCTGGGGCTGAGCTATGTGCCAGTGCGTCCGTCGGCGAAGTTTCTTCATGGAACGCGGTTCCGCGCCAACGCGGCGACGGGGGTCCAGGAACCTACGTTGGCAATCGAGTTCCAGAGCTTGTACACGCAGCTGCTGGCGGCGGGTGATACTGCGGATATTGAGCAATATCACATCACGCCGCAGGGTGCGGAGCGCTCGCGCACGTACGATGTCGGCATGGATCAGAACATCTTCGGCGAGAAGCTGACGCTGAAGCTGGGCTACTTCCACAACATGTTTAACCATCAATTGGAGGGCGTGGATGCGGAGGCGCTGAACCAGTATTTTGGCCTGGATTTGAATCCAAGCGTGAGTCTCTATGAGGCGTACGTGAACTCGCTGGCCTACAGCGCGCAGGGTGCGGAGGTGGAGCTGGCGTGGCAGCCGCGGCCGCACTTCCTTTTCCGCGGAGGGTATACGTATCTCGATGCCAAGGTGTTGCAGTCGTTCGCGTCGGATGCGGTGGCGGCTAATCAGGGCGAGCCGACGGAGAACCCGAATATTCCGGGAGTGCCGATTGGGGCGTTGGGGCCGCTGGTGGGGGCGCGTCCGTTTCGGCGAGCTCCGAATACGGGATACTTCAACGCGCAATACACGCGCAACCGGCTGGCGCTTTCGATTACTGGAGCGATGGCTAGCCGAAGTGACGATTCGACCTACCTGGAATACGAGGACCTGTACGGCGGGAATACGTTGTTGCTGCCCAATCGGAACCTCGATTTTGGGTACACCAAGCTGGACCTGGGCTTTACGTATGCGCTGAAGCATGGTCTGACTTACTTTGCGCAGATGGACAATTTGATGAACAACCAGCACATTGGGCCGATTGGGTATCCGGGGCTTCCGTTCACGTTTCGGACGGGGTTGAAGCTGCAGCTGGGCGGCAAGTAGGGTTTCCCGAAAGAAATCCCCCCGGGAATGAGGGCAAGTTTCCGGGGGGGTAGGGTAAGATTACCCCGAGGTTTGGTGTCACCCGTGACGTGCAAACCCCGTCTAAGCGTTTGAAGTTCAAGGAGGAAGTACTATGTCCAAGACTTTTCGCAGCAAGACACTATCGGCCCTCGCTGCCGGCTTCGTGATGACTGCATTGCCCGTGTTTGGGCAGGGCGTCCCGGTTGAGGGACCACTCCCCACCACGGCGACCATCGCAGTGCAGTCCAAGAGCGGCGCACCCTTGGATCCGGCGTTGTTGACGCTCCAGGTAGATGGCAAAGATACGCCGATTCTTTCGGTGAAGCCGATCCCGCCGCCGGGCGCGCAGATCGCCATTCTGATTGATGATGGTCTGCGGTCTTCCTTCGGCAACCAGATAACCGACTTTGCAAACTTCATCAACGCGCTGCCGCCGGGCACGAAGGTGCTGGTGGGATACATGCGGAATGGCATGGTTCGCGGGATGAACCGTTTTCGGCGAATCATCAGCTTGCGGTGGACCAGCTGCGGCTGCCGATGTAGTTGCCGGGATCAACGGCAGCCCGTATTTCACGCTCTCAGAGTTTTCGAAGCACTGGCCGTCGAATGAGCCGGGTGCGCGTTTCGCGCTGCTGATCACCAACGGCGTTGATCCATACAACGGTTCGACTTCCGTGATCAACCAGAACAGCCCATACGTTCAGACGGCGCAGGATGACGCGCAGCGGAACGGGGTCACGGTGTATTCGATCTACTTCCCCCGATCCCGTCAGCGCGGCGCCCGGGGCAGCTTTAGCGGTCAGAGCTACCTGGCGCAGGTTGGTGAGGCTACGGGAGGTCAGTGGTACGACGTTGGGACAATCACACCGCCGTCTCTGACGCCTTATCTTAATCAGTTCGGTAAAGCCGTGGCCAGTAGTTATCTGATCCGGTTCAATCCGAATTCCGCCCGCGTAAAGCGCGACACCCTGGTTCGGATCAGCTGAAGACCGGCCAGCCAGGCGTGAAGCTGCAGACGCCAAATAGCCTGCCTCCGGGTGTTGACCTGGCGTGGTGACAAGAGCGGAAACTGAGGCAAACAAAAAGGGCGCGGCTGATGGCCGTGCCCTTTTTGCGGACATTCGAGCGGGATGCGTGATTCCGTGGTCGGAAGTCGTGGTACCTTCATGGGAAGCCTGTCCATGGAGCAGGAATGAGAGGTGTATGAACGAAGGTCGTTGGGTTCTGTTGATTGCGAGTGAGGTGGGCGGTACGGATTCA
>CAWCMO010000014.1:0-22769 GCA_963796535.1 uncultured Acidobacteriaceae bacterium
CAACAGACGGCGCGCCGCCCGTTACCGGATCTCAGAGGGGCAAGACGTTGCAGGGAGCGGAAGGGACGCAACAGCAGTGAAAGTGGTTGGGAATTCTCGTCAACCTTGTGTTGGCCGATTGGCGAGCATGTGGGCGATCAGCTTTTGCGCGAGCTCGTCGGCTGAGAGGTGGTAGCGGCCCTCCGCGATGGCGGTTCGGAGACGTGCGATTCGCTCCATGCGCGCGTCCGAGTCGTCGGCGGTAGGCTCTTCAACCCCCGCCGCGCGCCTGCGAATCGAACGGACCTGTTCGCTGAATGACGTCCTGGCCGCCGCGTCGAGTCGCGGGATTTCCCTGCAGCGTGCGGTGTGGTCAAACAACTGCCGGAATCTCCGCAATCTGTTCAATGAAACCATCCTTAGGATGTCTATCGGCAGATGGAGAGGAAACCTTAAGGCCGTCTAAGAAATAATTCAGCAGGCGGTCTATTCATCCGTCTAGCAATCAGTCGGCGTACTGCGAATTCGCCGCACGGCGGCCGGCTTCTGGGACTTCTGCATGCCGTGCAGGCTGGAACGGAGCCGAACCACGGCCGCAGAGTGGATCTGCGAGACGCGTGACTCCACCACACCTAGGGTGAGGCCGATCTCCTTCATCGTCAGCTCTTCGTAGTAGTAAAGGGTGAGAACCATGCGCTCTTTCTCTGGCAGCTCCTCGATGGCGTCCACCAGCAGCTGCCGCTTCTCTCCCTGGAGACAAAGGTAGAGCGGATCGTCCTCAGGGGACCCTGCAATATAGGCGAGCTGGTCTTCGCCAGAGTCGTCGTTGTGTTCCAAGTTGAGGCTGCCGATCTCGAGTCCTTTGAGCTGCCCAAGTAAGACCTGGTACTCGTGGATGCCAAGGTTCAACTCGTGCGCGATCTCGGTCTCGGTGGGCGTGCGCCGCAGGTTGCAGGTCATGGTCTGAATAGCTTCCTGCACCGCGCGCCCTTTGCGGCGAAGCTCGCGGGGACTCCAGTCCAGAACCCGCAGAGAATCCAGAATGGCGCCGCGGATGCGGAACTGCGCGTAACTCTTGAACTGCACCTGCTTGGTATGGTCGAACTTGTTGAAGGCATCAATCAGACCGACAATCCCGGACGAGATCAGGTCATCCAGCTCCACATGCTGCGGCAAGCGCTCATGAATCCGGTGAGCGATATAACGGACGGACGGGAGATGTTCCAGCAGCAGCCGATCACGCTCCGGGCCCTCCAGCCGGTTGACCACTGGACGCTTTGGCTTTTCTGAATGCTGGGCGACACCACCCCGAGGGATGCGCGGCAATTCGGTGCTGGACATTGCGGGTTCGGTCGCAGCCCAAAGGGCCGGATGGCTGGCAGGAAAGGACGTCATCGTGGATTGCGTATTCCGGTTCATGGGCATTGCATCCTCGCAAGTGCGTGCCGCTCAATCGTTCTGTGTCGGCACTCTTGGTAAAGGCACGAGGGCAGCCAAACTTCGGTGTAGTTTTCTGAGAGAAGACAAAGAATCGGGCTTTCCGCAGGACAAAAAAGTGGCCCTCCGACGGAGGGCCATGCTGGAGAACTTTTGCGTTGAAGAGGGATTAGCCCCTGGGTGCGCGGCGCAGACGGATATCTTCAGCGCGAAGGGTGGGCGAATCCGCCGCGAGGATCGAAGCGCGTTCCAGAACATGCGCAAGCTCGCGGACATTGCCCGGCCAGTCATGGGCATAGAGCTTGTCGAGTGCCGCAGCCGAAAGGCTTTTGCGCGGACTGTTTCTGCCCATGAGCGAAAGGAAATGCTCACTCAGCGCTGCGATATCGGCGAGGCGCTCGCGCAGCGGCGGAATGTCGATGGGAAAGACCGCGAGGCGGTGGTAGAGATCCAGGCGAAAGTCGCCCCCGGTGGCTCTGGCTTCGAGGTCCTGGTGCGTCGCCGCAATGACACGCACGTTCACTCGCACGGTGTCGTTGTCTCCGACGCGCTGGATCTCGCCGTTCTCCAGAAAGCGCAGCACCTTGGCCTGAAGGCCGATGGGCATCTCGCCAATCTCGTCGAGAAAGAGGGTTCCGCCATGCGCTGCTTCAATGCGGCCGGTGCGCGACTGGACAGCGCCGGTGAACGCCCCGCGGGTGTGGCCGAAGAGTTCAGCTTCGAGCAGGGCTTCTGGAATGGCCGCGCAGTTGAGCACCACAAAGGGCTTGGCGGAACGCGGACTCAAACGATGCACGGCGTGAGCGACGACCTCCTTGCCGGTTCCAGTTTCGCCCTCGATCAGTACCGTCGCGGGGTGCGGCGCAACCAGCCGTATCGTGCGCGCCAGCTCAAGCATGATGTCGCTATCACCGACAAGCTCCTCGATCGCGACGGAAGCCGATACGCTGCTGAACGTGCGAGCGACCTCGCTGACGCTCCGCGTTGTCTCGGATACAAGCTGCGGTGGACGCGAAGACTTACCGGGGCGGCCTTCCGCGGAGGCGCGCACCCTGATTCCTGCGACCGCATCTTCGCCGGAAGAGATGGGAACCGGCGCGGAGCTCTCGCGAAGCGAGGGTCCAAGCGCCTCGCGCACAGCGTGGAGCAGCTCGTGGCGACGAGGACTCCTTGCCCCGCCGGCGATGGGATTCCCATCGATTCGCAGGAGCTCCATGAAGGGATACAGCGCACCGATCTGCTCAGCCAGCTCCATGACTTCGAGGTCGGGGAGCCAGTGGTCCAGCAACAAAGCCTCGGTTGGCCGCCCCTCCAGTTGGGCAATGGCCTCGGCGCCGCCGCGGGCCTCGCGCACGTCCCAGCGCAGACCGCTCAAGCTATTGCGCAGCCGCTCCCGCAGCGATGCGTCCGCGCTGGCCAGTATCACGCTTCTATCGAGTGCCATGCTTGCCGATGCCATTGTGATCTCCCTTGTGGTTCTCTAAAAACTGCGTGCACCCGCTACGAATGCGCTTCTTCTTCGATCTGCACCAACCGTTGCCGCATATGGGCGATGATGTCGAACATGCGGCGCGTCTCTTCAAGACCTCCCTTGACTGCTTCCTCAAGGGCCTCCGGTTGACCGAGCATTTTGCCCATCTCGAGCCGGCACTGCAGGGCGGTGAGCGGCTGGCAAAGATCGTGAAGCTCCAGGCGGCTCTGTTCCAAATCGATCGGTTCGCGGGATATGGGCATGATGGTCGTCCTAGGCTCGGCAAGCCATTTCAACGGCTGACGGCGGCTGATCCTGCACCAGACGCGCTTCGAGTCTTGGAATTCTGCGCCTGTCGCGCATCCGATACCCCGATCCGCGCACCGTCTCGATGGCGGAGGTCCATACAGTTTCTTCAGGATGAGCGGCGCCGAGCTTTTTGCGCAGATAGGTAATGTAGACATCGACCACGTTGGTTCCCACCTCGGGCGTGGAGTGCCATACCTCGGTCAGAAGCTCGGCGCGCGAGCAGGAAGCTCCGCGACGCAACATCAGAAACTCGAAAAGAGCGAACTCCTTGGCGGTGAGGTCAACGCCCACACCCTCGTACGAGACGGCGTGCGCCATCCGGTTCAACGTCACGCCGCCAAAGCGCAGCATGGGATCGGCAAAACGGTCCCGGCGGCGCATCAGGGCACGGCAGCGCGCCATTAGTTCATGAAGGCTGAAGGGTTTAAGCACAAAGTCGTCCGCGCCCAGATCCAGGCAACGGACGCGCTCCTGGACGTCGCTGCGGCCGGTGAGCACCATCACCAGCGCTCCCGGGAACTCTCTGCGCAGCGTCTCGAGCACCTCGACACCATCGCGACGGGGCAGACCCAGGTCGAGCAGGACCAGGTCGGGCTCCTGCTGCTCCGCCATCTCCAGAGCAGCGTCTCCGTCGCCTGCCCTTTCCACCAAATGACCCTCGAGAATGAGCCCCTTCTGCAGAAACACTGCCAGGGCCGGATCGTCTTCCACTATGAGAATGCGCATCGCTTGTTTCCTCTAATCCTTCGCTGATCCTGAGAGCTTCATCAGACTTCTGCATCGCTCTCGCACATCGCGTACTACCACCATCCCCTCCCGGACCGGGCAAGACAATGAATACTCATGCAGATCTAATCCTTTCTCCTCCCGATGCGGGACGCTTCTCCGCGGTCCCGTTTTGGCTTCGCTCGTGACCAACGCGATACCTCGAAACTTTTGCCCCCAATTCGCCTTTTATTCGCTAAAATGACCCCATGGCTATCACGCGTCGGCAAAAAGAGGTCCTCGACTTTCTCTCCACCTTCACCTCCCGCAACGGCTACTCGCCCTCCTATGAGGAGATCGCCGCCGGCCTCGGCCTCAGTTCGCTCGCTACCGTCCATAAGCACGTCACCAATCTCCAGACCAAGGGCCTCCTCCAGCGCGCGCACAATCGCAGCCGGTCCATCGACGTCATCCCGCAGCGCCCGCCGCGCAAAATCATGGATCGCCTTCCCCTGCTCGGCCGCATCGCCGCCGGCAAGCCCGTCGAAGCCATCGAAACCGCTGAAACCATCTCGCTGGGCGACATAATCGGCAACCGCGAGGTCTATGCCCTCGAAGTCCAGGGCGACTCCATGCGCGACGAACACATCGTCTCCGGCGACTACGTCCTGGTCGAGCGCACCCGCACCGCGCGCGAAGGCGAAATCGTCGTTGCCCTGGTCGATGGCACCGACGCCACCCTCAAGCGTTTCTACCGCGAAGGCGCCCTCATCCGTCTGCAGCCCTCCAACACCGAGATGAAGCCTATCTACGCCCCCGCCAAAAACGTCAGCATCCAGGGCAAAGTCTTGGGAATGCTCCGCAAGTACGCCTGAATTCTCCAAAATCCCCATATTTGACCGGCTTGTCCTGCCGGACGAGCCCACTACGCGTGGAGCGGCAACTTCGTTGCGGGCAGAGGCCTTCGGCTGGGCGCTTCCGTTGGTCGCGAACCATATTTTCTTGCCGACCAACGGAAGGCCCACGCGAAGCCGTAAAAAGGCGTGCGAACGCCCGCCAGGCGCGTAGCGGGCCCGTCCGGCAGGACCGCTATTAAATAGGTTGAATGGAACCGACCGCCCCGCCCCTGCGTAATCCAACTCCGAAGAGCAAATCTTAAAGGCTTCGGAGACCCCTTGAAATCGAAATCGAAATCGCGCAAGCGCCTTTGGATCATCCTCGCAATCGTTGTCTGCGTAGTGGCCGGTGGTGGCTTCCTCGCCGCCAAGACCCTAGGCGGAGCACCTCCGCTTGACCCCTCCCAGCTTGCCACCGTCGACACCGGCGATATCGCGCGCTCGGTCGTCGCCACCGGCAAGGTCCAGCCCATCACCGAAGTCGAGGTCAAATCCAAAGCCAGCGGCATCGTCACCAAGCTCGACACCGACATCAACCACAACGTCAGCAAGGGCGAAGTCCTCGCCCAGCTCGATCAGGAAGAGATCCTCGACCAGGTCGCCGCACAAAAAGCACAACTAGCCGCAGCCGAATCCAGCGCCCGCTCCGCCGCAGCCGCCGTCGAATTCGATAAGGTAGCCGCCGAAGCCCCCGACCTCCCCATGTTCGAGCACTCCTATCACCGCGCCTCCGAAATGGAGAAGGATGGCGTCCTCTCCCAGCAAGCCATGGACGACGCCCATCAGAAGTACCTCTCCGCCGTCAACGCCCGCGACAAAGCCGTCGCCCAGATTGCCGTCGACAGCGCCAAGCTTCACCAAAGCGAAGCGCAGGTCCAGCAATCGCAGGCCTCTCTCAAGCAGCTCGAAGAGCAACTCTCCTACACCACCGTCACCTCGCCCATCGACGGCGTCGTCCTCTCCCGCGACGTCCAGGTCGGCGACGCCGTGAGCTCCATCCTTGTCCTCGGTTCGACGGCAACCCTGGTGATGACCCTCGGCGATACGCACGAGGTCTACGTCAAAGGCAAGGTCGACGAATCCGACATCGCCAAGGTCTATCTCGGTCAGGCAGCCCGCATCAAGGTACAGAGCTTCCCCAACCGCACCTTCGCCGGCCGCGTCACCAAGATTGCGCCACTCGGCGTAGAGAAGGACAACGTCACCACCTTCGAGGTCCAAATCTCCATCGATAATCCCGGTGGCGAGCTCAAGGCCAACATGACCGCCAACGCCGAGATCGTCCTCGAAGAACACAAGAACGTCCTCAGCGTCCCTGAGCAGGCCGTGATCTACGACAAGGATCGCAACGCTTCGGTCTGGGTGCCCGACGCCCACGGCAAAGACGGCCACCGCGTCGTCCCCATCAAGATTGGCATCTCGAACGGCAGCCGCATCGAAGTACTCTCGGGCCTCAAGGCAGGAGATAAAGTAGTCCTTCAGCAGACTTCATAGGAGATTCGTTCTCCAGCAGACTTCGTAAATTTATTCAGAAAGGCACACCATGAAACTTCGTCTACTCGCGCCAGCGATTCTCTTGACGCTATCGACAGCCGCGTTCGCCTCCGACAGCGAGTTCCAGCGCACCCTCAACGTCACCGCACAGCCCGACCTCTACGTCTCCACCGGCTCCGGCGACATCACCATCCATCCCGGCAGCGACAACCAGGTCCACATCGTCGGCCACATTCACGCCGGCTGGTCCATGACCGGAGGCGACCAGGAAGCGCGCATCAAGCGCATCGTCGAAAACCCGCCCATCACCCAGGACGGCAACACCATCCACGTCGGTGAGTCGAGCGATCACGAGCTCTTCAACCACCTCAGCATCGACTACGTCGTCACCGCCCCCGCCTCCGTCGCGCTCAACCTCCATAGCGGCTCCGGCGACATCACCATCGACCACGCCGGACGCTTTCTCTCCGCCTCCAGCGGCTCAGGCGACGTCCGCGCCCACGGTATCAATGGCCCCAGCGACCTCAGCACCGGTTCAGGCGACATCGAACTGCAGGCCACTGGCGCCGGCGACATCAAGGCCAAAACCGGCTCCGGCGGCATCAAGATCCAGGGCCTGAACGGCACACTCACCGCCCGCAGCGGCTCCGGCGACATCCAGGCCGAGGGCCATCTCACCGGCCCAGCTATGCTCGGCTCCGGCTCCGGCAGCATCAGGCTGCGCCTCACCCCCGACGCCCACTTCAACCTCGAAGCCTCCACCGGCTCGGGAGACATCCACGTCGGTTTCCCCAACGCGCCGCAGCAGAATGACAGCTCGCGCCATCACCTCACCGGCCCCGTCAACGGCGGCGGCGCTCCACTCGAAGTTCGCACCGGCTCAGGCGACGTCACCATCGATCACCTCTAGATCGATCACCCCTAGCACGGCGCCTTCAAATGTGAACGGGGCGGCTACACTAGCACCATGGTTAGTGTGCCGCCCCGCTTGCTTGTCTTCGATCTCGACGGCACGCTCATCGATTCCTCCCTCGACCTCTGCAACTCCGTAAACGCAGCGCTCGCCCACGTCGGCAAGCCTTCCCTGCCCAATCCCCTCATCGCCAGCTACATCGGCGACGGCGCCGCCATGCTCGTCCGCCGAGCCCTCGGCGACCCTCACGACCTCGACGCCCTCCACCCCAGCGACACCGACACCCTCTTCCGCCGCACCTTCGACTTCTTCCTCACCTACTACCGCGCCCACAAGCTCGACAACACCCGCTGTTACGACGGCGTGCTCGATGCCCTCACCGAAATCCGCGCGCGCAACCCGCATCTCCCCATGGCCGTACTCACCAACAAGCCTGTCATCCCCTCGCGCGAAATCTGTCGCGCCCTCTCGCTCGAGCCCTTCTTCTTCCAGAACTACGGCGGCAACTCCTTCGACACCAAGAAGCCCGACCCCGAAGGCCTCCTCACCCTCATCGCCGAAGCCTCAGATCTTAATCGCAGGCTCACTCACCCCGCAAGCCACCGTAATGATCGGCGACTCCGACGTCGACGCCCTCACCGCCCAACGCTGCGGCGCCCAATTCCTCGGCTGCACCTTCGGCCTCGCCCCCGCCGCGCTAGCCGCAGCCCAACCCGCACACACCGTAGACCACCCCTCCCAATGGCCCGCCGCCCTCGGCCTTTCCTAACCACTAGTCACTAATCGCTAGCCACTGCTTCACTTCTTCCAAGCCCCCACCAGCCGCCGCACCACCACCAACTCCCCAAGGTGGTACGCGTCATGATCGGCCAGCAGCAACGCCTGCCGCAGCAAGTTCTGCCCATCTCCCCACGCAAACGGCTTCACCAACTCCGCATCATCGGCCGACTTCAGCAGCTTCTCAAACGCCTTCCGGTCCTCGCGAATCTGCGCAATCGACCTTTCCCAATCCGCATCATTCTTCGGCGCCGCAGCCTTCGGCCAATAATCCTCCGGCCACTTGTGTTGCTTGTAGCTGCCATCGGCATTGTCGCTGAAGTCGAGAATATCCCGCTGCGCCAGCCGAATATGCTCCAGGATCTGCCACCCCGAATAAGGCAATCCTTCCGGCACAACCCCACGCAGCTTCACCGGAAAGTCCTTCACTGCCTGGTCAAACGTCGCATGAGCCTGCCCGCCATCCAGCAGCGCCTGCAACTGTTTCCGTAACGCCTCTCCTAATTCCTCTTCCGCCTTCGCATGCTTTGTCATGCTCTATCAGATGCGGCCCTATTCCCCGGCGTCGCTCTTTTGCAGCGGCCACAACCACGCCGCACCCCGCACCCCGCTCGAGTCCCCATGCAAATTCTTCAGAATCGGCGTCTCCACTCCGCCACCAAATCCGTAATCGCGCAACCGCCCCGCCAGCTCGCCGTCATACAGCCGCCCCAAATTCGATAGCCCTCCCCCCAACACAATCACATCCGGATCCAGCACATTCACTACCGTAGAAAGTCCTCGTGCCATTCGGTCGATCAGCCGCTCCAGCGCCCGGTTAGCCTCTTCGTCGCCCTCTTCCGCCGCCTGCACAATCTCCGCCCCTCGCAGATTCCGACTGCTCACCCGCGCAAAATCCCACTCCAACCCCGTCCCCGATATCCAAGTCTCCAAACATCCATGCTGCCCGCAGTAGCAAAGCGGCCCCGGAAACTCCGTCGCACTCGCCCACGGCAGCGGCGTATGCCCCCACTCCCCTGCCAGGCCATTCGGACCGTTGTGTATCCGCCCATCGAACGTCACGCCACCTCCGCAGCCCGTGCCAAAGATCACGCCGAACACCACCTCATACCCCTTACCCGCGCCATCGGTCGCCTCGCTGATCGCAAAGCAATTCGCATCATTCGCGCACCGCACCTCGCGCCCCAGCGCCGCCGACAAATCCTTCTGCAACGGCTTCCCATTCAGCCAAGTCGAGTTCGCATTCTTCACCAGCCCGGTCGCAGGAATAATCGTTCCGGGAATCCCCACACCCACCGTTCCCGTCTGCCCCGTCACCGTCTCCAACTCCCGCACCAGCCCCACGATCGCGGCAATCGTCCCTTCGTACTCGCCCTTAGGAGTCGCCGTGCGAATCCGCTGCAACTCGGTCCCCTTCGCATCCAGGGCAATGGCCTCAATCTTCGTTCCACCAACATCCACACCAATCCGCATCGTACCCTTCCTTAGGCTCCCGGAATATGCGTCAACCCGAGCGCGAGAACGATCCCAACCGCCAAGCCAACAATCTGCCCAATCACCGCCCTCGGTCGGCGCTCATGTTGCAACTCCGGCAACAGATCAACAAGTGAAATATACAGAAAGCTTCCCGCACTCACCGGCAGCAGCCACGCCACCTGGTGCGATCCGTTGTTACCCAGAGCCGCCACCAGTGCCCATCCCAGCAAACTAGATCCACCCGCACCGACCGCCAGCATCGCCGCACGTCCGCGCCCAACGCCCATGTGAATCAGCAGCGCGAAATCTCCCAGTCGATGCGGCACCTCATGCAGCCCCACGGCCAGCGCAGTAACCCAGCCCACCCGCGCGTCGATAGAAAATGCGGCGGCAATCCCGGTGCCATCCACCAGGCTATGCATGAAGCTCCCCAGCAACAGCGTCGCTGGTCTCGACGCATGATGGTGATGATGATGGCCCCGCTCATGCGCCTCCTCCGCATCCGAAGCCGGCTCCGCACTCACACCGGAGAACGCATGAAACAAGCGCTCAAAGCTATAGAGGCCGAACATCGTCACCACCAGGACAATCCAAACTCCGCTACGATTCCCCAGCGCCTCCACCGCTTCCGGCAGCAGATGAACCACCCCCGTAGCCAGCAAAACCCCCACCGCCACACTGATCACATACGGCAGCGCACGCCGCAGCCACGCCTCCGAGCGATGCAGCGATATCACCGCAATCGCGGCGAAGACCTGAACCCCCATCACCGCAATCAGCGACTCTATCGCTCGTGTGTGCACAAACTCTCCCCCACCATCCTACCGTCGAACGCCCCTCACCCTGTGTGATATCCCGCCCTACAACCCCTGCGCCCGCCACGCAGCATTCGCCCAGATCCGCTCACGACCCTCAAACCTCCGGCAGAACTCCGCAATCCCCGTCGTCGCGGCCTCATCAATCTGCGAGTCATAACACCACGCCACGCGCCGCTTCTTCGCCACCGCCTCCTCAACATCCCCCGCCCCGCCCGCGAACACCGGCTCCAGCTTGCCCTGCACTGCCAGCGTCAACTCCCCAACCGCCGCATCAAGAGCCTCCTCCCCATTCGTGCCAGCCTCCGGAAGCTCCTCGTAAAACGCCACCGGCCGCACCTCCATACCCAGCGCACTCAACGCCACATCCCGCGCCGTCACATGATCGACATGCCCACCCAGCCCCAGCGGCAGCACCCATGCTCCCGCCTTGCTCCTCTCCAGCGCAATCCGTATCTTCGACACCACTTTCTCCGAGGCATCCGCCGCACGCCCAAACACCTCGTTCGCTCCAACATGCAGCCGCAGCGGAGCATCCTTCAAATTCAAATCCGTGATCGTGAACTTCGCCGCCCCACCCTGCACAAGCCGCCCCATCTGCTTGCGCCACTCCTCATCCTCGCGCTTCCGCACCGCCGTCACAAACGACACGCGATCATTCCGATGCACCGACCCCACATCCGAGTACGGCGCAAATTCGCTGCGCGTAAAGCAACTCACCACTTCAACGGCGTGGCCCTCCCGGAGCCACGCCTGAATCGATAGTCCGAGCGCGAAGGCCGCATCTCCGCGATGCGGAGAAACCACGGTTATCTTCACTGTCCGGTCTCCTTGCTGCTTCCAGCCGTCTTCACCTACTTAAGATTGGTCAGCGTCGGTTGCACCTTCACACTGATCCCATCCAACTGCGCCTGGTACGCCACAATTCGCTTCAGCATATCGTAGGGAACGTCCAGCGGCGGCAGCACCCGTCCGTTCACCACCAGCATCGATGCCGAATCCACACCAGCCTTTGCGGCCAGTGCAATCGAAGCCTCCACAACCGCCTTTGTCTCCGGCGTCGCAGAGCATGCATCAACGCTCTTCGCATCCGCGCCAGCGGCCACAACCGCAGCATCCAGCGCCGCCTGCAGCGTCGTTGGCGTCAACCCCTTCTGGCTGCCGTAGATCGCCTGTCCATAGGTGAAGAACGCAGCGTCCCCCTTCGCCTTGCGGACACACGCTCCCTCCGCTGCTGCATGAAATGCATACGCGCTCCCATCGGCAGGAAGATACTCCACCACCAACCGCGCCTGCGGAATGTCCTTCACCAGGTTGTTCGCAACCTCCTGCGCATCCTTCGACCGCGAACTCAGAAAGTCAGCGAACAACACCATCAACAGGTCCTTACTAGCCGCGCCCTCCGCAGGTCCATTCACCGCCTGCTGCATCAGCGCGCGCCGCTCTGCATACGGCGTCGGCCCAAAGTCGATCACTCCGCCCGCAATCGCGTGCTTGCCATCCGGCGTGATGAAGAATTCGCTCCGCGACACCTTATCCGGATGCGACTTCTCGGTTGTAAACACAATCACTCTCGCGACGCCGGGAGCCTGCGTCTTCACAATCGCAGCCACGCTCCACATCCGGTCATCGTCAAATCCCCATAACTGCTTCAGATAGGCATTCACTTCTGCCGTGGTCGGCGAGTCCGCTGTGAAGTTCTTTAAATTCACTGGCGGAAATGGATTCACCGGCGCCGCAGCATTCGCTGGCGGAGCCTGCGGTGCCGCTACCTGCGCCGCGTCCGCCGTTGCCGGAGACATCGCCGGGGCCGCCGGCGCCTGCGCCCACGCTGTCGCTCCCATGCCCGCCGTTACCACCATCATCATCGCCATCATCTTCATGCTGCGAACCTCATTCACCATCAACGGCTTCACTATGCGGTATCTCCTCAAGTCAAATCCAGCCTCGCGGCCGTCACTCTAAACTGCCTAAACTTCGCGTCTCGCCGCTATCGGAAATCTTCTTCCCAGGCCAAACGACTTGCGTGAAACCTTCAACACCGGCGCTGCCTGCTGCCGCTTGTACTCGCTCAACTCCACCAGCCGGATCACCTTCCGCACCAACTCCAGCTCCACCCCCTGCGAACGCACAATCTCTTCCGCAGAGCTGTAATCTTCAATGTACGCCCGCACAATCGGGTCAAGAACATCATACGGTGGCAACGAGTCCGTATCCTTCTGCCCCGGTCGCAACTCAGCCGACGGCGGCTTGGTCAGTGTGTCCTCCGGAATCACCTCCCGCTCGCGATTCACCCACCGGCTCAGCTCGTACACCTCCGTCTTATACACGTCGCCGATCACCGCCAGCGCCCCCACCATATCTCCGTACAGCGTGCAGTACCCGCAAGCCATCTCGCTCTTGTTGCCCGTCGTCAACACCAGCGCGCCCGTCTTATTCGACAGCGCCATCAGCAAACTTCCGCGAATCCTCGGCTGCAGATTCTCCTCCGCCAAACCAAAACTCGTTCCCTTGAAAAATGGCTCCAGCGACGTCGAGAACTCGTCATAGATCCTGCGAATCGGCACCGTCGAAAATGCAATCCCCAAATTCCGCGCCAGCTTTTCCGCATCCGTCACCGACCCAGTCGAAGAAAACTCACTCGGCATCCCAACGCCCTGGACATTCTCCGCACCCAACGCGGCTACAGCGATAGCGGCCACCAGCGCCGAGTCAATCCCTCCGCTCAGCCCCACAATCGCCTTCTTGAATCCACACTTGCCCAGATAATCCCGGGTCCCCATCACCAGCGCCTGCCACGTCTTCTCGACGCGATCCTCGCCGCCCGCATCCCCCTCATTCCCCAGCGTCTCAGTCTCACTCGCACTCGCTCCTGCAACCGCGACCGCATTCTCTGTCTCGAAGACCAGCAGGTCTTCAACGAAACTCTTCGCCTGAGCAAACACCGCGCCGTCAGGCCCCACCGCAAACGATCCGCCATCGAAGATCAAGCTATCGTTCGCGCCCACCTGGTTCACCATCACCACCGTCGCACGATGCCGCTTGGCCAGCGCGCCAATCATCCGCTGCCGCACCTCCAGCTTCCCGTGCCAGAACGGCGACGCCGAGATATTCAGAATCAGCCGATGCCCACTCAGCGGCTGCGGTAGCGCCGCCCACTGCCGCATCAACTCGTCGATAGGATCCACCGCGTACATCTGCCGAGGCCAGAACATCTTGTCGTTCCACGCATCCTCGCAAATGGTGATCGCGACGGCCTTCCCCTTCACCACCGTCAGCGCCTGCGTCTTCGCCGGCTCAAAATACCGCTGCTCATCAAACACGTCATAGAACGGCAACAGCATCTTCTGCTGCACAAACTTGATCTCCCCATCCTCCAGCAGCGCCGCAACATTCCGCACCCGCTTCCCCGACGCACCCTCACACCGCATCGGCGACCCGCACAACACCGCAGGCCTCCCCGCCCCACGCGTCAACTCCGCGACCGCCGCGAGTGTCTCCTCCGCGCGCTTCACAAAACTGTCTTTTTCAAGTAAATCGGCCGGCGGATACCCACACGTAGCCAGCTCCGGAAACATTACCAGCGCAGCTCCCGCAGCCGCCGCCCGTTCCACGAACTCCGCGATCTTCCGCAGGTTCCCCGAGAAGTCTCCAACCGTAGGATTAATTTGCGCCAGAGCAATCCGCACCCTTACAGTCTATCGCGCCGGGCTTTTCCCAGCACCACCAAAGCGTCCCCCCGCTCTCTCTGTCCTCTACACTCTATCCCCTAATCCCTGCTCTTAAGATCCCGTGCCCGCCAGCACCACGCCAACCGTCCGCGCCAGGATGCGAAGATCCAGCAGCAGGTTCCAGTTCTCGACGTACGCCGTGTCCAGCGAAATATAGCTATCAAACGACGGATCCTGCCGCGCCTCCACCTGCCACAGCCCCGTAATCCCCGGCAGCACATCCAGCCTGCGCAGATGCGCCAGATCGTACTTCTCCACCTCCGACGCCAACGGCGGCCGCGGTCCCACCAAACTCATATCGCCGCGCAACACGTTGATAAACTGCGGCAGCTCGTCCAGCGAATACTTCCGCAGCCGCGCCCCCACCTTCGTAATCCGCGGATCATTACTCATCTTGAACAGAATCCCGTCGCGCTCATTCTTGTGCGCAAGGTCTTCCTTCATCTCGTCCGCATTGGCTACCATTGTCCGAAACTTCAGGCAGGTAAATGTCCTGCCCTTACGCCCGATCCGTGCTGCCCGGTAAAACACCGGTCCCGGCGAATCCATCCGGATCAGGAACGCAATCAACAGAATCACCGGCGACAGTACCAAAAGCGCCAGCCCTGACAAAAACACATCCAGCACTCGCTTGATCAGGAACGCTCCGCGCGGAAACTCCCGCTGATGCAGCGGAATCGTCGGAAACTGCCCGATGAACTCGACGGGCGCATTCCACGCCAGCCCGTCATACAAGTCAGGCACCACCCGCACCTCGATGCCATTCAACCGCGCCTCGTCCACCACCGAAATCACCGTCTGCTTCTCCGCCGGCGTCGAGAAATAAATTTCGTCCACAAAAAGCGACCGCGCCAGCGCCACGCAGTTATGAATGTTGCCAATAATCTGCGAGTTCCCCGCGTCCTCGGCATCTTCTTCCAGCGACACAAATCCCATGAAGCGGAAGCCCATGTGCGGCAGCGCCTGCAGATGATTCCGCAGCGCATGCGCCACCCGGCCATGCCCCACAATCAGCACGTTCCGCGTCTCGCGCCCCTGCAGAAACCGTCGCTGCATCATCTTGCGCTCTATCCCGCGCCGCGCCATCAGGAATCCACACGTGACCACGATCGTCAGCGCCACCACCAGGCGCGAAACCGTGTACTGCTTCATCACATACAACGTTCCGCACAGCATCAACCCGGCAGTCAGCGTAGCCTGCGCCGTCAACCGCTGCTCATTCAATCCGCTGCGTACATCCTGTGACCGATAAAGACCGTACAGCCGCGCAAACACCACCAGGTACAAACCGAAGACCAGCAGATAGGCAATCGACACCAGGGGAGCCGTCGCCTCCAGGTGCCGAAGCACCGCATGACTGGTCGGCTTCACAACCGGATCCAACCGGATCCGAAACGCGATAAACCCGGCGATCATGGCGCTCACAAAATCCAGCATCGCCCAGACCATAATCGTAAACGACGGCCGGGAGAACAACCGAACCCGTTCCTGCATGCGCGCCTGATGGCGTCGCTGGCTCGAAATAGTCGCTTGCTTCAGATAATCGAGGGTCGCCATAGTTCTGATGTTCGGTCCCGGGGCCGTTTGCTGTGCCATGAGCTTCATGGCGGAGTGGGTGTGTACTTACAAGGTCAACTCTTGGTAGACACGCTCTTTATCGTCACTTATGGGTTCTCTCTTACTCTAACGGATCACCCCTTGTTGAAATGGGTACTTAAGACGCTATACCGGTAACACCAACTCATCCATGGAGAAAAATTCGTGCAGAATCGGATCGGCGCTCGCCTTCATCTCTTCGGTCGTTCCAAAGAAGCGCACCTTGCCCTCATGCAGAAATACCAGCCGGTCCGCCAGCTTCTCTGCAAATCGCATGTCGTGAGTTACAACTATGCTGGTGAGATGCATCTGCATTTTTAAACGTTGGATCAGGTTGCCCAGTAGGTGCGCCATCAGCGGATCAACCATCGTTGTCGGCTCGTCGTACAGCACCGCCGAGGGCTGCGACGCCAGCGCCCGCGCAATCGCCACCGACCGCTTCATCCCCGTTGAAAGCTCCGACGGCAACTGATTTTCCATCCCCGCCACACCCACCATCTCCAGCAGCCCCTTCACCACCTGCAGGATCTGATCCTCCTCCATATCCCCCCGTTCCCGAAGTGGGAACGCCACATTTTCCCCGACGGTAATCGAATCGAACAGTGCTCCGTTCTGAAACACCATCGTGACCTTGCGCCGAACCTCCTGCATCTCCCGCTCGGTATACCCCGCAATATTCTGCCCCGCCACCAGCACGGTCCCGCTGTCCGGCTTAAGAAATCCCATCAAAATCTGCAGCGATACCGACTTCCCCACTCCGCTTCGACCCAAAATGCACAGCGTCTCCCCAGGCTTCACATAAAAGCTGACATCCTTCAGCACCACCAGGTCACCAAACGACTTGTTCACCGCCTCAAACGCGATATACGGCGCGACATCCTCCTCCGCCACCGCAGTCTCGTCCGTGCCGTCAGCCGCCCGCATCGCTGACTCCTCGGCCGCCGACACTGGCTCTTCCGCAATCTCCGCGTGCTCCTCCCTGTTCGCCGCCGCCGCTTCCGCGATGAACTCCTGCACCGTCGGCGCCACGTCCTCGGACACGTCGTCGATCAGCGGCTTTTCAATCTGCTCCTCGGTCCGCTCGGCAAGGCTCTGCTCCGTCGCTCCGGCAGATCCCTCCACCACAGAATCAGGAACCGCCCCCGGCTCGGTATGGTGCGGCGAAATCGCAGCAGGCTCGTACGGAGCGTCACCAGGGATAGGTGGCTCGCGCGGCGAGTCAGGAGGCTTAGGGTCTTCGCTCATAGCTGTTCCTCCTATGATGCACGCTTTCCCCCAAACCCTCCGTCCCAAAACCAGCCAGCCCGCACCTCCAAGGATGCCCCCTACCGGCCGCCCATCCCAACCGCTCGCGCCCAGGTCTCGGCCTCCGCCAAATCCTCGGGCGTATTCACATTCGCGAACCACCGCTCCAGCGTCTCCTGATCCGGCGTAGGATCCTCGGCCCCTCCATACAACTCGTACTCGTCATACATCCACGAATCGTCGCCGTCAGCCCGCGCCGCAAGATGCAGCAGCACTTCGAGCCGCCTCTCCCCGCCATCCAGCGACTTCGCAAACGCCCCCAGCCTCTCCCGCTTCAACAGACAGAACGCCGGCTGCTTCCCTCCAATCCCCAGAAAACTCACGCTTATCCCCACCCGCATCGCCTCCTCCGCCCACCGCCGCAGCAACTCCCCCGGAACCAGCGGCACATCCACCGGTACAAACATCACCCAATCCTGCCTCGCCGCCCCCAACCCAGCCTCCACCCCAGCCGCCGGCCCCACCCCTGTCCGCGTCTCCATCACAACCGGCGCAACCCCTGCCAAGTCCTCCCGATTCCCCGCGATAGTAACTTCCGCACAGAATCCCCGCAGCTTTTCCACAGCTATTTCCACCATCGGCCGCCCGCAAAATCGCAGCAGCGCCTTGTCCTCGCCCATCCGCGAGCTCCGACCCCCCGCCAGCACAAAGCCATGTACCGGCAGCAGCTCCGCCATCAGTTTCCCGCCCCGACCTTATCCAGGAACCGCACAATCGACTCAATCCCCCGATGGAAATTCGCCAGATGAAACTTCTCATTCGGCGCATGCAGATTATCGTCCGGCAGTCCGAACCCCATCATCACCGTCGGAATACCCAACTCCCGCACAAAATCCCCCACAATCGGGATCGACCCTCCTCCGCGCACGAACACCGTCTCCTTCCCGAACACCTCCGCCATCGCCTCGGTCGCCGCGTGCACATAGACGTTATCCGTGCTCACCACAATCGGCTCGCCCGAGTGAATCATCGTCACCTTCACCTGGATCCCCTTCGGCGCAATCTCCTCGACAAACTTCTTGTATTTCGCAAACGTCTCCTCCGGCTTCATCCCCGGAACCAGCCGGAAGCTGATCTTCGCCGTAGCCTTTGCCGGGATCACCGTCTTCGCCCCCACCCCGATAAACCCGCCCGGCATCCCGTGCACATCCATCGTCGGCCGCGACCACGTCCGCTCCAGCACGCTGAACTTCGCCTCCCCCGTCAGCTCGGTCGACCCCACTTCGTGCTTCCGATACTCCTCCTCATCAAACGGCAGCGACTTCCACGCCGCGAGCTCCGCCTTGGTAGGCTCCTCAATCCCGTCGTAGAAACCAGGAATCGCAATCCGCCCGTCCTCGCCCTTCAGTTTCGCAATGATCTGCGCCAGCGCCACAAACGGATTCGGCGCCGCCCCGCCATACATCCCCGAATGCAGATCGGTCGCCGCTCCCCGCGCCTCGAGCTCCGTGTAAATCATCCCGCGCAACCCCACGCACAACGTCGGCAGCTCCGGCGCAAACATCTCCGTATCGCTCACGAGCGCCGCATCCGCCTTCAACTGGTCGCCATGCTCGCGCACAAACGCGGCAATCCCCTCGCCGCCCACCTCTTCCTCGCCTTCCACAATCACGCGCACATTCACCGGCAGCTTCCCGTCCATCTTCATCAACGACTCGAGCGCCTTCACATGCATCCACATCTGCCCCTTGTCATCGACAGCCCCACGCGCATAGATATTCCCATCCCTCTCCGTAGGCTCAAACGGAGGCGACTTCCACTCATCCAGCGGCTCAGCCGGCTGCACATCATAGTGTCCATACAACAAGACCGTGGGCTTTCCCGGCGCCTTCAACCAATCCGCATACACCAGCGGGTGTCCTCCCTCATGCGCAGCCGACGTCGTCTCAATCAGCTTCACGTCCTCCATCCCCGCAGCGCGCAGCCCCTCCGCCACAAATTCCGCCGCCTTCCGCACATCGCCCACATGCTCCGGCGCCGTCGACACCGACGGAATCCGCAACAGGTCCTTCAACTCCTCAACAAACCGTGTCCCCTGCTCCCTGGCGTACCTGACCGCTGCTTCGCTCCCTGTTGCTTGGCTCCCAGTTGCTCCGCTCATTAGACCGTCCTCTTCCTCACGCTTCACTGCTTAACTGGTTTTGTCGTATCCACACAATCCGGCTACCCCAGCATAATCTTCGCCCGCTATTGCATCCACTCCGCTCCTCACGGCATCCATACCCTAAGCATAAGAAGATAGATATGACCCGATACGGGATGACAAACCTTTCATCCGAAGAACATTCTTGCTCGTTCGCGCGTCTACTGATAACAATCGCTCGGCAACGCAACGGCTGATCCAACTACACTGGCTGAGAGCATCCAGCCACGGAACCACCAAGGGGAAGAATGCACCAGCTTTTTTCATCGAAGCACCGACTTCCGATCGCTCTCGCCATCTTCTCCCTCGGCACAGCGCCGCTCGCGTTCCTCGGCACAACGCTGCACGCGCAGCAAACCACCCTCCCGGACATTCGTTTCACGCCCGCTCCCTCAACGCCCGTTCCCACCCTGACCGCCTCCGCATCTCCAACGCTGGACCTCAGCATTCCTCCGTACACTTCCAGCTCCTCCGACCCCGACCAGCCCGCGCTCGCAGCCAACATCGACGCCCCCGAACCGCAGTCTCAATCCACCGAGCCTCCGCCCAAACAGACCAAGCGCATCCTCGGCATCATCCCCAACTTCCGCGCCGTCAGTACCGACGTCAAGCTGCCCCCGCAGACCGTCAAAGAGAAGTTCAAGACTTCGTTCGAAGATTCCTTCGACTACTCCGCCATCTTCATTCCCGCAGCCCTCGCCGGCTACAACCTCGCCCGCAACGCAGATCCGGAGTTCGGCACTGGCGGCCTCGGCTACGCTCGCTACCTCTGGCACGCCGCTGCCGATCAGACCATCGAGAACATCCTGGTGGAAGGCATCTTTCCCTCCATCACGCACCAGGACAACCGCTATTACACCCTCGGTCGCGGCGGATTCTGGAAGCGCACCGGCTACGCCATCAGCCGCGTCGTCATCACCCGCAACGACGCCAGCAAAAACGTCTTCAACTCCAGCGAAGTCGTAGGCGCGGGCGCAGCCGCCGGCATCTCGACCCTCTACTACCCCAGCCGCGAGCGCAACGCCACCACCGTCATCGGCAACTGGGGCATCAACGTCGGCATCGACGGCGTCTCCTTCATCGTCAAAGAGTTCTGGCCCGACATCAACCACGCCCTCTTCCACGGCGCCAAGCCGTCTGACGTCGTCCAGCACCAGTAACCCCGCGCCGGCCCCTCCTCATCAAGCCGACCGCGCAACCTCAATCACAATCGATCCCATCCCCGCGCTCGCCGCATACGCTCGATGCGCCGCCTGAATCTCGTCCAGCCTGAACCTCCCCTTGATCGGCACGGAAATCCTGCCCTCCTTTAGCCACGCGAACAGCGTCTCCAGGTCCGGCGCAAAGTTCTTGGAGCTCCGCAGCACCCCGAAGAACGTGGTCCTCTTTCCCGCCCACACCGCTAAATTCCGCGCAAACAACTTCAGCACCGTCGGCAGTATCCCCCGTGCAGGGGTTCCATCCCATCCCCGCTGATTTGTCCCATACGCTACCAGGATCCCACCCTTCTTCAAGATCGCGTACGACTCGTCGAAGCTCTCAAATCCCAGTGCATCAAACACGGCATCCACGCCGCCCATTCGCTGCATCTCTCCAATCCAATCCTTATTCGAGTAATCCAGCGGCACCGCCCCCAGCGCCCTCAACTCCTCATGCTTCTTCGCCGAAGCCGTTCCGTACACCTCTGCCCCTATCAGCTTCCCCAGCCGCAGCAGCGCGCCGCCCACACCGCCGCTCAGCCCGTGCACAAAAATCTTCTGCCCCGCCTTCACCTTCGCCGAGCGATACAGCATCTCGTACGCGGTCACCCAATCCAGCACCACCGCAACCGCCTCGCCGCCATCCACTCCCTCCGGCACCCGCACCAAATACTTCTCCGGAAGATTGATCCGCTCCGCCTGCCCTTCATACTTCGAAAGACACGCCACCCTCTCGCCCACCGCAAACTTCGAGCACCCTTTCCCATTCGTCACCACAGTCCCCACCACGCTGTACCCCGGAGTCAGCGGCGGCTTCTTCTGTAGCGGATACGTTCCCCGCCGCATATTCACATCCGACCCCGACGTGATCGAATACTCCACCAACAGCTGCACCTCCCCAGCCGCCGGCTCCGGCAACTCTGCTTCGACAACAGCCAGCACACTCTCGTCGCCATACGCCGTAATGACAACCTTCTTGATCTTCGCCAAAGCCACACCTCGAGAAACGTCTCCTCGTTTGAGACGCGCCCCAATCCATTCGGCTCAAACTTTTCGCTCTACTTCGCCCCCGCAAACGACTTGTTGAAGAACGCCACCACCCGCTGCCGCGCATCGAACCCATGCCAAGGCTCATTGCTAGGCGACCCATAGATAGCTCCGCCCAGCGGCCCATGATCCACCCGCGGATACGTAATCAACTCCACCGGCACACCCATCTGCCGCAGCGCGTGATACATCTCCAGCGACTGCCCCAGCGGATCCGTCGTATCCTCCTGCCCCTGCAGCAGCATGAACGGCGTCTTCGCCTGCGCCACCCCACTCACCGGACTCTGTCGCCAAGCATCCGCCTGATGCATCCAGGGCTTCCCGAAGTACCACTGGTCATACCAGCTCCCCTTCTCCGTCCCATACTCGCTGTTCTGATCAATCACCGGGGCCGCGCTAACAATCGCCTTGAACCTCTGCGTCTTCGTCTCGACAAACGCCGCCATCTCGCCGCCATAGCTATAACCGATCAGCGCCATCTTGTCGCCATCCACCGGCTCGGTCTTCAGCACAAAATCCACGCCCGCCATGATGTCGCGATAGTCCGCGCCGCCCAAATCATTTTTGTTCGCCGCCGCAAACTCCGCACCGCGCCCTGTGCTCCCGCGCGGGTTAGTCCGCAGCACCGCCCATCCCTGCGCCAACAAATAATCCGTGAACACCGAATAGCTATCCACATACGCACCCAGCGGGCCGCCATGCACCTCCACAATCAGCGGTACCTTCTTCGTCGCCGCCTCAGGCGGCAGATACAACAGTCCCTCAATCTTGAGCTTCTCGTTCGTCCAGTCCACCCGCTTCGGCGCCGCGCTCTTCACACCTTTCGGTGCAAGCTCTGGAGTAGCCAACACCTTCGGCGTATCTCCCAGCGCCGCGCTATACATCAGCTCCGGAGCCACTCCGCCGCTGCTTCCCAGGATCACCCATCCACTCTGCGCCTCATTGGTCACAGCGGACGATACCGCAGCAACCGGCAGCTTAACCTCCGAGCTCTTCCCATCCGCCGCATACCGCATCAACCGCGCCTCGACCCCCTCCTCGGTATCCTGCAACACGCCACCATCCAGCAGCGCAATCGGTTCCTGATGTCCCACGGTCCCCATAAATCCATCCGTAAGATTCACCGTCGCCTTGCTCGCCACATCGTACCTATACATATCCGAATATCCCGGAGGCGCATCCATCTTCGCCTGCGCAAGATACACAATCTTCCCGCCATCATGCGACCAGACCGCCGGCCCCACCGTCGCAGGAATCGCCTCCACCTTCTCCGCATGCGCAGGATCACCAGCCTTCACCACCCACGCACTACCCGCCGGCCCCAGCTCCTCTACCCCATTCGGCGCCTCGGCAATCGCCACCAATTTGCTGGAGTCCGCACTCCAAGACGCCCCCCTCACATCCATCGGCACGCCCGTCACCGTCAGCTTCTCCGTCGCGACATCCAGCAAATACATCCGCGACCCATGCAGCCCA
>CAWCMO010000015.1:0-37918 GCA_963796535.1 uncultured Acidobacteriaceae bacterium
TAGCCCCGATACTCACCGGCCTTGGCGCAGTCATGTTCTGTACGGGTCATTCCCGGAGCGTCGCTCGCACCTCGACCGCGCTGCTGGGCGCCTGCACCCTCTTCGCCATCGGTTTCTTAGCGAGCCATCTCACCGGCGCGCACACCACCTTCTCGCTCCTCGCGATCGCCTGCGATGGCATCGTCGCGCTGCTTGGCATCGCCGCCCTCTCCCGGCTTGGAGCCACCCGCTGGTCCTCGCAGTTCACCTGGGTTCCGCTGCTCATCATTCTCGAGGGAATCGTGCTCGTGCGGCCCCGCCTCACGGCTCACTGGTTTACCGGCCTCATCTTGTTGATCGCTGCCGGCGTCTATCTGCTCCTGCCGCCGGGCGATGAGGCCGCCACCGAGACGTCCGCCGCCCCTACGCTTCCCGTTTGAGAACACCCGCCGCCTCATCCCCCGAACCCATAAAGGTTCACCGCTCCAGAGTCTTCAATCCACAACCCTCCCGGCGCTACACTCATGCCAATGGCAGCCTCGATGTACATCGTGGTCGAGGGCGAAGACCCTGGTTACAACATCTACGTGAACGGCCGTGTGCTCGCGCGTTACGAGAGCGCCATCGAGAAGCTTGCGCTCGACCTCGGCGTCAAGCCGCTGCTCGAGTTCTTCTCCGCCGACGAAAATTCGATGTCGCTTCTCATCCAGGAGGGCGGCGGCAATCCCGACCTGCTCAAGCGCCTTCCGCCCCCGCAGTGGTATCGCCCCGAAGATGGCCTGCACACGCTCGAAACCCTCATCGCAGCGCTTGAAGCCGATCCCCACCAGTTCGGCAGCGAAGGCCCTGAAATATTCGCCGAGCTTCGCGAATACCAAACCGTCCTCCGCAAATCCGCCGATCACGGCCACCGCTGGCATTTAGCGGTCAGCTGGCGATAAAGCCGCTCTCGGTTGTCAGTTTTCCGTTCTCAGTTCAGCGCAATGTCCAAGCCAGGCCCACCAGCGACACGGCCAGTAGGGAAGGCCAACGCCGCGTTCATCCTTCCAGAATAGCCAAAGGCCGGCATCATCGATGCCGGCCTTCGGATTGCCACTGCTGATCCGTTACTGTTGCTGTTGATTTTGCGCCATATCCTGCGAAGAGCCCCTGCTGCCACCCGAAGCGATATCCGCGCCGGGAACAGGCGCTGCGCTCGCATCCGTCGGTCCCAGGCCAAGCTTGATCAGTGCGCGAGAATCCGGCGTAATCTTGGTCTGCCATCCCATATCGCCTTGCAGCTTCTGCATAGCGGATACGCTCTGGTCATCCCACCGGCCAGTCGGCTCGCCGGTCATATACCCCTGTTTAATCAATGCTGACTGGATCTCGGTAGCCCGCTCGGAAGGCATTTCCATCGGTGCCTTCTCTTGCCGTGCCGTGTGCACATGAAGCGCCGTCTTATGCTTTACCGAAGCTTCTTTCACGCTGGCGTGGTACGGCTTCTTCGACGCGCCAGCCTTGGGATGGACGGAGCCAAATGCAGGCACCGCCATCAAAAGAAGTCCCGCCGGAAGTGCCTTAAGGATAGATATACGCATCGTGCGGCTTACCTCCCTTTCGCTTGTCTGAGCTCAAGCACGCAACACGATATATCCGCGTTCCGCGTCAAGCCTAACCGAATGTTAGTTCTCCTGCAATGGCTTGCATGCTGAGTGTAACCACATTTGGTTCCCCAAAGTTTACCCAGAAGGTGCTAGACCAAAGGGCGCAGACAATATCGTCTGCGCCACTCCGGTCCTCACTCTCTATGGCAGGGTTCCACCGACGAACGAGTCGCCACCGGTCGGGCGCCGCGGATCGCGGATTACGAACGCCACGTCGTCGCCCGACTTCAGGGCACTCGCCAGGGCGTTGTAGCTCGCAATATCCGTTACCGGCTTGCGATTGATCTCCACGATCACCGCGCCCTGGCCCAGTCCAATGGAGTCAGCGAACGACCCCGGCTTCACGCTGGTTACCATCACGCCGCCTGTGAGGTGCAACCGGCTCTGCATCTGCTGCGGAACCGCCTGCACCGTGATGCCGAACTTGCTCTGCCCGGCATCGGGTCCGGCTCCCGGCTCATTGGAGTCGTCCTCTGCCTTGCCCTGGTTCTCGTAAAGCTTGGAGCGATCCGCGATGCCGCAGGAGATCGTCATCTGCTTGCCTCCGCGGAGAACGCCCAGGCTTACCGTCGATCCCGGATGCTTCATCGAGACGATGCCAATCAGCTCATCGCCATTCTTGATCTGCTTGCCATCCACGGACACGATGACGTCCTGTGGCTGGATGCCCGCCTTCGACGCTGGCCCACCCGGAACAACCTCGCTGACCATGACGCCGCCATTGGGGAATCCGTACTGCCTGGCCACTGCCGCCGACAAGCCCTGCTGGAACTGAATGCCAATCGACCCACGCACCACCTTGTGATCCGGCGAGATCAGCTGGTTGTACACGCCGATGATTACGTTCGACGGCATCGCGAAACCAATGCCCTCGTTGCCGGCTGACTGCGTGAAGATGGCGGTGTTCATGCCAATCACTTCGCCCTGCATATCCACCAGCGGTCCGCCGGAGTTGCCGGGATTGATCGCAGCATCGGTCTGGATAAACTTCTGGAACTCGTTTTTGGCTACGCCATTGGCATCGCCACCTTCATCAATCGAACGGTTACGCGCCGAGATGATGCCCGCCGACACCGTCTCCGACAGTCCAAACGGCTCGCCGATCGCCAGCACCCAGTCGCCCACCTGCGCGCTGTCCGAGTTGCCCAGCTTCACCGTCGGCAGAGGAGTGTCGGTCTTGATCTTGATCACCGCAATGTCGGTCTCTTTGTCCACGCCCACCACCGTCGCCGGCCGGCCCGGATCGGTCGAGTCTTCCGAATCTGTCGACAGCTTCACATAAATCCGGTCCGCCTTGTCGATCACGTGGTTGTTGGTAATGATGTAGCCGCGCGGATCAACAATGAAGCCCGAACCCAGCGCCCGGCTCGGACCGGCCTCTTCCTGCCCGCCTCCACCCTGCCCGCCGAAGAAGTGGTTGAAGAAATCCTGCATGCCCTGGTCGCCCTGACCGCCTTCGGGATTCTGCCCGCGCGGATTGCGTCCCGTCGGGCCTTCCTGCTGCCCGGGAGTTGCGCTCTCCTTCGGCAGGATCTCCGTATTGATGTTCACCACCGCAGGTCCCACTTGTTTCGCAATGGCGGAAAAGCCATTCGACAGCGTCACCGGATTCGGAATTTGCAGCGGCTTGGCATCGCTGCTATCCACTGCGGATTGCTTGGCACTGACGTGGCCGGTCAACATTGCACCAGCCAAAACGCAGGCGGAAAGTGTTCCAAGGATCGTGAAAGCTGTAACCAGGCGGCGGCCGCGGATCTTGTCCCGCCACCCCTGCCCGAATCGATTCGATGAGTCCATTGTCGTATTTATCCTCGTGATTGCTTCTGATTGCCTTCTGATGTCGTGAACTTCTTCGCCTGCGCGGCCATGCTTTCCTAAGCTCTACGCCGTCCGCCGCTTGCGCATTTCGTTCGCCACCGTGATAGACGCGAACGACGGAAAAAGGTCTCGGCATGCACCGCTTGGAATCGCCTTCGGCCAGGCATGCTCCGGCTTCCTTCTTAAGTATGCATCTTTTAGATTACGCGCCCGCAATCGGTAGCAGTTGGCTCTTGCCCCGCGAAGTTGGCCGCAGCTCCGCCAGCAGGATTCCGGCCAGGATCAACCCAGCCCCCAGCATCGCCCGCCGCCCCAGCTGCTCGCCGAAAAAAAGCAGGGAAGTCAGCCACGCAAACACCGGTTCCAGCGTGAAAATCAGCGCCGTATGGCTCGCCGGAAGATGCTGCTGGGCCCAGCTCTGGATCGTAAACGCCGCCGCCGTCGCGAGCACCGCCGTCACCCCTAGGGCAATCCACAGCATGGCCGTCCCGTGGAAGAACGGCCGCCCGCCCAACGGCAGCGTCACCAGGAGGACCACCGCCGCAAACCCAATCTGGAGCGTCGCGAGTCTCCGCGCCGACACCCTCGGCGCTGCCCGCGCCAGCATCAGCAGATGCGCCGCAAACGCTACCGCGCACCCCAGGCAAAGCCACTCTCCCAGCCCAATGCCCGCAAGCAAAGCCCTCCCCGAGTCCAAACCCTCACCCGGCGGAGTCGTCAGCAGCACCAGCCCGGCAAACGCCAGCACCGCCCCGGCATACGTATCGAATGTTGGCTTCAACGACCCCGGCAAGGCCACTCCGGGAATCGCGCTCAGCAGCGGCACGATCACCACCACCAGGCCTGTAAGAAACGCAGCCTTCGAGGCCGTCGTGAACTTCAGCCCCGTGGTCTGAAACTGGTACCCCAACCCCAGGAACAATCCTGCCGCCGCTCCCAACTTCAAATCCGTGCGGCTCAATCGCCGCAGACTCCGCCAGTTGACCGCTGCCAGTACCGCAAACGCCAGCGTCATGCGCGCCAGGTTGAACATCAGCGGCGTGGTCGCCGTCAGCGCCGACTTCACCAGCGAAAACGTCACCCCCCAAACCAGCACCACCGCCAGCAGTAACAAGTGCGCAAGGAGCGTATGGCTGGGTGCCGCGGGTCCGGATTCTCGGACCTGGGCCTTAGGGCGCAACGTAGACCGTCTCCCCGCCCACCACCGTCCGCAGCACCTGCGTATGCAGCAACTCTTGTGGCGACGCCTTGGTAATATCCCGATCCAGCACCACTATGTCCGCCAGGTATCCCGGCTCCAGCCGTCCCTTAATCTTCTCGCGAAACTCCGCAAACGCCGACGCCCGCGTATATGCATAGATCGCCTCATCGATCGTCAGCTTCTCCTGTGGCTGGAAGGTCTGCGTCCCCTCCACATTCTGCCGCGTGATCGCCGCATACAGCCCCCGGAACGGCGAGATCGATTCCACCGGATAATCCGTCCCGAACGCCAGCGTCACCCCGTGATCCAGAAACGACTTCCACGCATACGCGCGCTTCACCCGCTCCGGTCCCAGCCGCGCCTCCGCCCACGCCATGTCGGTCAGCAGATGCGACGGCTGCATGCTCGCAATCACGCCCAGCTCTGCAAACCGCTCAAACGCACCGGGCGACACCACCTGCGCGTGCTCAATGCGGAACCGAAAATCCCTTGGCTGTACCGTCCCGGGCCGCGCCGTCGACGCAGCCGCATCGGCGTTCTTTGGTGCCGGCACATTCGCCGGCCGCCCTACTTGTTCCGCTGCGGAGAAGGCATTCAGCGCCATATCGTTCGCCGCATCGCCAATCGCGTGGAACCCCAGCTGAAATCCATCCGCTGCCCGCGCCGACGCCATCTGGTTCAGCTTGTCCTGGTCATACCGCGCAATCCCATACTTATTCGGGTCATCGGCGTAAGGCGCATTCATCGCGGCCGTTCCTGACCCCAGCGACCCATCCATGAACGCCTTCAGAAATGTCAGGTGCAGCAGCGGATCATCCGCCGGATGACTCGCCCGCCGCTCGTTCAGCACGGCAACCGGCAGATTGAAGTCCACCCACTCCGCAATCCGCAGGTGCAGCGTTCCCGCATGCTCCATCTCTTCCATCGCCAGAAAATCGTCCCAGTCGGAGAAGTCCTGGATCGACGTGACCCCATGCGACAGCGCATCCTGCATCGCCAGCTCGATCCCCCGGCGTCGCAAGGCCAGGCTCGGCGGCGGAATCACCTTCTTCACCATTGCGAGCGTCGGCCCCTCGCGAACGATCCCCGTCGCATGCCCCTCGGCGTCGCGATCGATCTGCCCGCCCTGCGGATTCGGCGTCGCATCCGTAATCCCAGCAGCCTTCAGAGCAGCCGTATTCACAATCGCGATATGCCCATCCGTCCGCTCCAGAAACGCCGGATGCCCCGCACTCACCGCATCCAGATCCTGCCGCGTCGGCAGCTTGGCTCCGGGCCACTTGGTATGGTCCCACCCACCGCCGAGAATCCACTCTCCCGGTCCCATCTTCACGGCATACGCCTGCACCTTCGCGAGCATCGCCGCCAACGACGCCACGTTATCCAGGTCCACACTCAGCCGCTGCCGACCCGCCGGCGCCATATGGGTGTGCGCGTCATTGAACCCTGGCATCGCAAACGAGCCCTTCAGATCAATCGTCTTCGTATGCGCGTCCTTCAGCGCCAGCATCGCGGCATCGCCACCCACCGCCACAATCTTTCCCGCACGAACCGCCACCGCGCGTACACGCCCCGGCGTAGCATCCGCATCGCCCGCCTTCAGCCGCGTCCCGGTAAGAATGTTGCCATCATAAAAAATCGTGTCAGGCGCGGCCGAGTACCCGGCATTCACCTGCCCCAACGCCGGCACTCCCGCCGCAACCCCCACGCCGCATCCCGCCAGCACGCACATCCGTAAAAGTGTTCTCACGCACCAGAGTGTATCAACTCGCCTTCCGCAATCATCGCGGACACATCGAGCAGCAGCAGCAACACTCGCCGCAGCGCCAGGTCGCGCCCGGTCGGATCGTATCCCTCCTGCAGCGTATGGATCCCCCAACCCACGCCGCCCGCGCCAATCGCCAGCGCCGGAACGCCCAGCGACAGCGGCAGGTTCGCGTCGGTCGATCCAATGCGCGCCTCAGTTGCAATCGCCAGATGCCGATCCACCGCCTTCAAACTCATCGCCAACCCTGAGCTCGCCGCCAGCGCCCCCGCCGCCCGATTCCCAATCCGCTCCACATGCAGCGTCAGCGAGGCGTCTCCCCTCCGCTGGTTTTCCGCGTCCACCATGCGCGTCAGCGTCTCCAGCACGCCCAGCTCCACCCGGTCCAACTCCATCCCCGACACTGACCGCAAATCCAGATCCGCGGTCGCCGACTCCGGAATCGAGTTCACCGACGTCCCTCCACGAATCACCCCGCAATTCAGCGTCGTCCGCGGCCGCGTCGGCAACCGAATTTTCCCAATCTCCACCAATGCGGTCGCCAGCGTCATGATCGGATTCGCCCGCCCCGCATCCGCCCACGAGTGTCCTCCCGGCCCCGCAATCGACACCCGCAGTCGCCGACTCCCCAACGCCCGGTCAACCACCATCGCCGCGCCGCTACCCTCGAGCGCAATCGCCGCCCTTACCCTCCCGGCATACGGAGCCTCCGCAAACAAATGCCGCATCCCGCGCAGATCCCCCTCGCCCTCCTCGCCCACATTCGCCGCAAACAGAATCGTGCACCCCGGCAGAATCTCCGCATGCCGCAACGCAGCCGCAAGTCCCAGCAGCGCCGTCAACCCAGCACCGTTATCGCAGGCCCCCGGACCCAGAATCTTCGCGTCATCTTCCTTCGGTGCGCAATCCGTCCCGGCAGGGAAGACCGTATCCAGATGCGCCGACAGCATCACCACCGGACCCGCTGAAGCCCCGCCATCCGTGTTGCCCTCCGCCCGCAACTCCGCAACAGCATTTCCCGCCGCATCCACCCGCGCGTCCGTCAGCCCCATCTCGGCAAACCGCTCGCAGAACCACGCCGCCCGCGCCGCCTCACCGAACGGCGGCGCCGCAATCCCCAAAAACTCCAGTTGCCATCGCCGCATCTGCGCCTCATGCAAATGCAGCCACGCAAACGCCCGGTGCACCGCACGATCGCTGGCCAGCGCGGCAATCCTCCTGTTATTCACCGCGCTCATGCCCCTATCCCTTCACCCGCTGCGTACTCCACTTCCACCAGAAACAATCCCTGCGCCGGAGCCGTCGGCCCGGCCGCCGCCCGATCCTTCGCCGCCAGAATCCTGCGCATCTCCTCCGCCTTCAAAGCTCCGCGCCCCACCTCCGACAGCGTCCCCACAATATTCCGTACCATGTGGTGCAAAAACCCGCTCCCCGTCACCCTATATCGCAGCAGCCCATCCCGCGCGTCACCTCCGACGCAAAGATCGTCTTCACCGGATTCGGCCCGGCCGCTCCCTCATCCCTCTGCGCCCGATCCGGATCAACCGCCGCAAACGAAGTGAAATCGTGCGTTCCGCACAGCATCGCCGCGGCCTCCTGCATGGCCTCAATCTCGAGTGTCCACCGGCAATCCCACGCGTAGGGAGCCATAAACGGCGGGCAGATTTTTTCCTCGTCTATCTCTTTCACTTTTCGCTCAAAGATTCTGTATTCATAGGTTTTCCGCACCGCGCTGTGTCGCGCATGGAACGCCTCCCCCACCTCCTCCACCTGCAGCACCCGAATACTCTGCGGCAGCGACCGGTTCAGCGCCCTGAGCAAGTTTTCCGCCGGAATCTCCGCCTCCAGCGCAAAGCTCGCCACCTGTCCCAGCGCATGCACCCCGGCATCCGTGCGCCCGGACCCCTGTGGAAGCACGTGCTCACCCGTCATCTTCTCCAGCGCCGCCGCCAGCGTCCCCTGCACCGTCGACCGCCCCGGCTGCACCTGCCATCCGTGGAAGCCCGACCCGTCGTAACTGAGAACAATCTTCCAGAAAGCCATCGCGGCGCGCCCACCTTCAAACCATTGTAGAGACGTCGATCCTTCTTATGGTGAGCCGGCAATCTCTTGTTACTGGATATACTTGGTGTGTCTCCCACAACCGTCTGGAACCAACCAGCCACTATTGCCGTATAGAAAACTGACCGACAGCTTTAAAACCCTGGTAGCACCGACAGCTCTACAACCCGTTCAAGCTGAACGCTGGAGAAGTGAATCGTGAAATTGAGGCATTTGCAGGCGAGCGTCTGCGTGGCACTTACGTTGGTGAGCACCCTCCCCCCAGCCACCCTGTCCCAGGCGGCTGCTCAGCAGACATCTGTGTCCAACCAGCAGCCGAATCCCACCGCGCCCGCAGCTCCCGCAGCCGTGCAGAACGACACCACGGGAACTCCCGGCTTCCCCCAGGCACCCACGCCCAAGTTCACCGAGCCCCTCTACCTTCGCTCCAGCCTCAAGGACTACAGCAAGGGCAAGCTGGGTTTCCCGAACCCATTTCGCTGGTATACCGCGACCAACTACCCCGCGCCGCGCCTCGGCGACACCCCGCACCTCCAGGACCTGCTGCGCGACGGCAAAATCTACCTCAGCCTCTCCGACGCCATCACCCTCACCCTTGAGGACAACTTCGACATCGCCATCGCGCGCATCAATCTCGATATCGCCGACACGGATATCCTGCGCGCCCGCGCCGGCTCCAGCCTGCGCGGCGTCTCCGCCGGCCTCATCACCAATACCCTCGGCGGTAGCAGCTCCACCATCACCGGCGGCGGTGGCCCCGGCGGCACCTCCACCGGAACCGGCGGCACGGGCAGCGGCGCAGGTGGCATCGTCCTCAGCACCAGCGGCGGCGGCCCGGTCCCCTACAACATGGACCCGGTCCTTGGCGGCCAGCTTGAATACCAGGCACAGAACCAGCAGCAGTCGAACCTGCTCTTCTCGGGCGGCCTCTCCTCGCTGTACACCGACACGAGCACCTACAACTTCACCTACCAGCAGGGCTTCGGTACTGGAACGCTGTTCAACGTAGGCTTCAACAACAGCCGTGTCACCACCAACAATCCCTTCGTCACCTACAGCCCTCAGCTGACTACCTCGTTCACCGCCACCGTCACCCAGCATCTTCTCCAGGGCTTTGGAACGGGCATCCAGGATCGCTTCATCCTGCAGGCCAAGAACAATCGCCGCATCACCGACTCGGCCTTCCGCCAGCAGCTTCTCTACACCATCAACCAGGTCGAGAACATCTACTGGGGCCTGGTCAGCGCCTATGAGGACGAGCAGGCCAAGGAGCGCGCTCTCGCGCAGTCCACCCAGCTCACCGAAGACAACCGTAAGCAGCTCCAGATCGGTACCCTTGCGCCGCTCGATGTTGTCAACTCCGACGCGTCTGTCGCCGCCGACAAGCAGGCTCTCATCCAGTCGCAGACCAACCTCGAGTATCAACAGCTCATCATGAAGCAGGCGATCGCGCACAACCTCAACGATCCCCAGCTTTCCGCCGCGCCTGTCGTTCCAACCGACCGCGTCGCCCTCGATCGCCTCCCCGAAGAAGACCAGCCCGTCGAAAGCCTGATCTCGGACGCCTACGCCAACAACCCCCAGATCGAGCAGGCTGTTCTCAACATGAAGAACAACCGCATCACGATCAAGGCTGAGAAGAATGGTCTGCTTCCCGTCCTCGACGCCTTCGCCTTCTATGGCGGCAACGGCCTCGGCGGTGCGCAGGCTCCCGGCGCCATCGACTTTGATACCGGAAAACCCTATCCCCCGGGCACCTTTCCCTCCATCAGCTACGGCACCGCCCTCAACAATCTCGTCAACAACAGCTCACCCAACAAGGGCATAGGCGCTAACCTCACCATCCCCCTACGCAACCGCACCGCCCAGGCAGACCAGGTTCGCTCCCAGATGGAACTCCGCCAATCCGAGATGCGCCTGCAGCAGCTCTACACCCAGATTCGCATTCAGATCATCAACGCCCGTTACGCGCTCACCAACGACCGCGCCCAGGTAGCCGCTGCGCAGGCTCAGCATGACTACGCCGGGCAAAGCCTCATCGCCGAGCAGAAGAAGTACAAGCTTGGTGCTTCCACCAGCGCTAACGTTCTGCAGCAGGGAAGAAACCTTGCCGTCGCGGAGAACTCGCTCATCTCCGCCACCGCCGCCTACGCGAAAGATCGCGCCGCGCTGCTCCAGCTCATGGCCACCACCCTCGACCGCTACAACATCAGCATCACCGACGCCGCCTCCGGAACCATCACCCAGGCACCAGCCATCCCCGGCCTCACCGCTCCCAAGGCCGAAGCCGCGCCCGAGCCCATCACCAACACGCCGCCCCCACCGCCCAACCAGTAATCGCCAGTAGGGAACTAGCCCTCACCGCCCCGTCTGCCCCGTTGCCGTGGCACCGCAATCTCCATTGCGCCGCTGCGATCGTTCATGGCATCCCGCTATGCCAGGCATTCTCATCGCGGGCGACCAACAGGTTGCTCAACGGCTCAGCGAGTGTCATGCTTAAATCATGAAGCGTTTCAAGCTGTTGTCGGTTGTGTTCGCCTGCGCTCTGTCCTGTTCTCTACCAGCCCTTGCGCAGG
Organism: uncultured Acidobacteriaceae bacterium; assembly: GCA_963796535.1. GTDB lineage: Bacteria > Acidobacteriota > Terriglobia > Terriglobales > Acidobacteriaceae > Granulicella. The sequence continues at coordinate 11,047 of CAWCMO010000015.1, forward strand.
ACGCAGGCTATTGGCGTGCCGAAAGCACCACGGCCAAGCACATCACAGGCGACGTCGCCCTCAGCGACGAAAAGATCTCCATCAACTTCTCCACCTACTGGATCGCGCAGATCCGCACCCTCACCCCGGCCGAAATCAGCGCGGCCTTCAATGCCGACGCCAACGCCCCCGGCAGCGGCAGTCTCTACCGCCTCAGCATCCCCTCGAGCAAAAAACTCCTCCACAAGAGCACCCTCTGTGGCCCCGAGGACACCCAGTGGCTGGTCACCTACTCCACCGGACGAACCCTGCAGTTGGCCTTCTTCTCCACCTCGCAAATGCCCGTCCTCACCCCTGAGGCGCTGACCAACAACTCCAACCTGTGCGGCGTCTTCGGCTACACCCGCTAGGCAAGTCGTTCGTGATAGCCGCTGGGCAAGTCTTCTCCCCAGCCTCCAACACCAACTCCCCGGCAGCTTCGCTCACGCACTCTTGACCAGCGCCTCCGGTGCCACCCCGGCCAGCACGCGACCCGCAAGGGTTGGTGGCATATCGCTCGTCTGGGCGACCACGCGATTCCGGCCCCGCCTCTTCGCCTGGTACAGCGCTGCATCCGCGCGGCCCACCAGCGCCCCCATCGTGTCTCCCTGTCCCCACGTAGAAATTCCCACGCTGATCGTAAGCTGCCTCGTCAATTCCGGCACCGCAACCCTGGCGACCGCGTTTCGAATGCGTTGGGCAATCGCCATCGCGTCCGGCAGGTTACTCTCCGGCAGAAGCACCAGAAACTCTTCGCCTCCGAATCGCGCCGGCAGATCGTACGGCCGAGCCTGCTCGGCGAACACTGCGGCAGCCGCCACCAGCACCCGGTCTCCCACCAGGTGCCCGAACTCATCGTTGATCGATTTGAAGTGGTCCAGGTCGCCCAGGATCACGCTGAAGCCGCTTCCCAGCCGTTCAGCGCGCGCCATCTCGTGACGCATCCGTTCGTCCATCGTCCGCCGGTTCGCCAGTCCCGTCAGCGCGTCGGTCTGGGAGATCTTGAGAATATGTTCGTTCGCCTCCCGCAGTTCCTTGTTGAGCAGCACCAATCCTTCCTTGGCGCGCTCCGCCTCTTCCTCAGCCTGCTTGCGTTCGGTGATGTCGTGCTTCACCGCAACAAAGTTGCTGATGCGTTCATCCAGGGCACGGACGGGCGCGATGTGCATCTCTTCGCAGTACACGTTGCCGTCCTTCCTGAGATTCCACAATTCGCCAGACCACTTCTCGCCGTGCAGGATCGTGCTCCAGAGCGTCCGGTAAAACGCACGATCCATCATTCCCGACTTAAGAATGCGCGGATTGATTCCCAGCACTTCTTCCAATTCGTAGCCCGTCAACGTGGTAAATGCGGGGTTGGCCCATTCAATGTTTCCCGTCGCATCGGTGATCACGACGGCCTCCGACGCGGACTCCAGTGCCACCCGCTGCAGTCGGCTGTATTGCTCCGCCTTCTTTTGCTTGCTGATATCGACACCCACACCCAGGATGCATACCTCTCCTTCGTAAAGAAATTGCGTGTAGGTCATATAGATAGGGACCCTTCTCCCATCCTTGCTCAGCACGTAGGCCTCTACTTCGGCGTGGCCCACTTCCATGCACCTCGCCATGCTTCGCGTAACGCCATCCAGGCTCTCCGGTGCCAGGCTCGCCATGAGCCCACCATCGATCATGTCCTCGTAGGAGTATCCAAGGAAGTTGTTATTCCATCGCTTAAGATCTCCGTCAGGATCGAAGATACAGACCGCGCAGGGCATGCTGTCCATGATCGATTTAAGAAAGGCAGCTGAGTCACGCGCTTCCATCGCAGAGGCGCAAGCCCGCAGCGCCGAGGTCCGCAGCTCCTTTCCCATGCCATGAACCGTCTGCAGAGCAAGAAGCACCACAAGCAACGCGAACCCCGCACATACCCGCAGAACGATGCGTCCATAGCGTAGCCGCCTCTGGGTACTACTGAGAGCTTCTCGAAGACCGTTCGACTCCAGAACTTCGAGCTGGTCGGTGATTTCGTCGATGGTCTTATAGGCATTCGCCACCTCATTCAAATCGTGGGAATTCATTGCATCGAGGCGGATCGCATGATGGACGGCCTTCCGATACGACCGGTTGCTGTCTTCAACAATGCCAATAATCTTCACTTCCTCGTCATTGACCGAAAGCGACCTCAATTCCGCAGCATCTCGGTCTACCTGCACGGATCGGATGTCAAACAGCTTCACATTGGAAGCAACCTCTTGCGCATCCGCGTACAGCAGGATTCCCCGCTGTGCCGCCAGCATGTCCCCCGCAGCCATATTGATGTCGCCTGCCAGCCACAGCTTGCGGGCGGTCGAGTTCACCGCAATCTCGAACGTCTTGTCTACCCGCGAGAGCACCGAGTAGGACGCCACGCCCAGCATCGTCATCATCAGCAGGATCGCCGCGATGCATGCCATCAACTTGGGTTCTGCAGCTAGCTTTTTCATCAAACGTCCTTCCGGTCGATTTCTCCCGTAAGCTCTGGGTCGTGAGTCGCCTTCAATGCAGGCGCGCCTCTATCGGTGGAAGTGGCCATAACCCCTTCTGTATGCGTTTATCGGCAGCTGGGAATTGGGGATGATTCGATGTAGTGAAACGGAACAGTTGTCCGTTCTCAGGGGCAAAGCATCTGCCCTCCCTGACAACAGGGAACGAACCACGGAGAACTCGCCCCGCCCGCGATCATCCTCGCCCAAAAGTGATAAAATGAAGTGTTGCGGCGAACAGCCGCCTGAACAGCGAGGAAATGAATCCATGGCAAAACGCCGCGGCAATCCCAACTGGGGCAAGCCGGAACCCATCGGCCCCGTCGTCCCCACCATCACCTCCTTCGAGATGGTCGTGAAGGAATACAAGCTCACCCCCGACCAATACATCCGCTCCACCCGCCTCCGCGAGTGGGCCCGCCGCAACAAGAACTCCAAGTACATCCCCGAAGCTCTGCTCGAGGCCTGGGGCTTCGAGATCGAGTCCACCCTCTAAATCCATCAAAGTGTGAAAGCCTTGTCCCCCTCGTTTGGTTCGTTTCAAAACGCGAGGGGGCGAGGCAGGCTAGGCACTATGACCGACCGCGCCGCTGGATTCATCGACATCCCCGAAGCCCTCGACGAGCTCAAAGCCGGTCGCATGATCGTCCTGATCGACGACGAGGACCGCGAGAACGAAGGCGACCTCACCATCGCCGCCGAGTTCTGCACCCCCGAGGCCATCAACTTCATGGCCCGCTTCGGCCGCGGCCTCATCTGCCTCACCCTCACCGAGGAACGCGCGGACTATATGCGCCTCGGCCCCATGACCCAGGACAACACCTCGCGCTTCGGCACCGCCTTCACCGAAACGATCGAAGCCCGCGAAGGCGTGACCACCGGTATCTCCGCGGCCGACCGCGCCCACACCATCCAGGTCGCCATCAATCCAAACTCGTCCCCCAACGACCTCGCCCGCCCCGGCCACGTCTTTCCCCTGCGCGCCCGCAAAGGCGGAGTCCTCGTCCGCGCCGGCCAGACCGAAGCCTCCGTCGACCTCGCCCGCATGGCCGGCCTCATCCCCGCCGGCGTCATCTGCGAGATCATGAACGAAGACGGCTCCATGGCCCGCGTTCCCGACCTCACCATCTTTTGCCAAACGCACGGCCTCAAGATGGTCACCGTAGCCGACCTCATCCGCTACCGCATGGCCAACGAGCGCTACATCCACCGCATCGCCGAGGGCGTCCTCCCCACCGAATACGGCGACTTCCGCATGCTCTCCTACGAGAGCGACATCCAGACCGTCGAACTCGGCGCCCGGGATGAATCACACGTAGCACTCACCTTCGGCGACCTCGACGCCGCGGCCAAATCCGACAAGCCAGTCCTTGTCCGCGTCCACACCCACTGCCTCGCGGGCAACGTGTTTGGTTCCACGGCCTGCGACTGCCGCGCCACCGTCGATGCCAGCCTCCGCGAGATCGCCCACGCTGGCGTCGGCGCCCTCATCTATCTCCACCACACCCAGCGCGGCTTCACCATCGACCGCTCCACCCACCCCGCGAAGCTCTGCATCCACCGCACCGTCCGCGGCAACGAACCCGAGCCGCTCGGCGCCCCCGACCAGCGCATCCTCCGCCAGGTAGGCCTCGGCGGCCAGATCATCTCCGACCTCGGCATCCGCAAGATCCGCCTGCTGACCAACCACCCCAGGCACGTCCCAGCCCTGCAGGGCTTCGGCATCGAGATCGTGGAGCGCGTCCCCATCGAGCTCCAGCCTCTACCCGAGGCGTCGCGACCCTAGGCTCGGGATTTCGCGGGATCAGAGCTCGAGCAGCCACCCCAGTCCCAGCCGCTTTATCTCTTCGACGAATCCCTCGTGCCCGAGATACTGCACTGCAACCATCCCCGCAGCGCGCGCGGCAAGAATATTCTCCTCGCGATCATCCACAAACAAAATCTCCCCGGCCGGCACTCCCAGCCCCTCCACCGCATGCCGATAAATCGCCGCATCTGGCTTCGCAATCCCGAGCCGATGCGAAAAAGTGTGATGCGTAAAATCGGCCAGCGCAGGGAATCGTCCCAACACGCCAAGCTCCATCGCATCCCCAATATTGGAGAGAATTCCGGTCTTGATTCCTGCGCGATTCAACCGCCCGGCCCACTCCATCATCACCACATTGGGCTGCGTCCAGACGTTGGTATCCGCATCGATCAGCCCGCGCAGAACCTGAGCGTCCAGAGGCTTATCGAGATCGCGAGCAACGGTCTCCCAATACGTCTGCGCGGTCAACGCGCCGCGATCATAGTCATCTCGATACTTCCAGTAAGCCGCCTGGAAGCTCTTCTCGTCGGCACCCACAACACGCTCGAGCTTTCGCCAATCCAACTCTGCCGGAACGCTGCTGAGCACCATCCCATAGTCAAACAACACCGCGCTAATCTTGATCTTCACTTCATCCGTCATGCCTCCATTCTATGGGCGGGCCGACGAATCCAAGCGACATGAGAGACTTTGAACAGGTCCGATGAACTTCTCTGAGCGCACCAACTGGAACCTTGCCGAGAATGAGCTGACCGCGGCAATCCGCGAGCGCCGAGCATCCGGCCGCGAACTCTTCGACCTCACCATTTCGAATCCCACCCATTGTGGATTCAACTACAACGTTGCCGCGCTTCTCGACCCCCTGCTTAATCCCAGCGTTCTGCACTACGAGCCCGATCCGCTCGGTATGGTCACCGCTCGCGAAGCAGTGGCCCGCTACCACAGTGACGTCGGAGCCAGCATTCCGCTCGACCATATCTGCCTCACGACCAGCACCAGCGAGGCCTACAGTTTTCTCTTCCGCCTCCTCTGCAATCCAGGAGACGAGGTTCTGGTCGCGAGTCCCAGCTATCCACTCTTCGACTTCATCGCGCGGCTCGACGACGTTCAGCTTCGCGAGTATCCGCTGCTTTACGATCCGAATGCCGACCTCGCTTCAGGTCAAGGCTGGTCTATCGATCTCCACGCGCTCGAAGCATCGATCGCCGCCAGGACGAAGGCGATCATCGTCGTCCACCCCAACAATCCCACGGGAAACTTTGCCTCGCAGGAGGAGCGCGCCGCTCTCGAGACTCTTTGCGTCACCCACGGCTTAGCCCTGATCGTCGACGAGGTGTTCCTCGACTACGCGCTCGGAACGACCCAGCCAAGTTTCGCCGCAACAGAGTCCAATTGCCTCACATTCGTCCTGAGCGGCATCAGCAAGGTCTGCGGGCTGCCGCAAATGAAGGCTTCCTGGATCGCAGCTTGTGGGCCTTCCTCGCTCGTGCAGGAGGCGATGCAACGGGTAGAAATCATCGCCGACACCTTCCTCTCCATGAACGCCCCGGTGCAGCAGTCCCTTCCCGCGTGGCTGCGCATGCGTCACGCCATCCAACACCAGATCCGCCAGCGCATGCGCGCCAATCTCGCAGTGCTCGACTCCCGTCTTCAGGGAACCTCGATCCAGCGGCTCGCATTGCAAGGCGGCTGGACCGCAGTCCTTCGCGTTCCGCGCACCGTTGCGGGTAGGGAATTCGTCGCTGCCGCGCTCGATCGCGGCGTTCTGGTCCAGCCCGGAAATTTCTATGGCCTCGGCGATGCAAGAGCGGTTGTCAGCCTTCTAACACCGCCCGACATCTGGGCCGCAGGGCTGTCACTGCTCCCCACCGAATAAAACCGTCGCAGTACTTCACACAAGAAACGGATTGGTCTGCCGTTCGGTCCCAATGGTCGTCATCGGGCCATGGCCAGGCACCACGAGCGTCTCATCCGGAAGCGTCAACAGCCGGTCATGGATACTCGCGATCAGCTTCCCGGTATTGCCTCCAGGAAAATCCGTTCGCCCCACTCCCCCGGCAAATAACGTGTCGCCAGCCAGCAGCAGATGCTCGTCCGGAACATACAGGCACAGGCTGCCTTCCGAATGGCCGGGCGTGTACAGCACCGTCCCTTTGATCTCGCCCACCTCGACAGCCTCGCCATCCGCCGGTGAATGATCCGGCGGAAGAACCTCTGGCACGGGCAGGCCAAACATCCCAGCCTGCACGTCCATCATTGCTACCAAAGGCAGATCCGCCTGGCTGTAAAGGATTGGCGCACCGGTGATCTCCTTGAGTTGCAGAGCGCTCGCGATATGGTCAATATGCGCATGCGTCACGAGGATCTTTCTTACCGTCAGCTTATGTTTTGCAAGCAGCGCAAGAATCTGAGGAATGTCATAGCCGGGATCCACGACGATGGCTTCCCGGGTCACCTCGTCACCAAGAATCGAGCAATTGCATCCGAGCAGACCCACAGCCAGCGTTTCGCGAATCATCGAAGCTCCTCTTGCTCAACAGAGCGGTCGGAAAATGCGAAAGCGCAGGCTGACAGCCTGCGCTTGGGAGAGGAAGAACGCTCAGCGCTACTTCTTCGCGGGCGTCGTCTGGCTGGGAAGATTAGAGAACACCGAGCGGTTGGTGCTCGTGCGCGACATCACGATAGTGAGTGCGATGGAGGTCAGCATGAAGAGGATGGCCGACCACGTCGTGAGACGTGTCAGCAAGTTAGCGGCACCGCGAGGTCCAAATGCCGTCTGTGAGCCCTGTCCGCCAAACGCGCCAGCAAGGTCCGCCGACTTTCCCTGCTGAATGAGAACGACGCCGATGAGGAACAGGCAAACGATAACGTGCAGAATGACTAGAAGAATAAACATGGTCGAAGCATTAGCCTTATGGCCGCACAGGCGGCGAAAATGGTCGGATGGTGCCGAGAACTAACCCTGCGCGTTGCGGCGCATACACCTAGGTCCAATCTTGAGTGTACCACCGGCCCTAGCCCACTCTCAAGCCGGAATCCCTCTGAACGGCCCGCAGTCCGGCATGCCTGCGCCCCAAAACTAAATAAAGGCAGCGCAGGCGGTGGCTTCATCTTCATGCAGGGTGGTGTACTTGGTGATGCCGACCATGGTGAAGACCTTCTTGAAGTGAGGGCTGAGGCCAAAGGAGTTGATCTTCTGACCTTTCTTGCTGGCCGCAATCATCATCTGGATGACCAGGGCGATGCCGCTGGAGTTCAAGTATTCGACCTTGGAAAAATCCAGAAGGATGCGCTTGACGGAATCAGGCAGGCCCTCGTAGGTGCCCATCACGGCCGGCTGTGATGCGCTGGTGATGTCGCCCGAAAAGCGCATGACGGTAATGGGGTCGCCACTGGCTGCGGGCAATTCTTCGACGGTAACGCGGGTTACTAATTCCGGCATGCTCTCTCCACTATTCCGATCATTCTAGGGTATTGCCATGCGTGCAGGTTGCGGATTAAACAGCCGGATTGCTGAGGTGGATGACCATGCGTGCGTAGCTGCCCTCGGGCGGAGAACTGACCCACTCAGCCTCGTCCACCAGCGCCTGGATGAGGAACATCCCCATGCCGCGAGCTTCCTCTTCGCCGCAGCATCTTCTTGTCGATGTCGGGAGCGTGCGTTTTGCTCTGCGGACCTTCGCCGTTGTCAGTGACCTTGACCTCGAGCGAGTTCGCGTCCATGGACAGAATCACGCCCACAATGAGCGACTCATCGAGCTTGTTGCCATGCTCCATGGCATTGATGCAGGCCTCCGCAACGGCGGTCTTGAGGTCGTCAACGCGCTCATCGCTGAAGCCCATCAGCCGCGCCACACTGGCCGCGGTGTTCATGGCTACCTTTTCGTAGCCCAGACGAGAGGGAAGTCGCAGCTCGATGCTGCTGGGAAATTTATCGCCTTTGCGGCGGTTCGGTTTATCGCTCATTGGGCAGCCTCGGTCACCGCTTCTCGCATCAACACCATTGCTGTCATGTCATCGGATTGGTCCTGATTGCCAAACTCATCAAGCGTCGACCAGACCGTTTCGAGAATCCCTTCCGGAGTCGACGCCGGGCAATCGAGAAACGTCTGCAGCAGCCGATCTTCGCCGAACTCGTCGTCGGTCCCGCCCTTCACGTCACTGCGGAATACCTCAGTCATTCCGTCCGTGTAAAGCAGCAGGCGGGATCCCACGGGTAAGGGATAACTCTCAACCTCGTAGGTGCTGAAGGGCAACAAACCTACCGGCGTTCCAGACGCTCCAATCTTCTTAATCAGCACAGGCTCGCTGTCTGGGTCGCTCACCGACACCAGGAAAGCTGGATTGTGTCCGCAATTCACAACGTCCATGCTGTCCGTGGCGGGATCCAGCTGCAGAAAGAAAGCCGTGACGTAACGTCGCCTCGACTGCTCTCCTTCGTTGAAGTGCAGAAGATTCATGCGCGTCGCAATCTCCAGCAGCGGGATACCTGAGTTCACCATGGCACGGAAGGCCGACCGGAAACTCGTGCCAACCAGCGCCGACGCCAATCCCTTGCCGGCAACATCGGCCACCACGATCGTGGTCTTTCCATTGGCCATCGGCACGATGTCCAGGTAGTCTCCGCCAACCTCATAGCACGTCACCTGCTTGGTGGCCATGCAATACCCGGGGATATTCGGCATCTCCTGCGGGAGCAGGCTACGCTGCACCTGGCGCGCCGAGGCCAGGTCGCTCTCCACCCGTTGCCATTGCACCGTCCGCTCGTGGAACCGCGCGTTCTCGATGGCTACGGAAGCCTGGATCGCCAGGCTTTCTATGAAGTCCAGCTCATCCAGCGTCAGTGTTCGTCCCGGCGGACGAATGACGATCAGTTCCGTGAAGGTTGCGCCGGCCTTATCGTGGAGCGGGAAACGCGTCCACAGCGTTGTGTCCCCGGTACGTTCAACCAGCGGGTGGCCAGCAGCATCGCGGTCGGGTACGGAGAATGTTTGAGGGACATCGCCATAGCTGTTGAGGAAGTGCTTGAAGAAAGCCCCATCCAACTCCAACTCGCGGACGACGATCTTTAGCACCGTATTCAACACATCGTCGAGAACGATGGTCGAATGGATGAGCCGGCTGGCCTCGAGCAGCGCCTGCAGGCGGGCAACCTGCTGCTGCGCAAAGAGCGCTTCATCCCGGTCGTCCATGGCGATATTGTCCGGCATGTCAGTGATCGTAGCGCATGCTGTGACCTTCCTGCCAGTGCGTATGACGTTACAAAGGCAAATATTTGCGGGGCTTTGTTCCTTAGTTGGAATCGGACAAGGTACACTCCACAGGAGGACGGGCGACGTTGACGGATTCGGCAACAAACCGTGGCAGCATGACGCTGGAGTCCGCGCTCTCGAGCGTGGACCTGGTGGAGGCGAAGGCCGAGGGTCTGGCGCACGAGGCTGGCTTCGACGAGGACACCTCCAGCCAGATTGCGATGGTGGTGCGCGAGGCCGTCATCAACGCAATCCTGCATGGCAACAAGAAGGATCCTGCCAAGCAGGTGCACGTCGCCTACGAACTGAATGACGAGGCGCTGAAGATTAAGATTGCGGATGAGGGAGCGGGACTCGATCCCGACAGCGTGCCCGATCCGCTGGCGCCGGAGAATATTCTGCGCAGTTCGGGGCGAGGGATATTCCTGATGAAGGCCATCATGGATGAGGTACACTTTCACCAGTTGAACCCCGGCACGGAAATCGAATTGATCAAACACCGAGTGAAGAAGGAGTTAGAGGCATGAGCATGACATTTAAGACCCGGGAAGTGGGCGGCGCCACCATTGTGGATTTGAGTGGGAAGATCACCCTGGGCGAGGGCGGCGTTACGCTGCGTGATGAAGTGCGCAAGCTGCTGGCCGAGGGAAAGAAAAAGATCGTGCTGAACCTGGCTGAGGTCAATTACATCGACAGCTCCGGGCTCGGTGAGCTGGTGAGCGCCTACACGGCTGTCAAGAATGCCGGCGGCGAGCTGAAGCTACTGAACCTGACCAGCAAGGTACGCGATCTGCTCGTGATCACGAAGCTGGTGACGGTGTTCGACGTCAAGGATGATGAAGCGGCGGCGGTGTCTTCCTTCGCGTAGAGCTTCGCAAGTTTGAAAGTGCAACGGCGCGTCGATGACGCGCCGTTGCTGCGTCCAGCCGCTTCAGCCACGACGAGCGCAGCAAAAAAGGTCAACCGCGAGCGGCTGACCTTTTCTATCCCAAAAGTTTGGTGCGGAGGAGGGGACTTGAACCCCTATGCCTTGCGGCGCTAGCACCTCAAGCTAGTGCGTCTGCCAATTTCGCCACCTCCGCATGGAGCCTGACACACCAATACGCGTGCCAAGGGCGACCTTGATTCCGAAGTTGAGTATATCATTCGCCGCCGAATTTGGACCTTACGCGGTCCGATTCAGCAGCGACCTCAATTCGTCCGGATGATAGCAATGGGCCAGGGCCGTCTCTCGCGAGATCCGCCGCAATCGCACCAGCTCGGCCAGCGACTGGTCCATGGTGATCATGCCGTCCGCGCTTCCCGTCGAAATCTGCGACCGGATCTGGTGGTCCTGGGCCGTCCGAACAAGGTTCCGTATGGCCGTCGTCGCCACCATAATCTCCAGCGCCGGGTATCGTCCCGCCTGGTCGATCGACGGCACCAGTTGCTGCGCAATCACGGCCAGTAGAGCCAGCGAAAGCTGTTGCCGGATCTGCGCCTGGTTGTTCGCCGGGAAGCTGTCCAGCAGCCGCGACATCGTCTGCGCCGCGTCGTTGGTGTGCAGCGAAGAAAACACTAGGTGCCCAGTCTCAGCAGCGGTCAGTGCTGCCGCCATCGTCTCGGTGTCACGCATCTCGCCGATCAGAATCACATCCGGATTTTGGCGCAGCACGGCGCGCACCGCATTCGAAAATCCCGGAGTGTCGTACCCGACTTCGATCTGCTCCACAATGGAATTTCGGTTCGGGTGCTGGTACTCCACTGGATCTTCAATCGTAATAATGTGTTCGCGCCGCCGAGTGTTGATCAGGTTAATCAGCGCCGCCATCGTCGACGTCTTTCCACATCCAGTCGGCCCCGTCAGCAGAATCAGCCCCTGCCGGCGTTCAATCAAATGCCCAAGGATGGCCGGCAGATGCAGAGACTCGAGCGTCGGCATCTGCCCCGGTAAAAGCCGAATGCTCGCCGCCAGCGTGCCTCGCTGGTAATGAATATTCGCGCGAAACCTGCCCAGCGATCCCCGCATGAACGAAAAGTCCACCACCCGCTTCGCTTCGAGCTCCTTCGTCTGCTCGCTCGTCAGCAGCGGCAATAGCAGCCTGCGAAGATCTTCAGGAGTCAGTGCCTTACCCGTCGCTGGCGTCAGCACCCCATTCACCCTGAGCGTGACACCCGATCCCACAACCAGGATTACGTCCGAAGCCTTCCGCTCTGCCGCGTGCGCCAGCAGCGGGTCCAGCGCGCTCTTCTTGTCCGCCCCCGAACCGGCCTCGTCGCTCGAGCCGCCCTTTGCGGCAGGCACCGATCGGTTCAATTCGTAAACCAGTTGGGACAGATCGTTTTCGTACTCTGACATCCAGCCTCCATAAGCCCTGCTACCACAATTACACGCGCACGCGCCGCGTCCTGCCTGCTCTTTGCCTTAGACGTGCGAAATCCACCGAAGACTGCCTATCCCCGCGGATTCATCGCCCGAGTTGCGCTAGACTCGTTCGCACGAGGAACCCATGCACCGGATATTACGGAACCAGATTTTACTGACACTCTGTCTAGGCGCGATGCCCGTCGCCGTCGCCCAACAGCCCGCCGCGCTCACCTCCCAGGCGCCCGCAGGCAAGTGGGCCATCATCATGCATGGCGGAGCGGGCGTCATCGAGCGCTCCTCCATGACGCCCGAACGCGACGCCGCCTATCGTGCCGGCCTCGACCACGCGATCCACGCCGCCGCCTCTGTCCTCGACCGCAACGGCTCCGCAGTCGACGCCGTCGAAGCCGGTCTCAAAGTCCTCGAAGACGATCCTCTTTTCAACGCCGGCAAAGGCGCTGTCTTCGCCGCCGACGGCAAGAACTACCTCGACGCCGCCATCATGGAAGGCAAGACCCTGCGTGCCGGAGCCGTCGCTGGCGTTACGACAACAAAAAATCCCATCTCGCTGGCGAAAGCTGTGATGGACAAGTCCCAATTCGTCATGCTCAGCGGCGCAGGTGCCGACCAGTTCGCCGCCAGCGTAGGCCTGCAGCAGGTCGACAACTCCTACTTCTTCACCGAAGAGCGCTGGCAGGCTCTCGTGCGCTACTTAAAGGAACAAGGCCTCCCCATCCCGCCGCGACCAGCAGGCGCGCCGCCACCACCCACCAAACCCATCGCCCAACTTGAAACCCCTGACGCACACAAGTGGGGAACCACCGGCATCGTGGTCCGCGATCGAGCCGGCAACGTCGCCGCCGGCACCACCACCGGCGGACTCACCGGCAAACGCTTTGGCCGCATCGGCGATTCTCCCATCATCGGCGCCGGCACCTACGCCTCCAATGAATCCTGCGGCGTCTCCGCCACTGGCACCGGCGAGTACTTCATCCGCCTCACCATGGCGCGCTCCATCTGCGCCCTCGTCCAATACAATCACCTGACCTTGCAAGCCGCCGTCAACGAGATGATCGATCACCAGCTCACAGCCCTGAAGGGCGACGGCGGCGTTATCGCCATGACGCCCGACGGCCAGATTGCCTGGGGCTTCAACACTCCCGGCATGTTCCGTGCACGGCTGGTCGAGGGAGGCCAGGTTCAAATGGGTATCTACAAGGACGAGCCCTAAAGCCTAGAAGTGCCGGATCAACTCCGCGAAGCTACCGAGCTCCATCAGTTGCCCCACTCCGGTGGGCGCGTCCACCGTCTCGTGCTCCAGAACCCACGTGAAATCGTGCGGAATAAACACCGCATTCAGCCCCGCCGCCAGCGCAGGATTGATATCCGACTTCGGCGAATTCCCAATCATCCACGTCGACACACCCTCGCATTGGTGCGCCTCGACCACGCCACAATAGGCCGCAACATTCTTCTCCGCAAGTACCTCGACAGCGCTGAAGAATGGCCGCAGCCCCGAGCGTTCGAGCTTGTCAGTCTGCTCGATCTCGTTCCCCTTGGTCACCATGATCAAGCGATGCCGTTGCGAAAGTTCCTCCAGCGTCTCCCTCACCAGCGGCAGCAGCTCGATCTCATTGGACGCAATCGCATCCGTAAACGAAAGAATCTGCGCGTGCCGTTCCGCAGTAATCGGAGTCTCGCTCAGCTGTTCAAAGCAGTCCACCAGCGATCGCCGAAAGCTCGCCACGCCATAGCCGTGCGCAGCAATCGTCGCGCGCTCACACAGATTGAGATGCTCACGCACCTGCTCCACCGTGTGTACCTTGTGGTCGAGATACGAGATGAACGCCGCAATCGCCCGCTCAAAATAAATGTTGTTTTCCCAAAGCGTATCGTCGGCGTCGATCAGCAAAGTCTGTTGGCGATACCGCGCCATCGGCTCGGTAGAAGTAGAGCTCATGTGCTTATACTAAAGGGCGCCTGTTTATAAGAAAAAATGTTCGTCTCGACCAAACTCGACGTCCGGCACAGTCGGCCCATCCTGATAGGAAACCAACCATGATTGTTGTGTTGATGGGTGTCAGTGGATCAGGCAAAACCACCATAGGAACGCTTCTGGCCAAGCGTATGGCTGCGTCCTTCGCGGATGCAGACGACTATCATTCCCCGGCCAACAAAGCGAAGATGGCTGCGGGCCATCCACTTAACGACCAGGACCGTCAACCCTGGCTTGAAACGCTGAACTCTCTTTTGCTCCAATGGTTCGAAGCCGGCAAGGGAGGCGTCCTTGCCTGCTCGGCGTTGAAGGATGCTTACCGTAAAACCCTCGTCCGCGGCCTCCCGCCCAATGCCTTCAACTTTGTCTTGCTCGACGGCCCCAAGCAGTTGATCGCCGAGCGCCTGGCCGAACGAAAAAACCACTACATGAATCCCGATCTCCTCGATAGCCAATTCGCAACCCTCGAGCCGCCAGCCGACGCTCTTCGCATCTGCAACGATCGCGCACCCTCAGCGGTGGTCGATGAAATCATGCAACATCTACAGCAAGCCTAAGGAGAACCCATGGCGTCGAAGTTGTTTGATCTGGCAGGGAAGACCGCGGTAGTGGTGGGTGGCACCTCAGGCATAGGCCTAGCCATGGCGATTGGCCTCGCGGAGGCAGGTGCAGACGTCGTCGCCACCAGCCGTCGCGCCGAACAGGTGGATGAGGCTGCTGCCGCGATCGAAGCCAGGGGTGTCCGTACCCTGCGTCAACCCTCCGACGTCGCCGATCGCGCCAGCCTCGAAGCCCTCTGCGCCGCAACCCTCGAGGCCTTCGGCAAAGTCGACATCCTCATCAACTGCGCGGGCAAGATCAAACGCGCTCCCACCGTCGACTTCCCCGAAGACGAGTGGCAGTCCATCATGGACACCAACGTCACCGGAACCCTGCGCGCCTGCCAGATCTTCGGCCGCCCCATGCTCGATCGCGGCTACGGCAGGATCATCAACATCGCGTCCCTCAACACCTTCGTCAGCCTCAAAGAGGTCACCGCCTACGCCTGCTCCAAGGCGGCCGTCGGAGCCCTCACCCGTTCTCTCGCCGTCGAGTGGAGCGCCCAGGGCGTAACCGTCAATGCCATCGCTCCCGGAGTCTTTCGCACCGCACTGAACCAGAAGTTGCTCGACGAGAGCGAGCGCGGCAAAGAACTGCGCATGCGCACACCCATGAACCGCTTCGGCAAAACCGAAGAGCTGGTTGGCGCGGCCATCTACCTCGCCTCCGACGCCAGCACCTTTGTTACCGGCGAAATCCTCGTGGTGGATGGTGGTTTTCTCGCCAGTGGCGTCAATCAGTAATCCCCATCAGTAACCTAATTTGGGTATCTCCGGTTTTTCACCGGCAATTTGCGGGAGCTCTCCCGAAACGGGCCCCTGTGCGCAACAAATTGCAAATAATGTGAATTTACCCTTCCAAAGTTCTGATTCTTCGCGTAACGTAGGTAACACAGAAACTTCCACTAGTCACACTCTTTGGTAACCATTGGTCTCTACCTGGATACCCCCTGAAGCTTGCTTGATTTTCTCCTGGATCCGCAAATCGCTTGCATTCTTGCACTTCTGTGTGATCGTTACTCTTTCCGCAACCTTTTCACGCTGTCCTGCTCACGCTATTAGCAGTCGTGTTAACGGGCCCCCGGTTATCAAAAATCTCGCTTACGCTGGCTAACATGTTCAAGACCATATATCTATCGACCGTGGTTCTCGTGCTCATCTTGTCTGGGATCTGGCATATCGCCGCACCCCAGCTGACGGAGCGCTGGATCAGTAGGGCCAACGGCATCCGACTCTTCGGAGCGCTGTTACTCGAACTCTCCATTCCCTGTGTCTGGTGGGGTGGATGGTACTACTGGGTCCTTTTTACCGGCTTGACGATCTCTGGGGTGCTACGGCTGTGCTTCCCCCAGAGCTCGCTTCGCACCGTGCTCCCCAACTATCCCAACTGGGTTCAGACCTGCCTGCTCGTCGAGGGTGCCGCTCTCATGTGGGTGCTTCACTCCTAAATGACGCTCCCTGGACCGATGCCCCCACTCCGGACGATCGAAATCTATCGCAGATCTGCATCTCTCCAGCCACACCTTAAGCCTGCCGATGCAATCGCTCCACCGCTCCCACCGCCCGCCGCAACGCACCCTCCCTCTCCGTTTGCACCGCCTTTGCGAGACCCGAAGACTTCCCAACAGTCTTCTTAGCTAACTGGGTCAGCAGCATCCAGTCATGCCAGGCTCCAATCGCATCCAGCACCCTCTTCATCCTCTTTGCGAACTGCTCCGCCGGCGCAGACCCCTCCTCCATCTCAGCCAGATATCGGGCAGACTTCGAGCTCTTCCGATACCCGTGCAAACTCTCGGGATCATCAGCATGCAGCCTACGTGCGCTGCGTCGCTCAACCGCCTGGGCGTCCTTCATCAAGGACATCCACTTTATCTTTGAAATATCAGCCTGCAAGAGACTTATTCTCTCCAATTCCTTCACCTCGACGTCTCCAATGACCGCGGAGAGCTCCGTAGCAGCACCCTTCCGAGACTTTTTGAGCTTGGCCTGAAGTTTCTCTCCTTCCTCTTTGAGACCGCCGCGCTCGGCAACTGGCATCGCTGCCCCAGCCGTCTTGAGCAAACCGTCCAGCAGTCCACGCTGAACATCCATATCGCGCACCGGCCCGGCCGCTCTGCGAACCGGCCTCAGCGCCTGCAACGCCTTATCGATCCTCAGCCCCAGCTCTCTCCCACCATTCCGCCGTCGCTTCACGATGTTCAGGAGAGCTTCCAAGCGTCGCGTCGTCGTCCGTAGCCGATGCACAGCCTTTTCCTCAGGCTGAACGCGACAAGCCTCCAGCGCAGCAAAAAACTCGCGGTGCAAGCGCTCGAAGATGTGACCCGGGTCAACCATGGCTGCGTGCCCTCCAGCATCGCCCTTCACAATCGAGATGCTACGCCCGCCCACATGGTCGCCGCCAAGGTCTCGCACAGTTAGCGACTCTGCTCGCCCGCGCCGCCACCCGAGCGCCAAGACCATCCCGTCCATGCGATACTTCCGGTGCCAGATTCGCACCATCCAGGAGCTCTTCATGCCGCACCCCTCTCCCCTCAAGTACCAGTCAGGTTTCGGAAATGAGTTCGCCACCGAGGCCCATCCCGGCGCTCTCCCCGTCGGCCAGAACTCCCCGCAGAAGCACCCCCTCGGCCTCTACACCGAGCAGGTAAGCGGCTCCGCCTTCGCCGCCCCTCGAGGCCTCAACCGCCGGTCCTGGATGTACCGCATCCGCCCCTCCGTCGTCCACGAGCCCTACCAGCCCTTCCCGGAATCCACCCTCCTCCGCAGTGGCCCCTTCGACGAAGAGCCCACCCCGCCCAACCAGATGCGCTGGGACCCCATCCCATTCCCAACCACCCCCACCGACTTCATCGAAGGCCTCGTAAGCCTCGGCGGCAACGGCGATCCCGCCACCCACGATGGCTGCGGCGTCCACCTCTACGCCGCCAACGCCTCCATGACCGACCGCGTCTTCTACAACGCCGACGGCGAGCTCCTCATCCTCCCGCAGCAGGGAACTCTCCTTCTCGTCACCGAGTGCGGCCTTCTCGAAGTCGCCCCCGGCCATCTCGCCGTCATTCCGCGCGGCATCAAGTTCCGTGTCGAGCTCCTCGACGACAAAGCCCGCGGCTACATCTGCGAGAACTACGGTCAGCCTTTCCGCCTCCCTGACCTCGGCCCCATCGGCGCCAACGGCCTCGCCAACCCCCGCGACTTTCTCTATCCAGTAGCCGCCTACGAAGACATCGACGGGGACTTCGAAGTCGTCTCCAAATTCCTCGGCAAGCTCTGGACCTCGCACTACAACCACTCACCCCTCGATGTCGTCGCCTGGCACGGCAACTACGCGCCCTACACGTACGACATGGCCCGCTTCAACACCATCAACACGGTCAGCTTCGACCACCCAGACCCCTCCATCTTCACCGTTCTCACCGCGCCCTCGCCGATCCACGGCACGCCCAATATCGACTTCGCCATCTTCCCCCCACGCTGGCTCGTAGCCGAGCACACCTTCCGTCCCCCCTGGTTCCACCGCAACATGATGAACGAGTTCATGGGCCTCATCTACGGCCAATACGACGCCAAGGCCGAAGGCTTTCTACCCGGCGGCGCCAGCCTGCACAACTGCATGTCCGGCCACGGCCCCGACGCCGAAACCTTCGACCGCGCCTCCGCAGCCGAGCTCAAGCCGCACCACATCAAGGACACCTTGGCCTTCATGTTCGAAACCCGCATGGCCGTCCGCCCAACCCGCTACGCCCTCGAATCCAAAATCCTTCAGCACGAATACTACGAGTGCTGGCAAGGCCTCAAACGCAACTTCACAGTCCCCCGGCCCTGAACCCATAACTTGGCGATCTTGCATTGCCATCCACGAATCCGGGTGCCCCAGGTCTCGTTTTTGAGACCTGGGAGATCACCGATCCGACGCCAAGCCCTAAACTCAAACCCATGACCATCGCCTCCAGCTGGGTCGGTACCGCAAACGAGCCCGACAGCGGCTTCCCCCTGCAGTCGCTCCCATATTGCGCCTTCACCTCCGTGCCCGACGCCACGCCGCATCTCGGCATCGGCATTGGCTCCTTCATCCTCGACCTCCACCAGCTCAGCGAATCCCAACTCCTCAACACCCTACCCACTGACGTCCAGCAAGCCTGCACGGCCCCCACACTAAACGCCCTTATGCGCTGCGGCCCTGCAGCGTGGTCCGCGCTACGCCAGCGCCTCACCGACCTCCTCATCACCATTGAGCCCCGCTCCGACCGCAACACAGACCAGCAGCGCCTCGTAGCCTCGCTCATGCTTCCGACAGCGCGCGCGACCTTCCACAAGCCCGTAGCCACCGAAAACTACACCGACTTTTACGCCTCCCTCCACCACGCCACCAACGTAGGCAAGCTCTTCCGCCCCGACGCGCCGCTTCTCCCCAACTACCCGTGGCTCCCCATCGGCTATCACGGCCGAGCCTCCTCGCTCGTCATCAGCAACACACCCATCCGCCGCCCTCACGGCCAGCTCAAGCTCAGCGACCCGACCCCCGTCTTCCAACCCACCACCCAGCTCGACTACGAACTCGAAGTCGCCGCCTACATTGGCACCGGCAACCCTCTCGGCACGCCCATCCCCATCGCCGACGCGCCCGCCCACCTCTTCGGCCTCTCGCTCCTCAACGACTGGTCCGCCCGCGACATCCAGTCCTGGGAGTACCAACCCCTCGGCCCCTTCCTGGGCAAAAGTTTCGCCACTAGCCTCTCGCCCTGGGTCCTCCCCGTAGAAGCCCTCGACCCCTACCGCACGCCGCTAGCGCCTCGTCCCACACCCCTCCCATACTTATCCGAACCCATGCCTACCAACAGCTTCGACATCACGCTGGAAGTCCTCCTCTCCACCTCATCCATGCGCGAGCACAACCTCTCGCCCGCGCCCATCAGCCGCAGCAACCTCGCCGACCTCTACTGGTCCTTCGCGCAGATGATCGCCCACCACACCAGCAACGGCTGCAACCTGCAGCCCGGCGACATCCTTGCCAGCGGCACCGTCTCGGGCCCCAACCCTGGCTCCGAAGGCTGCCTCCTCGAACTCACAAAGCGCGGCACCGTCCCGCTCCAACTCCCCACCGGCGAGCTCCGCGAATTCCTGGCCGACGGCGACGAAATCATCCTCCGAGGCACCTGCCAACGCGAAGGCCTCCCGCTCCTCACCCTGGGCGAGTGCCGCGGTACCATCCTTCCCGCTATCGCCTGTTAACTGCGTGGAACTTCCCCCGCCGACCTCCCGTAGCAAACCCATGAAGCCAACGGGCCTCACCGCCGCGCTCTGCTTGATGCTCGTCGCGTTCGCCTTCGCGCCGGCCTCATTCCTGGCGCAAATCCAAACCCCTCCGGCGCCGCCCCTTCGCTTCGACGTCATCTCCATCCACCCTCATCCCTTCGCCGGCGACGAACCCTCCAACCGCCGAATGCTTCCCGGCGGCCGCTTCGTCGCCACCGCCACCACTGTCCGCACTCTTCTCCGCATTGCCTTCGCAACCGACGACAACCGAATCTCCGGCGCACCCAAATGGGTCGACGACCAGCTCTTCGACATCACCGCCACCGCCGTCGACCGCACCGATGTCAAAACCCCCGAGCAATTCCAGCAGCTCATCCTCTCGCTACTCGAAGACCGCTTCGAACTCAAATACCACCGCGAACAAAAGGTAGGCCCCATCTACTGGCTCGAAGTCGACAAGCCCGGCAAACTCGGCCCCACCCTCAAGCCCGCCTCGGCTACCTCCGAGCCCAACATGAGCACCAACTCCAACGGCACACGCACCCTCATGACCGCCACAAACATGTCCATGGCCGACATCGCCGCCGCCCTCCGCCGCCAGTCAGGCCGCCCTGTCCAGGACCACACCTCCCTCGCAGGCACCTATACCTTCCAGATCCAATGGGCTCCCGAAGAAACTCCCGAATCCACCGATCAGTCCCTCTTCACCGTCCTCAAAGACCAGCTAGGACTCAAGCTGCAGCCCGCCAGAGGCCCCATCGAACTCATCGTCATCGATCACATTGCCGAACCCTCCGCCAACTAGACCCGCCCGGTTCACAACCCCGTCACACGCGCGCCCGTCCGGAAGCATAAAATCGCATGCAGAGGTATTCCGATGCAATACAAGAAAATCAATGTCGAAGTGATCGTTATTGCTGACGAGGCCGAGGCCGTCGTCGCGCAGCTCAACGCCGCACTCGATCACATCGACGAGAGCCACACACTCTTCGGTGGCAACATCGAAACCGTCGCGTTCGAGCATTCAGGAAAGCGCAGAAGGTCAGCGCTCGGTCACACGATTGCCGCAGGTGGGACAGTCGTGGATGCCCTAAAAACTGCACGCAACGGGATGAAATCTGCCCTCCGCGTGGTCATCTAACGTAGGGCGTCGCGCCAGTGGTTCTGCAGCTACCCCCAGGTTGACATCCCTCCATCCAAACCTTCATCCTTTCGAGTGAACCCGGCGGCCCAACGACGCCGCCCCAACCGCGCCACAGGAGAACCCACCATGGCCACCCTCGCTCAGCAGGCCCCCAAAACCGCTGTCGACTTCCTCCCCCTCAACGGCACCGATCACGTCGAGTTCTGGGTCGGCAACGCGCGCCAGGCCGCCTACTTCTACCGCACGGCTTTTGGTATGAAGCTCGTCGCCTACGCCGGCCCCGAAACCGGTCAGCGCGATCGCGTCTCCTACGTTCTGCAACAGGGAAAGGTTCGCTTCGTCCTCACCACGGCCCTCCGCGCTGACTCCGACATCGCCCGCCACGTCGCCAAACATGGCGACGGCGTCCGCTCCATCGCCCTCTGGGTCGACAACGCCACCGATGCCTGGCGCGAGACCACGGCCCGCGGCGCTCGCTCCGTTCAGGACCCCACCATGTTCTCCGACGAGCATGGCTCCGTCATCATCTCCAGCATCGCTGCCTATGGCGACACGCTTCACACCTTCGTCGAGCGCGCGAACTTTTCCGGCGTCTTCTATCCCGGCTACCGCGCCATGCCCGAAGACACCGTAGCCCGCCCCGTTGGCCTCCTCCACATCGATCACATCGTTGGCAACGTCGGCTGGAACGCCATGAACGAATGGGTGGACTTCTACTCCAAGGTCATGGGCTTCCAGCTCTACCAGCACTTCGACGACAACGACATCTCCACCGAATATTCCGCCCTCATGTCCAAGGTCATGGCCAACTCCACCGGCTACGTGAAGTTCCCCATCAACGAGCCCGCCGAAGGCCGCCGCAAATCCCAGATCGAGGAGTACCTCGACTTCTACGATGGCCCCGGCGTCCAGCATCTCGCCCTCGCCACCCACGACATTCTCTCCACCGTCTCCGCCCTCCAGGCCCAGGGCGTCAAGTTCCTCACCGTCCCCCATAGCTACTACACCGAGCTACAGGAGCGCGTCGGCAAAATCGACGAACCCCTCGACGAGCTCGAGCGCCTCGGCATCCTCGTCGACCGCGATAACGAAGGCTACATGCTCCAGATCTTCACCCAGCCAGTAGAAGACCGCCCCACGCTCTTCTACGAGATCATCCAGCGCAAGGGAAGCCGCAGCTTCGGCAAGGGAAACTTCAAGGCATTGTTCGAAGCAATCGAGCGCGAGCAAGATGCCCGTGGCAACCTCTAACACTCACGTGGCAACCTCAAGCACGCACAGCCTCAACAAACTCTACCCCGACGCCCGCACCGCGCTAGCCGATGTCGTCCACGACGGCATGCTGCTGGCCATCGGCGGCTTCGGCCTCTGCGGCGTTCCCGATATCCTCATCACGGCGCTCCGCGACACCAGCGTGCGCAATCTCACCATCGCCAGCAACAACGCAGGAGTCGACAAGTGGGGAATTGGCCAACTCCTCCAAACCCGCCAGGTCAAAAAAATGATCTCCAGCTACGTAGGAGAGAACGCCGAGTTCGAGCGCCAGTTCCTTCAAGGTGAGCTCGAAGTAGAATTCGCACCGCAAGGCACCCTAGCCGAACGCATGCGCGCAGGAGGTGCTGGCATCCCCGGCTTCTACACCCGCACCGGCGTCGGCACCCTCGTCGCCGAAGGCAAAGAGCATAAGGACTTCGATGGCCACACCTACATCCTCGAGCGCGGCATCGTCGCCGACCTCGCCTTGGTCAAAGCCTGGAAGGCCGACACGCAAGGCAACCTCGTCTATCGCCGCACCGCCCGCAACTTCAATCCCAACGCGGCCACCTGCGGCAAGATCACCATCGCCGAAGCCGAGATCATCGTTCAGCCCGGTGAGCTCGATCCCGACGAGATCCACACCCCCGGCATCTTCGTCCACCGCGTCGTCCACAATCCCTACCCCGAAAAGCGCATCGAAAAAATCACGACACGAGAGGCTTAGCCAGTGCCCCAAACCGTTGGTTGGACCCGTAACCAAATGGCCGCCCGCGCCGCCCTCGAACTCCGCGACGGCTTCTACGTCAACCTCGGCATCGGCATCCCCACCCTCGTCGCCAACTACATCCCCGCCGGCATGAGCGTCACCCTGCAATCCGAAAACGGCCTGCTCGGTATGGGCCCCTTTCCGCTCGCCCACGAAGTCGACGCCGACCTCATCAACGCCGGCAAGGAAACCGTCACCTTCACCCCCGGCGCCTCCACCTTCTCCAGCGCCGACTCCTTCGCCATGATCCGCGGTGGCCACATCGACCTCGCCATCCTCGGCGCCATGCAAGTCTCCGAGCGCGGCGACCTCGCCAACTGGATGATCCCCGGCAAGCGAGTCAAAGGCATGGGCGGGGCTATGGATTTAGTGTCGGGCGTCCGCCGCGTAGTCGTCATCATGGAGCACACCGCGCAGGGCGCCCCCAAGCTCCTCCCCACCTGTACCCTTCCGCTCACTGGAGCCGCCGTAGTCAATCGAGTCATCACCGACCTCGGCGTCTTCGACATCACCGCCGCCGGCTTCACCGCCATCGAGCTAGCCTCCGACGTAACGCCCGACCAGGTCCGCGCCGCCACCGCCGCCCCAATCCACTTCAGCAGCTAGTCTTTACCTTCGCCGTCCGCGCCGGAGGACCACACGGCCTTCCGCTTCTCCAGAAACGCAGTAACGCCCTCATAGAAATCTTTCGTCTCCCGCGCCCCCGCATTCGCCTCCATCCCCAACTCGACCGCCGCATCTAGCCAATCCCGACTCTGCGCCGCCAACAACTTTTTCGTAGCGCTTAACGACGAAGGACTATTCTCCGCCAGTACCCCCGCCAGCGTATTCACCCGTGCCTCCAACTCTTCCCCCACCACCACCTCATTCACCAACCCCAACCGATAAGCCTCAGCCGCATCGAACAGCCTTCCCGTCAGCAGCAATCCCCGCGCCTGCTTCTCCCCAATCTGTAGCACCAAATACGCCGACACCAGCGCCGGCACAAACCCGATCCGCGCCTCGGTATATCCGAACTTCGCCGTTGGCACCGCCAGCGTAAAGTCGCAAATCGTCGCCAGCCCGGTCCCTCCAGCAACCGCCGCGCCATGCACCTTCGCAATCGTCGGCTTGGGCAATTCATACAGCGTCCGAAACAACTTCGCCACCCGCTCCGCATCCGCGCGATGTTCCGCCGCGCTCTTATCCTTCGCCCCCTGCAGCACCGTCAAATCCAGCCCCGCACAAAACGACTCGCCCGCCCCCGCCAGCACCACCACCCTGCAATCACTCGCCGCCGCCTCTTCGAACGCGCGAATCAATTCATCCTGCATCTGCGGAGTCATCGCATTGCGCCGCTCCGGCCGATTAAGCGTAATCGTTCGCACCCACCCCACATCCCAAACCATGATCGTCTCGTAGCTCATGCGTGCCCAAACTCCCGTGCAATCCGCGCACTCTCCCACTCAAGTTCATTCAGCCCTTGAAGTCTCGCCTGCCCCAGCCCCAGCTCATGAAACGCCGCCAGCAGCTCATCCGTAGGAAGATTCCCCACCAGCTCATCCTGCGCAAACGGACATCCCCCCAGCCCGCCAATCGCCGCGTCAAACCTCCGACACCCTCCCGCAAACGCAGCCTTCACCCGATCAACCGCCAAATCCCGCCGAACATGCAGATGCACGCCAACCTCCAGGTCTTCATGCTCCGCGACCACTTCGCCCACCACCTCCATCACCTGCAACGACGTCGCCGCCCCCACCGTATCCGCCAGCGAAACCGTCCTAATCCCCATCCCCTCCAGCGTCTTGCAAGCGTCCGTCACCAACGTCAAACTCCAGTCATCCCCATAAGGATTCCCAAACGCCATCGACACATACGCCACCACGCGCACGCCGGCCGTCCGCGCCATCTTCTGAATCCGCTCCAGCATCCGCAGCGCTTCCACCTGCGTCTGCCGCTGGTTCCGCTCCAGGAACGTAGGCGAGATCGAAGTTGGAAACCCCAGCACGTTCACCGCCTCGGTAGCAATCGCGCGCTCCGCCCCCTTCTCGTTCACCACGATCCCAATCACATCCACGCCCTTCACCGGCCCCAACAACCGCAGCACCTCCTCCGAGTCCGCCATCTGCGGTACCGCCGCCGGCGACACAAAACTCACCGCGTCGATATGCCGAAATCCCGCATCCACCAGCGACCGCAGATACGCAGCCTTCTTCTCCGCAGGAATGTGTCCCGGCAGCGCCTGCCACGCATCCCGCGGACACTCCACAATCTTTACCGCATCCGTCGCCATGCTTACCCCCGCGAAGGCGTTACCTTCAACAGCTCGCGCGCAATCACCATCCGCTGAATCTCGCTCGTCCCTTCGCCAATCGTGCAAAGCTTCACATCGCGATAAAACTTTTCGGCAGGATAGTCCTTGATGAATCCATATCCCCCAAAAAGCTGCACGGCCTCATTGCAGATCCGCACCGCGACCTCACTAGCAAACAGCTTCGCCATGGCCGACTCGCGCGTCACCGTCCGCCCCGAATCCTTCAGCACCGCCGCCCTCTGTGTCAGCAACCGCGCGGCATCCAGCTCCGTCGCCATATCCGCCAGCTTCCACTGAATCCCCTGGAACTCCGCAATCGCCTTCCCAAACTGCCGCCGCTCCTTTACATATTTCGTAGCCGCATCGAGCGCCCCGCGCGCAATCCCCAACGACAGCGCCGCAATCGAGATCCTTCCACCATCCAGCACGCGCATCGAGTCGACAAACCCCTCACCCTCAACCCCCAACAAATTCTCCGCAGGAATCTCGCAGTCCTCAAAGATCAACTCCGATGTATCGCTAGCCCGCAACCCCAGCTTGTTCTCCTTCTTGCCCGGCCGAAATCCCTTCGTCCCTTTCTCCACCACAAACGCCGACAGCCCATGCGTCCCCTTGCTCTTATCCGTCACCGCAATCACCACAGCCGTATCCGCGTAGCTGCCATTGGTGATGAAAGTCTTCGTTCCATTCAGCACCCACTTGTCGCCCTTGCGCACGGCAGTCGTCCGCGCTCCACCCGCATCCGATCCAGACCCCGGCTCCGTCAGCCCCCAAGCTCCCAGCCACTCGCCGCTGGCCAGCTTCGGAACATACTTCCGCTTCTGCGCCTCATTGCCCACCAGAAAAATATGATTCGTCCCCAGCGAATTATGCGCCGCCACAATAATTCCCACCGACCCATCCACCGCCGACAGCTCTTCAATCGCCAGCACGTAATCCACGTACCCCATCCCCGCGCCGCCATACTCCGGCGGAAAGATGACGCCCAGCAGCCCCATTGCACCCAGTTTCTTCACCACGGCAGCAGGGAACTCGCTCTTCTCATCCCACTCCGAAACATGCGGAGCAATCTCCCGCGCAGCAAACTGCCGAATCTCCTTCCGCAGCGCCTCCTGGTCTTCCGTCAACACAAACGGATACAAGCTGTCCACGCCCTCTTTCGACTCCACCGCAACACCCATCACTCGCTCCTCCGCGCATCCGCGCCACAACCGTGAGCGAATCATACAGTCCAGCGCCAACGACTGTCCCACGCCCACGCCCGCGCCCGTAGCCTCAACGAATGGAGCACCTTTCGTGCCCGCTATTCTTACCGTCGTTCACTTTGAGACAAGCTCTTGTATTTGTCGTTGCCGTTGATTTTCTTTCTGTCATTCCCCTCGGGAATCTGCTTCACCCAACCCTACGTCTGCAACACCCCAACATTAAACTTCGCCACCTCGGGATTCAGCGCACAAGCCTCCAGCGCCGTCATCAACACCTCCCGCGTCTTCGCCGGATCAATAATCGAGTCAATCCAAAGCCGCGCCGCCCCGTACCGAGGATCCGCTTGCGCGTCATACGCATTCTTGATCTCGTCATACACCGCCTTCTTCTCGGCCTCACTCAACACCTTCCCCTCGCGCTCCATCTGTTT
>CAWCMO010000016.1:0-82937 GCA_963796535.1 uncultured Acidobacteriaceae bacterium
AAGAGGGCTCCGGGGACGGTGTTGTTGACGATCATGATCATGCCACCGCCGACTAGCTTCTTGTACTTGACGAGGGCGAGGTCGGCTCGATGCCGGTGGTGTCGCAGTCCATCATGAAGCCGATGGTGCCGGTGGGGGCGAGGACGGTAACTGCGAGTTGCGGTAGCCGTGCTGCTCGCCTAGCGCGAGGGCGGAGTCCCAGGCGTGCTGGCAGGCGTGCTTGAGCTCGGCGAGTTGGGGGCTACGAAGCCCGCGGCGTCTTCGAAGTTGGACGAAGCATTGGGTTTCAGGGTGCGGTCGATGTTGTTGACCTCGGCGCGGTGCATGCGGATGACGTCGAGGAAGGGCTCGCGGTTGACGTAGAAGCCGGGGCAGGCGCCGCCGTCGATCTCGGTCTGACTGCGTGAGGGGCGTGGCGGCGCCTAGCGCGGGAGCGGTGGCGGCGAGGCGGGCGGACTGGGCGTAGGCGTCGCCGCAGAGGATCGCGGTGAGCGTGGCAGCGTAGGCACGGCCGGCGTCGGAGTCGTAGGGCAGGCCGCGGTCCATGAGCAGCGCGCCGAGGTTGGCGTAGCCGAGGCCTAGCGGGCGGTAGTCGTGCGAGTTCTTGGCGATCTGCTCGGTGGGGTAGCCGGCCGCGTCGACGATGATTTCCATTGCGGTGGTGACGACGGCGATGGCGTGACGGTAGGCGGGGACGTCGAACTGGCCGCCGGGGGTGAGGAACTTCATGAGGTTGAAGGAGGCGAGGTTGCAGGCGGAGTCGTCGAGGAACATGTACTCGCTGCAGGGATTGCTGGCGTTGATGCGGGCGGTGTTCTTGCTGGTGTGCCAGCGGTTGATGGTGGTGTCGTACTGCATGCCGGGATCGCCGCACTGCCAGGTGGCTTCGGCGATCTGGTGCATGAGGTCGCGGGCGCGGAACTCGCGGACGGGCTCCTTGCCTTTGACGGTGCGGGTGGTGAAGGTGCTGTCGGTTTCGACTGCGTGCATGAACTCGTCGGTGACGCGGACGGAGTTGTTGGCGTTCTGGAAGAAGATGCTGGTGAAGGCTTCGGAGTCGGGGCCGGAGCCGTCGAAGCCGGCGGCCATGAGGTGCCAGGCCTTCTTCTCTTCTTTCACTTTGCACTGGATGAAGTCTTCGATGTCTGGGTGATCGATGTTGAGGACGACCATCTTGGCGGCACGGCGGGTCTTGCCACCGGACTTGATGACGCCGGCGAAGGCGTCGAAGCCGCGCATGAAGCTGAGCGGGCCGGAGGCGGTGCCGCCGCCGGAGAGGGTTTCCATGCAGCCGCGAATTGCGGACAGGTTGGAGCCGGCGCCGGAGCCCCACTTGAAGAGCATGCCTTCGGTCTTGGCGAGGGTGAGGATGCTGTCGAGGGAGTCCTGCACGGAGTTGATGAAGCAGGCGGAGCATTGCGGGCGCGAGTAGCCGGTGACGCTGAAGGCTACCTTGCCCTGCTCGGCGTCCCAGTGCCAGTTCTGCGCGTCGGAGTTGGGCTCGAGGCGGTCGCAGCCTACGTTGAACCAGACGGGCGAGTTGAAGGCGGCCTTCTGGTTGACGAGGAGGTGGGTGAGCTCGGCGAAGAAGATGTCGGCGTCTTCCTGCGAGGCGAAGTAGCCGTCGCGCATGCCCCAGTCGCGGATGGACTCGGCTACGCGGGAGATGAGGTCGCGGACACCCTTCTCGCGCTCGGGCGTGCCGACCTGGCCGTGGAGATATTTGCTGGCGACGATGTTGGTCGCGGTGACGGACCAGTCGGAGGGGACTTCGACGGCCTTCTGCTCGAAGACGAGGCGGCCTTTGAAGTCCTGGATGATGGCGTCGCGGAACTCCCAGGTGAGTTCGTCGAAGGGGTTGACGCCGGGCTTGGTGAAGTAGCGCGAGAAGTGGAGGCCCGGGGCGGAACGGTGGTGGCTGGGGGCTGAGGCGGTGGTGGTCTGCTCGGCTGCGGCTGCTGGATTGAATCATGTCGGCCATGGGTGGTACCTCTCGGGAGAATTGCTGAAGATCGAAGACGGTGAAGCAGGAAACGGAAGGCGGCCAAGCAAAAACTAGGAATGCACCGGATGCGAGATCCGGGGGGTTACCGGTGACGGCGTAAGTCTTGAATGCGGCCTGGTGAAGGACGCGTCTTCCAGCCGAATCGTCGACTGAAGGGGTGCGTCTCGGGTCCTTGTTGGCGGTGTGAGCCAAGGAGACAGGCGCTGCACCAGAGCTGCGGGTGAGGTTGAAAGTAACGCCTCATCTGGTACTAGTCAAGTATAAAACAACTAGATGTTGTGGTGTTGAAGTAGATACTCCCCAGACGCGGCGAAACGGGCTGTAGACTTCGGTTTTTCTAGGGTTTTGCTGTGGAAAGTTCGTGAATGCCGCGTGAATTGCGGGGTTTCGTCTTTAGTTAATAAGCGATGAATCAAGGGTACGGCGCGGAGGGGGCGAGCGCAAGGAGGAAGTGCGGGGAAAAGCGGACGATTGGGTGGAAAAGTGTCCTGCGCGGACGGCGGGAGTTGGCATGGGCCGCTGACCTGCCTTGTCGGGCTTCTAGCTTCCAGATTCTGGCTTCTTCGATGCGATGCGATGCTGGGCCCAGGGTTGGTTCGGATGGGAGGGAGTTCGCAGCCGAATCGGGTTAGGTGACGGTTAGGGTGACGGTGGCGGAGCTGGTGGTGGTGCCGCTGGTGCCGGTGACGGTGATGACGTAGGTGCCGGCTGGGGTGTCATTGGTGGTGGTGGTCGTGTTGTTGTTCGTGGTGGTGGCGCTGCCGCCGCAGCCGGTGAGGGCGAGGCCGCTGAAGGAGAGGGCGAAGACCAGGCCGAGGGTGAGGCTGGTGGCCAACAGCTTCGAACGCAGGCGGGAGCGGCGCAGGGTGAGCAGAAGGAAGGCGCCGGCGAGGGAGGCTGGGAGAGGTAGCTGCTTCCAGGGCGAGGGGCGCTGCGGGAGGGTGTTGCTGCGTGGGAGCCGAGTGAGCCAGGCCGAGCGGAGCCGCTTGACGGGCAGGGGACGGGGCTGGTGTAGATGGCGTAGGTGCCGCTGCCGGCGGTGGCGCTGGCGATGGAGACAGAACCTGGCAGAACCACGATGCAGCCGTCGGTCAGGGTGGGAGAGCTGGTGGCCGTCAGGCTTACGGTGCCGGTGAATCCGCCGGCGGGCGTGATGGCGATGGTGCCGGTGGCCGAGCCTCCCGGGGCAACGGTTGCGCTGGTGGAGCTGACGGTGAGTGCGAAGGAGGCGGTGGGTGCGGCGCTGGCGACGGTGAGGGTGAGGGTGCGGGTGGAGGTGGAGAAGATAGTGTCGCCGGAGTAGGTGGCGGTAATGGTGTGGGAGCCGGCGATGGTGGAGCTGAAGGTGTAGGTGGCTACTCCGGAGCTGAGAGTGAGCAAGGTGGCGGTGCCGCCGTCGACCGAAACAGAGACAGTGCCGGAGGGAGCGACGGGATTCGCGACGAGCGATGCGACGGTGATGGTGATGGCGTCGGCTGCACCGGAGGCAGGGGTGGTGGTGGCTGCGGTAAGGGTGGTGGAGGTGGAGAGCAGGGTGACGTTGCTGGTGTTGGGCCAGGCGTTGAGCAGGTTGAAGAAGTCGATGGAGCCGAGGCCGGAGGCTTCATCGTAGCCGGGAACGGCAGCGTAGTCGGTCGTTCCGGGAGACGTGCAGTAGTTGGCGCCGGAGAGGCACTGGTTGCCACCCGAGGTGATGTCGTGGAAGGCGGTGGCGTAGGCGGAGGTGGCGGCGATGGAGTAGAGGGTGGGGTTGACGACGCCCTGGCCGGTGGAGTTCTTTGCCTGGTTGATGATGGCGACGAGGGCGGAGAAGGTGGGGGCTTCAAAGCTGGTGCCGCCGCCGACAGTGAGGACGCCGGCGGTACCGTCGCGTAGACCGACGGTGCAGCTGCCAGTCTGGCTCCGGTTTCCCAGAAGGTCTTGTCGCTGGTGCAGAAGGCGAGGGGCGCGTTGTAGGGCGAGGCAGTCATGGCGATGTCGGGCACCATGCGTTGGCCGCCGGTGGTGGAGATCGCGACGCCACCGATAGTTCCGGATTGCCAGCTGGGCTGGGTGGTGAAGATGCTGACGCCGCCGCCTCCAGAGGACAGGGGCGTGCAATTGGTGCCGGGACAGCCGGAGGATGCGGCTGCAACGTCGTCGTTCCAGACCATCTCCGGGATATAGGACTTGGCGGAGCTGATGATGTCGGTGGAGGACTGGGCGTCGAAGTAGGTGTTGGTGCCGGTGGCTACGTCGGCGGCGGGAAACTCGGTGCCGCCGACGGCGGTGACGTACTGGCTGCTGCCGGGGAAGTCGACGGCGAGCTGCTCGTTCAGGGCGGCCTGCGTGGATTTGTACTCGCCGTAGCAGTCGGTGGAACCCTCATCGCCGGCAGCGGAGACGACGGTCTGGCCCTGGGCGGCGGCCTGCTCGAGGGAGGCGTTGTAGGTGCGGTAGCTGGACCCGCCGAGGTTGGGTTCGCAGTCTCCGTAACTGGAGCTGATGATGGGCGCGATCTTCTGGTCGATCGCATACACGATGGAGTCGAAGGCTCCGAAGTTGTTGTTGTTTCCGGTGTAGACGAAGTAGACCTGCGCGCCTTTGGCGATGGTGCTGGAGTATTCGAGATCGAGGTCGGACTCGGCTTCGTCGCCGTCGGCAACAATCGCGGAGGTGCCGGTGTCGGGGACGAGGACGACGATGGGTGTCTTGCCGGGGATGCCGACCGCGTTCTGGAAGTTGGCGATGTCGGAGAGATTGACGGCGGACTGGCCGATGACGGCGATGGACTGGTTGGAGCCGGTGTAGCCGGAGTTCCAGGCGGGGGTGATGTCGTAGATGGTGGCGAGGTCGCCGGGGGTGAGGTAGTGGTTGCCGGTCGCGCTGGAGGTGAAGCGGGGCTGCGCAGGCTGGGGAGCGCGGCGGACGATGTGCGGCAGGAGGTGGAAGTCGGACAGGTTGCTGATGGCGAGGACGCTGGAGGCCAGAGCGGAGGGGAGGGTGAGATCGGCGGACGGGGCGAAGTGCTTCTCGGCGGGCCGAAGGGCTGTGGCGGGAGTGAGGTAGTAGTGCAGCGGGGTGCCGAAGGCTGCGGCGACCTGGGCGGCGGTTCCGGAGAACAGGATGCGGTTGTGGCTGCGGGAGACGGAATCGATAGCGAAGCCCTGCTGCTCGAGCCAGGCTTCGGCGGCGGCGAGGTCGGAATCGGCGACGCCGAACTGTGCGGCGTATTGGTCGGGGGTAATCCACTGGTGATAGAGCGGTGAGGCGGGATTCTGCTGGGCGGCGACCAGGGCGTCGAGGGCTGTCTGCTGGGCGGCGCTGCGGCTGAAGAGCAGAGAGATGCCGTGGAGCTGGAGGCTGTCGGGAACGGCGCCGAGGTCGTCAGCGGCGGCTGCGCGCGGGGAGCGCGAGCCGGGCAGAGAGACGCGGCTGGAGGAGTCGATGGCCGAGGTGATGCGCGGCTCGGGCTTGGCTGAGGTGTTTTGCGCGATGGCCGAAGCGGAGGCGAAGAGAGCGAGTGCCGTGCAGAAGACAGCCAGCAGCGAGAACGGCTGGAGGGAGCGATGCATCGAGAGACGTTTCATGAAGGCCCTGACTCTTGGTTTGGAAGCGATGACGCGTGGTGTAACCGAATACTGTGGAGACGAAAGAAAGGGGCCTGAGGCGAGCCGGCAACCATCGACTCGGTAATCCTTCTAGTAGAGACGGCTCTGGCTATCTATAAGGTTACAGCCCGGAACGGCTGGTGGGGATATTCCGCCGCCTGGCGAGGTGCGGGCCGCGATCTCTCTGCGGTTGGATGCCGGGGATTGGGCTTGAGACCACCGTGGGACGGCCGAGATGACAGATTGGTCACGCGACGCCGAGGCTAAGTCATTGGAAATCTGTGGATCGGCAACGAACTATCAGCATCTATATGGTCTAATCGGCGGGAAAATTTCAAGTATAAGGATTTACGGAGGAAACAATCGATGAAGCGCATTGTGATGGCGGGATGGACGGCGGCGGTCGTGATGGGGTTGGGCACGGGAATGATGAGCGCGCAGGCTGCGCAGTGGAAGATCGATCCGATGCACTCGGAGGCGGACTTTGCAATCAAGCATATGGCGATCAGCACGGTGCATGGGTCGTTCCATGGGCTGTCGGGCGTGATCACGTTTGATCCGGCGAATGTGGCGAAGTCGAGCGTGGAGGCGACGATTCCGGTGGACACGGTGGATACGGGCGTGGCGCCGCGGGACAACGATCTCAAGAGTCCAAGGTTCTTCGACGCGGCGCAGTTCCCTACCATGACGTTCAAGAGCACCAGTGTGCACAAGGCGGGCGACCACTATGACGTTGCGGGAGATCTGACGCTGCATGGCGTGACCAAGCCGGTTGTGTTGAAGCTCGAGGAGCTGGGCAAGGAAGAGATCGGCATGGATAAAAAGAGCGTGCATCGCGGGTTCACGGCGACCACGACGATCAATCGCCAGGATTTTGGACTGACGTTCAACGGCACGCTGAGCAGCGGGGATGCGGTGCTGGGGGATGAGGTCAAGATCGAGATTGATATCGATGCGGCGAAGATCTAGTTCAGAGATTTGAGTTCGGAGATTCGAGATTGAGAAGCAGGCTTCGCGCCGTTTGCCGGGTTTAGGTGAACGGCGCGAGGCATTTATGGCGCTTGCAACGTTTCACGCGGACGTGTTGAAGTAGCGTTAGAGGTCGTATTGATGAGGGCTCACTCAGCAGCGGGACTTGTGGCGATGGTGCTGATCGCGACTGGCTGCCAGAAGCCTGCAGGCAGCAATGCGGCGTCGGCTCCTCAAGCAAACGGAGCTACGTCGCGCGTGGTTCCAGACCAATGGTTGGGACGGTGGGATGGACCGGAAGGGACCTTTCTTAACCTCTCCAGAAACGGGGAGAAGTACACGGTGGTGATCCAGGATCTCGATGGGCCGAGAAGCTTCGATGGCGTGGATGATGATGGACGCGTGCGATTCGTGCGCGATGGGAAGACGGAATACCTTGTCGCGGGCGACGGCCAGGCATCTGGAATGAAGTGGCTTGCTGATAAGAAGAACTGCCTGCTGACGAGGCGCGGTGAGGGATGGTGCCGTGATTAGGATCGGCACGCACGCCCGTGTGTACACTGCCATGTAGCTTCCGAAAGGCTTAAATTCCATGCGCAGACTCTGTGCCGGAGTTCTCTTGATGTTCCTCGGGCTGCCTTCGTACGCGTCGAAGGAGGTGCCCTTCCAAACGCTGACTTATCGAGAGGGGGGTACGCCGGTTCTGCGCTTCACTTTTTCGAAGTTCAAGACGCTGATGGGTGGCGTCGGGAAAGAGCATACCTACATCACGGATACCACTGCCGAGAATCTCTCCGACAAGTCTCTAAGCAGCGTGAACTTGGTGTTGTATGTCTTCGACAAATCGCACGCACGGATTGGCGATGGCAACATCAACCTCACGAATGTTGGACCGGCAGAGACAGTCAAGTTTGAGATAACGCTCTATGCGTCGGGCGTGCCGGCATCGGTTTCGGTGGT
This sequence comes from uncultured Acidobacteriaceae bacterium, assembly GCA_963796535.1. Taxonomy (GTDB): domain Bacteria; phylum Acidobacteriota; class Terriglobia; order Terriglobales; family Acidobacteriaceae; genus Granulicella. The sequence continues at coordinate 7,525 of CAWCMO010000016.1, forward strand.
GGGAGCCGCGCCGCGCAATTCCTCAGTTTCGGTGACCATCAACTCGGCGCCGCAGGGAGCGATGTTCAAACTCGATGGAAAAGAGATGGGTACGACTCCGAAGCTGGTGGAAGTAAACCTGGGCAAGCACATGCTTGAGTTCAGCAAGGAAGGCTATAACACGGGCCAGTTCCCTTTCGAGATGGGGCCTCGCGACGCGAACGGGGGCAGCGTGAGCTACGAGCTGGGGACGTCTGCGCATGACACGATTGAGCTGCGGGATGGGTCGGTACTGTCGGGGGATCTGCTGTCTATGGATGCGACGCAGGTGCAGGTCCGCATTGGCGGGAACATTCAGACCTACGAACGCAATCAGATTAAGCGAGTGCTGCTGACGCAACGTGATCCGGTTACGCCGTAGCGCTTGTGATCGATTCCCTGCTGGCTTTGTGATGCACACGCGACGCCATACAATGTTGACTATGCTTGGCGCAGCGCATGCGTCATGGTAGGGCCTGTAGCTCAACGGTTAGAGCAGGGGACTCATAATCCCTTGGTTGGGGGTTCAAATCCCTCCGGGCCCACCAAACTTCCAATTTGAGACAGCGAAAAGCTGTGCCCGTCGGCGATCCGAGGTGTTCCGGCGAGTGCGCACGCGCGGGCCGGGGTGCTGAGGCGGCGGGTGAATCGCAAGGAACCCTCGGGGCTAGGGGGCTATCGCGTGCGCGGGTGGATGGACGCGAGACAGTTGCAGATTGTCCAACAGGGACGTTCCCAGCCAGGCCGAGGCGAGTATAAAGACTAAGCCATCGACGATCTCGAATAGAGGAGAGAAGAGAGCGGGCTTCCAAAGGAGGAGAACGAAGAGGATTGCTGCGGGCAAGGCTCGTAGCGACGTGCGCTTGTTCAAATCTTCGACCAGGCAGGCAATGGCACCGAGCAGAAAGATAAGGCGGTAGTCGAAGCCAGAACCGCGAAGGAAAGAGACACAGAAGATCGCAAGTCCAGCGACTGCGATGCAGCCTCTTGAGTCGTCAAAATCAAGGGATGGTAGAAAATAGTCGAGCTGTTCTCGGAAGTAGAGTCCGGCGATTACCGATAGAACGGCCAGGATAAGGGCTCCGAGCGAGATCGCCTTGGGATGGTGCAGAACCATCTCCAATAGCGGGTGGGATGTGTGGGTGAAGATGCCCACAAAGAATGGCAGGGCGCCGAAGGAGACAAAGACGTCTTGCGGGGTGTTGCCAAACACCTGAGGAATGCGGCGGCCGCAGGTGATCACCAGGGCCGCGATCGAGAGTGTGGCTGTCAGAAGGGCAACGAGAGCTCCCTTTCTATTCCGGACAAGAAGTGCGGCTGCTACTACAGGAAAGATCTTGAGGATGGTCAGGATGACGATCAGCGCGCTCTTTAGGACGGGTCTGAGGCTAACCTTCGTGTGATCGATGAGGAAGAGGCCTACGACCAACAGGAAGAAAATAACCTGATCATTATTGCCGCGCTGTACAGCAAACAGAACAGCCGTCGAGGTACTAGCGAAAAAAACTACGAGCGCGCTGATCCATGTACGAGCTCTGAACAGGAGCAGGAACGCGCTCGCGGTCATGATCGTGAGGATGATTCCTAACAGATTGGTGGTGCGGGACGTGACGCCCAGATAGCGAAGGTCCAGCCAAACCGGAGGATAGTTGTAGAGCCGGTGCCAAGGATCGAAGCTCCGCACGGTGTATGGATCCTGACCGCTGAGGAGGCAATCGATTGAATGCGTAATGGTGCGAGTGTCAGTGAAGGAAGGCGACGGCGTTGGAATACCGAGCATCTGCCAAGCACCACTCAAATCGCCACGGAGATGAATGCCCACCAGCAGCGTGATCGCTACGGCAGCGAACGCGGCAAGGACCGGCAACCTCGTGCGAAGAATTGAAAGGCATTTATGCATGGAGGCCCTCGACCATAGGGTTCAGGTTACCAGCATCCTCATCCATCCCAGCTGGCAGTGATGGGGATAGACCTTACGGCTTTGAGCCTGTGGTGGAGAGATCAACGGATCGACGGTGCAGGTGCCGGTGGGTGGGACAGGACTTGTTTCGAGGATGGCTCCAATGCAGGTGGGACCTACAAATACACTAAGATATTGAAAGCCTTTCCTTGGTCGCAAAGAGCACACTGGTTGGTCCGAAATTCGCCTGAATCTATGAACAGAGCGCGAGCAGGAGTGCGGACGCAGAAAGAACTCTCGACATGAGCGTAGTTCTCGCCCTGGATCAAGGCACAAGCAGTTCGCGCGCAGTGATTGTTGACAGCGAAAGCAGGATTCTCGCGGTGGCGCAGCGAGAGCTCCCGCAGATCTATCCGCAGCCTGGGTGGGTGGAACAGGATCCTGAGGCGATCTGGTCTTCGCAGGCGGCTGCCATACGGGCGGTGATGGAGCAAGCGCAGATGAAAGCTGGCGACATTGCGGCGGTGGGCATCACGAATCAGCGCGAGACGACCGTGGTGTGGGACCGCGCAACCGGGCAGCCGATCTTCAATGCACTGGTATGGCAGGATCGTCGCAGCGCGCCGTTGTGCGACCTGCTTAAGTCGCAGGGATGTGAACCACTGGTGCAGAAGAAGACGGGGCTGATCTTCGACGCGTACTTCTCCGCCAGCAAGATTCGTTGGCTGTTGGACAACGTGGAAGGGGCGCGCGCGAAGGCTGAATCGGGACAGTTGTGTTTCGGCACGATCGACGCATGGCTGATATGGAAACTAACTGGCGGTAAGCGCCATATAACGGACGTGACGAATGCTTCGCGCACGCTGCTTTTTAACATTCATACGCTCGAGTGGGATGATGAGCTGCTCGCGATCTTCGATATTCCGCGAAGCATGCTGCCGGAGGTTGTGGCGTCGAGCGGCGAGTGTGCCTCGATCAGCGTGCTACTGCCGGGAGTGCCTGTTTGCGGCATCGCGGGCGATCAACAGGCGGCGCTATTTGGGCAGATGTGCCTGCGCCCGGGCATGGTGAAGAACACGTACGGCACCGGATGTTTCATGCTGATGCAGACGGGTGAAACGCCGGTCACGTCCAGCCACCGGCTGTTGACGACCATTGCATGGCAGCTCGGCGGGCGCGTGGAGTATGCGCTGGAAGGCAGCGTATTCGTTGGTGGAGCGGCGGTGCAGTGGCTCCGGGATGGACTGGGCATCATCGGCTCATCGGCAGAAGTCGAAGCGCTGGCGGGTTCCGTAGCGGACAACGGGGGCGTCTATTTCGTGCCGGCGCTATCGGGCATGGGCGCTCCGTACTGGGACGCAAATGCGCGAGGATTGATGATTGGACTTACGCGCGGAACGACGCGAGCGCATATCGCTCGCGCCACGCTGGAGGGAATCGCGTTACAGGTTACGGACATTCTGACCGCCATGCAGGCGGACTCGCGGATTGCGATTCACGAGCTCCGGGTAGACGGCGGAGCGTCGGCGAATAGGCTGCTGATGCAGATACAGGCCGATCTGCTGGGCGTGCCTGTGGTGCAGTCGAGCACACCCGAATCGACCGCGATGGGAGCTGCCTTTCTGGCGGGGCTCGGTTGCGGATACTGGAAGAACGTGGCGGAGTTGGAGGCGCGGTGGTCGCGGGGCGCGAGCTTCACGCCTGCGATCGGCGAGGCGGAGCGGAAGACGCAGCTGACGCGATGGCGGGAAGCTGTGAAGCGCTCACTCCACTGGAGTGAGGACGAGCCTGCATGAATCGCGACGCGTCCTTGCGCAGGGCGACGAGGGAGGGCGGGGCGTGGGATGTCGTCGTGATTGGCGGCGGGGCTACTGGCCCGGGAGTCGCCGTGGATCCGGCTTCGCGTGGCTAACGTACGCTGCTGGTGGAACAGCTGGACTTCGCGAAGGCTACTTCCAGCCGGAGCGCGAAGCTGGCGCATGGGGGCGTTCGCTACCTGCAGCAGGGCAAGCTTTCGCTGGTGCTGGAAGCGCTGAAGGAGCGCGGGCGGATTTTGCGCAATGCGCCGCACGCACGAAATCGGGCGGAGCGGAGCTATGCGTGCCCGCTAACTTAGGGATGTCGCGCTGCATCCGTTGGCAGGATCTCGATACTAACTTCTGGCTACTGACATAGACTGGCAGAGCGAGCGCCGGGCTCATGGCCCATGGAGATGTTCATTTCGGTCCGTGCGCAACATTCTGGTTTGGGAGCGTCGGTGAGCGGCACAGTGTGGAAGGATATTCGGCGCAAAGCTTTTCTGTACGTGGGCTTCATCGCTACCGGTGTCGCGCTTACCATTCCCGGGGCGTTGCTGCCGCTGCTATTGGTGCGATGGTCGATGAACGATGCGCGCGGTGGGCTGCTGCTCTTTAGCTTTTACGCCGTTGGCTCGTTCGGCTCCTACTATGCGCGTGGACGGATGAACTGGTCGGTGGCGAGGGGTGCGGTGCTGACGGTGCTGGGGGCCCTGTGCCTGGGATGGGCGGGGCGGTGGACGGCGTACGGCGCGATCGCGCTGTATGGGCTTGGGCTGTCGCTGACAATGACGTCGATCAGCCTGCTGCTCTCGCAGCGTTTTCCCGAGCAGAGGCGATTGGAGCTGACGCGGCTGAACCTGGTGTGGGCGATTGGCGCGGCGCTGGGTCCGTGGATTGCGCTGCGCTCCACGCGTGGCGCGGCTACAACCCGGGCGGCCTCCGTTCTCCATGCACAACATGTGCTGCTTGGCGTCGCAATCTTCTTCGCGGTGGCTGCCGTGTGGTCGGTGATGATGGAAAGTTCAGCGGTTTCGGCGACGGCGCACGCGGCTCCTGTGAGCAAGCGGGATGTTGGTAAAGGAGCAGGCGTTCCATGGCCGCTGCTGGTGCTGATCTTCGGGGCGACCGGTGTGGATGCGGCTGCGGGCGGATGGTTGACGTCATATGCGCAGCGCGCGGGCGATTCGCTGGGCATCACGATTGGTGCAGCTACGTTTCTGTGGGTTGGTTCGTTTGTGAGCCGCGTGGTGCATTCGACCAAGTGGGCCTCGCGCTTGCCGGAGCGGGCGGTTCTGGGTTCGAGCATGCTTGCGATGACGGCGGCGCTGGCGCTGCTGCTCGCGTGGCCTGCCGGTATTGTGACGATGGTGGCGGCAGCGATGCTTGGACTTGCGGCCGGGCCGGTGTATCCGCTGGTGATTGCCGCAGCGCTGCGACACCGCGAGAACTCGACCGTATTTGCGGTCGCAGGCGTAGGAGCGTCGATTCTGCCGCTAATGACGGGGGCGCTGTCGAACTGGACGCATTCGCTGCGCGCAGGATTGGGAGTTCCGCTGCTGGCGGCGGCGGTGATGGCGGTGTTGGTCGCCGTTTCGGGTAGCGCGCTGCAGAGCAAGAAAGAAAGCGCGACTAAGGCGTTGATCGGCTGACTTTCGCGCAGATCAAGCTCGCGTAGCTTCCATGCTGCTGCTCAATATTTGAAGACGTATGGGGCAGGCCAGGTGATGGTCTTGTCGGCCCGATTCACGTAGACGAAGATCTTGTGATCGCCGTTGACGCTGGTCGCGACAATGATGCCCGTGCCGAAGGTGCCGGTTCCTGCAGACACCGACTTATCGACGTGATGCGAGGTGATGGGGCCATTGATGGGGCTGTCGGTAGTCCAGTCGTCGGTGAAACGCGCGAGCGGGTAGCTGGTGTATTTGGCAGGGTGCTGCTGCCAATCCGGATCGTTGTAGTAGATGCCGTAGGCCTTGGCGTAGTCCTTGGCTTCGAGGGCGTCGAAGAAGTTATTCACTTGATGCTCGTAGGTCAGGTTGGTAAACAGCCAGCCGTGACCGGACACAAAGCCAGCCAGCGCAATCACGCCCAACAGAACGATTGCGAGGATCACACCAATGATGATGTTGCGCCGGCGGTTATCGCGAGCGGGGTCGTATGCGGGTGCATCCATCAGGTCCGTCAGGCTCATCGGCAGAATCCTTTTTCGGGTAAGTTTGGTGTTAGGTTTCGTCCAATATCAATCTTCCGCTATTAGACACCGGAGACTGCATAAATGGATGCGCTCCATTAACGTCTGCGATTACCCACGGATTCTGCGAGGGGGAAGGCATTGCGGATGTGGTCGAACTCGATTCCGGTGGGGAATTGGTAGACGGAGAGGATGTCGAATCGGACGGCGACGCTGCTGCGGATGGGGGCGGGAAACTGGCGGAGGTAGGCGGAGGCCATCTTTCGGAGGACGTGCTGTTTGTGGGGATCGACGGCGGTTTCGGCCGGCGCAAAGGCTGCTTCCCGGGACGAGGCCGTTCGGGTTTTGACTTCAAAGACGACGAGAGTGGGGCCGTCCCACGCGACCAGGTCGAGGTCGCCCGGCAGGCGTTCGGTGCGCCAGCGGCGGGCGACGACGGTGTAGCCCAGGCCGCGAAGATGGAAGTAGGCGGCGTCTTCTCCGCGCTGGCCGGTGAGCAGGTGGGCCGGTTTGAGGCTCTTGCGGTCGGCAAAGGCGCGGACTGCCTTATACGCGCGGCTTTCGAGCGCGACGGCGAGCGAATTCAGGCTCATGAGAGAAGGATAGACCTGCGAGGGCGACATCTCCACAGCGCTCGCGATATACTTGATCGTGCACACCGAGCACAACCAAAACCACCCACCAAAAGAGGTAGCAGCTATGTCAGCAAAGTACATCTTTGTGACCGGCGGAGTTGTGTCGTCGTTAGGCAAGGGTTTGGCGGCAGCGTCGATCGGCTGCCTGCTGGAGGCGCGCGGCCTGCGCGTCAACCTAATGAAGTTCGATCCATATCTCAACGTCGATCCGGGAACCATGAGCCCGTTTCAGCATGGCGAGGTGTTTGTCACCGACGACGGCGCCGAGACCGACCTTGATCTTGGACACTACGAACGGTTCACGCACGCGAAGTTGTCGCGCGATAACAACCTGACGACCGGGCGAATCTACGAGCAGATCATTACGAAGGAGCGTCGCGGCGACTATCTCGGCAAGACGGTGCAGGTGATTCCGCACGTCACGAATGAGATTAAGAATGCGATGCGCAAGGTGGCTGCGTCCGGTGAGTGCGATGTGGTGATCGTGGAGATTGGCGGGACGGTCGGCGACATCGAATCGCTTCCCTTCCTCGAAGCCATCCGCCAGATGCGCCAGGAGATGGGACGGGAGAACACGTGCTTCGTGCACGTGACGCTGATTCCGTGGATCGCCGCTGCGCAGGAGTTGAAGACCAAGCCAACGCAACACTCCGTGAAGGAGATGCTCTCGATCGGTATCCAGCCGGACATTTTGTTGTGCCGCGCGGACCGCGCTGTACCTCGCGAGATGCGGCAGAAGATTGCGGCGTTCTGCAACGTGGAAGAGGCAGCGGCCGTGGTGGCGCGCGATGTGCCATCGATCTACGAGGTGCCGCTGAACTTCTACAAGGAGGGTGTGGACGCGTTGGCGATGAAGTATCTGCGGCTCGAGACCAAGGAGCCCGATATGTCCAAGTGGGAGGACATTGTGCGCCGCGCCTACAACCCGAAAGACGAGGTCGAGATCGGGATCGTCGGGAAGTATGTGGAGTATGAGGATAGCTACAAGTCGTTGAAAGAGGCGCTGGTCCATGGCGCGCTGGATGCGAATTTGAAGCTGAAGGTTACGTGGGTGGAGGCGGAAGGTCTCGAGGTCGAGGGCTACGAGTCGCAACTGGCGGGCTTTGACGGGATCCTGGTGCCGGGCGGCTTCGGTAAACGCGGCATCGAGGGCATGCTGAATGCCATCAAGTATGCGCGCGAGAAGAAGGTGCCCTACTTCGGGATCTGCCTGGGAATGCAGACGGCGTGCATTGAGTTTGCGCGCAATGTTTGCGGGTTGACCAAGGCGAATTCGGGAGAGTTCGACCCCGCAACGCCACATCGCATCATCTACAAACTACGTGAGTTAATTGGCGTAGAAGAGATGGGCGGCACCATGCGGCTGGGCGCCTGGGAGTGCGTGATGGAGGCTGGGTCGCTGGCCGCCAAGGCCTACGGGACTACGACGATTAGCGAGCGCCATCGCCACCGTTATGAGTTTAATCGTGAGTATGAAGCTGTCCTTACCGGCGGTGGGTTGCGTCTAACTGGAACAACGCCGGATGCTACATATGTCGAGATCGTCGAGATTCCGGACCATCCTTTCTTCCTGGGTTGCCAGTTTCATCCGGAGTTCAAGTCGAAGCCTTTGGAGCCGCATCCGCTGTTCCGGGAATTCGTCAAAGCGAGCTACGCCAATCGCGGCCTGGTAAAGGCTGAGGCGATGGTTCGCTCGGAGATTAAGGCGTAAGGCGGTACCCCATGCAGAGGTTGCGATTGGAACTCGTGGTGGCATGCGCGGCGCTCGCGTTGAGTACGTCCGGCGGATTATCGACTGCGACACTGTTAGGGCAGACCTCTCAACAGGACAAAACTCCGGCAGCAGGCCAGCACGCGTTGCTGGTGGAGCTGTTTACTTCGGAAGGATGTTCCTCTTGCCCGCCAGCGGACGACCTGCTGCGCACGATCGATGGGAAACGCACCAAAGACGGAACGCTGATTGTCGGTGTCAGTGAGCATGTGACCTATTGGGACCACGGAGGATGGAAGGACCCCTTCGACTCCGACGCGATTACGGCTCGCCAGACTCAGTACAGCGAGCGGTTTCATCTCGACAGCCCGTACACGCCCCAGATGGTGGTCAACGGCAAAGTCCAGCTTGTAGGAAGCGATGGAAAAGCATTGCTGCAAGCGCTAGGGGACGCGCAGCAGCAGGCCGCGATGGTGAAGATCGTCTCCGCAAAGATCGAGGGTGGGGCCGTCATCATGAACGTCTCGGTTGCCGGAGAGCTTCCCAAACACGGCGCAGACCTGTTCGCCGTGATGGCCCAGGACGAGACGACCATGAATGTCACGGCAGGCGAAAATAAGGGCCGAACGTTGGTGAACGCGGCGGTCGCACGAACTTTCCAAAAGGCTGCGAGGGTCAAGGACGCGGGCGAGACAACGGTGCGCATTCCTCTGCCTGGAGATTTGAAGACGACGCCCGAAAGCCGGCGGCATTTAATTGTATGGGCGCAGGAGCCGGATCTCGGGCCGGTTCTGGGAGTCGATAGCATCTCGTTGTGAGCTGATGCTTCACGGCGTGTGACCTTTAGCGGTACGGACTGTATCCTCAAGAAAAGCGGATGACGAAAGAACGATGACAATGCAGTACAGCTACGGACGGCAACGCGGATCGGGAGCGTTCTTTGGTGTGTTGATTGCGCTGATCCTGGGCGCGGTCGCGCTGGGAATGTTTGTGCATCATGCGCGGTCGGGCATCGCCGGAAAGCTCGCGGGCTTGATCACAGGCCGGCCTCTGACGATCGTATCCGCGCCGGATGTCGTGGAGAAAGTGCAGCAGTTGAATCGGTTGGAGACGGTTGTCTATTCGCTCGATACGGTGGTGGAAGGCAACGAATCGAATCCTGTGCTGCCCGACGCACTGGCCGGGGACAAGCTGCTGATGATTGTGCACGGGCAGACGATTGCGGGCATCGATATGAGCAAGCTGCAGGCCGACAGCGTGCAGATTACGGAAGGCTCGCAGGGGCGGTCGATTCGTCTGTCGCTGCCACCCTCGCAGGTGTTTCTTACAACGATCGATGTGAACAAGACGCGGGTGTATGCGCGCGATACAGGATTGTTGGTGAAGGCCGATCCGAACCTGGAAACCCAGGTGCTGAAGGACGCGCAGGCTCAATTGCAACAGGCCGCGCTGAGCGATGGAATCCTGGATGCGGCCACAAAAAATGCAAGAGCGACGGTGACAGCGATGCTCGGAGGATTGGGATTCGAGCATGTCGAAATTCGATAAGATTCGCAGAGAAACAGGAACTTCCATCGATTCGCGCGCGTCCTATGATGGGAGATGCAAGCCTTGATCGCAACCGCTCCAACGGCACCGACAGCGCCAACATCCACGGGAGAGCCGGCAGGTGAGCTGCAGCCGCAGACGTATATGCGGAAGCCAGCGCTCCCGGCCATTACTGGATTGCGCACCCTGCTGGCCCTGACGATTATCCTGTTTCACTTCACGCCGTCGGGACTGACGTGGACGCTGCATCCTTCGATTACGCTGTATCCGCTCATTAATATCGGGTACGTATTCGTCAGCTTCTTCTTTTTGATCTCTGGCTTCATTCTTGCGTATAACTACGCAGGCAGGCCGGAGCCGATGAACGCGGTGGACTTCTGGGTGGCGCGGTTTTCGCGGCTCTACCCGGTGTATGCACTCACCATGGTCATCTCGATTCCCATGCTGATGGGGGAGTGGGCGATCAGGTCGCGCACTGAGTTCTGGATGGGCGCCATTGCGACACCGCTGCTGGTTCAGGGTTTCTTCCCGCACCTGGCGACGTTCTGGATGACCGTTACGTGGACGCTCTCCTGCGAGGTGATGCTGTACATCGCGTTTCCTTGGCTGCTGAAACTACCGTGGCCGCGGAGTACGGGAAAGCTGCTGGCACTCGGACTTTTCTTCTGGGCGGTGGGACTGATTCCACATTCGATCTACGTGCTGCGGGATCCTGACCACTTTGGCCATGCGGCGAATCGGTACAACGATGGGCTTTGGATCAACACACTGAAGTACACGCCGCTGCCCTACGTGTGCACGTTTTTAGCGGGGCTCACGCTGGGCCAGTTCCAAGCTGCCGTTCGGTTGACCGCGCGAGCTCGGGTCTTCATCGGAACGGTGGGATTTCTGGGCGTATGGTTTGCCGCCTATCACCTGGCGGATGCAATGCCCTACATCATGGTGCATGGCGGGCTGCTCACACCGCTGTTCGCGGCAATCATTCTGGGGCTGTCAGGGCCTAGCGTGCTGGCAAAGCTGTTTTCCTGGGAGCCGCTGGTGGCCGTGGGTGCATCGACGTATGCTCTCTATCTGCTGCACTTCAATGTGTACCTTCTGCTGCACCGATACAACGTGCTGGACAAGCTGCACGTGGCGCGCTTTGATCCGTGGATCTCGTACGTTTTTGTGATCCTGCTGGCGGTCGCGGTGCGGAAGTGGGTGGAGCATCCAGCGCAGCAGGCGATTGGTCGGTGGTGGAAGCAGCGGCAAGCAGCTAAGGTCGCACGCGCCACGATAGCCGTTGGCTAATTCTTGACACAGGATCAGTAATAACGATCGCGAATCTTACGCCGTTACCAGCGAGCCTAATTTTTCGCCTTCGATGACGCGGAGGATGTTGCCGCGCTCGCGCATGGAGAAGATGATCATCGGCAGGCTGTTGTCCTTGCAGAGAGAGACGGCGGTGGTGTCCATGACCTGCAGGCCGAGTTTGAGGATATCCATGTAGGTGATCTCTTCGAACTTCACCGCGTTGGCTACCTTCTTGGGGTCGGCGTTGTAGATGCCGTCGACGCTGGTGGCCTTGAGCAGCACCTCGGCACCAATCTCCATAGCGCGCAGGCTGGCGGCGGTGTCGGTGGAGAAGTAGGGGTTTCCGGTGCCTGCGGCGAAGATCACGACGCGACCTTTTTCGAGATGGCGAATTGCGCGGCGGCGGATGTAGGGCTCGGCGACCTGGTGCATCTGGATGGCACTCATCACGCGCACGTGGATGCCGGTTTTTTCGATGGCATCCTGCAGCGCGATCGCATTAATCACGGTGGAGAGCATCCCCATGTGGTCGGCTGCGACGCGATCCATGTGGATGGCCTGCTCGGCGACGCCGCGGAAGAAGTTACCGCCGCCGACGACGATGCCAATCTGACAGCCGGAACGCGCGGCTTCGGCGATTTCATTGGCGACTGCGCTGACGAACAAAGCGTCGACACCGAAGCCACGGCCAGCGGCCAGGGCTTCTCCGGAGAGCTTGAGGAGGACGCGTTTATACATGTCAGTGACCAGTGTACAGGGTACGGTCGCTGGTCTGCCGTGCGGTGGATCATCCGTGGAAGTCCAGGAGAATTGCTGGCCGGAATTAAATTCCCGGCGCTACGGTGCTTTGAGCATGGTGGTGACGGGATCGGGGAGCTGTTCATTGGCGTGCTTGAGCAGCAGCGCGACATCCCACATCTGGTCCTCGCTCAGCACGCCCTTGAAGGCCGGCATGCCGGTGAGGCGGATGCCGTTCTTGATCTTCCAGTAAGTCTCGCCGGCCTCATCATCGCTGACGCCGACAACATCGCCATGGCTGTGCTTCTTCCATAGCTGCGGAGCGTCGGGGTACATATTTTTGGCGAAGGCGACGTCCTTGCCCGGCACGCCGTGGCAGCTGGCGCATTGCAACTTGTAGGCCATGGCTCCAGTCTCGTAGACATCTTCGCTGATGCCGAAGGGAGGCTGCTGCATCTGGCGATCGATGCGCGCGCCGAGCGGCACCTCGACAATCTGCGACTCAAAGGGGAAGGGCTTGTCGGCGACTGCGACCGGCGGATTGCCGAATTTAAGATAGATCCATCCACCGACAAACAGAAGGACGAAGGCGAAGAGGAAGCCAAGGAAAAACTTTAAGAAACCCCCAGAACCTGCGCTTGACTTGCTTCTTGACTTGCCTGTTGCCATGTAATCTCCCTGCGGATGGTGCTTGGAGAAGTGTATCGGAAGGTGCTGTGTGGGTCGTCCCAAGAGAAGAAAAGATTTCGGAATGTTCGCAACTCCAGAAACCAAAGGGGGTATAAACGTACACGGATCGGCAAGCGATGATCCGACTACATAAGGAGAAATACATGCAGTTCAAAAGAGGAACGATGCTGAAGGCGGTTTTGGCAGTGGCTGGGTTGATGGCGGCAGCAGCGCCGTTGACCGTACAGGCGCAGGTAGTACCGGGACCCCATCCGGCGTATCTGCACGCGTTGAGCGATCTGCGGGCGGCCAGGCATTACCTGCACGATGACTGGTCGTGGGGCGCGGTTAAGCATGATGACGATGCAGCGATCCGGGAGATCGATGCGGCGATCAACGAGATCAAGCGTGCGGCCATCGACGATGGCAAGGGCGATGCGGATCCGTTTCCGATCGATCGCAGCCTGAGCCCGCACGATCGCTTCCGCAAGGCCAATGAACTGCTGGCGTCGGCTCATCATGATGTGAATCACGCCGAGGATGTACCTGAGTCGCGTGGTCTCCGGGATCGTGCTCTTGGACACATCGATGCAGCGCACCAGATCGTCGACAACGCATGGCGTACGGCGAAGTGGCAGCAGTAAGACCTGACACAGCGCATACAAAAGAGGAGGGTGCGGCTTCGGCTGCACCCTTTCCGCTGCAAGGGAACTTTGTTGGGGCTGGGGCGTAGCTGTCGTAGGATATTTTGCAAGGCTGCGCGACGGGCGACGGGCGCGGCGAAAGGATTTACGAACCATGCAGAGCCGAATTGTTGGAACCACGATGCCGGTGCTGGAGGCGCTGCTGCAGCCCGGCGAGAGTTTGATCTCCGAGGCTGGCGAGCTGAGCTGGATGACCCAGACCATCGCCATGACCACGCACACGCAGATGGCCGGCGGGGGCGGCATCTTTGGCGCGATCAAACGCGTGGCTGGCGGCGGAACGCTGTTCATGACCGAGTACACGGCGCAGGGCTATCAGGGCGAGGTCGCGTTCGCGGCTAAAGTTCCGGGCCACATTCTGCCTATCGAGGTTGGCCCCGGCCACGAATTCCTCATCCATCGCCACGGCTTCCTTTGCGCTACGCCGCAGATCCAGCTGGGCGTCGGCTTCCAGCAGTCGCTGGGGGCGGGCATCTTCGGCGGTGATGGGTTCCTTCTGCAGAAGTTGAGCGGCGTCGGTACCGCATGGCTTGAACTGGGCGGCGAGGTGGTGGTGCGCGATCTGCAGCCGGGTGAGACGCTGCGTGTGCATCCCGGCCATGTGGGTGCGTTTCAGGCCAGCGTGAGCTTCCAGATCACGCGCATCCAGGGGATTCGGAACATGTTCTTTGGCGGGGATGGCATCTTCCTGGCCGCTTTGACCGGGCCCGGGCGCATCTGGCTGCAGACCCTACCGCTGGCCAACCTGGCGCACGCGTTGCAACCGTATCTGTCGACGGGAGGCAACGAGGTGAGAAATGTCGGCACGGCGGCGGTGCTGGGCGGCATCGTTGGCAGTATGTTCGAGAACCGCTGAGGAGATTTCAGAGCCCGTCACCGATTGTCATGGAATCCTCTCGATGGCTGTGCTAGCCTTTCGCTCACGCAGAGCTAAACGATTCTCCCAACGGGAGCTATATGATGAGCGACGAGAATTTCACGACACCACCCTCGGGCCACGAGAGCAATGAGCCAGCAGCCGCTGAGCCGGCCTGGGGAGCGCCGCAACCGAACTATACCCAGCCTCCACCTCCACCGCCAGCAGGCTACGCGCAGACCGGGTACCCGCCTCCGCCGCCGGGCTATGTGCCTGCGGATGCCGGGCTGAGCGATACTGCAGCCAGCGCGCTGGCGTACGTTACCTTCATTCCAGCCGTCATCTTCCTGGTGCTGGCGCCTTACAACCAAAAGCCGGTCATTAAGTTCCACGCGATCCAGGAGCTTGGCCTGACCCTCGTCGGCATCTGCCTGCACTTGTTTTGGGTCATCCCGATTCTCGGCTGGATAATCTGGGGCATTGGTGGGATCGCGCTGCTGGCGGTGTGGATATTCTGCATCGTCAAAGCGTCGCAAGGCAGCGCGTTCGTACTTCCGGTGATTGGAAAGTTTGCGGCGGAGCAGTCCGGGTATCACATCTAGCGAGTCGCCTGCGAGCAGTTAGGCGTTGCAGAGACGGACAAGGACGACGTAGACTCGCGGACATGATGCGAGTGAGGAAGCTGTGTTCGATTGCCATGACGGCGACCCTGATGGGGTCGTGCGGCGTTTTGTGCTCTGCGCAGGATTGGGCCAAGGCGGCACTTGCGAAGAGTCCGCGGCACGGCGAGTTTGTCACCGTTGCGGAACCGAGCGGGCGCAAGCTCCAGGTGTGGGTTGTGTATCCGCAGGTAAAGGCCAAGGCGCCGGTCGTCGTAATGATCCACGAGATTTTTGGGTTGAGCGATTGGGCCCAGGAGATGGCGGACGAGCTGGCGGAGGCTGGCTATATCGTGGTGGAGCCGGACCTGCTGAGCGGGTTGGGACCGACCGGTGCAGCGATGGCCGCACCCGCATCGCCTGGAGCGGCGATGGATCACGATCATATGGGACAGGGTGGGGCTGGCGCTGCGTACGTGGCAGCGGAGCCCGGCGGCACGAGCGCGTTTCCTGATCGCAACGCTACGGTGCGCGCTGTCTCTTCCCTGCCCGATGCGCAGGTGCTCGCAGATCTCGATGCCGTAGCCGATTACGGCAAGAAGCTTCCGTCAGCCGATGGCAAGCTTTATGTCGCGGGATTCTGTTGGGGCGGAGGCAAGACCTTCCTGTTCGCCACGCATCGCGGCGACCTTAGCGGCGCCTTCGTCTTCTATGGTCCGCCTCCGCCGGCCGACGCGATGAAGTCCATTACCGCACCGGTCTACGGGTTTTATGCGGGCAACGATGCGCGCATCACCGCGACGATTCCGCAAACTGTAGCTGACATGAAAGCCGCGGGCAAGACCTACGAGCCGGTGACCTATGACGGCGCAGGACATGGATTCATGCGTGCCGGAGAGGCTCCGGATGCGAATGCTGCGGACTCCGCGGCGCGCGCGCAAGGCTTTCGGCGACTGGTGACGTTGCTGGGCGGGGTTCGCTAAGAGCGCTGCAGAGTTGGGCGCTTGTGTCGGCTCTCGCACATCTGCGTAGACGCGGAGACCCCGGTCATGGTTCAATCTTGACCGAACCACAATTCAGATTCGAAAGGACCTTCTATGGAACACGGGATCATTTGGTGGATTCTCATTGGCCTGATCGCAGGTTGGTTGACCGGCAAGGTAATGAAGGGCAGCGGCTTCGGTGCTATTGGCGACATCGTCATCGGTATTCTTGGAGCGATTGCGGGGGGCTTCCTGTTCAGCAAGCTGGGATTTGCCGGGAGCGGCGGTATTTTCTACAGCATCTTCGTAGCGTTCCTCGGCGCGGTTATTCTGACGTGGTTGTTCCGGCTAGTAACGGGCAATCGAGCCTGAGGCGAATAGATTTGCAAAGACAAAGAGCCCGGGGACGATCGTCCCGGGCTCTTTGTCTGTTGCGTGAGGTTGAAAGTGCTTAGGCTGCCGGCTCGTCTGCAACCGTGACCTTCGCCGAGGCGACCGTGAAGCTGGGCTCGCCGATCTTGAAGCGAGCGAAGCGGCGGACGCTGATATTCTCGCCGAGCTTGGCTACCTTCTGCGCGATCAGCTGCGCGATGGTGAGTGTCTGCTCCTTGATGAACGGCTGCTCGAGCAAGCAAACTTCCTCGTAGAACTTGCTCATCTTGCCTTCGAGCATCTTCTCGATGATGTTGGCGGGCTTACCGGTGGCGGCAGCCTGAGCGCGGTAGATTTCTTTTTCCTTCTCGATGTCCTCAGGCGTGACCTCATCCTTGCCCACGTAGCGGGGATCGACCGCGGCGATGTGCATGGCGATGTCCTTGAGCAGCTCCTGGAAGTCGTCGGTGCGGGCCACGAAGTCGGACTCGCAGTTGAGCTCGAGGAGTACGCCGATCTTGCCGCCGGCGTGGATGTAGGTGCCGACTGCACCTTCGTTGGTGGAACGGCTGGCCTTCTTGGCAGCCGATGCCATGCCGCGCTTACGCAGCACAACGAAAGCCTCTTCCATGTCGCCCTTGGCTTCTTCGAGGGCTTTCTTACAGTCGCCCATCGGGGCACCGGATTTGGCGCGGAGTTCCGCGACGAGCTTTGCAGGGATCTTCACATCTTCCATTGTAGACATTTGACTTCCTTCTTGGATCTTCAGCTAAGTTCTGGGCAGTGCGCGGGGCGCATGCGTATTTTGCGAAAATGGCGCGGGCCTGGGCCCGCGCCATGATTCTAGGGCTCGGCCGTTACGGCACGGCAAACGCCGTGCGCGCGGCCAACGATCTAGGCGCTAACCTCGGCGGCCTCAACCTCGGGCTCAGCGTCCGCAGCGGCAGGAGCCTTGCGGATGCCACCGCCGAGAGCGGCGTTGAGGTCGATGGTCTCGTCCTCGATGTCCTCGATCGACGCCTCAGCCGTGCCGGCTGACTCGTGGACTTCGGCGATCGCGTCATCACCTTCCTCACCGAGGAAGTGCGACTCGGTCTCGAGCGGGCGAACCTCTTCGAGCTCATTGGCGAACGCCTTGTCGGAGATCATCTGCGTGCCTTCGTAGGCCGAGTCCGCGATCTTCGTGGTGAAGAGGCGAATGGCGCGGAGGGCGTCGTCGTTGCCGGGGATCACGTAATCGACAACGGTGGGATCGCAGTTGGTGTCGACGACCGCGACAACCGGGATGCCAAGCTTGCGAGCCTCGGCTACCGCGATTGCCTCGTTGTTGGAGTCGATGACGAAGAGTGCGTCGGGAAGGCGCTTCATGTTCTTGATGCCCGAGAGGTTGGTCGACAGGCTCTTGCGCTCGCGCTCCAGCTTGATGACTTCCTTCTTGGTAAGCAGCTCATAGCGACCGTCGGTGGACATGTCGTCCAGCTCCTGGAGGCGCTTGACCGACTTCTGCACCGTGACCCAGTTGGTCAGCAACCCGCCCAACCAGCGGCTGTTGATGTAGGGCATGCCGGCGCGCTTGGCCTCTTCGGCCACCGCATCCTGCGCCTGGCGCTTGGTGCCGACGAACAGAACCAGCTTGCCGGTCGAGGTCAGGTCGGTGACGAACTTGGACGCTTCCTTGAACATCTTCAGCGTCTTCTGGAGGTCGATGATGTAGATTCCGTTGCGCTCGCCGAAGATGTATTCCTTCATCTTGGGGTTCCAGCGCTTGGTCTGGTGGCCGAAGTGGACACCGGCTTCGAGCAGTTCCTTCATCGTAATGCTGGCCATAGAGGCTCCTGTTTATAGACCGGGCCGCTGCTTCAATTCGGAGGCGGCTGGTCTGGATTGATCCCTGGCAATGAAGCTTCGGGAGATTTAGGTCCTGGCCTCCGATATAGGTGCTTCGGAGGGTGATGCGGGTAATACAGCTTCTAGCCTTCGCGAAAACCCAAAGGCTAGAAGCATCCAAGCGACTAGCGCTTGCTGAACTGGAAGCGAGCGCGAGCGCCCTTCTGGCCGTACTTCTTGCGTTCCTTACCGCGCGGATCGCGGGTGACAAAGCCTTCGGCCTTGAGCGCCTTGCGAAGCTCGATGTTGAACTCCATCAGGGCGCGCGTGATGCCGAGCTTGACTGCGTCGGCCTGGCCGTTGATGCCGCCACCCTTGACCGTAGTCAGGATGTCGAAGGTCTCGTTGATGTCGGCAATCCCCAGCGGACGCTTGGCGGCGATGCGCTGTGCGGGAGTCACGAAGTACTCCTCAAACTGCTTGCCATTGACGGTGAACTTGCCTGAGCCGGGGCGCAGGAAGACGCGGGCGATTGCGCTCTTGCGACGTCCGGTGCCGTAGTACTGAATCAAATCTGCCATGTTGAAATCCTCTTGGTGCCGGGGCCTGAGGCCCATGAAATTTTGTGCCGCGTAAGCTGCTGGCCTTTAGCTTTTAGCTAAGGGCCGAATCCTTAGGCCGATTGCTTCCGGTGGTGTTCCTGCTTCTGGTGCAGTTCCATCGGCGTACCGGAGCGGTGCATCTCCATGGCGGTGGGCATCTGCGCGTGGTGCGGATGATCGGCACCCTTGTAGACCTTGAGCTTGGTGGCCATCTGGCGGCCGAGCTTGCTCTTGGGCAACATGCCCTTGATGGCCTCCTCGAGGATCTTCTCGGGACGGCGAACGAGCAGCTTGCTGTACTCTTCCTCGCGCAGGCCGCCGGGGAAACCGGTGTAGCGGCGATAAAGCTTCTGGCCAGCCTTCATGCCGGTGACTTCAATCTTCTCGGCGTTGATGACGATGACGTGATCACCCATATCGATATAGGGGGTGTAGAGCGGATTCAACTTGCCCGCGAGAACGCTGGCTGCGTGCGAGGCGAGGCGGCCGAGCGTCTGGCCGGAGGCGTCCAACACGAACCACTTGCGCTTAATGTCTTTGCCGCTGGGGATCGTTGTCGTCTGATTGAGGTTCATCTGGGTTACTCCCTGGTTCTGCCGTCTTCGTGAAGCAACTGCGCGGCTTGAAGCGCGAAGATTGTTTGCAGTCATGCGTTAGGCGGCGAGACGAGCGCGGACACGATGTCCACGGAGGCCAAAGCCGGAGTTGCGGTTGAGCGCACAGAGCCTTTGTGCCGGATCGAAGGAAACTGGATCTAGCTGCAAGCGACTGGGGAGTGGGTGCTTCGATGGCCGACTAGCTCCAGATCGTAAGGAACTTGCCCTGCCTCGAGTGGACTCACCTCGATGTCTGGCACCCGCTCACCTCTTGCTGCCAAACTTCAGGCTGCCGCCCGAACTTCGGGCACACGGAGGTGCAGGCGCGAGACTGCGCGAGTTATCAGGATAAGGCAGGCTGGGGGTGGGAGTCAAGGACAAGTTTACCCTGGAACTAGGGATCTAACCTCAGCCAGCGCCCCATTTTCGGGCATAATTGGGCGTGCGAACCCGAGCATTTCTCCGCAATCTCGCCGCTCCGTGCGTCTTCATCGTCGCGTGTCTCTCCGCCAGTGGCCAAACGACCGTGGAAGCCATCAAATCCCAGCTCATCGGCCAGCCCTTACTGCTTCGCGGCTTCTGGATGGACGATGATTTGCATTTCGACCGCACCGGTAAACCCTTGGCCGACTACAAAACAGGGTCCTTTACCGAATCTGCCTTCGACACGAAGAAAGTGGAGCTTAGCGGCGGTCGCCTCACTATCGAAGGCCAAAGAGTAGCGATCGTGTTCACCAAAGATGGAGATGCCAAGCGTCTGCCCATGACCAGATCCAAATTCTTTGGCAGCTCGCCGGAGAAGCTCACGATCATCATCGACGGCCAGGGAGATCCTGACTTTAGCAAGGAATTGGATGCAGTCTTCGCATCCCACCTCTATGACATCGCACCCTCACTTCCGGAGCTCTGGCAGCCCTTCGCGTGCAAGCACTTCCTACGACCCGGTCAGATCGCCAGCCCCACGAACTATCAGACGAAATCCGCATTGATGCATGTCGGGGCCAATGTGATGCGCCCCGAAGTGCTCAAGCAGATCGTGCCTACATTCAACGAGACGGCAAGGCAGCTCAAATATTCTGGCGCATCTGAGATTTATCTGTGGGTAGAACGCGATGGAATGCCAAGTCACATCACCATCGTTCGACCGGTCGGAGCTGGCCTCGATGAGAGGGCCGCAGCCGCCGTAGCACAGTACAAATTTAGCCCCGCCTTGTTCGACGGAAAGCCGGTAATCGTCGATCTCTACGTCAACGTGAACTTTCAGATCCAGTAGGCCGTCTTAGCAATGCTAGAAGTTGAAGAACGTCCGCAGCATGATGACGCGGTTCGCGTTGCTGGATCCGCCGTAGGGATTGTTCAGCGAGATCGACTCGCCGAATTGGGGCGACGACAGAACTCCGACCGGCGGGCCGGCGTTGACGTGATTGAACACGTTCTGTGCGTCCAGCCCGAAGCTCAGGCTGTAGCGCGGATCGGGCTTTGGCGCCGGCCCCTTGGGTGCAGGCGCTTCCGGCGGAGGCGGTGGCACCGGATCCCTCGGGCCAAATTTGAAAGTCCTTCCTAACCCAAAATCGAGCTCGGCAAATGCGGGCCCTCTGGCATAGTCGAATGGAATCGTCTTTTCTCCTGGCTGGGGGTTGGCGTCGAAGATTCCATACTTCGTGTTGTAGATAATCGATTCGCTGGTGGGGTTGGTCGCGAACGCGGGCCGATCGTTGTAGATCGTATCGCCGTTGAGGTCGGTTCCCGTCTTGATGTTGAACGGCGTCTTCGCAGTGGCAGAGAGAAACGCATTGACGCTCAGACCAAACGGCAGCTCGTAGTCGGTGCCAACATAAAGCCGCTGATTGGGATAGGGTGCGGGGCCATCATCATCGTGGACGTTGTAGCTATTGGACGGGAAGTTGGTGGCGCCCGTGGTATCCACATAGGCCTTGCGCACCGTATAGAACGCAAAGAGAAAGAGCTTCTTGGTGGGGTTCGCGTTGAGGCGCACGAAGAAGCGCTCCCGTCGCATCGTGCCGGGAGACTGGAACTGGTACACCGCCTGCGTGGTGCCCAGGGGGTAAGTGCCGGAGGGCGGTGTGGTCGCATTGCCGGGGTTGTAGGTCCCGGGCAGAGGCGCGTTCGTGTTGATGGAGACATATTCATGCTCGCCCTGCGCCATCAGGTAGTTGAAGCTGATGCTTCCCTTGTTCCACAGGTTTCGCTCCAGGGACACGCCTTCATCGATCTCGTATTCGGTGCGAAGGTGCGGGCTGATCTGGTAAGTTGTGGGAGGCTCGGCAGTCAGGCTGTCGGCGGGCGGGATGGCAGGGTAAAAGTCGGGGTTGGGGACGTAGTAGGACACCTGCGTGACGCCGTTCTGGCGGATCGAGGTGAGCATGTTGGTGGACACAAAACGGTCATAGAAGATGCCGCCGCCGCCCCGCAGCGTGAAGATTGGCGGCTTCTTCGCTTTCTGTCCAATCGCCCAGGCAAAGCCGGCGCGCGGTGCTGGATCGAAGTGATCCGGAATCCCGGTCTGCGACTCGATGCGCAGGCCCAGGTCGAGCGTGAAGTTGTTAGAGAGCTTCCACTCGTCCTCCGCAAACACGCCGAGATCGCCGGTCAGCACCACGGCGCTGGGATCTCCAGCGGTGATGTTGAACTGCGTCGGTCCACCGCAGACCTGGCCCTGCGGAGTGGTCAGGCAGGTGGCGCGAATCTCAGCATCGGTCTGGTTGTTGGCGAGCCCCTGCTCGGTGATCTGGTACGCCGTGATCGAGGGGAAGGTGAACTGGCCGTTGTAGTTCGCAGTCGCCAGGTTGGCATCTCGTAGCAGACGATAGCGGCCGCCGAAACGCAGGAAGTGTTTCGTGCCCTGTTGACGGGTGAAGATCTCCTGGAACTCGAAGCGGTCCTGGTGATCGCTCGTAACCTGGCTGGGACTGCCACCGCCGTTGAAGGCGCCCTGCACATTGAGTGCCGGGGCGTCGCTCACCGGAGTCTGCGTGAGGCGCGTGCGCAGGTACTGGAAGTGCGCGTCCGAGATCATCGTCGCGCCAATGACCTGCGTGTCCTGGATCTGCAAGGTCTGCGTTGTCGTGGTGCTGTTGAAGCCCTGCGATGGCAGTACCAGGAGCCCTACGCCGCCGTTGCTGACCTGCACGTTGTTGTAGTCATACTTCGCGACGAGTGTGTTGTTCGGCGTGACCTGGCGGTCGACGCGACCGGAGTAATCGGCCGTCACGGTGGGATTCGGGATGGCCTGGTTGAACGCGGTGGGTTGAAACTCTGCGTTGAGCGTGGTGGCGACCACGATCGCGTTGGTCTGCTGATTGTTGTTTTCGATATTGAGGAAGATGGAGGTCTTCTTATTGATCGGCCCGCTCACATCGCCGAAGACGTTGAAGGAGTGATAGGGCGGCTGCACGCCGACGTAGGGATTTGAGGTATTGAAGGCGCTGTCGTTGCCTGACGCGAAGATCTGGCCGTGAAATTTATCGGTGCCCGGCTTGGTGAAGATCTCGATGCGTCCATATCCAAGCTCCGAATATTCCGCCGAGTAAGGATTCTGGTTGATGCGAATCTCGCGAATGGTGTTCTTGGGCGGGAACTTGCCGCCGCTGAAACCATCGACATACATCGTCGGCCCATTCTGGCCGTCGCCACTACCGGCAAGCGCCTGGATCTGCTTTTGGAAAGTGTCGTCGTCGTCGGAGAGCGTCTTGAGGTCATCGCCTTTCAGGACGAGCGCGCTCTTATTGTCGGCTGCTGCGGTGCTGGCGGCGCCGCCACCGACGGTAAGCTCTTCCGACTGCGTGGCGATCACGAGCCTGGCATGGATGCTGGCCGAGGAGGCATCGCCCGTCAGCTTCACAGTCGTGGTGTAAGGCTCAAATCCCTGCGAAACAATCAGCACGTTATAGATGCCGGCCGGCAACGGAAGGCTGAATCGGCCGTTGTCATCGGTGACGGTATCGCGCCGCAGCGTTGTACTTTCAGCATGCACCTGGGCGTTGGCAACGCTCGCGCCGGACGGATCGACGACTGTACCGGTGAGAACACCATTGACCACGGCAGGCTGGGCATCGGTGAGCGGTTGAGAGAGTACCGCGTGCGGCGACGCCCCCTGGGTTATCTGAGCGGCCTGACCTGGCGCGCGGCCTATCGCTGCGACAGGTTGGCCGAGCCATAGCGCAGCAAAACAGCACAGCGCAAAGGCACAACTGGCCCTTCTGATGCTCGACATGGAGGGTCCGCCCAGGGAGAAATGACGTTCACAGGTACGTGTTCGAGATAAGACGATGCAGGCAATGAAAAGGTCATCGCGTGTCGACAAATAATTTCGAGGAAAGGAGATGCGCCGGCCGCGCTAGAAGCTGAAGTCACAGTGCAGCGTCACTGTTCGGTTAGACGACGTGCTGATGCCCCCCAGCGAAAAAGGGGAGTTGAGAGAGATCGACTGGCCGAACAAGGGTGAGGTGAGCACGCCGACGGGCTGGCCAGGATTGACGTGGTTGAAGACGTTGTTTGCCTCCACGCCCAACTTGAGGGTGTAAGGGCGATCCGGTTGGGGGGTCGGACCTTTGGCCGCCGGAGCACCCGGTGCCGGCGTTGGTGGTGCGGGCCGAGGACCAATCTGAAAGGCTCGCTCAAGATGCACGACCAGGTAGAAAAAGGAAGGCGAGTCGCCGTAGTTGAAGGGGATGATCGGCTCTCCCGGCTGCGGATTCGCGTCGAAGGTTCCGAAACGCGTCTTGTAGATTTGGGAGTTCGAGGTTGGGTTGGTGGCGAACGCCGGACGATCGTTGTAGATGGTGTCGCCGTTCAAATCCGTGCCCGTGGTGATGTTGAAGGGCGCTCCGGTCTGTATCGATCCCCACAGGCTGCCGTTAAAGCCATACGGCAGTTTCAGCGTGGTTCCGGAAAAAATCTGGACGCGGGGTGTGGCCTCGCGCGCATAATCAACGTGCGGATCATACTGATTGCTCGGGAAACAAGTGTCGCAGGGCGCGTCATTCTTCTCCGTCAACGCAAAGTACCCCGTCGCAAACAACGACAGACGCTTGCTCACCTTCAGGTTGGTGCTGGCATTGAGGAAGTTGTCCAGGGCCATGCCGCCGGAACTGAACTGGTAGATATTTTGAGTTCCACCCATGGGACGCACACCGCTGCTTGGATCGGCAGGGTCATACGTGCCCGGCAGCGGCGCATTAATGTTGCGGGACAGGTATTGATGGTTGGTGCGCCAGAAGATATAGTTCACGCTCGCGGTACCCATCTTGCCGATGCGACGCTCTACCGTGACACCGCCGATGATGTCGTACTGTGTCCGCAGGTTTGGGTCGATGTTGTAGAGCGTGGGCGGAACGGGACCGAGCGCCGAAACGGGTGGCGGCGTATTGAGGTACTGCTGATAGAAGTCAGGATTCGTGACGAAGTACGCTGCCTGCTGCGTGCCGCTCTGCCGGTGCACGGCGGTGAGAATATTGGAGGAAGCAAAGCGGTCGTAAAAGATGCCCCCACCGCCGCGCATCACGAAGTATGCCCTGCGCTTGGGAGTCTTGCCCACCGCCCAGGCAAACCCCACGCGCGGCGCGGGGTTTACATGGTCCGGGATTCCTGACTGTGCCTCGTAGCGAAATCCATAATCCAGCGTAAAGTTGCTGGTTACCTTCCACTCGTCCTCGGCAAATACACCGACATCACTGGTGAAGACCACCGCGTTGGGCTGGCCCGCCGTGAGGCTGTATTGCGTCGTCTGGCCGGTGGTTGCGAAGATCTCCGCCGGTGTCAGTCCCTGCAGCGCCAGCTCGTAGGTCTCGAGGTTAGGAAAGTTAAACTGCCCGTTATAGCCGGCCAGGGTCTGATTCGCATCGCGCAAACCACGGTAGCGGCCACCGATGCGCAGAAAATGCGGCCCATGCTCGACCGTCAGAAGCTCCTGCAACTCGTAGTCGTCCTGATGGTCACTCTGCGACTGCGCAGGACTGCCCCCGCTATTGAACGCGCCCTGCACCACGATCGTCGCCGCCGTGCTCACCGGGCTCTGATCCAGCCGCGTACGGATGTATTGGAAGTGCGTGTCCGAGATAATTTTCGCACCGATCACCTGCGAATCCGACATCTGCAGCGTGTTGGTCGTGGTCGTGGTATTCAGGCCTTCACTCGGCAGCACCAGCAGACCTACCCCACTGTTATTGAACGTAACCTCGTTGTACTCATACCTTCCCATAAACGTATTGGTCGGCGTGATCTGGCGATCCAGGCGCCCGCTGTAGTTTTGCGTAACCTGCGGTGCCGGGACTGCTTCATTCAGCGGCGTCAACAGCGTTGGATCAATCGCAACGACAATCGCGTTGTTCTGCAAATCATTGAGTAGCCCGCTCACGAAGAAGGACGTCTTCGGGTTGAACGAGCCGCTTACATTGCCGTTGAGGTTCAGCGTGTAATAGGGCGGTTCGACCGTCGCGTACGGGTTCTGCGCATTGAAGACGTTGTCTGTGCCCGAGATGTCGAACTCGCCGTGCAGCTGGCTTGTTCCCGGCTTCGTGGATATCTCCACGCGGCCGAAGCCCAGCCTGTCATACTGGGCCGAGTATGGGTTTTGATTGATACGAATCTGACTGATGGTGTTCTTCGGTGGAAAGTGGCCATTGGAAAAGCCGTTGATCAGGATCTCCGGCGGCTTGGAACCTTCCCCGCCCGCCATCGCCAGGATCTCCTGCTGGAATATGCTGTCGTCATCAGAGAATTCTTCGAGTTGGTCCGGGTTCAACACCAGCGCACTCTTGTTCTCCGCGGCGGCAGTGCTGCCCGTATCCTCCGATGGAACCGTGATCTCCTCCGGCGCGGCCGCTACCTGGAGCCTGATATTGAGGTTTGCCCGGGGAGCCCGTTCCGTCAGCGTGATATTGGTCGTGTAGGTCCTGAAACCTCGGGCTGTGACCGTGACCGCGTAGGATCCAGGCGGGAGCGGCATGTTGAAGCTACCCGTCCTATCCGTCGTCGCGTCGCGGCGCAGACTACTGCTCTCCACGTGTACGGCAGCCTGATTGATCCTGGCGCCTGACGGGTCCGCGACCATACCGCTCAGGATGCCCGTTGCCGCCGACGTCTCATACTCACTGGGGGGCAGCGTCGCAATGGTCGCGCGACTCGCTGATTTCATCGCAAAACAGGGTCGCGGCCCCGCGGCCCAGCAAATTGCCAGAGCGCAGCCAGCCAACCAGGAGCTCAGTGTCCGGGACCACCCGCAACCAATCACTTAAACCATTACCCGCTAGAGATTATGACCTGGGAGTCCAACAAGACCAACAAAGTTCCCTACGATAACTTATGTGGGAATAAGCTCCCGTGATCTTATCGCATTAAGCGGACATGTCCGCACGGGAAATCGCTTGTGCGCGGGGAGTCAACCATCTTGCTCCCCACCTCGATATCTGTCACGGGGTCGCTCTTCCCGAGGTGACGCGGAGAAACCCGGCGCGCGTTGCCGATAAGCAACATTCCGTCAATGCTGCAACTGGTTATCGCTGGGCTGCTGCCCCATCTTCGTCACCAGCGGCTTGGGAATGTGGCGCCGTACCCGGTGTCGTGGGGGCGGAGTCTCTGTTCCGGGATCCAGCCGATACAGAATCAGAAGGTTGCGATCGGGATCGTCGTAGGCAGGGAAAGCTGCGACGCGTTTCATCTGGTACATCGGCGTAATCGCGTCGGCCTTGTCGTCCTCCACATCGTTCCAGGCCGCGTACCATCCTGGCTTGTACTGCTTCACGCGTACATCCATATCGTAGGTGCCGAAGTCGTCATCGATCGAAGGCAGCCCGGTCATCAGCGTCAGGTCCGATCCCGAGATGGATAGGATCAGGTGCGAGTGCGTCTTATCCGCGAGCACAATGCTCTTGATTCCCTGGGCAGCCGCCTCGAATTCATACGTGGGGTGACGCAGGTATCCAATCTGCTGCATCGCATCCGGAACCGCAATCGCCAACACCAACGCTGCACAGGCGATCGAAGCCGCGAGGGAGGCAGCTTTGCTCTGCGCCTGGCGGAAGCTGTCGATGCCCATGGCCACAACCACCGTGATCGGCACCGCAACCACCAGGTAATACCGTGGCTGCAGGTTGTTGTGATACGCGAGGAACGCAAAGTACCCGCCAATCCAGAGCAGCAGCGACGGAAAGAGCGGGTTCGCCAGCATGCGCGGACGCCAGAAAAGCGCCAATGCGATCACGACGAAGAAGGTCACATAGATCAGCGTTCCCATCCACGCACCGTCGGTGATGGTATTGAGAATGACCTTCGCTATCGGCTCGAGGCCAATGCCCGTATAAGCATTCGCCGAGAAGAGGTATTGATAGTCCTCAAGATAATGCGGTCGAACGAAGAAGACGTAGTACGCGCACCAAAGAGCGGCGCCTCCGATTGCGGGCGGCAGGGCGAGCCGCAGCGCCGGCCGCAACCGGTATCCTGCGCGCGCCCACACCATGTAGAAGATTGCGGGAAATAGACAGACGCCCGTCGTCTTGGTGAGAACCAGTCCGGGCAGTAAAAACGCGAGTAGAAGCGCCGATCCGAGACCGCGAAGACGTCGTCCCTGCAGGTGAATCGGGTGCATCTGCGAGGCAACCACCAATCCCAGTGCGGTGAGCGCGACCAACAATGGCTCGAGAATTGCCATTCGCATGAAGACAAAGAGGAACGGGCTTGTACACAAAAAGAAAAGGGCGATCGGCGCGGCCAGCGACTGCCCGGACTCGCTGCTGCGAGGACGCGTATGACGCTGGATCAGCAGGTAAAGCGTAACCAGCGTGAAGCCGAAGACACACAACGTGAGGGCGCGCGCGGCTGTGACGGAAACTCCGGTGAACTTGAAGAGCAACAGCTCGATCGCCGGCCATACCGGCAGGGCAACGGCTGGATTGAAGTCACCCTTCCAATACCAGTGACCGCTCACGTAGTGACGAATCGCGGCGTCGCCATACCAGCCTTCGTCGGTATACTTCGACCAATCCATCCAAGGCGAGTGATTCGGGAAATCCGCAGTCAGGTGAACAAAGTGCAGTGCGAAGAATACAGCCGATGCCCCGAGCAGTAGCAGCGTGAACAACCGTGACACTGTGACCGAAGTCATCCGCCGACGTACCGACGCCGCTGCGTCCGCCTGTTTGGGCGTGATCACCGCAGCAGCCGACGAATTGGAGGTGTCATACATTCCGGGCAGAGGTAGTCCATCGGTTGCAGCGAATCAAACAAGATCCTAAGCGTCGTGGCATTCAAAATCGGCATGAGTGCAACGGGCTCGATTCCTTCATGAACTGTACGATAGGATCCCGAATTATAGAAATACCGCGCCGCCGGAACCCGACAAGACGATCAAACCAGGTCGCGGAGCAACTTGACGACATCGCAATGCAGCGAGGGGAAGACTAAGGAGACGCCGGATGCATGAGCGTTTCCAGTGGGCGCGGCTTCCCTCCGGCTGCCTGGCAAACCTCGGCAGCTGCCTCAGGCGATGCAATCAAATAGTGCAGGTCAGAGGCTCGCAGGTTGGCGAGATCATATTCCGAACAGATGGACCAATCTTTGAGATCGAGGGCTTTGCTCAACTCCCAGAGACTGAAGCCGCTCACGAACGCATATTGTGGATGCTCGGCGGCGCAGGCCTTCACTCGATCTTGAAACGGCAGCGCTGCGGTCGTTCGACCATTGACCAGACCCGCCATATCGCACAGGGACGATTGCGTAAAGTACCCGATATAGCCCACATCAAAGGCGACTAGCTTCAGGGAACTCAAGCGCTCGAGATGCTGCATACGAAACTCCGCGAGGCTGTGCTCGCGCGCGCGAAACTCCCGATGGAGCAAGATGGACTCGATCGGCGCGGCGATCAGTAGCAGGCATACCACGCAAAATGCAGCGAACTTTAGAGTGTTCGCGACCAGCCGGCGTGGCTCCGCTTTACTCCAACGCAGTTCCAGGATGTTCCAGAGAATGGGAAACATCAGCGTCCACACGAAGTACCGAACACCCTGCACCTGTTGTCCCCGCTGGATCGCAAGCGCCAACACAACCGGGAAGGGGCTGTTCGCTGCCAGCATCGACAGAGAGACGCGTCGCTTGTACGCAACCACTGCAGCTGCGGTCAGGAGCCAGAACAACAGAAGGATCGCGCCCATCGACATGGCGCTTAGAAAGACGGAGATCGTTGCGTGCAGAGTCTCCGCCCATGGAGCCTGGGCGTCCGCCTTGGCGATCGCCGTGTCTGGGACCAAAGCGTGCATGCTCAGATAGATCAAGCCAGCCGCGACGACGCTTCCAAACAACGGTGCGGCGCAGGACGCCGCCAGACGAAGGCGCCCCCGCAGGCCGTCTGGCGGCGCTGACTCATACCGCGCAAAGAACAACGTGAGGCTCGCCACCGTCATCAGCAGCAAAAACTCAACTCGCGCAAGCGTGGCTATCAGTCCCAGGGCAAACAGCAACGCAAACGAGCGCTTCGAAATGTTTTGGCTGTGTCCAAGATGCGAAACGGAGAAGACGAGCAGGGATACAAGGCAAAGCGTGAGCGAGGTTTCCATTCCGTCGTCCAGCCAGCGCACCGCCATCGGCATGACCAGAATGGCCAGCAGCAGAAGCGCGAATCCCCACGCAAGCCTGGGGGCCGAACGGAGCGCCTGCGGAAATCCCCAGGCCAACCCCGCGAACAGTGCGACATGAAAGATCGAGGAGACTGCGTGCGGCAACACTGGCGACTGAAAGAACTCGCGCAAGCCAGCCAGCAGCCATACATACAGCAAGCTCGATGTTCCATAATCCGGATGAACTCCATCGTAGGAGATCATGTGGTCGCGCAGAAGATTTACCGCATACCGAAGGTGAATGAAGGCATCGTCCTGTACGGCGGGCCAGGATAATCTCAGCCACACCACGAGCCACACGGCCAGAAGGATTGTCAGGCTTCGATAGCGCTTCGGCATTCCACTCTTTCTGTCTTACCTACTCCACGGATCAAGTCGCGTAGGACCGATCAGCGTTGGCGAGTGAACACAACGTACGGTTCCCTATTCGTAGGACAATGCGTCAATCGGATCTTTCCGCGCAGCTTTCAATGCCGGATACAGTGCTCCCAGCAGCGCGCCGCCCAGTGCAATGGCCACTGCATTGGCGACCCACATGCCCGTGACTTGAAAGCTCAGCGTCGGAAACCGTACCCGTAGAACATCCTTCAGCACATACGTCGCAATCACGCCCAGTGTCGTTCCCACAATCGCCAGCAGCATGGTCTCACGCAGCACTACCGACACAATCACCAGCCGTCCCGCACCCATCGACTTCAATATTCCAATCTCTCGCGTGCGCTCAAGAACAGCCGTGTACATCGACTGAAAGATCACCAGGAAGCCAATGATCGTCGCAATACTGATCACCACATTCAGCGCAATGTTGAATCCCGGAAGGTGTTCCGGCGTAAGCATCGAGAGTAGCTCCTGGCTCGTTTGCACCGTCCAGTCCTGGAGGCCATCCGTAGCGAGAATTTCTCTGCGAACATCCTCCTGATACTTTGGGGCATCCTGCGTCCTGAGATAAAACGCGGACGCCTTGCCAGGATTGTTATCCAGTGCGTCCATCGTCGTCAGAGGGATGTACTTGCGCGCACCTTTGCCATGCTCGACAATTCCGCAGACGGTGAACGGGTGATTGAGCACCTTGACCGAGTCGCCTACCTTTGTCCCCTTGCCGGACTTGGCCTGCAGATCGTCGATGATCAGGTCGTTCGCCTCTTTGAACGGTCCGCCACTGACGAACACGAACGGGCGCAGGGCGTTGTAGCTCTGAAAATCAATGCCGTAGATATTTTCAACGGAGCTGCCCGCAGTGAATTTGATATTGACCGGCGCGACCACTTGCACATGAGGCAGATCGCCAAGTACTTTGGCAATGCGAACATCAGCGGAAGCCGAGCTGGTCATCATCATGGCCGTCGCGGCACCGGGATGCACGATCATATCCATGCCAATCCCTGTCGTCTGGGCGCGGCTGCCGTTCAAAATGCCGTAAAAGATGGCCACCACCGAGAGAATCATGATGACCTCGATGGCGACGGCGAATGCGCTGATGACAGAGCGCAGGGGGCGATGAATGAGATTGCCGAAGATCAGTTTATTCATGGATGAGGCTGAACGTGCTCATGGTGTTGGCAGCAGCTTTCATAGTAGCGCACCGCCAGTCGCTTGCGCCCAGCGCACGCAACCACTTCACCCCTGCGCCCGGGCAACGATGGGGCGCACGCCAGCCAGCCTGCGGCCCACAGGCGTCGGCGCCCTGCCCAGGAACAGTGTTCCCAGAATCGGCGCAATGCGTGTGACTATGATGATCGCCAGCATCATCCCAAAGTTTC
Source organism: uncultured Acidobacteriaceae bacterium (assembly GCA_963796535.1). GTDB lineage: Bacteria > Acidobacteriota > Terriglobia > Terriglobales > Acidobacteriaceae > Granulicella. The sequence continues at coordinate 38,954 of CAWCMO010000016.1, forward strand.
CGTAACCTATGAAGTAGACCATGCCACCAACAAGCTGTTCCGGAGCCGCGTGCGCCATCCACACGACCACCATCAGCCCCCAGGGATATTTCGCCAGCTCTCCCACCACGAAGTCCACGCTACTGAAGAACAGGATCCAGATCAGCGGAAGCAACCACAACACGCCACCCCATCCTTCGCAGTGAAATGCCTCCGCTACAGGACTGAACGATATTCCGGTCGAGTAATCATTTTCTGCAAGGCCCATCCCCATCTCGTGCGCATAATAGTTGCCGCTAAAAACTCCCCGCTTGTCTGGATTGAGGAAGTGGGGCAGAAGGTTGCCGAAATATTCATAAACGGGCGCCATCCCCTCGTAATTGCCCTTTACTGAATACGTGAAGAGTTGATCATCTGGAGGGATCATCGAGAGGCGTTCGATCAGGGACCCCTGCGGCTCGTCGTAATACTCCGCTACGCCCATTTCCTGGGTCACTTGAATTTGCTTGATATGTTCTTGCAAGACCGACCGATGCGTAAGGAGGTACCAGGCGAGCATTACATGCTGGCCATCATCCAGTCCTTCACCCAGATCGCGCGACGCGGAAAGCGGCGAGATGAAGCCAAAACTTAATACGGCCATCATCACAACGGCCACCACATGGATAAACCGCACTCTCAGTCGAGCGTAAAAGGCGCCGACGGCCCAGCAAACCATGGGCGTTATCATGATTTGTTTTGAGAACGTGACTAGACCCAAATAGCCAAAGTAAGCTAACACGGCGAAACCGACCAGGTTGACCGAGCGCCGCCCCCCGCTCTCCTTGATCGCACCGATGGTCGCCAGAATGATGCCGAGCGGACCGAAGACATTCACCTGGTTGAGCGCGCTCGTAATGCTTCCAGGGGCGTTCCCAAAGATTGGCACAGCGAAAATAATTCCAAGCCACACAATGACGCAACCCAGACCCGCGGCGGTGTAGTTGAGCTCAGTCTTGCTGAAGCCGCCTCCGATGCCGATTCCCCGGAAGTCCATCTTTCGATTCAGCACAGTGACGAGCATCAGCATCACCATGCTTGCAGTGTAGAGCGCCATGTCGAGCAATGGATTGAGAAGGTTGGAGTCCGCCGGTTCACCCACGACGGCCTTCCAAGTGACGCCCACGATCACGATAAGCGTGGAATACCAGAAGATATATGCACCTGTGATCCTGGTGAATCCTTCCGCAAGGTTGAAGGCAACGACGCTCAGGATCACGAAGCCGAAATACAGCACGCTGAAGAGCAGGCTGGTGTGCTCGAACTGTTGCACAAAAAAGAACACCGAGAGGAAGATGAACGTCTTCGACAGGGGGATTCGAGTTGGCAACGATAACCGCATCATTTCGAGTTTACAGGACGCTCGCCGGTCTAATAGCCCCAATCCTCCGCTCCAATTGAGCGTTCGGGGCGTCCTTTTTTCGACCCCGCCGCACGCAGGCCGCGCTTCAAATTGATCCTACCGATTGTCGGCTCCCAGCATCATGCCATGGCTGCTGCATCAGACTTCGTGCCATCTCATCCGGCGGAGAAAGCCGTCGCGTATGCGGAGCGCGGGAAGCTCAACGCAATAGTACGAGAATATTGCGGCGGCTAGAATGCACATCCAACTTCCAGGGAAGGTGTTCCACCAGCCATCACGCTTGAAAACGTCTATGTTTCTGTAGTGGAGAAAAAACGTCTGCCAGATATAGAGCGAGTAGGAGAGGCGGCCTACCCAGGCGACCGCTGGCTGGTTGAAGATGCGTCCCGAGATGCTGACCGGATTGCGCACCAGCCACAACAACCACATTAGGATCAAAAAGCCATCAATGGTCATGCCAAGAGGCATGTTCCAGTAATTTTGAAACTTCATGCCCAGGGCACCAGAGACAAAAAACAGGAGAACCGGCACTAGCCAGGGCAGGCGCGTGGCTCGCGCATAGATGCGCTCGAAACGAACGTGGCCCTGCTGCAGAGCGCCCAGCGCACCAAACATCAGACCATCGGCCTGCATGTGAAAGGCTCCAGGGTTGTGAAACGTGGGCAGGAAGCGAAATGAGAAAACCCGGATCAACGGCTCCGCGACGATTACGCCAAGTGCAATCCGCGTAGCTAAGCGACGGCCATCGCCGACTTTACGGTGGACGATGCACAAGACCAGAAGAGCAGGCCAAACCAAGTAAAACTGCTCTTCGATGCAGAGCGACCAAAAGTGCTCCATCGCCCAGAGCCCGACGCCAGAAACATAGTTTCGCGTGAAGGTGAGCGCAGTGATTAACTCCCGGCGATTCATGCCGGGCAGATGCCCAGTAAGCCAGAGAACCGTTAGAAACAGAATGTAAAAATAAAGCGGCGGAAGAATGCGAAAAGCCCGACGAATGTAAAAGCTTTTCAGGCTTATCTTGCTTGTCTTGTCGCGCTCACGAAGCAGTAGGGTGGTAATAAGATAGCCCGAGATGACAAAGAAGATGAAGACGCCCATCGACCCGTTGCCAAGGACCATGAACACCAAGGGAACATTGTGTGTAAGTTTGTAGCGCTGCAGCGTGTGCAACACCATCACCATAACGACAGAAAGTGCGCGCAATCCATCGAGGCTGGGGATTTGACGTGGTCTTTGAATAGGCTCAGCTAGAAGGTCTGCCATAAGAAGTTAATCTGGTGCAACATAGTCTAGGGCTCTCGGCGGCCCCATTTCGGGCGACATACTATTACCATCTCATGGGATCACTCGTCTTGCGCGTCGCACCCTGCTGCCGGTCATACCCCCGGTTCCAGAAATCAATGAAATACGAGGCATCATGAATGCCTGGGTTCGCTGAAGATGCGAATGTCAATCACCACACCCACCCCAAACAAAGTGACAGCCCATACCGTCATGACAATTGCAGTGGAGTGGGCGAGCGCTCGATCGCCGATCTTCTCAAATCTTTGCGAAAAACAGCGGAATGAAAATGCCCGTCTCTCCGGGTTCAACGTTCCGATCTTGACAACCAGCGTTAGAGCCGCATGCCGCTTCGCTATGACTGGCCACACGAAAGCACGGCTTCGGTCAGCCTGAAAATATCGTAGGGGAGCGTTGGCCGAGAGTGTGTGGAAGGATTATTGAATTTGCACGAGACCGGCCGCACCGCCCGGCGTAATGGTTGTCTTCTGCGGGGCGCGCCAGTGGTCGATATAGCTCACCTGGTGGACGCAGCTGATCGTGCAGTTCGGTGCACACGACTTCTCCGTCAGGAACTCGCGCTTCACAATTTCGGTGGTGTACTCGCCCACCGGGATGCCAGGGTATCCACGCTGTTGTGAGCAATAGGAGACGATCCCATTCTCGTCGACATACAGATAGCGAGACCCAGCGCGGCAGCGCCAGTCATTCGGCAATCCATTCGCGATCGCCTCCTGAAATCCGTTGAACCTGGAATAACTACGCCGCGTCAGCCGCCGCACTTCGTCCCACACCTTGCGTTCGCGATCTCCCAACGGCTTGAGCTGCCCGCTGCCGTCATGAATAATTCCAATCGTCGAGCTGAAACCCAAAGCCAGCGCCCGCTTCGAAATCGTCAGCGCATCCTCAGGGTTGGCAATGCCGCCGCCAACGACGGAGTTGATGTTCACATGAAATTCGGCATGTTCGGCCAGCATCGCGAGCTTCGCGTCCAGCACCTTGAGCGACTTCTTCGAAACCTCATCCGGCATCACGTTGTCGATGGAAATCTGCATGTGATCGAGGCCGGCCTCGTTCAGCCGCTTGATACGCTCCGGCATCAGCAGGTAGCCGTTGGTGATCATGCCGGCAATCGCGCCCGTCTTCCGAATCTGCCGGATCACACCTTCCAACTGCGGATGCAGCAGCGGTTCGCCGCCGGAGATCGTAATCACCGAAGTCCCCAGCCGTCCCAGGTGGTCGATCCTGCGCTTCATCTCCTCGATATCCACAGGATCCGACACGTCGTCGTACTCATTGCAGTAGGTGCAGGCCAGGTTGCAGCGCCGCATCGGAACAATGTGCGCCATGTACGGGTGCGAGGTCCCGGCAACGGCAGAGGCGATCGACCCCAACTCGCGCAGCTTGCGGGTTGCGGCGATCAACCGCCGGCGGGTGGTCATGCGGCGCGTTCCCTGAGCCTTGGCGGGTGCTGTTTTCGGAGCTGTTGTCGTCGTTGTCATGCGGCTCAGTTATTCTATCGTGCCAGCCCTGCCGCGCGCCTCCACCACTCCTCTCGCTCGCAGTAAACTAGCCTCGGAGGCGACACCCCATGCCGCACGAACTCGACTGGTCCGACACCCTGGAGATTGGCATTCAACTGCAGGAGATGTTTCCCGACACCGATCCCTACTCGGTCCGCTTCACCGACCTGCACAAATGGGTCACCCAGCTTCCCGGCTTCAAGGGCGACCCGACGAAATCCAACGAAGGCATCCTCGAGGCCATCCAGAGGGCCTGGCACGAAGAGTACGAAGACGCCAAAGACGCTTAGCCTCAAAGACTTCGCGAGGCTTCCAACTTTCCAGGTCGCGCTTCACGGATCCTCGCCAGTTCCTCTTAAGCTGCTTGCCAGGCGAATTCTGCTGCCAAAGAAGCCCTCGCGGTCTACCATCGTTGCGTATGAGTCTTTCGGCACCGCCCACGCCAAACATTCCTGTACCACCCCCCGCCGCTAAGCCCCAGGCCGGTCGTCCGCGCTCCTTCGATCGCGAGCAGGCCCTGGACGCCGCTATGCGGGTGTTCTGGAAGCAGGGTTACGAAGGCGCGTCGCTCACCGCGCTCACCGCCGCCATGGGCATCAACCGCCCCAGCCTTTACGCTGCGTTTGGGGACAAGGCCGGCCTCTTCCGCGAGGCGGTTGCACGCTACGGAGCCGGCCCCGGCCGCTACGTTCGTCGAGCCCTTGGCCAGCCTCGCGCCCGCCAGGTCGCCGAGATGCTGCTCCGGGGCACCGTCGCCATGGCCACCGACGACGCGAATCCCGGCGGCTGCCTCTGGGTCCAGGGCGCCCTCGTCGCTAGTAGCGAAGGCGAGCCCATCCGCCAGGAAATGACGGCCGTGCGCGAGCGCGGCATCGCCCAGATGCGCGACCGTTTCGAGCGCGCCCGACGCGAAGGCGACCTTCCCGCCTCCACCGACGTCCCGGCTCTCACCCTCTTTGTTGTCAGCATGATGAACGGACTCGCCGTTCAGGCCAGCAGCGGCCACGCGCGCGACGCTCTCAATCGAGCCGTCGACCTTGCCCTTAGCGTCTGGCCCGTTGCCGAAGCTACACAGCCTTCAAACGCGCCCAGCGCATAAGAAAGGCCGCCCGCAAGCGCGGACGGCCTTCGAAACGAACCCTTTTTACTTCGTCGTCTTGTGATGCTCCGCCGCGGGGGTGCCCCCTACCGACGCCTCTGCCTGGTCAATCGCCTGGTACAGGTCGGACACATCCTTCACCTGGATCCATCCCTTGGGCGTGACTACCACCAGGGTGGGCGTCTCCGTGAGGCCAAGCTTGTTGCCCAGCGCGACATCCTTCTCCACCTCACGCGCCAGTTGGCCGGTGGGGTCGATCACGAACGGAAGCTGCTTGCCCTTCTTAGTGAAAAACTCCTGCGTGAAGCGGTTCAGATCGTCCTTGCTGGCGAACTTGAACTGCGACGCGAAGACCTCGCGACGATACTGGGTGGCCAGCTCCGGCGAGACCTTGTCCTGCAGATACCGCGCATAGATGGCTCCCTCGCGGCTCCAGATATGGCCCGGGATCAGGAAGTCATACCGCACATACGGAATCTTGTAGTGGTCAACGGCCATATGCACGAACGGAAAGGCGTGCGCGCAGGCGGGGCACTCGAGGTCCTCCCACTCGACGATCGCGACCTTCGCGCCCGGCGGCGGCACCAACATCGAGGTGTCCCGGAACTTGTCCGGCTGCTGACTGGACGGAACAGCGACCTGCGCCTTTGCCGAAACTGCGGTGAGCGAGAGAGCGAGGGTGGTCAAAACAAGAACGCGAGACATAGCAGATAGACGCAAGTGGCTGACCTTTGCGAGCAAGTGTGCTCCAGAGCTATTGAATCACCAAGCAGCTAAATCACCAAACGCCGGTGGCTTGTCGGGAGCCGGCTCGAAACTTCCGCGTTCCGCACATCCACACAGACCACTCCGGCCACGCGGGAATGCTATCCTCCAAGCGAAGGAAAGTCGAAATGATACCAGCGCTCATCGTCCTCCAACTCCTCACGCTCGTGGCCGTGATTGTGTTGATGGTCCGCCACAGTTCCGCGGCGCCTGCGGCCGCTCCCCCGGTTGAAGACCCTCGCCTCGCCCAACTGCTCGCCGCCGATCTCCCCGCGCAATTCACGCGCCTGGACGCACGCTCCCAGGGCCTCGACCAGCATCTTCGCGCCGAACTCTCCCAGCTCCGCACCGATACTGCATCCTCCAGCGCCTCGCTTCGCACCGAAGTCCTGACCAGCATGGACACGCTCGGCAATACCCTGCACTCCAAGCTGGAAACGTCCCGCGTTGGCTTTGCAGCTCAGGCCAACGAAAGCCGTGAGGCACTCCACTCTCGGCTCAGCGAACTGCGCACCGGCCAGAGCGAGCACCTCGAAACCCTGCGCAAGACCGTCGAAGACCGTCTCGACAAGCTCAACCTCACCAACGCCGCCAAGCTCGAGGAGATGCGCGTCACAGTCGACGAAAAACTCCACGCCACGCTGCAGACCCGGCTCACCGAAAGCTTCGGCCAGGTTACCGACCAGCTCACCAAGGTCCACGCGGGCCTCGGCGAAATGACCAAGCTTTCCGCCGGTGTCGACGATCTCTCGCGCATCTTCACCAACGTCAAATCCCGCGGCACCATTGGCGAAGTCATGCTCGAGACGCTGCTCAAGCAGATGCTCGCACCCAGCCAGTTCGAGAAGAACACCAAACCCAAGGCCGGCTCCAACGAGGTGGTCGAGTTCGTCGTCAAGCTCCCCACTCCCAACGGCGAAGCGCTGCTTCCCATCGACTCGAAGTTCCCGCGCGAAGCCTGGGAGCGCCTCGAAACTGCCTACCAGACGGGCGCGGATCTCATCAGCGCCGGCAAAGCCTTCGAGACCGCTATCCGCAACGAAGGCAAGAAGATCTGCGAAAAGTACATTGCTCCGCCACGCACCACGTCCTTCGCCATCATGTTTCTTCCCACCGAAGGCCTCTACGCCGAAGTCATGCGCCGCGACGGACTGCAGACCGACATCCAGCAGAACTGCCATGTCACCATCGCTGGGCCCAGCACTCTCTCCGCCATCCTGAACAGCTTCCAGATGGGCTTTCATATGCTCCAGATGCAGGAGAAGGGCGACGAGGTTTGGAAGGTTCTCGCCAGCGCGCGCAAGGAGTTTGGCACCTTTGAGACGCTGATGGACAAGATGACGGACGACGTAGGCAAAGTGCAGGGAACCATCGACAAGCTCGGCGTTCGCACTCGCGCGATCAATCGAACCCTGCGCGACGTGAGCGTCGACGCCACACCGCCGTCGCTGCCAGTCGGTTCCAATACCGGCTTCGACGGCCTGCTTCCGATGCTCGCGGCCAGCGACGACGAATGATCCGCGCCGCCATCGACTAGTTTGCTTTATGCCTCAATGTCTTGCGGCGACAAATAGCGCACTCCCACGGATACCACCCAAATGCGGTCAGAATGTATCGCTGAATGAAGCCACGCCGATTTATCCGGCGGAACTTCGTAGACCCGCACCAGAAACACACCCTCACTGACATCGTCGCGCCGATCCTTATGCCTCCCAGGCAATAACTCTGATCCTGAGATTCACGCTAGAATATACAGGAGTTTGGTCCGCCGAGCATGTTCGGGGATTACCCGTCGAGGCGTTACCCCGTTCACCCTGCCTCGGCTTTACACCGTCCAACCACGTCGGTATGCTTTCACACTGGGGCAGTCAATCGGGCAGCTCGCTCTAGAAGGCCAATGTCCGCGCCCAACCCAGGACTTCATAGGAGATCGTACGATGGCAGCAGTTGATGAGAAGGTTAAGCAGATTATTGTCGAGCAACTTCAGGTGGATGAAGCCGAAGTCACTCCCGGCGCGAGCTTCCAGGAAGATCTCGGTGCCGACTCGCTCGACGTCGTCGAGCTCGTGATGCAGTTCGAAGAGGCCTTCGATATCCAGATTCCCGATGAGGACGCGGAGAAGATCAAGACCGTCAAGGACGCGACCGAGTATATCGAGAAGCACCAGAAAGTTAAGTAGTTTGTTCCGCAGTTCTGCAGCAGGGGGATAGCTTTCTCTGCAGTCCAAGGACAACAAGGAATGAGAGTAAGATGTCGCATCGTCGTGTCGTTGTAACGGGCATGGGCCTCCTGTGCGGGGTCGGAAATACCGCTCCGCAAATCTGGGAGGGCCTGCTCTCCGGTAAGAGTGGCATGGCTGAGATCACTGCATTCGATCTCACCGGTCACTCGGTCCGCATTGCCGCCGAAGTCAAGGACTTCGATGCGCACGTCTTCGTGGAGAAGAAGGAGGCCCGCAAGATGGGCCGTTTCATCCACTTCGCCATGGCTGCCGCGCAGGAGGCCATGCAACACTCCGGCCTCAAGATCACTCCTGAAAACTCTGAAAACATCGGCGTCCACATCGGTTCCGGCATCGGCGGGTTCGACGTCATCGAACGCGAACACACCGCGCTGATGAACGGCGGCCCGCGCAAGATCTCTCCGTTCTTCATTCCCGCCACGATCATCAACCTCGCCGCCGGACATGTTTCGATTAAGTACGGCGCCAAGGGACCCAACGAGGCGACCGCGACTGCCTGCACCAGCTCTGCGCACAGCATTGGCGACGCCTTCCGCATCATCCAGCGCGGCGACGCCGACGCCATGATCGCCGGCGGCACCGAAGCCGCGATTACTCCGCTTTCCGTCGGCGGTTTCGCCGCCATGAAGGCTCTCTCCACCCGCAACGACGACCCCACCCACGCGTGCCGCCCCTTCGACAAGGATCGCGACGGCTTCGTGTGCGGGGAAGGCGCCGGCATCCTGATTCTCGAGGAGCTGGAGTTCGCCAAGGCGCGCGGCGCCAACATCCTCGCCGAGATCATCGGTTATGGCATGAGCGGCGACGCCTACCACATGACCGGCATGGCCCCCGAAGGCGATGGCTGCCGCCGCGCCATGGAAGCCGCCCTCCGCGTCGCCGGCATCTCGCCCGACAAGATCGACTACGTCAACGCCCACGCCACCTCCACCCCCGTCGGCGACTCCCTCGAATCCAAGGCGATTGAAAACGTCTTTGGAGAGAAAGCCATGAGCCACGAGCTGCTGGTCAGCTCCACCAAGTCCATGACCGGGCACCTGCTCGGCGGCGCAGGCGGACTGGAAGCCGGCATCACCATCATGGCCATGCTGAACCAGATCGCCCCGCCCACCATGAACCTGGATAACGTGGATCCGGCCTGTCGCCTGAACTACGTTCCCAACAAGCCGCAGTCGGCGAAGATCGACTACGCCCTCTCCAACAGCTTCGGCTTTGGCGGCACCAACGGCTCGCTGGTCTTCAAGCGCTGGGGCGCGGAGTAACTCAGCCGCGGTATCAATCCTTCGTGAATCGCAGCAGGGCCCGGCATCCAGCCGGGCCTTTTTGCTTCCCGCGGCATCCAACCAATCGAACTTCACACTGCATAGGAGAAGGACGATGGCATACCTCAAGGTTGGCGAAGAAAACAACACAGACATTGCGCTGTATTACGAAGATCACGGCACAGGAAAACCCGTCCTGCTCATCCACGGATGGCCACTCAGCGGAGCCTCCTGGGAGCGCCAGACCGCGGCTCTGCTCGCCTCCGGCCATCGCGTCATCACGTACGACCGCCGCGGGTTTGGCCGCTCCTCCCAGCCAACAGCCGGCTACGACTACGACACCCTCGCCACCGATACCTACAAGCTTATCGAAGCCCTCGACCTGCAGGGCGTCACCCTCGTCGGCTTCAGCATGGGCGGCGGCGAAGTCGCCCGCTATCTAGGTAAGTACAACAACAGCCGCGTCACCAAGGCCGTCTTCATGTCCTCCATCGTGCCTGCGCTCCGCCATTCCGCCGACAATCCCGAAGGCGTTGACCCCAAAGTCTTCGAAGGCATCAAGCAGGGCATCGAAGCCGACCGGTTCGCGTTCCTCGAGACGTTCTTCAAAAACTTCTACAACAAGAAAGCGATCGGCGGGACCGACATCTCGGACGCGGCCATCCACGCCAGCTTCAACGTCGGCAGCGCCTCCAGCTATTACGCCTTCCTCAACTGCGTGGATGCCTGGCTTGAAGACTTCCGCGCCGACATCGCCCAGATCAAAATCCCCACGCTGGTCATCCACGGGGACGCCGACCAGATCCTTCCAATCGACGCCACCGGCAAGCGCACCGCGGCCTTGATCCCCGGCGCTGAACTCCATGTCGTCGAGGGCGGCCCTCACGGTCTCAACTGGACGCACGCCGCTGAGGTCAACAAGGTGCTGCTCGAGTTCATCGCACGGTAGTCACGCACAAACAAAGAGGCCCGGCACGCAGCCGGGCCTCTTTGCATCATCTTCCTAGTGAGTACTCAGCCCATTGCTGCCGTAAATCCAGTCACGACCAGCAGGAACACCAGCCACCAACCCACCACCACGATCGCTGCTTGTCCCTTGCTTTTCCCGGAGATGATGGCGAGCCCGATGATGGATAGCGCCATACTCCAGAACCCGAAGAGATCAAAGAACGTGCCGGCCGCCCTCATCCAATGTGCGGAATCGCCCAGGTAATACCCAAGGTTCGTCCCAACAGGATTCTGCAAGTTGAAGTTATCCGTACCGACGCCCGCAAATACCAGCCCAGCACTCAATAGACTTTTCAGCATCATCGGCAGCGAGGCAAACATCTGTAGCGCGAAATTCTGCCCAAACGTCGTCTTCGCGCCAAAACCGAAGTTGATCGTCGCCCAGTTCAGCAGCGCGCCAATCAGTGCAAAGATCAGAAAGAATACGCCGCCCGCATAGGAGGCATACCTCGTTCCAACTGCCTGTTGATGGATGGCCTTCGCCCGAACATCCGGCGCGAGGTTGGCCATCCGGTCCTGCGCCATCTGGCTCTGCTGCACAGCCTGCTCTGCGACCGCGTCGTAGCCGATCTTCGTATCGATCGCAAACGCAAAGAAACCCGCGACGACCATGTACAACACAAATGGCAGCCACCAACTCGTGTTGCGCCGTATATCGGTGAACGTTTTGCTCGGCGCCACGAACGTGTCCACAACGCGCTCCACCTGCGAAAGCCCACCGCCCTCACCTGCTCCAGCCACCACAACGTCGGCCATATCAAAGCTCCTTGAATTTGAAGTTCATCGGATTGACGGAAGTTTACCCCGTGCCGCACCCCACGCAAATAAATTTCTGCGGACCCGAACCTACTATCCCGGAAACATCTCTTTTACGAGCCGCAGCGCCTGATTCTTCGTCTTCACCGACCCCTCCAGCTGCGCATCCTCCGCCGCCTCCAGCATCGCCTTGAACGCCGGCCCCGGCTTGTACCCTGCCGCAATTAAATCGCTGCCCGTGAGCAACAGTGCAGGCCGAATCTGCTCCTCTCCCATCTCCTCCAGATGCTTCTTCGCGTAGTCGTACATGTCGAGCTTTCCATGAGAGCTCAGGCAATCCGCGCGGTGCAGCGCCAGGTGTTCGTCAAACTTCGGCAGCCGTAAAAACCGTTTGAGCGTCGACTGCTTCATCTGCATCACATCGCCAAACTGCATGTGGTGCTTGATCAGCGCCAGGATCTGCTCGCACTCCTCGTTGCTGAACCGCAGCCGCGTCAAGATCGTTCGCGCTACCGCAACGCCCACATCCACATGCCCGTTGAACCGGATCCGATCCCCAGGCCGCGACGGATCCGGAGGCGTAAACGTAGCCGGTTTGCCGACATCATGCAGCAACATCCCCCACGCGAGGGTCGGGCTGGCGCCCGCCGGAAGCATCGTCTAACAGCATCAGCGTATGCACCCACACGTCGCCCTCCGGGTGATACTCCGGCGGCTGCTCGACCCCCTGCATCCGCTTCACCTCGGGCAGCACCTCAACCAGCAAACGCGTCTCGTCCAGCAGCTCGAACCCGCGCCGCGCCCCGCCCTCAGTCAGAATTCTCGTCAGCTCATCGCGCACTCGTTCAGCAGACACCACGTGGATAGACGGCGCCTCCTGCGAGATCGCATCCGTCGTCCGCCGCTCAATCGCGAACCCACGCGACGCATACCGTGCCGCAAACCTCACGGCCCGCAGCATGCGCAGCTTGTCCTCCGCAAACCGCAGCTTCGGTTCGCCGATCGCCCTAACCAGGCGTGCGTGTAGGTCGCCGCGTCCGCCCACATAATCCAGGACGCAGTCTTCCAGCCGGTCGCCAGCCTCATAGGCGATGGCATCGAGCAGCAGCCCGTTGATGGTGAAGTCCCGCCGCAGCACATCCTCGCGCGGATCCATCGAGAATTGCACGGCATCCGGACGGCGCCCGTCCGTATACGCGCCGTCGTGCCGAAACGTCGCCACCTCGGTCGTCACTCGCATCTGCGCCAGGTGATCAATCACCAGCACCACACCAAAGTGCGCGCCCACCGACTCGGTCCGAGGAAACGCGGCCAGCACGCTCTCCGGCGTTGCCGACGTTGCCACATCGAAGTCCTTCGGCACCACGCCCAGCAGCAGGTCGCGGACGCAGCCGCCGGCAAAGTACGCCATATGCCCCAACGCACGGAGCCGCCGCACAATCCGAAACGCCGCAACGTAGTGCTCGCTCTCCAGTCTCGACATAGCCCGGTGTTTCTATCCTCTCCCTAGTACGATAGACCTCGTGCCCGGAACACTTATCCTCGGTATCGAAAGCTCTTGCGACGAGACCTCCGCAGCGGTAGTCCTCGACGGTCGCGAAGTCCTGTCGAACGTCGTCGCCTCGCAGCTGATCCATAGCAACTACGGTGGCGTCGTCCCGGAACTCGCCAGCCGCGAGCACCTCCGCGCCATCGTCCCTACCGTCCGCGAAGCCATGCAAAAGGCGGGTGTTCAATATTCGGATCTCGCTGCCGTGGCCGTCACGGAAGGCCCAGGCCTTGCCGGCGCTCTGCTGGTCGGCATCGCCTTCGCCAAGGCGTTGGCCTTCGGAGCCGACCTCCCGCTCATCGCCGTCAACCATCTCGAAGGCCACATCCACGCGGTTCTGATGAACAATGCCTTCGATGAGGCATCTCCACTCCTGGCGCTGGTCGTCAGCGGCGGCCACACGCACCTCTATCTCGCCACCCGAACCCCTGAGCAAACATGGCACTACCGCAACGTCGGCAAGACGCTCGATGACGCGGCCGGCGAGGCCTATGACAAGGTAGCGAAGCTCCTCGGCCTGCCCTACCCCGGCGGCCCCTGGATGGATGCACTCGCCGCGCACGGCACGGCAGACACCACGCTCTTCCCCTTCGCGCAGATTAAACAAAAAGTCACCGGCAACACCGCGCCCAAGCTCGCCCGCGAAGCCGCTCTCTCGCCTGATGATGACGCCACCCGCTTCGACATGTCCTTCTCCGGCATCAAGACAGCCGCTCGTCGCTACGTCGAGTTGCACGGGATGCATCCCGCCATCGCCGCCCGCGAACAGGCTTTCCGCGACCTCGGCCTGCACAAAGCCAAGCCCGACCAGACCAACCTCGCCCACGCGCTGCCACGCCTAGACGCCCAAAGCCTCAACCTCATTGCCAGCTTCCAGAACGCCGTGGTCAAGAATCTCGCTCGCGCCACCTTCCACGCCGCCGAGCACTTTGGCGCCCGCGGCGTCCTCGTCAGCGGAGGCGTCGCTGCCAATAGCCACCTGCGCCAAGTGTTCGAGAACATGGCCACCGCGGCACATCTCCCCATCGCCTTTCCCAGCATTGCGCTCTCCACCGACAATGCGGCCATGATCGCAGCCGCCGCCTGGCCCAAGTTCCTCGCCCGCCACTTCGCTCCCGACACCCTCGAGCCAACCCCGCAACTCCGACTCGGCTAAGAGGTTCGCACCTTGGGCGTGCTCTTAGCATTTTGGTACTCTCAAGGGGATTCAAACCTGCCCCTGAAGGACGATCTCCATGGATGTTCATCCCCCCCAGCACCCTTTGCTCAACTGGAGGGACTTCTGGGTCCACCTCGGCACCATCACCGCCGGCCTGCTGATCGCTATCAGCCTTGAGCACACCGTGGCGGCCATGCACCGCCTTCACCAGCGCCACGTCCTTCAGCACGATCTCCACGCCGAAGCCGAACGCAACGAGCAGATCCTGGACCACGATCTCGATGTGCTTCAGCGCGAGAACAACTATTTCGTCGCCCTGCGCAGCAATATCGACGCGCTGCACCGAGGGGCCGACGCTGCCTCGCTGCCCCCGCTCCCCGAACGTGCCGCCGGAGATCCTTTTCTGCCCAGCGCCGGCGCCTGGACGTCCGCCCGCGACAGCTCCCAGCTGTCCCTCCTGCCGCGCGAACAAGCTTCCATCTACGAAGAGCTGTACGCCCAGCGCGACTTTCTGCAGCAAGCCGTCTTCGACTGGTTCCACTCCAGCGACGAGCTCGAGAGCTTCCTCTCCAACACCCAGGCAGCCGACGCGACCAGCCACCTCGACCTCGCGCAGCTAACCCCGGCCCAGAAGGACCAATATTCAGAGCTCCTAAGCCAGCAGATCACCCGGATCGGCAGCATAATCGGCGATCTGCGCTTCTACGAGTCGGAAAACTCCGCCGTCATCCGCGGTGTCTCGGACATCGACGAGCTGCATGAGCAGGTCCTTTCGCGGACGATCCCCACGGCTCCATCTACAATCAAGAGTGACGACTCTCCACGAAAGAATCCGTAACCTTGCCCCTCGAACTCTTAACACTCTCTCCGGAAAAAACGAACCGCTCTTCGCCTCGGACGGTCACGCCCTGCGCTTCTATTGCTGCGGCCCCACTGTCTACGACTACGGCCACATCGGTAACTTCCGCACCTTCCTGCACGTCGACGTACTGCGCCGCGCCGCCCGCCTCAATGGCCTCGCCCTGCATCATGTCATGAACATCACCGACGTCGACGACAAGATCATCCGCAATGCCACCGCCGCTGGCAAGCCCATCGGGGAATACAGCGCCCGCTTCGAGCGCGCCTTCTTCGAAGACATGGACGCCCTCAACATCGAGCGCCCCGAAGACATCGCCCGCGCCACCGAGAACATCCCCGGCATGGTCTCGCTCATCGAGCGCCTTGCCGCCCAGGACATCGCGTACAAGGCCGACGACGGCAGCTGGTACTTCCGCATTGCGCGCTTCCCCGGCTACGGCAAGCTCTCTAAGAAAGATCTCCTCGGCATCGAAGACGGCGCCCGCGTCGACCTCGACGAGTACGACAAGGACGCCGCCCGCGACTTCGCCCTCTGGAAGGCCACCAAGCCCGGCGAAGCTTCGTGGGAAACTCCCCTAGGCCCTGGCAGACCTGGCTGGCACATCGAGTGTTCGGCGATGGCCATGAAATATCTCGGCAACTCCTTCGACCTCCACGCCGGCGGCGAAGACCTCATGTTCCCGCACCACGAAAATGAGATCGCTCAATCCGAAGCCGCCACGCATCAACCCTTCGCGCGCCACTGGTTCCACGTTCGCTTCCTGCTCGTAGAAGGCAAGAAGATGTCCAAATCCGAGGGCAACTTCTTCACTCTCCGCGACCTGCTGCTCAAGGGCTATCGCGCTTCAGCAATACGTTTCCTTCTGCTCAGCGTGCCCTATCGCCACCAGCTAAACTTCACCTTCGACGGCCTCATCGAATCCACCAACGCCGTCGATCGCCTGCGCACCTTCAACAACCGCATCCGCAAGGGCACCTGGCCAGACACGCCGGCCGCCGACGACACCCTTATCCACCTGATCCGTAAAGGCGATCTCGACTTCACCGCCGCGCTCAACAATGACCTCAACACCGCCGAGGCCCGCGCCGCGATCTTCGACGTCCTGCGCGCCGTCAACACCGCCGCCGATCAGTCCCGCCTCACCCGCTTCGATGCCGAAGAGACGCTCGCGCTGCTCGACAAATTCGACTCCATCTTCGCCGTCCTCGAAGACCGCGACGCCGAACTCACCCGCGCCGCCCTCACCTGGGCCGAAGCCGAAGGCCGCATGACCGATGTCTCTCCGGAGGTCCTCGAAACCTTCGGAGCTTCTTCCCTCACGGATGCCGCCATCGACGCGCTCATCGCCGAGCGCACGCAAGCCAAGCAGCAACGCAACTTCGCCCGCGCCGACGCCATCCGCAACGAGCTCCTCGAAAAAGGAATCCTCCTCGAAGACTCCAAAGAAGGAGTCCGTTGGAAGCGCAAGTAAACAATCATAGCGAGGGAGCCGCGGGCGGCAGGTAGTGGACGACGTAGATAGTTCCAGGGGTGCGGTAGGGCCAGCGTGAGAACCGTTTAGGAGCGAAAGGTGCGGGGCCGTAACAGGCGTTGGGATCAAAGGAAACGCCATAGATGGAATGGATGTGAGGGGTGATTTCCGACATCGAAGCAATGCAGGCGCCAGCGGGTGGCGGAGGCGCGGGGATATAGCCGTTCTTAGCCGTCTTCAAGTGGGGGTCGTTCAAGTGGCTAGCGTACTGAAGTTCGATTGGAAGGTTGTACTCCCAACCATTGTCGAAAGCCGTGTCGGGGATACCGGCAGAGCGCAATTCCGCAGCGAGATCCACGCGGGCCCGATAAAATGCAAACGAATTGTGAACGACCACGATGCCGTAGAACGCCGTGATCAAGACCGCGAGAACGCCGCCAACTGGGATGCTCGGCTGGATCCGCTCTTGGTAATAGCGCACGAGGCAAAGCAACGCAACGACGAGCAGGGGCAGCAAATAACGATCATCGACTCCTGTTGACGTGGCACGGGGAAAAAGGAGAAGAGAATATGCGATGGCGAATGGGCCCACTAGCTGCCCAAGTCGAGACCAACTCAACACGGCATCGGAGGACACAGTGCTAGCGCCGTGGGGGTTGCGAAAAAATGAGACAGTCAAGCCGGCAAGACCTCCGAAAGAGACAATGGTCAACAACAAACGCGCAGTGGTGCCGAAAAAGACCGGCGGGTCTCCTCTTATGAACGAAAACTGAAATATCCCAGTAGCATTGCCCCATACGCTGAAGATGGGCTCAAGGGGAAAGCGGCCCCGTAAGTGACTCGGGTGGAGGGCCAGAAAGCAGTAGGCCATGAAGAGCACCAAGAGCAGAATCATGCCGCCGACGCGAAGCTTGAAAAGTTGAGGAAAGAACAACACCACGATTGCAAGTAGAAAAAAAGACATGTCCACGAAGGCAAACGTGAGCATCCACAGACCTTGGAAAACGGAATAGCTCGCGGGGATCAGGTGCTCCGCGACGACGTAGGGCTGCAGCTTGAGCCACTGTAGGCAGACAAAAATGAAGAGCGCACCTGCGATGGTGAGAGCTGATCCGGCAAGAAAAACGCGGCGTTGAGCTCGGAGCAGCCAAAGGGCCGAGGGGACCATGACCAGAGTGCCTAGCCAGGCTATCTGCCGAGCGGTGCCCAACATTGCGTTGGTTCCGACGGCGAAGCAAAGCCAAGCGATAGTGGCGCGAGCGGTAGAAGCCAAAAGCGCTCGGAGGCATCCATAAAGACAGACCACGATGGCGAAAAGGCCAAAGATGTCGGTCATGAACGTGACCGACAGCATCAGGTAGAGCGGGGACAAAACGAGGGCGAGTGTTGCTAGGGTGGCGTTGTACTCGCGGACACCGGCCAAAATGAAGGTGCGCTGCAGCGTGAAGGCCAGTACGATGGCGACCAATAGGGTGCTCATGCGGGCCGCGGTGAAAGAAGAACCGAAGATCTTGATGAAGAGTGCGCCAAAGTAGAGCTGCCATCCGATCATGGGAGCGGCCCATCCGTCGTAGGCGAAGTGGCCAGTATTGGCTAGGCGCTGTGCCATGACGATGTAGGGTCCGTCGTCGGAGATGCCCATGTTCGCAGAAGGGTGGCCAATAAGTTCGCACAGAAGCACAGCCAGCGCACAAAAAATTGCCGGCAAACGAAGTCTGCGATCAAGTTGCAATTTTCCTCCTCGGGAACAGTCGAGAACTCATCCACCAATCGGTGCGACCTTTACTATACGGCCTCTCCGCTAGGGCGAGGGCCGCCCAATTTAGGCTCGGGCTCTGAATGCGCTTTCGCATCTAGGTTGCAATCCATTTGGAAAATTTTCTCACAATTGCTGATGGGGATCAGAACCTCATCCCGCCTCAAACAAACGCTGCGCGCAGGAACTCATCCCTCATTCCACGGCCTCCCCGGCCATTCCTACGATCTCGCGCTTGCCGCGATCCACGCGGCTATACACCACCATCGCCACCGCGCAGACAATCACCGCCATGCCCGCAATCTCCGTCTTCACCAGCCGCTCATGGAGCAACAGCACCCCCAGCAGTACCGCAATCACAGGGTTCACAAACGCATAAGTCGACACCTTCGTCACCGCAACGTTCTGCAGCAGGAAAGTAAACGCGACCAGCCCGAACAACGACCCAAAGATCGACAGGTAGACAATCGAGCCGAAGCCTGGCCATGTCCAGACGGCGCGGTGCCATCCGCCAGTGGCGAACGCAAGCGTCGCGTTGAAGATCCCCGCCGCGCCGATCTGCCATCCTGTCGCGACAAACGTGTCTGCGGTAAAGTGGAATCGCCGCGACAGCACGGACCCAACCGCGAAAGCCAACGCCGCGCCCAGCAACACCCACACCCCCATCAATGTCTGGGAGCCGCCATTCCCATGCGCCGCGCCCGCATGCAGTGACGGCCACACCAGCACGCCAATCCCCAGCGTACCCAGCAGCGTCCCCGCCCACCCGCGTTTATTCAGCGCGTCGCCACCCGGCAAAACCATCTCAATCAGCGCAATCATGATCGGCATCGTCGACACGATCAGCGACGCAAACCCCGACGGCACCAGCTTCTCTCCCCACGTCAGCAGCATGTTATTGCAGGACATGAACAGCAGCCCCACCACCACCAGCTTCCATCCCTCACCCTTCGGCACCCGCAAATTCTTGCCGCTCAACAGGCAGATCAGCACAATCAGCGTCGCCGAGATCAGCGACCGCGTAGCCGAAACCACCGGCACTGGCAGATGCTCGCCTGCCACATGGATCGCGCCATAGGTCGATCCCCAGAACAGGTACACGCTGCCAAAGGCCAGCAGCACCAGCGTCGACTTCGATAGGCGTAGAGACATCTGCTTCCATGCTACGGGAGTCTCCCCCACAAAGGACAACGCCCGCCTCATTTCTGGCCGGCGTCGTTATCGATCGTTTCAACTTCACCTAAAAATGGAACGCCACCTCGGCCGTCAATGAACGCGGTGTCACATAGTGCGTTCCACTGAACGTGGAGAGGAAGTTATATAGAGCATATTTATTCGTGATGTTCACGGCTGTCAGCATCGTGCTCCATTTGTAACGCGTGCCCTTGAACAAATTGTCCTGCCCAACCGACATGTCGAAAAGATTGCGCGATGCAACGCGTGGTGGGTTATGGTCGTTGCTGCCGGTACCCGCTGCCGGAATGTTGAGTAGCGTTGAACTAAGCTCCGAGGCCTCGCACTCGTAATAATTCGTTCCCGCAACCTGTACGCCGATCTGGTTGGTCCCGTTCGCCTTCACTCCATTGCAGCTAAGTCCAGCCTGGAACTCCTGGTCTGGAGTGAATGGCAGATACACCGCCGCTCCCGTCACCGGATTCGTCGTTGCGGCAATATTGTTGTCCACCAGCAGCACCGCCGGCTGACCATTCAACGTCGCTGGCGTTCCGTCGGGCGCGTACGAACTGTTCGGGCATGATCCGTTAGGATCGGTCACGTTGTAGCAGGGAGTCGAACCCGCCACCAGGCCGCT
Organism: uncultured Acidobacteriaceae bacterium; assembly: GCA_963796535.1. GTDB lineage: Bacteria > Acidobacteriota > Terriglobia > Terriglobales > Acidobacteriaceae > Granulicella. Next base: position 58,882 of record CAWCMO010000016.1, read on the forward strand.
ATCGTAACGCCAGTTGAAGCTGAACCACGGGCTGCGCGCGCCCGGAAGCTGATATTGGAAATGAGTCGTCTGGTTGAACTTTTCGTCGTGGTCGATCCGGAACGGATAGTACGTTTGTCCCTGCGCGACCCCGCCCGTAGCTCCCGCGCCCGCAACCTGCGGCCCATAGAACCGCGCCGCAACCGACGACGCCACCACGAACGCTGAGAACCCATGCGTAACCGGCACATCTGCATGCAGCATGTATCCCGGGATCTTCGAGTTGTGCCAATCGATTGGAAAGGTGATCGGCGTATTCCCAAGCACACTGAAGTCGAAAGCGTTGTGCGTGTACTTCCAGATGTATTCAGCGGAGATCACCAAGTGCTTGCCAGCGGCCTGCTGGAAGCCCGCATGGAACTCGTTGCGGAAGCCCGGCTGCAGCGTGTTGCCCACCGTGGTCTGGCAGGCCAGCAGCGGCGATAGCACAGCGTTGGCGCAGCCCTGGCTCGATAGCACCAGGTTCTCGTTGAACGGCGACTCCAGCGTTCGCGCATACGAGGCACGTAGAATCGTCGCTGTACTCTTCACGTTATACGAGATGCCGACCCGCGGCTCAGCCTGCCGCGCAATCGCTAGCCCATTGTAAAGATCGCCACGGATCCCCAGATTGAACAGCCAGTTCCGGGCCGTGATCTGGTCCTCCAGATAAAGTCCAAGCTCCTTCACATCGGTGTGGCCGTCAAAGCTGTAAAGAGTTCCGCCGCGCGTCAGATCGTACGGCGCTAATACCGCCAGGAAGTTTGGATTCGCGATCACGCTGCCGCCCGGGCACGTCGATGCCGTGTAGCCCGGCAATGGGTTTCCTAACATGTCCATGCACGGCGAGTTGTACGTGTTATTCACGACTCCCAGCGTGTCGTTTTCACGCAGGAACGTCTGCGAATACACGCCCCCCAACTTGATATTGTTCACGCCCTTCACGTACGAAATATCCGCATGAACGCCGGAGTTCAGCAGCGATCGCGACTGCGCGATCGTCTCGTTCTGCAGCGTCACCGGACCCAGATCCGCAAGCGGATTGTTGCTCGGATAGTAGTTGTACGCATCGCGCCGCACATAGCCGCCGATGTTGAACACCGAATTCTGATTCAGCGTAAGCGTGTACGAGGGCGCAAAGTCGAACGTGAGAATCTTGGAACGCTGATCGGTATCGCCCACGTTGACAAACACCGGGTCTGCAGACGTGCCACCATTGACCGCCCCGGTATTCACGACATTCTGCACGTTCAGATTGTCCAGAGAGTTTGGCGTCTGAAACCACGAACGGCTGACATTGAAATTTAGATGCGCTGTGCTCCGCGCCGACAACTGCCGGTCCACACGATCGAAGACATTGAACTCGTTGCCCTTGTCATGGAAGACCTTGAACTCCGGCGGATCCAGGAACCGCCCTGTATCCAGCCCATCGATCTCGAGGAAGTTGCCCCAGCTCTTTCCGCCATAGCTGATGTCGAACGAGCCCGTCGACGATCCAAAGCTCCCATACGATGTCGAGACTGAACCCGTCGGCGTGGTTACCCCCATGCCCGAACGCGTCGTCACATCAATCACCAGGCTGGTCTTCCCGCCATACTCGGCCGGCGGTGCACCCGAGATCACCTCAATCGATTGCACGGAGTTCGACGGAAGCTGGTTGGAAAAAACCTTGCTCTGCTGATCCGTGATGGGTTGTCCATCAATCGAGAACGAGTTCGACGCATGATCGCCAAGCCCATGGAACAGTCCATTCGAATCCGCCGCGACACCCGGCGAAGCCAGCGTTACCAGCGAACTGAGTGACGACGACGCGCTCTCCAGGGGTAGCTTTTCGAATGCACCCCTATCGATATCCGTGTGAAACGTCGGATCATTCTCAACCGTGTCATCCGATGCATCCACCGTTACACTCTGCGACGAGGTTGCAACTTGCAGCGCAACCGCCACCGTCACCAGGACATTCGAGTTCACAGTGATCTGCCTGCTGTCCGATTGAAATCCGGCTTCGCTCACCACCAGGTGATACGGATGGAGTGGGAGGTTAAAGAATTGAAACGCTCCACTCGAATCAGACGTCGCTGTGCGCGAAAGCCCGCTTCCGGCATTGGAAATCACGACGGTTGCGCCGGGAATCACCGCGCCGGTGGTGTCGGTCACGGTGCCACTCACGCTACCCGATGTACTTTGCCCCAGCGCACCGCTCACACCAAAAATCATCATCCAACTCAGCGCAACCACGCCGAAGAGGCGGTTCAAAAAAACTCTCTGCATTCTCGAAACTCCTGTCTGTTCGTACCGCAGGCGGTGAGGCCTTTATGCGGCTGCGGCCGGTCCAGTGTCGGCGCCCTCGCGGCGCAACTACTGGACTTCTAAAAGATTCCTCGGGTCTGTAACCCAGCATCCTGCTGATGCAGGCACGGCAATCTTCTGTGTCTTCGGCTAGAGAGTGTTTACAGGCGGTGGCCTGCTGAACATCGCGTAGTGCCACTGCGTCTCAGGCGCGCGATCGAACGCCTGCACCACCTTGCACTCCACCAACGTCAGCAGCAGTACGTTCGCATGAGCCGCGACGGGCAACGCCGAGTGCATCGCAATGCAAAGCGGACAATGCTCCTCACCACCCGGACCCTGCGATCCGCTCGGTAGCGATCCCGCGTGTATCGCGTTCTGCGGGAAGCCACTCGCCGTGTATATGAATCGCCTGGGCCGAACTCGCGCCAACCACCAGCAGCAGGAACGCAAACGTCAGCACGCGCAGCCACAAGGGATGCGCCTGCTCACCAGCTCCGCGTTGGAGTCGCTTCGTCAAAGGTTTCGGATCAAGGGTTCACGGTTAAAGAAAGTCGGCGTACGCCAACCTCTTCCAGTATGACGCAAATCAACCCATTCCAGTCTCTTTTTATTACTGCTCTGCCGGAATCTATCCGCGAATCGCCTTTGTAATCGCCGGAACTACCTCAAACAAATCACCCACCACGCCAATATCCGCGACCTCAAAAATCGGCGCGTCGGCATCCTTGTTGATCGCTACCACCGTCTTCGCACCCTTCATTCCCACCAGGTGCTGAATCGCGCCGGAGATCCCCACCGCCAGGTAAAGCTTCGGCGCAACCGTCTGCCCCGAGCTCCCAACCTGCCGCTCCATCGGCAGCCAGCCCGCGTCGCAGATCGGCCGCGACGCCGCCAGCTCCGCTCCCAGCGCGCTCGCCAGATCTTCCACAAGCTTCAGATTGTCCTGCTCCCCTATCCCTCGGCCAACGCTAACAATTACCGCGGCCGTCGATAGATCCACAGTTTGCGCCGCCTCGCGGAACGGCTCGCCCGGCTTGGTCCGAATCTTCGCCGCATCCAGCTTCGGCGCAAATGTCTTCACCTCGGCTGAGCCATCCTTCACCGCATCCGCGCGAAAACTTCCCGCCTGCACTGACAGAAAGCACACCCCACCTTCACTCCTATGGCGATATTCCGCGTTCAACTTTCCCTGCATCCACTGCCGCACGAAGAACGGCCCGCTCTGCGCATCGGCAACCTCGATCGCCGTCACATCGCCGATCAACACCTCGCCCAGTCGCGTTGCCAGCGCCGGCGCAAAATCTCTCACCTGGTAGGTATGCGGCAGCACCACAAACTTCGGCTTGGTCTCCGCAATCAACTGCTGCAGCGCGGTAACCCATCCATCCGCGGTGTACTGCGTCAGCAGCGAATCACCCACAGCCCACACGCCGTTCAGCTTCTTCGTCGCCAGCTCCGCAGTCAGCGGCGCAATGGCCGCACTTTCTCCCAGCACTACAGCCGAGCACGACACACCCAGTTCATCTGCCAGCTTCTGTCCCGCAGCCAACGCCTCAAAACTCATCCGATGCCAACCCGCACCCTTGGTCTCCAACACCACCATGACACTGTTCATCACCAACCTCCAGCATTCATCTCGTGCTCTTAAATTTGCGACATCGGCATCGGCCCCAACACCAGGTTGGAGATATTGCTCACCGTCTGTTCAAACCCGAACCGCGGCTCCGCCTGCAGCTTCTTCCAGCGCGGATCGCTGCCAAACGCCTCCCAGTCCTTATCCATCTGTGCGTCATCCTCGAAGCTCAGCATGTACGTCAGGCTCGGCATCCGCGATCCAACCAGGGTGTCGCCGAAGAACACCATCTGCGCGCCCGAGCTCTTGAACACCTCGAACTCGCCACTGTGAAACATCTCGATCTTGCGCACATGGTCGCGCATCGACGGGCTCTCATATGTCCGCAACTGGAAGATCCGCTTCGTTCCCCCAGCTGTCATCGTGGGCACCGTCAGCCGCGGCCAACCTGCAAACGCTGAAAGCAGCCAGCTCTCCACCCGAACGAACGCAGGGGCAACCGCCGGCGCGTTCCAGAATGCATCGGCCAGCTTCACAAACTCCTCATCCTTCGCCAGCTGTTGATCAATCGTCACCAGCGACTCCACTGAGCGGCTCGGGATGATCAAGTAATTCGCGGGCGTCTCCGGCCCAAACTTCAACTGCAACGCGCCGACGGGCGTCATCCCCAGCCGATTCAACGCCGGAATCAGCGCGCCAAAATAATCAGCGGTCAGCTTCACCTGCGGCCCACTCTGCAACTGGTAGCGCCGCATCTGGTAGAACTCCCGCTCACTCGCCGGCGCAGTTTGGCCCGAGGCTCCTCGCGCAGCAGTTACAGCAGTCGCAGCCAGCGATGCACTCAGAAATTGGCGACGTTGCATTGCATCCCTCCTGCCCTCGCGTTCGCCTCTCGCATCGACGCCATCACAACACCTTCACTTCGAACCGCAACTTCTCCACCAACTTCGCCGCAATCTCATCAGCCGATCCCGTCAGCATCTCCGTCTTCTTCACGCGCGTCGGCGGCGAGACCTTGAGCACCTCAACCACGCGCTTGGTCGCCGCCGCAGCCGGAGCCTCACGCATCTCCTTCTGCCGTGCCTTCTTGATCCCCATCAGCGTTGCATAGCGCAACCGGTTGCCACCCGACTGGATCGTCAGAAGCGCCGGCAGCGGCATCTCCACATGCTGCATCCACCCGTCTTCCAACTCGCGCTTCACCTTAATGCCGACGCCCGCTAACTCCACGTGCAACACCAGCGTCGCATGCGGAATCCCCAGAAGCTCTGCCATCACCACACCCGTCTGCCCCGCTCCCAGATCATCCGACTGCAACCCGGTCAGCACCAAATCCGGCGACTCACCCTTCACTGCATCCGCGAGCAATCGCGCTACATCTAGCGAATCTCTCTCCGCCAGCGAACCCTCTCCACTCTGCGGCGTCACCACGTGCACGGCGCGGTCCGCACCCTTGGCCAGCGCTTCGCGCAGCGTACTCTGCACCCGCTCCGGACCCGCGCATAGCACCACGACCTCGCCCTCACCCGCGCGCTCCTTCAACTGCAGCGCCTCTTCCAGCGCATACGCGTCGGGCTCATTCATCGTCCACGCAACATCAGTCTCATCCACGCTGCGACCATCGGCCGCCACACGCACCACCGCATCGCGCTCCGGAACCTGCTTCACCGCCACTACAATTTTCATCTCAAACTCCACATTCAGACGCAAGCCGACATCGTCAGCCTACCGCACTCGGCGCGACGTCGTCTTGACCCGCGTTCAGTTCTGGTCGATCTTTGCTTCCACGTCGATTGCTTGCAACGCGAGCCCCCGCGCCGCCAACTGCGCAATGTCCAGCAGCTGTGGCGGAGCATCCCCACCTACCGCTCCCAACGCATCGCGGAACATCGAGTTGCAGAACGGGCAAGCCGTGCCAATCGTCTGCGCGCCCGTCGCGATGAGTTCTTTCGCGCGTACATGACTCACGCGGTCCCCACTCTCTTCGCCCAGGAACGCCAGGCCGCCTCCAGCCCCACAACAGAACGACCGCTCCCGATGCCGCTCCGCCTCCACCAACGTTCCCGCCGTCGCAACCACCGCACGAGGTTCGTCATACACGTCTTGATACCGCCCGAGATAGCAAGGGTCGTGATACACGATGCTCTCGCCCTTCTGCTGCGGCAGCAAATGCGCATGCCGCGCCATGAACTCCGAGTGGTGCTCAACCTCCGGCGCAACGCCATACTCCAGCCAATCTGTTGCCATGGTCCTCACGCAGTGCGGACAGATCGTCACAATCTTCTTCACACCAGCCGCGGCAAACGCCTTCAGCCCCTGCTCCGCGAGATCCCCAAACAGCAAATCATTCCCCAGCCGCCGCGCCGGATCGCCCGTGCACTTCTCCTTCTTTAGCACACCAAACTGCGTCCCCAACGCCCGCATCACGCGCGCAAAGTCCGACACAATCTCGCGCCCCTTCGGGTCATAACTCCCCATGCAGCCCAGCCACAGGCAGTACTCCTGCGAGCCATCAAAGATTGGAAACTCCTGCTTCGCAATAAACTTGTCGCGCTCCGCCGAGCTCATACCCAGTGAGTTTCCTTGTTTCTCCAGCGCAAGAAACAGCTTCGTCCCGTAATTGTCATCCCACGCCCCGGTATTCACCGCGCCGCGCCGCAGACCAATCAGCACCGGCAGATGTTGCACCCCCACCGGGCACTGAAACTCGCAGGCCCCACAGGTCGTGCACTCGAACGCTGCCTCCATCGATAAGGCAGGTTGCCCTCCATCGAGCAGCACAACCTCGCGACCCGGCCCGTTCTCATTCAGATATGACCTCACCCCCAGCACAATCTCTTTCGGGTTCAGCACCTTACCTGTCGTCGACGCTGGACAGTGTTCCGTGCACCGCCCACACTCCACGCAGCTATAAGCCTGCAATGCAATAAGCCGGGTCAGATCCTTTCCTGCGACCAGCCCAAAATCCTCATCGCCCTCCAGCTTCGGAAGCTGGGAAAACTCCGGCCGCTTCAGAAACACCGTCAGCGGACTCAGCACCAAATGCAGATGCTTGGTCCCAGGAATAATCGGCAGAAATACCAGCAGTACCAGCGTGTGCACCCACCACAACCCCAACGCAGTCGCACCCCCATCGCCCACAAACAGTGCCGCAAGATACGTCGCCATCAGTAGAAAAATCAGCCCCGCAATCACGCCCGACTCCACCGAAACTTTCGCCCCCAGCCATTTCGGCCGCACCACGAACCGCCGCACAAACAAGCCAGCGATACTCACCGCAACCAGCAGCGCCCACACCGCTGCAAACGCTACGTAGAACGTCCCAAACGCTCCCGCATACTGCAAAAATCCAAACCCAAATCCCACAGCAATATGATTCAGCGTCACCAGCGCAAACGCCAGGAACCCCCAGAACACAAACGCATGCGCCAGCCCCGGCAGCGGCCGCTGCTTGACCACCTTCGCCTGGCAAAGCACCTCCCAAAAGAACTTCCACACCCGCGCTCCGACCGGCCGCAGCGAAAAATCCGTGTCCTTCTTCGACTCCCACACATTCCACGCAATCGGCCGCAGCCGCCACGCGAAAACCCCCAGCGACGCGACGATCGCCGCCACCAGCAACACCTTCTCGGCAGCAGGAAACGCAGCAGGCTCCGCCAAACTCATGCTTACTTTCAACTCATCGAACGCCACAGCAATCACGCCTGCCTCCGCACCTCTCGGCGAGGCCAACGATAGCAGATTCGCCAGCAGACACGCCTCGCCACCTGCCCTGACCTTAGCCGCAAAGGAAAACGGCGAGCCGCAGCCCGCCGTTCATCCAATTCCAGAAATTTTTAGTAGCTGAAGAACTCGTTCAACCCGCGCCGCAGTTGAATCCCGCTCACAATGCAGAGGAAGGATACCAGGAAGAGGAACCCGTCCCAGTACGCCAGCGGATGAATCCAGCCCGGCGAGTACGTCAGGTCCTGCCCGCTCCACAGCGTAATGATCGTGCCGATAATCAGCGTCTGGAAGCCAATCACCAGCAGCAGTTGCCCACGCCGGCGGCGGCGATCAATCACGTCCACCTGCGCTGGGGTCAGGTGCCGCTCTTCCACCGGGATCAACTTGTTGCTCATTGCGCTTCCTCCTGCGACTCTTCGCATTAAATCACAAACCGCTCCGAGGAGCGAAACAGCCCACCCCGCGCACCCGGCATTCTATTCAGCCCAGCCGTCAGCCCAGCGTTCTTCGTCCAAACGCAGCCCGAATCCGCTCTGCCCGATTCTCCGCCGTTCCCACAGCCGCCTCCTGCAGATCGGCGACCGACTGGATCCCGACCACCTCAAATCGCTTGCGGCAACGAATGTTTTTACAGCCCACCAGGTCATCCCGCCGCACCATGTAGCTCCGAGCCTTGGCGAACTTTGCCCGATCCAGCTCATCGGCTCCTCGCGGAACCTGTGCCCGCTTGCGCCGCACCAGCCAGCTCAATTCATACTCACCCGGCTGCCCACAGTGCGGGCAAACCATCGTGTGTCTCTTCTGTTCTGTTACTTCTTCGAAGAAGTCGCGCTCTTCCATCTGTACCCCCGGCAATTTCATTTCAGGTCAGTGACCCGAGCGTTCAACCCAACCACAAGAATACGCCTTTGCCCTCCCCTCGAGAGCTTCAACGAACCGCGAGACCCCTTCCCGCAACCCTCATTTTTTTCGGCCCTGAATCTGTAACCGCAACGTCCATCAGGAGTACGCTGTACTTCACGCAGGAGGTCCGCACCGATGCCCAAGTCCAAGGCGAAGAAAGAAGTCTTCTCCGCGACCAAAGCCGTGAAAGCCAACGCCCGCGAGCGCCTCGGAACACCCCCACCCTCGCACCCCCTCCCCACCATCAAGGACAAGATCACCGCCCGCCCCAAGCACAAGGAAACCCTCGCCGACCTGCTCGAAGCCAAGGAAGAATAGCCCTAAGCCAAGGAAGAACAGCCATGAAGCTACCCCGTCACTACCTCGTCGCCACCCTCTGCCTCGCCGTCCTGCCCCTCGCCGCGCAGCAGATCCAGGTCAGCAAGGAGAACAAGACCATCTCCGTCACCGCTACCGACGAAGCCTCAGCCATGGCGGACACCGCTGTCGTCTCCATCGGCTTCAACACCTTCGGCAAGGATCAGGACGCGACCTACGCCAGCGCCACCGAAACCTCCAACGCCATCGTCTCCGCGATCACCGCCTCGGGCGTCGCAAGGGACGCCATCCAGAGCCAGGAACAAAACCTGAGTCCGATCAACCCCGAAGACTTCCAGAACAAGACCCGCTACGCCGAAGGCATGCGCTTCCAGTTCTCGCAACGCTGGCAGGTAACCGTCCCTGCCGACCAATCAGCGCATCTCCTGCAGGAAGCCATCACCCACGGCGCGAACAACAGCGGCGGCATCGACTGGCAACTCAAGAACGACGACGCTCTTCAAGCCGAGGCCGCACAAAAGGCTCTCAATCATGCCCGAGATATCGCCGGGCACATGGCCCAGGGCCTCAGCGCGAAGCTCGGCACCCTCCTCTACGCAAGCAACCAGACCCCGGTTGTCAGCACCTTCGGACTGGCGCGTGGGATGGGCGGGGGTACAGGAGGCAGCGTCTTTGCCCAGCAAGTTAACCTCAAACCCCTCGCCATCTCCCCCACCCGAATCACCCGATCGGCCACGGTCTACGCGGTTTTCGCCATCGAATAAATTCTGCCGATCTTTCACCCCATCCAATCCTCGCGCACGCAAGGCTCTGCCCAGCAGCACTCCCTCCTTCCCCATGCGCCCGCTCACCAAAAAACTTTCGCCCCCCACCAATCCATCCGGCCCACCCGCTCGTTCTCCAGACGAAGCAATGCACGATCCAGTGCCATCGAGCTGAGCAGTCGATCCAATTCTCTTCGGGCGCATCACAACGCGAGCGCCTAGATACGGATCACCGGACACGGAGCTTCCCATACCAGTCAGTCTTACCTGCCCCCAGGCGCGCACCTCCGCGCTCACGGCCAGCCACGCTCATTTGATCCACCCCAGCACCATCAGGAGACCCCCCCCATGGCAGTAGGCAAAGTAACCCTCGAAATGATCGACAGTGTCGTCAACCGCCGCTCCTTCCTCACCGGAGTCGGCGCAGTGGGAATTGGTGCAGCGGCTGCAACCCTCATCGGTTGCGGTGACAACGGCTCGGGCATGAAGGTCAAAGCCTCAGCCACCACTGACACCGCAGCGCAGATCTTTACCGCCGCCCTCATCGCGGAAGACCTCGCCATCACCACCTACTACAACGCCCTCATCGGCGGCGTCATCCAGGATCCCAACCTCGCCGGCCCCGGCGGATCGGCCACCAACGTCAGCGCCAGCGGCAGCCAGGTCAACGTCGCTTACCTCCAGGGCGCGCTGCTCGAAGAAGTCCAGCACGCACAACTCCTCCGCACCCTCCTCGGCCTCTCTCCCTCCGGCAGCGGCGACGTCGGCGCCGGCGTTCCCGCCACTTTCTTCTACCCCACCGGCACCTTCGATACCCTCACCAACTTCCTCCCGATCCTGCTCGCCCTCGAGACCGCCTTCGTCGGCGCCTACATGACCGCCGTCGAGGAGTTTGCCTCCATGGCCGCCGGCTACAACGGCTTCAGCGCCACCCAGGCCAACCCCGCCATGAGCGGCAGCAACTACACCCAGGCCGACCTCATCCTCTACGCCAAGGTCGCAGCCTCCATCCTCGGCGTCGAAGCCGAGCACCGCGCCCTCATCCGCGCCATCCCCTCCGTCACCATCGCCAGCCCCACCTTCGCCGGCAACAACCTCATCCCCGCAAACAACGTCAATTACGAGAGCGATGCCAGCCTCACCGGCCTCATCGTCGGCGTCGGCGGATCCAGCGCCACTGCAGCCTCCGCGCTCGCTCCCTTCCTCGCCACCAGCTCCGCACAGAGTGCTGGCTTCAGCTTCTCCACTGCCAACTCCGGCTACAACTCTGTCATCACCGCCGGCGTGACGACGAGCGGTTCCATCCCCAACCCCGAATAGTCACGCTCGCCCACTACTCGCAATACCAGGCGAGCAACAAAAAACGGAGACAGCGAAGGCTGTCTCCGTTTTCGCTGTTCGATCGCCACAGTCGCCTGCATTGGGTGAACTTCCTGCATGCAGGGTCGACCCAGACTACTGCAGTGATCTCAATGCCACGAAGTCTATACCCGCAAGGCCCCGCAGGGAAGTGCAAAATCCCCGTAAACTATCTTCATGCCGTTGACGTACGCCTTGATCATCTTTGAACTGGTTGTGATGGTGCTCTCCATCTCCCTGCACGACTGCGCCCAGGCCTGGGCTGCCAACCGCCTCGGCGATCCCACCGCCCGCATGATGGGTCGCCTCACCATGAACCCGGCCCGCCACTTCGACCTGCTCGGCATGCTCATCTGGCCTGTCCTGTTCATCTTCCGCAGCCCTCTCATTCTCGGCTGGGGCAAGCCCATCACCTTCACTCCGCGGAACTTCCGCAATCCGTCGCGCGACGAGATGCTTGCCACACTCGCCGGCCCCGCCGCACAACTCCTCGCCGCCGTCGTCGCCCTTATCGCGCTGATCATCGTCCGCCACACCGTCCCCGGCACCTTCGACTCGCTGGTCATCGCCTCGCAGCTCGCCATGCGCAACCTCAGCATGGGCACCGAAGGCCTTCCCGGCATCTTCCCCCTCATCCTCTTCCTCTACTTCTGCATCCTGGTCAACACCCTCCTCTTCGTCTTCAACCTCGTCCCGCTCCCTTTCCTCGACGGCGGCAAGATCCTCACCCACTACCTCCCCTTCAACGCCGCCAAGACCTACCAGAGCATGAGCCTCTACCTCATGTTCGGCTTCTTCTTCCTCGGCTTCTACATCATCCAGATCTTCTTCTTCCCCATCATGGGAATCTTTAAACTCCTCCTCTTCAGCCTCTAGCCATCGAGACTCCCGCCATGCCGACCTCCAAATCCGAAGTCCTCTGGGCCTCCGTCGACCGCTACCTCAACGCCACCCTCATCCCATCCGACCCTGCGCTCGAAGCCGCTCTAGCCGCCAACGCCGCCGCCAATCTTCCGGCCATCGACGTATCCCCCAGCCAGGGCAAGCTTCTCCAACTCCTCGCGGAAACTCAGCAAGCCCACCGCATCCTCGAGATCGGCACCCTCGGCGGCTACAGCACCATCAACCTCGCCCGCGCGCTTCCTCCCAACGGCAAGCTCATCACTCTCGAACTCGACCCCCACCACGCCAAAGTCGCGCTCGCCAACATCGCCCGCGCCGGCCTCGCCCACGCCGTCGAGCTCCGTCTCGGCCCTGCACTCGACTCCCTCGCCCAGCTCCAAGCCGAAAACGCCGAACCCTTCGATCTCATCTTCCTCGACGCCAACAAAGACGGCTATCCCCTCTATCTCACCGCGGCCCTCGAGCTCGCCCGCCCCGGCACCCTGATCCTCGCCGACAACGTCATCCGCGACGGTGAAGTCATCGACGCCACCAGCACCGACCCCAACGTCCAGGGCGTCCGGCATTTCCTCGAGCTCCTCGCCGCCGACCCGCGCATCTCCTCCACCGCCATCCAAACCGTAGGCAGCAAAGGCTACGACGGCTTCGCCATAGCCCGCGTCCTCAGCCTCTAACCTGTCCTCGATGTATCCTTGAAGTTCGACTCATGAGCAACAATTCCCCACGTACGACACCCCGCCCCCGCGTCCTCTCTGGCATGCGACCCACCGGCCGCCTTCACCTCGGCAACTACATGGGAGCCCTCTACAACTGGGTTCACCTGCAGCAGGATTACGACTGCTACTTCTTCATCGCCGACCTCCACGCCCTCACCACCGACTACGCCGATCCCGGCGACGTGCAGGCCAACAACATCGAGATCACTCTCGACTTCCTCGCCGCCGGCCTCGACCCGGGCCGCTGCGTTATCTTCAAGCAGTCTGACGTGCCCGCCCACTCCGAACTCTTCCTCCTCTTCAGCATGTTCACCCCCCTCGGCTGGCTCGAGCGCGTCCCCACCTACAAGGACCAGCAGGAGCAGCTCCGCGAAAAGGATCTCGCCACCTACGGCTTCCTGGGCTACCCCCTCCTGCAGGCCGCCGACATCCTTCTCTACAAGCCGGACTTCGTCCCCGTCGGCGCCGACCAGGTAGCCCACGTCGAGCTAACCCGCGAAGTAGCCCGCCGCTTCAACTCCCTCTACCCCGGCGAGTTCTTCACCTCGCCCGAAGCCGCACCCTGGGAGCTGCCCGCCATCCTCGAAAAGGCCCGCAAGCTGGCCGGCGAACCGCAGGGTTCCACTCGCACCGACTTCAGCCCCCGCCAGCTCTTCGAGGCCGCCCAGCAGACCAAAAAACTCTCTCCCTTCGGCCGACTGGAAATCCTGCCCGAGCCGCAAGTCCTGCTCACTCCCTCGCCCAAGCTCCCCGGCCTCGACGGCCGCAAGATGTCGAAGTCCTACAAGAACCACATCGAGCTTTCCGAGTCCGACGAGAGCATTCGCGCCAAGCTAAAGGTCATGGTCACCGACCCCGCCCGCATCCGTCGCGAAGATCCCGGCAACCCCGACGTCTGCCCCGTCTTCGACCTGCACAAGGTTTTCAGCTCAGAAGAAACGCAGCTCAAGGCCGCCGAAGGTTGTCGCTCCGCCAGCATCGGCTGCATCGAATGCAAGAGCTGGGTAGCCGACGCCATCGTCGCCACCATCGCCCCCATTCGCGAGCGCCGCGAAGACCTCGAGCGCCGCCCCAGCGTCGTCAACGACGTACTCGCCAATGGCAAGGACCGCGCAGCCAAGCGCGCCAACGAAACCCTCGCCGAAGCCAAGCACGCTATGGGAATCGCCTGAACATGAGCGACGAAAAAAATCTCGACCCCCAATTAGCGGATGACACCACGACAGAACCGGGTGCCCCGGGTCCCGATTCTGGGACCCGGGAAGAATCAGCGACGGGTCCAGACGACAATACTCCCGCCCCCCACACCCCCTTCGCGCTAGAGCATCCACCCACGCCTCCACCACCCCCAGAGCCCAAGCGCGAGCGCGACAAGTCCCGCGACGAAGCCTCGCAATCTCCCTTCAGCATCACCGTAGGCCAGGTCTACGACGGCCCCCTCGACCTCCTCCTCGACCTCATCCGCAAGCAGAACATCGATATCTACGACATCCCCATCGCGCGCATCACCGCGCAGTTCCTCGAGTACACCCACCACCTCAAGGACGCGGACGTCGACGCCGCCGGTGAGTTCATCTACGTCGCCTCGCTGCTCATCCACATCAAGAGCCGCATGCTTCTCCCGCGCGACCCGCTGGCCCCCGAATCGGAATCCGACGACCCGCGCCGCGAACTCGTTGACCGTCTCCTCGAACACGAGCGCTTCAAGGCCGCCGCGCAGATGCTGCTGCAAAAACAAATGCTCGAAGAGGCCACCTGGACCCAGTCCGGCCTCAAGAACTTCCTCCACGACGAAGGCGTCGACTCCACCGAATCCGATCGCGAGATCGACGCCGATACCGTCGACCTCGTCCGTGTCTTTCAGGACATCCTCACCCGCCTCCGCGACCGCCCCGTCCACAACATCGACGAGGAAACCGTCACCGTCGCGCAGATGATCGACTTCGTGAAGCGCCGCCTGCTCATGGAAGACAAGCCCGTAAGCCTGCGCCGCATGCTGCAAAATACAAAGTCCGAGCGCGCCGTCATCTGCACCTTCCTAGCGATGCTCGAGCTTGTCCGGCTCCAGGCAATCCTTCTCCGCCAAGGCGACCACTTCGGCGACATCCTCATCAAGAAGACCGACCGCTTCGATCAAGTCTTCGCCGAACAAGCCCAGGTCCGCGACGACTGGGCTTAGCGGGCGCTGCACACCTGCGATACCCTAATCACTCCACCCCCAGCAGGAGCCCGTCATGCGCACCCACACTCTCCGTGTCTTCGCACTAGCCCTCACCACCGCGCTCCTGCCCTCCCTCCTCCCCGCGCAAACTGCCGACAAACCCTGGCCCATCCGCGCCGTAATCGTCACCACCTTCGAAGTCGGCAACGACACCGGCGACATCCCCGGCGAATTCCAATTCTGGGTCGAGCGCGAACACCTCACGGAATCCCTCCCCTTCCCCGGCGGCCCCATCGACAAACTCGACCCCAGCGGCACCCATCCCATCCGCACCAACCCCGACCACACCATCCTCGGCATCGTCAGCGGCACCACCCTAGTCAACGCGACCGCCTCCATGATGGCCCTCGGCCTCGACCCCCGCTTCGACCTCACCCACGCCTACATCCTCATCAACGGCATCGCTGGCGTCGACCCGAAAATCGCCTCCATCGGCTCTGCGGCCTGGGCCGACTACGTCGTCAACGACGTAGCCCGCGAGATCGACCCCCGCGAAGCTCCCAAAGACTGGCCCTACGGCATCTACCCCTCCGGCGCCGCCCGCCCCGACCCCAAAGCCCTCACCGAAACCTCCTGGACCCGTTCCAACCTCTACAACCTCAACCCCACCCTCACCGCCTGGGCCTACGCCCAAACCAAGGACCTCAACCTCGGCGACGACCCCAAAGTCGCCGCCTTCCGCGCCGGCTTCACCAACGACCCCGCCGCCCGCCGCCCACCCTTCGTCCTTATCGGCGCCACCTTCTCCAGCGACTACTACTGGCACGGCACCATCATGACCCAGTACGCTCGCGACTGGGTTCGCCTCTACACCAAGGGCAAGGGCACCTTCACCACCACCCAGATGGAAGACGCCGGCTTCATGAACGCCATCGAGCGCCTCGGCAACATGCATCGCGTTGATCCCAATCGAGTTCTCATCCTCCGCACCGCCAGCAATTTCTCCGAAGAGCGCCCCGGCCACGCCGCCGCCGAATCCATCACCGCCCCCTACATCGGCGGCCGCCTCGCCCTCGAGTCCGCCTACCTCTGCGGATCCGCCGTCCTCCACAAGCTCCTGGCCGACTGGCCCACCACCTACGCCCAAATCCCCGCGAACTAGGTCCCTCCCCCTTCACCGCCCTAAGCGCGCCACGCGAAGCCCTTCACCGTCCCCGCAGGACCGCAGGACCAAAGTTCACAGCCTGTTCATCTCCCAGCAACATTCAGGCTTCTAAGCTGGTCGAGTCCTCCACTCCCAGTCTTTCTGAAAGCGACCCACATCATGGCGTCTATCGCAGTCAAAAAAGAAACACCCTACACCAAGTCCATGCTTGACGAAAAGATGGAGAAGTCCTCTGTCGGCAAATGGGGCGCAATCGCCTTTGGCGTGATGCTCCTGGTAGGCGTCGCCTACATTGCAAGGCATCTCGGAGCCGACCTTTCCGTCGTCCATTCAGCGTCAGTCTTTCCGTTCATCCTGTTGGGCGTCGCGCTCTTCATCGCGCTTGGTTTCGAGTTCGTCAACGGCTTCCACGACACCGCAAACGCCGTCGCCACCTGCATCTACACGCACTCCCTTGAACCGCACATCGCCGTGATCTACTCCGGCTGCATGAACTTCATCGGCGTACTTTTATCCTCGGGCGCCGTCGCGTATTCCATCGTCAACCTGCTGCCCGTCGAGCTCATCCTCAAGGTCAGCTCCGGCTCCGGCTTCGCGATGGTCTTCGCCCTGCTCATCGCCGCCATCCTCTGGAACCTTGCCACCTGGTGGCGCGGCTTGCCCGCCTCCAGCTCGCACACCATGATCGGCTCCATCATCGGCGTTGGCGTGGCCAACCAGCTCATGCACGGGCACTCCGGCCTCAGCGGCGTCGATATGACCCAGGTAAAGAAGGTCTTCACCGCCCTGCTGGTTTCGCCGATCGTCGGCTTCGGCATGGCCGCACTCCTGTTCTTCCTCTTCAAACTGCTCGCGCGCGATCCCCGCCTCTACAAGGCTCCCGAAGGCACCGCACCGCCGCCGTTCTACATTCGCCTGCTGCTCATTGGCACCTGCGGCGGCGTGAGCTACTTCCACGGCTCCAACGACGGCCAGAAGGGTATGGGCCTCATCATGCTCATCCTCGTCGGCACCGTACCGACCGCGTACGCGCTCAACCACACCGTGAGCGCGGCCGAGGTCCAGACCTTTGCCGCCGTCTCCACGCAGGTCGCCGGCACGCTCGGCAACTATGCCTCTCCAACAGCCGTCATCGGCGATAGCGGTGCGGTGCTGGAGAACTTCGTTAATACCAAGAAATATGATCCGGACGTCATGCTCGCTCTGCAGGAAGAGGTCACCGACATCCGCAATGAGGCGGTTGGCTATGGCTCGCTCGCCGGCGTACCGCCCAACATGCAAGCCAACGTCCGCAACCAGATGTACCTCACCAGCGCCGCGCTCACGCTGCTGCCGAAGGCTGCCGGCGCGCCCAAGATCAGCGCCGCCGACACCGCCGTTCTCGGTAACTACAAAAAGTTCCTCGACAAGTCCACCAAGTTCATTCCCACCTGGGTCAAGGTTGCCGTGGCTCTAGCCCTCGGCCTCGGCACCATGATCGGCTGGAAGCGAATCGTCGTCACCGTAGGCGAAAAGATCGGCAAGACCCACCTCACCTACGCTCAAGGCGCGTCGGCAGAAATCACCGCGATGATCACCATCGGACTCGCCGACGGCTTTGGCCTGCCTGTCAGTACAACCCACGTCCTCAGTTCCGGCGTGGCGGGCACCATGGCCGCCAACAAGAGCGGCCTGCAGATGTCCACCATCCGCGATATCGCGCTCGCCTGGGTCTTCACCCTCCCGGCGGCGGCAGTACTCTCCGGCTGTCTCTTTATGCTCTTCAACAAGATCGCCAGCTAGTTCCCCGCTTTTGCACCACATCTACACCTCCTCATGGGTGCAGGGTTGATACACTCAACCCTGCACCCATGAGTCTTAAAGCCAAGATCGAAGCTGTCATCTACGCGTCCGAAGAGCCCGTCACTCTCGCCCAACTCACCGGCCTGCTCGGTGAAGAGGGCCAAGCCGAACTCGACGCTCTCGCCGCCCAGCAACACTCCCTCGCCCTCGAAGACGAAGAGTCCGACGACGCAGCCGCCGAACCTATCGAAGACGCCGACGCCCTCAACGCCGAGACCATCGACCCCACCGAAGTCGTCGAGCCCCCCTCAGACTCCGTCATCCTGAGCGAAGGCTCGCAGAGCGAGTCGCAGCCGAAGGACCCCGACGCCTCCAGCCCCGCCGACACGGCCGAGCAAGTTTCATCCGATCCGCCCCCAGCCACCGACGCCAAAGCCGACGCCAAAACCCTCGCCGCCTCCGCCAAGCTTCGCGAACGCAAGCTCCGCGACTACTTCCGTTCTCTCCTCGACGAGCTCATCGCCGACTACGCCAACGGCAACCGCGGCCTCGAGATCCGCGAAGTCGCCGGCGGCTTCCGCCTCGCCACCAAGCCCGAGTATCACGACGCCGTCCGCGGCTTCGTCAAGTCCCTCAAGCCGCCGCTAAAGCTCACCCTTCAAGCCCTCGAAACCCTCGCCGTCGTCGCCTACAAGCAGCCCGTCACCGCCCCCGAGGTCTCCGAAATCCGTGGCGTCGACTCCGCCGGCGTCCTCGGCTCGCTGCTCACCCGCAAGCTCGTCACCACCGCCGGCCGCAAACAGGTCATCGGCCGCCCCATCCTCTACAAAACCACCAAGGACTTCCTCCTCCGCTTCGGCCTCAAAGACATCAACGAACTCCCTAGCATCGAAGAGTTTGAAAAGATGGCCGGCGAGCTCAACGACGTCCAGGAAGAGATCCCCATGGAAGCTCACGCCGCCCACCCCGCATCGGACGAAGCTACCGCCGACCCCATCGAGCTCGAAGGCCACAACCTTCAGCCATTGGAATCTGAAACTCCCGACGCCCCCACCTCCGAGCCCGAATCTATCCCTGAAGCAGAAACGCCATCCGAGCTCGAACCCTCCGCCGACCTCCACTCCCCCCAGGCCGACGGCGACCCCGAAGACGACTCTCCGGAAGACCCCGAAGCCTAGACCCGCCGCAAGTCGAACGCTCGCCGTCCGCGCAGGATCATTTCACGCAGCCGAGCGTCTAACGAGCGTAGGATTTAAGGCAGGAGGGCATCATGGACAACCGCGATAATCCCATCATCATCGACGGCCGCAACGGCTCCCAAACCTTCGGCCAGACCCAGACCCGCACCGCCTCCTCGCTGCTCGCTCAGGTGCTCGTCATCACGTCTGTCGGCTTCTTCACCTCCGCGGTCGGAGTGTGGCTAGCGCCCATCTCCGCACCCCCCGGCATGTTCTGGCTTTATTTCATCGTCACGATTGGCCTGATCTTCGCCATCCGCGCGGCGCGCAACATCCCGGCGCTCGCCTTCGGCCTGTTTCTTCTGTTGGCGCTCGCCATGGGCTTCGAGATCGCCCCGTACATCAACATGCTGCTCCATACCGGCCACACCAACGCGGTCTTCAACGCCGCAGTGACCACCGCTGTCGGCATGGCAGTCCTCGGGATGGGCGCGCAGATCTTTACCTTCGACTACCAAAAGGTCCGCAACTATGCCATGGCAGCCCTGCTCGGCCTGATCATCATCGGTGTCCTCGGCATGTTCTTCCACTTCATCAGCCCGAACGTCTACTCCTACCTCACGCTCGCCATCTTTGGCGTCCTTGTAGTGGTCGACTTCATGCGCATTCACAAGGGCGGCGACGGTGCCACCGCCGTAGAGCTCGCCCTCAGCATCTACCTCGACGGCCTCAACATCTTCCTTGCCCTGACCCGCATCTTCTCCGGCCGCCGCGACTAGCTAGCCGCACAACCCCGTCGAGGTTCTGAAGCACACGGGTACGCATGTGCGTTTGGTCACGTAGACTCGAAGTACGCCGACACTCGGCATCCCACGACCGCGATGAGCCGTTCCGCAGTCAGAAAGTCCAACACCATGAGCAAATCTCCCGAAGTCAATTCCAACGACGCACCCACCGGCGAGCGCCTGCAGAAAATCCTCGCCCGCGCCGGCCTGGCCAGTCGCCGTGCCGCCGAGGCAATCATCCTCGAAGGCCGCGTCCAGGTGAACGGCCAGACCGTCACCGAGCTCGGCACCCGCGCCGACCTCACCCGCGATCACGTCCGCGTCGACGGCAAGCTCATCCATGGGCCCGAGCCCACCAAGTACTTCATGGTCAATAAGCCCCGCGGCTACGTCACCACCCTCGACGATCCCGAGCATCGCCCCACTGTCATGCAGCTCCTCGGCCAGGACAAGCAGAAGAAAATCGTCGGCGAACACTCCAAGTTCCCCCGCCTCTACCCTGTTGGCCGCCTCGATTACCTGTCTGAAGGTCTTCTGCTGATGACCAACGACGGCGACCTCGCCAACAAGCTCTCCAAGGCCTCCACCGGCGTCCTCAAGACCTACCTCGTCAAGGTCTCCGGCTCACCCACCGACGCCGCCATCGACCAGCTCCGCCGTGGCATCATGATCGACCGCGGCCGCCTCGCCGACACCCGCTCCACTGGCCGCCGCGATCGCGTCCTCACCCAGCCCGCCAAAGTCGAGCAGGTGCGCGGCGGTGACAATCCCTGGTACGAAGTCACCCTCACCGAGGGCCGCAACCGCCAGCTCCGCAAGATGTTCGAAGAGATCGGCCACCATGTGGAGAAAATCCGCCGCATCGGCTACGGCGCCCTCACCCTCGATGTCCCTCCCGGAAGCTTTCGCGAACTCACCACCGGCGAAGTCCAGGCCCTCAACCGCGCGGCCGCAGGCAAAAAGGTCGAGCGCAAGAAGGTTCTCCCCGAAGCTGCGCAGCTAAAAAAGCCCGTCCCGCCCAAGCGCAAATTCCGCCCCAAACCCGGCACCCCACCCCGCCGTCGCGCCTCATAAACTTAGCCCGCAACGTGAGCTATATTGCTCAATCTAAATAATTTACATTGGCGCCAAGGACAACGATTCCACCTCCCACCCACTCCTACGGTGTGAGGTATCACTTCATGCGCACCATCAAGTACGGCCTTTTTACCGCGGTAGCAGGCTTTTTCCTGCTCGCTTCCGCCACACCCTCGCCCGCCCAGGTCACCGTGACCTTCGGCGCGGAGCCCGTCTGCCCCTACGGTTACTACGACTACGCGCCCTACAACTGCTCTCCCGACGGCTACTACGGCTCAGAGTGGTTCAACGACGGCGTGTTCATCGGTGCAGGCCACTGGGCGCACGGTCACTCGGACTTTCACGGCGACGTCAACAATAACTACGATCCCCAGCATGGCTACAAGGGAACCTACCCTTCCCACGGCGAAAAGCCCTCGCACCCCGGCGCCTCTCAGACCTTCAAGGGCAATGAGACCCGCGACGGTCAAGGCCACAACACCCCGCACAACTCTCCTCAGGAACACCCCAACAAATAATCTTGCGTCTGCAAGCAACCCCTGCGTCCAACCTGGCGCGGGGGTTTTATCTTTTTGGCCCAATATCCGGCAACTGCGGAGCGCATTTTGGTTTCTTACCAAAACTGGAGGTTCCCATGCGTGGAATGAAAACAATCCTTGCAACATCAGCAGCAGCGCTGGCCATCACCTTGATGCCAGCTCCCAAAGCTAATGCCCAGGTATCGATCAGTATCGGTGCCGCGCCCGTCTGCCCGTACGGCTATTACGACTACGCGCCTTACAACTGCGCCCCCTACGGCTTCTACGGTCCCGAATGGTTCAATGGCGGCGTCTTCATCGGTGCCGGTCCCTGGTTCCACGGCCCCCACGACTTCCGTGGTGGCGTCGATCGTTCCTATGACCCGCGCTACGGCTACCACGGCGCTTACCCCGAGCACGGTGCTTATCATGCGCCCCCAGCTAACCACCAGGAGTTCCATGCCACGCACATGAGCGATGGCCACGGTCACTACAATGAAGCCGGTCACGGCGGCGGCGGACACGGACACTAATGTAAACCCTTCTCAACCCAATGCCCTGCGCCCAATGAGCTTATCGGCGCAGGGCTTTTCATTCCCGGCACCTTCATTTTCTCCGCCACGCTCGCCACTCCTCCGCGGTAACTTCCCACACCTCCGTCAGCAAGCGCCCCGACACATACTCGCTCTCCTTCACCTCCACCACCCGCATCCGCGTCTTCTCAGAGATCCGCCGCGACCCAACGTTCTCTACCGCCTTCGGTACCCGCAGCACGGGAAACCCCAGAACCTCGAACCAGTAATCCGTCACCACAATCACCGCCTCGGTCATTAGCCCCTGTCCCTGCCACGGCAGACCCATCCAGAATCCGCGATTGTTCTCGCCGAGATAAAGCCCGATCCGCCCGATGACCGTCTCCGGCTCCGTCTTCAGCCGCAGGGTCCAATCCCACGCCTCGGCGCGCTCCATCTGCGGCAGCGCTTCGTCGCGAAGATGCGTCAGCACCCCATCCGCCGGAAAAGGCCACGGCACCTTCGCATTCAACAGCCGCACAATTTCCCAGTGCGGAAACAGCTCCTGGATCCGCTCCGCATCGGCCAATTCCACCGGCCGCAACACCATCCGTTCGGTCTCAAGCGTGGGCAACATCCCGGCAGCATAGCATCTGCGCAGAGTCCCCCCTCACGCCTCGCCGCGCAAATCACAACGCTACCGTGCTATACTTATCTCGCGTTGATATTTTTCACGCAGGGCACCGCGGGACAGATGACTCCAATTGGATTCGAGTCTGGCCAGAGACCGCGAGCGCCATATACTACCCCACCCATCGCCTTCAAGCGTTGGTTGCTCTGGCTAGCAGGCCGATCACAGGATCATGCCTCGCCGTGCAGCAGCAATGCTTATTGCGCCCCGAAGGGCATCTGGGAGACCAGAACCAAGCAATGCTGAAACAGGAATCCACGCAGCCGTTGGCCTCCCGCACCTCGTGCGTCCGCCAACCGAACGCGTCACTGCATTCATTCTCTTGATTCACCACTGCAAAGGAAAACCTTGTCTACCCTTACTCTTGATTCCATTCTGAACCCAGAACCCCTCCAGATCGCCCGCACCGTAGTTGCCACCGACGAGACCGTCGCGTCCGTCACGTTCAACGACTTCCAGATCTCTGAGTCTCTCAAGGCGCGCCTCTTCGCCGCCGGCTTCATTACCCCCACCCCCGTGCAGGCTGGAGCGATCCCACCCGCGCTCGAAGGTGACGACATCCTCGCCACCGCCTCCACCGGCACCGGCAAGACCCTCAGCTTCCTGATCCCCATGATCGAGCGTCTCGAGGAGATCTCGGTTCCCTCCACGCGCGGCAAGAAGACCCCTGTCCTCTCGCTCATCCTTCTCCCCACCCGCGAGCTCGCCATGCAGGTGCTCGATCAGTTCCATAAGATCTGCCCGACCCTCAAGACCGACGCCGTGCTGGTCTGCGGTGGCCTCTCCGAGAACACCCAGATCGAGCAGATCGGCCGCGGCCCGCGCCTCATCGTCGCCACCCCCGGCCGCCTCGAAGACTTCCTCCGTCGCAAGGCCATCAACCTCAAGGACGTCGACATGCTCGTCCTCGACGAAGTGGATCGCATGCTCGACATGGGCTTCCTCCCAGCCATCAAGCGCATCGTCGCCGCGCTCCCCAAGGACCGCCAGACCATGTGCTACTCCGCGACCCTCGACGCGAACATCCGCGAGATCGTCAAGGACTACGTACAGAATCCCGTCCGCGTGGAAATCGGCATCACGTCTCATCCCGTCGACAGCGTAGAGCTTCGCGTCTACACCGTCATGCAGGACCAGAAGCTCTCGCAGCTCGACAAGATGCTCAACGAAGAAGAGGGCACCTACCTTGTCTTCTCGCGCACCAAGCACGGTGCCGACCGCATCGGTCGCAAGCTCGAGAAGCTCGGCCACGAAGTCGAAATCATCCATGGCGACCGCTCGCAGTCGCAGCGTTCGGCCGCGCTGAAGAGCTTCGCCACCGGCCGCAGCCGCGTCCTGGTTGCCACCGACGTCGCAGCCCGCGGTATCGATATCTCCAACATCGCGCACGTCGTCAACTACGACCTGCCCAATGGCTCGGACGACTTCGTTCACCGCATCGGCCGCACCGGCCGCGCCGGCAAGAAAGGCATCGCCAGCACCTTCATCACGCCGCTCGAGAAGGGTGATGCCCGCAAGCTCGAGCGCGAACTGAAGATCAAGTTCGCCTGGAACGAAGCCGACAAGAACCTCGCCAAGGAAGAGCGTAATAAGCCCATCGACTTCAGCAAGCCCG
>CAWCMO010000017.1:0-31482 GCA_963796535.1 uncultured Acidobacteriaceae bacterium
TACAATTCGTACTTGTGTGTAAGCACAAAGACTGAGGGACCCGAAAATGGCTGAGAAAACGATCATCGAGAAAGCCGCAATGGCGGTTGGCTACGGCCTCGCGATGGCAGAAGATGTGGCAGGCGCTGCGAAAACTGCGGTGGGCACAGCGGTCACGACCGTGACAGACGTGTCGAAGAAAAACGCGCTAGCTGACAAGGCCCCGGCGAAGCAGGTCGTCAAGAAAGCGCCGGTCAAGAAGGCCGCAAAAACCGCTCCCGCCAAAACGGCAATCAAGAAAACCGTGACCAAAACAGCCGCGAAGAAGCTAACCCCGAAGAAGTCCGGTAAAAAAGCTGCAGCCAAGAAGAAGCCGGCGAAGAAGACTGCGACAACGCCTGCGAAGAAAGCCGCAAAAAAGACTGTGAAGAAAACTGCCCAACGGCAAAAATAACTGTGAGGGACTATGGCAAACGACAAGGCAAAGAAAAAAGCTGCGAAGAAGGTCGAAAAAGCGGTCCGCAAAGCTGTGAAGAAGGGCTTAACCGAAAACGCCGTGGAGACAGCCGTGGGACTTGGCTTGTCTAACGCCGCTACCAGGAAAAAGGCAGTCAGCAAGGCCTCCGCAGCGGACGACGCGCAGGCTGCAAAAATAGCCTGATCCCCCACCGGATGCGGGTTAGCCGACAGCCTG
The DNA here is from genome assembly GCA_963796535.1 of uncultured Acidobacteriaceae bacterium. Lineage (GTDB taxonomy): Bacteria > Acidobacteriota > Terriglobia > Terriglobales > Acidobacteriaceae > Granulicella. The sequence goes on from CAWCMO010000017.1 coordinate 674, forward strand.
CCCTAGTAAAACTACTAGTTGTTTCGAAAGATGATCAGGCGATCATTACCGAAAAGCGCTCTGCCGTTTGCCGCCTGTGTACACAAGCTTGGTTGATGAGGTCCACGTAATGCGACGTTCTCCCTACCTGTCTTTCCTGTCGTTAATTCCATTTGTCTGTTTGGTTTTCCAGACGCAGCGCCTCTACTGCAGGCGCAAACACCAGCTCCCGCTCCCGAGCAGAAGAGCCCTCCTCCCCCGACAGCACAGGAATTAGATCAGCTGATGGCTCCCATCGCGCTCTATCCCGACGCGCTGCTGGCACAGATGACGACGGCCTCGACCAATCCTCAGGAGATCCTCGACGTCACCAATTGGCTGGCGAAAAATCCCGGCCTGTCTGGTCCTGACCTGACGGCGGCCGCAGAGAAGCAGGGATATGATCCCGCCTTTCTTGCCCTCGTCACCTTCCCCACAGTGCTGCAGATGATGGCCGACCATATCGATGACTATGCTGCCATCGGTCTGGCCGTGAAGGCCAATCAGGCCGACGTATCTGCTTCGATCCAACGCCTGCGCGCACAGGCCTATGAGGCCGGAAGCCTGCGCAGCAATGAACAGCAGAAGGTTGAGGTGCAGAAGGAAGCAACCCAGACCATCTATGTCATTCAGCCCGCCAACCAGCTGGTGGCCTATGTGCCGATGTATAACCCCACCGTGGTCTACGTTGCCGCGCCCAGTACCACCACCGCGCTAATCACCTTTGGCATCGGCATCGGCATCTCAGCCCTCGTCTATAGCAACCAACCTTGGGGCTGGTCCGGTTGGGGATGGGGTTGGGGACACGGCGGCTTCATCTACTACAATCGCGGCCCGTGGGGTGGCATCTGGGTCGGTGGCTATCGCCCGCCCGTCTTCTGGTACCATCCGCGGCCGCCCTATTATCGAGGCTATCCCGGCTATGGCGGGAACTGGGGCTATCATCCCCCGCATTACCATCCACCCTACCCAACCCGCCCGCCGGCATATCGTCCGCCAAACTATCGTCCGCCTTCGAACGGAACCCCGGGTTATCGCCCGCCCGCAAGTACCCGTCCGCTTCCTCCCAATGCAGGCAACCGCCCGCCGGCAAACGGAAACCGCCCGACGACCAAGCCAGCCCAGCCGGGAATGGGGACCAGACCCCCTGGCGGAGGAAATCAACCCAGCACGCGCCCCGCGCCGCAGCCCGGAGCACAGCCGCGCCCCGCTCCCAAACCCGCAAAACGACCGAAACCTGCGACTCGGCCAAACAACTAAGTCGATGGCGCCTGCCACAAGCGTCCCCTTGCTACGAAAAGGGGGGACGCTTGCAGACCCCCGGCCCGGAAGTCGCTCCATTTCGCCGTGCTAAAAGCTGAACCGTAAGAATTCCCCCCCACGAACCGCCCGCCCAGAACCACAACCGAACCTGCTGACAAAACGAGCAGTACTTCGCCAGTCGATCGGCGCAGTACTGCTCGTCCTCAACGCAATCAGTTGTTCCTTTAGTTGCCGGTATCCACCACAGGAATGTTTTCCGCCAACTGCAGATTAATCAATAGATCCAGCCGGCGATCAATCTGGAACCACAGCGCGGTCTTCTTCGCCGAAACCACCTTCTCGAAGATCGGCACATACTTTGCGCGAGTGGCCGTGAACTTCTGATCGATAGCCACCGACCGCTGCACAAAGAGATTCGCCTGGTCATTGGTCATGGTGTCGTAGTTCGCCGCATAGTCTTTGATCAGCGCCACGCGTGCGTCGCCGATCTTGGCGACTTCCGCCGAATACTGGTCATAAATCGGCCAGAACTTCGTTGCTTCGTCGGCGGTCAGCGTGATGTTCTCCGCCGTGATCTGCTTCTTTGCTGCTTGAACATCGCCGCGCAGCATCTTGACGTCCTGGTCAAGACTCGTCTGCTGTGTTGCGCTCGCGGCGGGCGCCGCTGCTTGACCAAATACCGGGTGGCTCACGACGGACATTGCTCCCAGCAACGCTAGGGCTGCCAGGGTTTTCTGCTTCTGCATTTTTTGTTCTCCTGTTCGAATCTTCGTTTCGTTGAGGCGCCGGCCGCTTCCGTGTCAACCAGCCCAGCGCTCAAGGGTCATAGAGGGTGTGTGGTTTCATGCCCGCAACCAGTTCGTGCGTAAGCGCAGAAACCTGCACGCTAAACGAATATCCTGCCGCGCCCTTCGCCGTAACTGTACAAACTGACAGGTTCATCCTGAATCGACCGAACTCTAGCAACCCATGCGGCGGCTATCCCCCCTGGGACCCTATCTTCACCGGATCGCAACCCACCTTCCAGATCGGCAACGCTACGCCCGCCGCCACGCGACGCCCCTCGCCGTCCGCGCAGGACTTGCAACAGCCGCGACGCGGCGTTACTATCAATCCCGATGAACCTGCGCCCCACCACCGGCCGATTTAGCTATTGCACCTGGTATCCCCAGCGGCCCGGCGGCGTTGTGCGCTTCTCTGATCACCACTAAAAGAGAACCCAAGCCATCCACCGAGCCGCAGCCCACAGGGTCTGCGGTTTTTCTTTTGCCCCCCACAAACTTTGCTTCACCGAACCACTCACGGAGACGACAATGACTACAGCGACCATCACCGAACCAACACAGCCCATGCCTACGAAACCCAAACCCGGCGACAATCCAACTCCCGCTGGACGCGCAGTCCCTGGACACGCAGTCCCCAAGCCCGAGACGCTGGACCGCATCATTCTCACCGGCTTCATGGGCTGCGGCAAAACCACCGCCGGCACTCTCCTCGCCGACCGCCTCGGCTGGCGCTTCCTCGATCTCGATCACGAGATCGAAGCCCGCGACGGCCGCACCGTCCCCCAGATCTTCGCCGAGCAGGGCGAAGCCCACTTCCGTCACCTCGAGTCCCTCACCCTCGCCTCCCTCCTCGGCGAGCGCCGCGTCGTCATCGCCCTCGGCGGCGGCGCCCCCGAAGAGCTCGGCAATCGCCTCCTCCTCGAGCAGACTCCCCACACCGCCGTCGTCTACCTCTCCGCTAACTTCGATGCCCTCACCGCCCGCTGCGCCGCCCAGGCCGCCGACCCCTCGGCCACCCACCGCCCCAACCTCGCCGACCTCAACCTCGCCGAACGCCGCTTCCGCCTCCGCCGCCCCCACTACGAGCGCATCGCCGCCCACACCATCCACACCACCGACCTCACCCTCGATCAAACCGTCGACTCCATCCTCGCCGCCATCCGCCAACCCAAAAGCCCCCGCTAATCCGGGGGGCTTTCGAGATCGTTGCCATCGACCAGCCGGGCGCTACCCTTGCCTTTCTTAGACAATTTCTAAAAGAAATTGTCATTCCGAGCACCGCGAGGAACCTGCTGTCTCCCGTTCTTGCCCTTGCCTTTCTTACCGTCATTCCCGTCGGGAATCTCTGCTTCTTCTTCTGCCCTTGCCCTTGCCCTTGCCTTTCTTAGACAATTTCTTCTGCCCTTGCCCTTGCCTTTCTTAGACAATTTCCGAAAGAAATTGTCATTCCGAGCACCGCGAGGAACCTGCTGTCTCCCGTTCTCGCCCCCGCCTTTCTTACCGTCATTCCCGTCGGGAATCTGCTTCTCGATCGCCACGTGCACCTCTACCGTGGACCCTCCCGGTTGACCATGTTCTTGTAAATCACCCCATCTTTCATAATCACCAAAAAGTTCTTCTCCGGATCTTCAATCAGCTTAAGATCCGCCACCGGATCACCATCCACCAGCAGCAGATCCGCCAACGCTCCCTCCTCCACCACACCCAGCCTCCCGGGGTAAGGATTGCGTGGCCCCGACAACGCCAACAGCTCAGCATTGTCCGCCGTCGCCATCTTCAAAATCTCTGGAGCCGTATACCACCGCACCAGGTACGCCAACTGCGCACCCTGCCGCGTCGCCAGCTTCGCATCGAACAGCGTGTCCGTTCCCCACGCGGTCTTCACCTTGTATTTCTTCGCCAGCTTGTAAGCCGTATCAATCCCAGCCCGCATCTGCAACCTCTTCTGCTGGTTCGCCGCATTCGGCAGAACACCACCCTCCTCGTCCTCAAGAAACGGCTGCAGACTCCACCAGATTCCCTTCTCCGCCATCAGTTGCGCGCTCGCCTCATCCGCAAGCTGGCCATGCTCGATGCACTTCACCCCCGCCGCAATCGCCATCTGGATCGCCTTCGGCGTGTACGCATGCACGGTTACATACGTCCCCCAGTTATCCGCCGCCAGCACCGCCGCATGAATCTCCGGCTCCGTATACTGCGCCACATCCAGCGGATCATACGGAGACGTCACCCCGCCGCCCGCCATCAGCTTGATCTGCGAAGCTCCCTTCATCAGCTGTTCCCGCGTGCGCAGCAATACCTCATCAGGACCATCCGCAATTGCAGCCACGCCCATCACTTCCGCATGGCTCAACGGCCCACCAATCACCTTCGGAATTTCGTAAGGCATCCGAAAATCCCCATGCCCGCTAGTCTGCGAGATGAACGCGCCTGAAGGATAGATTCGCGGTCCCGGCAACACTCCCTGGTCAATCGCCATCTTCAGCCCGAACGAAGGTCCGCCAAGATCGCGGATGCTCGTAAACCCGCGCATCAGCGTATCCGTCGCCGCCCTGCCCGCCACCAGCTCGATATATCCAATGTCCGCAGTCATCGCGACAGTCATTGGAATCTCCTGCATCATGATGTGCGTATGCGCGTCGATCAGCCCCGGCATCAGCGTGCGTCCACCACCCTCGATGATCTTCGTCGTCGCCATCCGGTCCGTCGGAATCGGCGACGTCGAAATGCGCTCAATCACGTTGCCCCGCACCAACACATTCGTAGGCGCCGTAAGCTCTCCACTCCTGTTCAACACGCGCACGTTATTGAACAGTGTCACCGAACCCGGCCCACCCCCGGGTCCTTGTGCGCGAACTCCAAACGCAACGACACCACAAACGAAAGCAACCACAAGCCTAAAAATCCGCGTATGCATTAGTCACCTCGATACCGCGTGCCCCTCGCGCGAGAAGCAGCCCCGCGTCCACGTCAGTGAGAGGGAGCCTCCAACATACCCCCGAACTCCCGAAAAATCGACAAAGGTTAACAGGATTTGCTGCAATCAAATTTCGTCCTGCAAAATTCTCATCACAGTCCCTCCCGCCCGCTGCGATATCCTCACCTTCATGCGCCGCGCCCTGCTCCTCGCTCTCACCCTGCTCGTCACGTTCCACGCGGCCCCCGCGCAAACTCCCGTCTACAGCTACAGAGTCGTCGCCACCTTCCCCCACGCCACCACCTCCTACACCGAAGGCTTCTTCTACCTCAACGGCCTTTTCTACGAAGGCACGGGCCTCAAGGGCCACTCCCAAATCCTCGTCACCGACCCCGCCACCGGCCGCGTCACCCAGCACCTCGACCTCGCCCCGCAATACTTCGGCGAAGGCATCGTCGACTGGGGCTCCAACCTCTACCAATGGACCTGGCAAACCAACACAGGCTTCGTCTACAACCGAGCCTCCCTCCACAAGCTCGCCAACTTCACCTACACCGGCGAAGGCTGGGGCATGACCCACGACGCCACCCACCTCATCACCTCCGACGGCACCGCCACCCTCCGCTTCCGCGACCCCAAAGACTTCCACGAAGTCCGCAACATCACCGTCACCGACCAAGGCTCTCCCGTCACCAACCTCAACGAGCTCGAGTACATCCACAACGAGATCTACGCCAACGTCTGGCACACCAACCGCATCGCCCGCATCTCTCCCAGCGACGGCCACGTCATCGCCTGGATCGATCTCACCGGCCTCCTCTCGCCCATGCTCCAGCTCGACACCGAAGCTGTCCTCAACGGCATCGCCTACGACGCCCAGCACGACCGCCTTTTCGTCACCGGCAAAGAGTGGCCCACCATCTTCCAGATCAAGCTCATCCCCCCACCCCCCGATCATCGAATTCATCACCCCTAATCACAGATCCCGCTCATCCCTCACGCTCAACACCAGCAGCCCTCCGCCCTCAGGGCCAAAGGCCCGTCCCATCACAGCCTGGGCCGTAGGCCCAGGTTTGCCCGCAATAACCCCCAGAGGGCTGAAGGCCCGTCCCATCGGATTCACCAACCCTCCGCAAATCCAGCCGCCCCTAACTTGAACCAGCCAGCCAACTTGCACCCCCGTGCATCCAAGTGAGAGCATCCGTTACAACCGAACCAAGGAGCGTGCCCGCTGTCTCTGCAGCCCTACAACTCCAATCCCGCTGACGATCGCGCCACGCAGGCCTCCACCGTCCGCGGCTACATCCTCTTCGCCTTTGCGATCGCTCTCGCCCTCGCCCTCGCCTGGCGCCTCCGCCAGGTTCTCGAGATCATTTACGTCAGCGCGCTCTTCGCCGTCGTCCTCGGTCCCATCGTGCAGCGCATCATGTGCGTCCGCATCCGCAACTACTCTCCCTCGCGCCCGGTCGCGATCGTTTCCCTCGTCTTCACCGTCTTCGCTGCCCTTACCCTTTTTCTCTACGTCGCGCTCCCCCCGGTAGCCAAAGACATCCAGCACTTCGCGACGGACCTTCCCCCCCGCATCCCCGGCATCATTGCCAAGCTTAAGCACCTGCCGATGGCAGACAAATTCGGCGTCGACTCGCTCGCCGCAAAGAGCGAGGCCGCCCTCGCCGCCACCGCGCAATACATCTTCGCCACCGCTCCCCTCTGGCTCGGCCACTTCCTCGACCTCATCACCGCCTTCATCCTCTGCATCTACTTCATGCTCGAAGGCGACGCGGTCTACTACTACCTCCTCTCCTTCGTCCCCGACGGTTCCCGCGACCGCCTCGCCAAAACCCTCGTCATCGGCGAAGCCCGCATGAGCAGCTGGCTCATCGGTCAGCTCGCCCTCATGCTCATCCTCGGTGTCTGCAGCACCATCGCCTTCGGTTTCCTGCATGTGAAATATTTCGTTCTCCTCGGCGTGCTCATGGGTTTACTCAACATCATTCCCATCGCCGGCGGCCTCATCACCATCGTCCTCGCAGCGGCCGTAGCCGCCACCGATTCCTGGAGCAAGATGGCCGGCGTCCTGATCTTCTACGTCATCTATCTCCAAATAGAAAACGGCTTCCTCACTCCCCGCATCATGCGCAGCCGCGTCAACCTCCTCGGCCTCTCCGTCATCGTCGCCCTGCTTGTAGGCTCGGACCTCGCTGGCATCGTCGGAGCCCTTGTCGCCATCCCCACTGCAGCCCTCATCGCGGTCATCATCGACGAGTACTTCGTTCAGCAGGACGCCGCCGAAGCCGCCCAGGCCGCCGCCCAGGCTGCCGCCGTCGCCTACACCGAATCCAAGGAAGCCGCCCAGACCGCTGCCCACGCCGAGGCCACCGCCGAAAAAGCAGCCCACGAGGCCGAAGCCTCCGCCACCTCCGCCGCCGCCGCCGCCAACTCCGCCGCCCAAGCCGCTCACTCAGCCGAAGCCGCTGACAAGGCCTCCCACTAGCCCCTATCCATCGGCCCACCCTTCCCGCCTTCATCCTGAGCCAAGAGCGCAGCCCGCAGCCGACGCACCCCTGTATTTCGAACAACGCAGCGGCTCCCACGAGCGTAGCGAGCGCCGTTCCTGCCCCCCGGCTAAGACCCAGAAACTAAAAGCTCGATCGTCCCACCCTGAAACTTCCCCCGAATTCCCTCATCTTTTATGTAACCTAATGGGGACGCCCGTACGTCTCCCCCTATATGCAGCTAGCGCTCGACGCATCCATCGCGAACGTCCCCGCCGCCGAGCGCACCGCCTCGGAGTTGGACGACATGGAGTGCCTCGTCCGCACCTACCGGCCCCGGCTCCTGCGCTTTGTCGCGTTCTCCGTAGGCGACGCGGACCTGGCCGAGTCCATCACCCAGGACTGCTTCCTCAAGGCCTACAACGCCCGCGAACGTTTCCGCGGCGACTGTTCCGTCAGCACCTGGCTCACCTCCATCGCCGTCAACCTCATCCGCGACCAGCAGCGCCTCCAGAAGTTCCGCTTCTGGCGCCAGGCCCGCGCCACTGCCATCGATATCACCGACGCCGCCAACTTCCTACCCAGCCCCGAAAGCTCCCCCGAATCCCGCATCCTCGTCAAGGAAAAGGCCTCTCAGGTCCACGCCGCCCTGCAAAACCTCTCGCCCAACCAGCGCACCGTCTTCCTGATGCGCTTCTCCGAAGACCTCGAGCTCTCCGAGATCGCCGCCATTACCAACATCCCCGTCAACACCGTCAAGACCCACCTCCACCGCGCCCTCAAATCCGTGCGCAGCCAGGTGCGCGCCGCCCAGTCCGCCTCTCCCAAGGAAGCCAGCAACCCCAAACCGCGCCGCCGAGCCCGCAACACCCAGACCACCACCACCTCTGATTCACCTGAAACCATTGCATCCCATCCTGCCGGAGAAACCCTATGAACTTCCATCCGGACCAACTCGCCTCCATCCCCGCTGAGTTTTCCGCCGCCCACCATCTCACGTCCGACCAGCTCGACGACCACCTCATCGGTGACCTCGCCCCCACCCCCGCCGCGCACCTCGCAGCCTGCACGCTCTGCACCGAGCGCGTCGCCCTCGCCCTCGCCCCCCTCTCCAGCTTCCAGCAAGTCTCCACCGCCTGGAGCGAGCGCCGCTCCGCCACCCTCCCCATCCCCTCCCCCTCCCAACGCCCCAGTTGGCAGCGTCACACCGCCTGGGCAACCGCCACGCTCTCCATGGCCATCGGCTTCGCCTTCATCAACGCCACCCACCAGTTCTCCATCCTTAACACGCCGCAGCCCGCGCCCATCGCATCCTCCTCGCCGCAGTTGGCTAGCGTTCAGCAGCCAGCGCCGAAGAACCCCGCCCGTACCGAAACGGCGAGCTTCTCCCGCGCACCCCGCGCCATCCAGATCGCCGCGGATAATCACATGCTGCAGGCCATCGACGCCTCGCTCGCTTCCTCCGCCGACTCACCCGTTGCCCTCGGCCTCCAATCCGCGGCCGCACCCAACCCCGGGCCCCCCGCTTCTCTTCAAGATTAATTCAGGAAGAACCGAGGACGCTTGATCCCAAACCTCACATCGCGACGCAACGTCGCCGGGCGCTTTGCCCTGCTGGCGGTTGCATCGTTCTGTCTCTTCCTCACCCTCTCGACCCCAGCCCTCGCCCAGCATGGAGGCGGCGGCGCCCACCCCATGGGTACCGGCAGCCCCAGCGGCATGATGCCCCCCCATGCCCCCGCCATCAACCCCGCCCCACCCGCCAACCGCGGCAACTTCGGGCACCCGCCCGCTGAATTCCATGGCCAGCCCCGCATGGGCCTCCAGCTCGGCCTCGGCGGTCGCTGGTGGGACGACCACGGCAACGTCCGCAAACTCAAACTCAACACCGATCAGCAGCACCGCATGGACGATATCTTCGAGACCAACAAGCCCACCCTCATCAACCTCTACACCAACCTCCAGCATGAAGAGGCTGGTTTGGCCGGCCTCTCCCCCACCGACCTCCAGGACGAAACCAAGGTCTTCGCCGCCATCGACCGCGTCTCCCGCGCCCGCACCGACCTGGAAAAGGAAAACGCCCACATCCTCCTCCAGATCCGCCAACAGCTAGACCCCCAACAACTAGAAACCCTGGACAAACAAATCGCCAGCTCCCACTAGCCCCGAACCCCTGCCAGACGTTTTTCGCCGTCATCCTGAGCGGGAGCGCGAAGCGCGTAGCCGAAGGACCCCCGTATTTGCTGTTGCTGTTGCTCTTGCTCTTGCTCTTGCTCTTGCCTTTGCCTTTGCCTTTGCCTTTGCTTTGCTCTTGCTTTTGCCTTTGCTCTTGCTCTTGCCTTTCTGGCTGTCATCCCGCAGGGATCTGCTTCTGCAGTTGCCTCAGCTAAACCGAAAAACCCTCGCCGTCCGCGCAGGACCTCACGCCACCCCAAACTCCCAAGTCGTCACGCTCGTATACTCCTCCCCTGCCTTCAACACCGTACTCGGAAAGTTTGCATGATTCGGCGCATCCGGAAACCCCTGCGTCTCCAAACAAAATCCACTCCGCTGCGCATACGCCACGCCACTCTTCCCGACCAGCGTCCCATCCAGAAAGTTGCCTGAATAAAACTGGATCGCCGGCTCCGTAGTCTCCACCACCAGCACTCGTCCCGACGCCGGCGCATACACGGTCGCCGCCCGCCTCAACCCGCCTGCCTTCCCCCGCACCACCCAGTTATGGTCATACCCGCGCCCAAACGTCAGCTGCTCGTTCTTATCTCCAATCCGCGAACCAATCACCGTCGCCTTCCGAAAATCAAACGGCGTCCCTTCCACGCTCGCAATCTCTCCCGTAGGAATTGCCGCAGCATCCGACACCGGCGTATACGCATCCGACTCCAGCGTCAGCTCCTCCTCCAGCACCGTCCCCGAAGCCTCGCCCTCCAAATTAAAGAACGCATGATTCGTAAGGTTCACCACGGTCGCCTTATCGGTCCTCGCCAGGTACTCCATCTTCACCACGCTCCCCCGCAGCGTATACCGAACCCGCACCTCCAGCGTCCCCGGAAACCCTTGGTCCCCATCCGCGCTCACCAGCGTAAACTCCACACCGTCGGCCACCACGTCGGCCTTCCAGTTCCGCTGATCAAATCCCTCCACGCCGCCATGCAGCATGTTCACGCCATTATTAATCGTCGTCTGCACCGTCTTGCCGTCGAGCACAAACTGCCCCTTCGCAATCCGGTTCGCATACCGCCCCACAATCGCCCCAAAAAACGCATTCGTGTTTTCGACATACGGCTTCAGCTCGCCATACCCCAGCGTCACATCCCCCCAGACGCCATCGCGATCCTTGGTCTTCAACGCCACCACGCGCGCGCCATACGAGATCAGCTCCAACACAATCTCATCACTCGTCAGCGTGTACTTCTGCACAACGCCGCCATCCGCCAGCGTCCCAAACATCTCAGCCTTCACCTGCGTCTTCAAACTGTCGCTCATAGACTCCCAGCATAGCCTTTTTGGTTGTCATCCCGCAGGGATCTGCTTCTTCTTTTGCACTTGCCGTTGCTTGTTTTTCGGCGTCATCCAGAATCTGAGAAACGAAGGAACTATCCCGGATTGGCGTTTTGCCCCTAACTAAAAGCTAAAAACCGCCTCCCGAATCTCGCGTCACCGCCACGCGCACACCATTCGCCCCCCTCTACCCGCCAGGCTCAAGCCGTCCGCGCGATTCGCCAGGTACCGCGCACTGATCTCCGGCGTACCCACATCCTCAATCTCCCCAAACGCCGCCAGCTCCGCCGCCATCTCTTCCGGAGTAAAGAACAGCTGAAACGGCTCGCCAATACTCGCAACCCTCGCCGCCAGCAGGTCTCTCCCTTCCAACTCTTCCTCCGGGAGCGCATGCCGCGGCAGCGCATAATCCATCACCACGCCACTGCCCTCAGGAAATCCTTCAATCCAATCCAGCGTCCCGCGAAACGCAGCATGCGTCAGGTACAACACCACCCCCAGCCACGCAAACATCGTCGGCTTCGAGTGGTCGAGCCCCGCAGCCTCCAGCTCCGCAGCCAGACTCTGCCGCTCAAAGTCCACCGGCACATACTGGACATCATCCACCTCCGGCAACCCGCTCTCCGCCACCAGCCAGCGCTTCCAAGCCTGCGTCGCTGGATGGTCCACCTCGAACACCCTCACCCCGGCATGCGGATTGCGATGCGCAAACGTATCCAGCCCCGCGCCCAGCAGTACATACTGCTGCACACCCCGTCCCACTGCCTCGGCCAGCTTGTCTTCCGCAAACCGGCTGCGCGACACCATCCACGCCCGCATCCCCAGCGAAGATCGCTCGTTGACCGTGCCCGCCGCCTCGTCCAGCGCCGCACCATACGTCTTGCGCAACAGCGGCACCACGATCGGATCATCCAGCACCCGCGGCTCCGCGTCGTACAGCTGGTGCGTCGCCCTGCGGATCGCCACCCGCAACGCTGTCCTCGATGGCTTCCCTGCCTCCAGCACGCACCCCACGGCCCAGTCTGTCCAGCCAGCCCTCCCCAATTCTACAAAGGAGTTCCCGCGATCGCGCAACGCTTCGCGCAATGGCCCGAGGCTGACTGCTGCCGGAGCCCGCCGCTCCGGCTACCCCTACCCTTTACAAACCCTCGACCGCCCTACAGATGCGAGACCATGTCCTTCACGAAGATCACAAGAATCACGGCCGTCAACGCACCAATCGTCCATACCATCGCCACCAGGGCCGGCCGGATCTTCAGCAGCTTCCGCTGAATGTCGCTCTGCTGCTGAGACTCCACGCTGACCGAATCACTCAGAAAAATCTGGTCTTCTTCATACCGCGTCAGCGTTCCACGATACCCAAGCAGGACCAGCAACGCGGCCCCGACAGCTCCCCACGCAATCACCAATACACGTAGTACATCCATACAACACCTCAAGACTCGAAATTGAGCCGTCCTGATACCGAGCAACCCAGGTTTCCCGGGCTCGGGGGGTAGGAGAGGCGGTTCGCAAAAATAATAGTCCCGTCGATCAACGCTTGACAGTGATTTCGCGCACTTTTTTTAGCCCGGAAGGCTACCACCCGAAGCGCCTCAAACCGCGGGCACGGAACCCACCCCCGAAGTCCCCGCTTCCGTCCCTCCCATCACCGGCCCAGCCGTCCCGCACCACGAGCAGAATCGCTGATCCAGCATCACCGGCTGCCCGCACTTCGGGCACCGCGGCGTCATCGGCTGGCGCAGCGCAAAGTACAGCAGGAACCCGAACAGGTGCGGAAACAGCGCCGCAATCAGCGTCCAAAGCACCGGCCGCATCGCCCGCCGTTTCGCATCCTCATACACATATCCCAGGCAAAGCGTCCACGCCGCCATAAACGCGCCCATCGCCAGACCGCCAGCGCACCAATCGCCGCGCTCCCCACCCGCGACATAGGCCATGCCCCGCCGTCCCCCCAATGCGGAAACATGCAGCCAGCCACCGTCCCCAGCACCACGATCGCGCACATCCAAACCACCGCAACAACCTTCGCGCCCTTCGGCACCACATCCATAAAGTTCTTCATATCGACCTTCCCTTCCCATTCCCCTTCGCCGCCAACAACGGCAGCAGCGGAAACAACACCAGCAACCCAAACGACGGCACAATCCAAAGCGCCATCAACCCGTGATGCACCGCGCTCGCCGGTATCCCAAAGAACCCCGCCGCCCAGCGTCCAACCTGCAAATCCACAACCGTTCCCAGCACCGTCAGCAGCAGCGCCACAACACTCAACCTCACCCACCGCCGCCGTGCATCAACGTGCTCCGCGCGCGCCCGGACCGCCGCCATCACCCGCGCGTTCAGCCCCAGCCCTGCCTCAAACGAAAATCCCTTCAGCCCCGCAACCGCCCTTCGGCTCGAGCTCAAATACTCCGCGCACCCTGCGCACTCCGCCACATGCTCCTCCACCGCGCGCTGCTCCTCCGCCGTGCCCGCGCCCGCCAACCCGCGATCGATCCTCAACTCAAAGTCCAAATGCCTATCGCTCATGCTCCTCCTCCATCTGCGACCGCAACGCCGCCAACCCGCGATAAATCCTCGCCGCCACCGTAGGCACCGGCGCCTTCACCACCGCCGCAATCTCCTGCAGCGACAAGTCCTCCATGAACCGCAGCACCAACGCCTCGCGAGTCACCGCCTGCAGCCCCTGCATAGCCGCCGCCAACCGCTCCGCATCCTCCGTCCGCGCTGCCAACGCAAACGGCGACAGCTCCTGCGACACCGGCGCCATCACAACCGGCCGCCCATCCTCCTCTGCGTCGAGACTCACCTCGCGCCGCCGCCTCAAAAAATCAATCGCAATATGCCGAGCCACGGTAAACAGCCAAGGCTCAAACCGCGACCGCCCGTCATAGCTCTTCCCCCGCTCCATCACCCGCAGCCAGGTCTCCTGCACCAGGTCGTCGACCCCATCCCGCCGCCCCAGCACGTACACCAAATACCGCACCAGCCGATCCTGGTACTGCTCCACCAGCAGCTGCAGCACCGCGACATCTCTCGTGCGAAGCCCGCGTGCAATCTCTCGCGTATCTCCGATCACCGTGTCCGCCAATGCCATATCGTATCCGTACATACCCGGTGTATACGCCCCAGCCCAGCCAAATTACGCACCCCCCCAACAACTATCTCGATTATCGAGATGCCTTCACCTATGCCTTTGCTTTTGCCTTTCTTTCTGTCACTCCCTCCGGGAATCTGCTTCTTCTTTTGCCGTTGCCGTTGCAAGTTCTTCGCCGTCATCCTGAACGCAGTGAAGGACCCTCGTATTTGCCGTTGCCATTGTCGTTGCCCTTGCCCTTGCCATTGCTGTTGCCTTTGCTTTTGCTTTTGCTTTTGCTTTTGCCTTTGCCCTTGCCCTTGCTTTTGCCTTTGCCCTTGCCCTTGCCTTTGCCTTTGCCCTTGCCCTTGCCCTTGCCTTTCTTCGACAATTTCTGAAAGAAATTGTCATTCCGAGCGAAGCGAGGAACCTGCTGTCTCCCGTTCTTCCAACACCCCAACTCCTCAAGCGTCTCAATCCCCACACATCTCACCCGCCAAGCGAAGCCTCCCGCTGTCCGCAGGACGTATGCTAATTACCGACGCGAAGCCCCGCTCCACCCTTCGCCAATCCCCTCAGGAGTCCCCGCCGTGCGCCTCGCCCCACACTCTCTACTACTAGCCGCCACCCTCTCCCTCGCCTCCTACCCCGCCCTCGCCCAAACGCCCCACTGGGTAGCCACCTGGGGCACCGCGCCCGTCGCCCGTGCCAACGACCACAAAGCCTTCAACATGCCCACCACCCTCCGCCAGATCGTCCACGTCTCTCTTGGCGGCTCCACCCTCCGCGTCGTTCTCACCAACGAGCTCGGCGTCAGTTCCCTAGTCATCGACGAAGCCGCCGCCGCCCTCCCCGCCGCAACCAACCCGAACCCAACCGGCGCTATCCAGCCCGGCACCTCCGTCCCCCTAACCTTCAACGGCCACACCGGCATCACCATCCCTCCCGGCACCATCGCCGTCTCGGACCCCATCCCCTTCAACCTAGCCCCACTCTCCGACCTCGCCATCTCCCTCGCCCTCGCCGGCCAGGCCATCCCCACCCTCACCCAGCACGACCTCACCCTCAAGACCACCTACATCGCCAGCGGCAACCAGGCCTCCGCCACCACCCTCACCGACCCCGCCACCACCGGAGTATGGGACTTCATCAAAGGTGTCGAAGTCCAGGCTCCTCCATCCACCACCCCCTCCGCCACCATCGTAGCCTTCGGCGACAGCATCACCGACGGCTGGCACGCCACCGAAGGCACCAACAACACCTGGCCCGACCTCCTCGCCGACCGCCTCCTCGCCAACCCCTCCACCCGCAACCTAGCCGTCATCAACGCAGGCATCAGCGGCAACCGCGTCCTCCACGACGGCTGGGGTCCCAACGCCCTCGCCCGCTTCGACTCCGACGTCCTCGCCCCCTCCGGCGTCAAATACCTCATCCTCCTCGAAAGCATCAACGACATCGGCAACGCCTACAGCCCCTCCAACCCCCACGACATCGTCACCGCCGACGACCTCATCACCGGCCTCGCCCAACTCGCCACCCGCGCCCACGCCCACGGCATCAAAGTCTTCGGAGCCACCCTCACCCCCTACATGGGCGCAAAGTACGCCTCCCCCGCCGGCGAAGCCGTCCGCAACGCCGTCAACCAGTGGATCCGCACCACCAACCAGCTAGACGGCGTCATCGACTTCGACAAAGCCACCCGCGACCCAGCCAACCCCTCCATCTTCTCCCCCACCGCCGACTCCGGCGACCACCTCCACCCAGGCGACGCCGGCTTCCACCAAATGGCCAACTCCATCGACCTAACCCTCTTCACCAAATAGCCCGCCACCTTTGCTTTTCTTCTGCTTTTCTTCTGTTTTCTTCTGCTTTTCTTCTGCTTTTCTTCTCTTCTTACAATTTCTGAAAGAAATTGTCATTCCGAGCGCAGCGAGGAACCTGCTGTCTCCCGTTCTTCCCTACCCCAGACGCCACTAAAACTTTCCCCCCACCCCTCCGATAAACAAACCGTAATCCCCAGAGCAAGAGATAGAGGCGAACCGAATATCCTCCCCGGTCCGCCCCTGATCTTTCCTGCATCTCTCTGCGCTTACTTCAACTCAAGCCCAGCAAAGAAGTACCCAATCTCGAACGCCGCGGTATCCTCCGCGTCCGAACCATGAATCGCATTCTCGCCAATCGAAGCCGCAAACATCTTGCGAATCGTCCCTGCCTCAGCCTTCGCCGGATCAGTCGCGCCCATCAGCTTGCGCAGATCGGCAATCGCGTTGTCCTTCTCGAGCACCATGGGAACAATCGGCCCCGAGCTCATGAACTCGGTCAGCTCGCCAAAGAACGGCCGCGCGGAATGCACGTGATAAAACCCTTCGGCCTGGCTCTTCGAAATCGAAATCTTCTTGATCGAAACAATCTTGAATCCCGCCTTCACAATCTCCGCGAGAATAGCGCCGGCATCGCCCTTCTTCACGGCGTCCGGTTTGATGATGCTAAATGTGCGCTCTGACACGTAAATCTCCTTAATTAGACTGCCCAACCAGTGTACCGCCCTTGTACCCTCCGCACCTGCCGTAGTGCCCTTGCCCGAACCCTTGCCCTCGCCCTCGCCTTTCTTTCTGTCATTCCCTCCGGGAATCTGCTTCTTCCGTTGCCGTTGCCTTTGCCCTAGCCTTTGCCCTTGCCTCGTCTCAACCGCCCCGCCGAAAATCTCGTCATCCTCGAGCGAAGCGAAGGACCCCTGATTGGTCCTTGCATTTGCCGTTGCCGTTGCCTTTCTGGTTGTCATCCCGCAGGGATCCGCTTCTGCCCTTGCCTTTGCCCTCGTCTTTAGCTAAAAGCTAGAAGCTAGAAGCTGCGTCCCACCCCGGAGACCCCATGCCCCCCACCGACGCCATCCTCCTCCACCACGCCATCCCCATCTTCCGCGTCTCCAACCTGGCCACCAGCCTCGACTACTACACCCGCATCCTGGGCTTCACCATCCCCTGGCAGCTCCCCTACTACGCCTCCGTAAAACGAGGCACCTGCTCCCTCATGCTCTGCGAAGGAGGCCAGGGAAATCCCGGCACCTGGCTCTGGTCTCCCTGTTCCGACGTCGACGCCCTCTACGAAGAGCTCAAAGCCGCCGGAGCCAACATCCTCCAGGGCCCCACCAACTTCCCCTGGGGCTCCCGCGAAATCCAAGTCCTCGACCCCGACAACCACCGCCTACGCTTCGCCGCCGACCTGAAAGAAGGCGAACCCATGGGCCACTTCATCGACTAACCTCCCCGTGATACACCCAATCAACCATCACGACCATGCCCAATGCTATGATCATAACGATCAGCACCCCGGAGGCGAGCATGGTTAAGGAAGTCAATGCCGTACACTTTCGCCAGAACCTCGGCGAAATGCTCGGCCAGGTTCAGTACCGCAACGACAGCATTGTGATCCACAAAGACGGCAAGCCCGTCGCTGCCCTCGTCGATGCCGGCCTCTTCGCCCGCATCCGCCGCATGCGCGATCTCTTCGACACCCTAAGCAGCAAAGTAGCCGATGACTTCGCCAGCACCCCCGCTGAAATCGGACTCGCGGACATCGACGCCCTGGTAGCCAAAGAACGGGCACGCTAGTGCCCGGTCTGCGCGTCGTGCTGGATACCAATGTCCTGGTCTCCGGCCTCGCCTACCCTGCAAGCACCCCAGGCCGCATCATGAGTCTCTGGCATCAGGGCGCGCTGCAAGTCGTCCTGTCCCACTACATTCTGGATGAGCTCGTACGCGTGCTCCCACGTCTCCACCAAAACAAACGAAGCCCCGACGAGATTCGCACCCTCGCCGACACCTTCCTCTTCCTCGCCGACATCGTCGAGCCCGACCCAACCTTCCACCCAACCCTCCGCGACCCCGCCGATCAGCAGATCCTCTCCACCCTCCGCGTCTCCAACGCAGACTACCTCATCACCGGCGACAAAGATCTCTTAGCCTTAGCCGCCGACTACCCAATCGTCACCCCCGCCGACTTCTGGCTCCGCCACGGCTAACACTCCGAACTCCCGCGCTCGCATCGCCGCTGCCGCTGCCGCTTGCATCTTTGCATTTGCATTTGCATTTGCATTTGCCGTTGCCTTTGCCGTTGCCGTTGTCTTTGCCGTTGCGGTTGCCTTTCTGGCTGTCATCCCGCAGGGATCTGCTTCTTCCTTTGCCCCTCGCTTTAGCTAGGAGTTAAAAGCGAAAAGCTGCTCTTCAATACCGCCAGCTCTTCAAATCCGCCCCCGCCGGCGCGGTCTTCTCCATCCGCTCCACAATCTGCCCCACATACATCTGGTTGTAGTGCATCCGCGAGTAAGCATTCGCCTTCGTAGGATCCCCATTCCAGCAATGCTCCGCCCGAGGCCCATACTTCACCTCGCCGTCATAAGGAACCCCATACCCCGGCGTCCCCGTCTTATCCAAAAAATCCTGCATCAAGTAAACGGCATTGTTCAAAAAGTAAGTGTCATCCGACCCAACATAAATATGCAGTTTCCCCTGCAGCTTAGGCCCCAGCGAAGTCCAATCCCTCTGCAGAATCGCGTCGAGATCGTAATGCTCGCGCCAATATTCCGCAGTCTTATGATCAATCACCCCGGTCGTCTTATCAAAAATCGGCAGCGGATACCCATCCTTCCCCTGCGGCGAATACACAGCCTGCCAAATATCAAACTGGTCCCCCGACCTCCCATGATCCCCCAGCGCCGCCTCATACGCAATGTTGTCGCGCATCGAGATCAGCGTCTGCCCCAAATAATTCCGCATCGCCGGCTGCTCCACGCGCTTGTTCGCTCCCTGCGCATAAAACATGTTGTCGTCCTTATACAAATCCCTCGTCATATACGCATGAAAGTCCACCGGATCAGGGCAAGCCGCGAACGCCCCGTTATAGTGCTCCGGATAAAACATCTGCACCGCGAGCGACTCCCACCCACCAGTAGACCCGCCATAAAGAAATCTCGCCCACCCCTTCCCAATCCCGCGAAACTGCTTTTCAATCGCCGGAATCAACTCCGTCTCAATCGCATCCCCATAAGGCCCAACATTAGCCGAGTTCACTGCATAGCTATCGTCGTAGTAAGGATTCGCATGCTGCAGCTTCACAATCAACATCCGCGGAGTCCCCGGCGCAATCCATTCCTGGTAGTTCTTGTAAGCCTCCTCCTGCATGATCCGGTTGTACCCCGCAAGATGAAACCGTTCCGAATACACCGGCTTCAAATTCGCATCGGGCGGCTCCGTCCGAAAGTCATCGAACTCCGCCGTGTAATGATCCTCCGCAACGATCAGCGGAAACCGTGCATCAGGATGTTCATCGAACCCCCAAGGCACCATCACCACCGCCGACAGAAACACCGGCCTCCCCCAGAACTTCGTAAGCAGCGCCGACTGAATCTTGATGTGCCGAATAAACTTCGTATCCACCTCCGGCTTAATCTCCGGCATCACCTGGTCCATCGAAATCTCGAGCTTCGTCTCCGGTCCCACATGCACCTTCACCGGCTTCGAATAAAGATTCCCCGGCGCGACGCTCCACTGCTTCCCCTCGCCCCGATCGGCCGACAACTTCACCACCGACCCATCCCCGCGACGAAACGTCTCATACACATTCAGCACGGCCTGTACCGTGTAATCCCCCGGCGGCACATCCTTCAACGCCGCCCGCGGATACCCCGAGATTCCATCGCCGCCCTCGTCCGCGACCACCACCGTCTGCCCCGGCTTCATCCCATCCACCGTCACCCCAAACACCTGCTGCGACGCCATCGTGTCATTGATCTGCATCCGCGGCTCTTCGCTAGGATCATTCGACAGCAGCACCATCAGCCGCCCATCCAGCGCCTTCCCCGACACCGCCGCCGGAAACCGCACCGAAAACGTCTGCGCACCCGCAGACACACATAGAACCGCAACCAAACCCACAAGCACTTTGCGCATACGAGAGTATAAATCCGTATTCTTTTGGAAGTACCCACTACGCGTGGGGCGGGCGTTCGCACGCCTTTTTACTGCGTCGCGTGGACCTCCCGCTGGTCGGCAAGAAAATATCGTTCGCGACCAACGGAAGCGCCCAGCCGAAGGCCTCTGCCCGCAACGAAGTTGCCGCCCCGCGCGTAGCGGGCCCGTCCGGCAGGACATGCCCGTCGAAATCTAAACCCCGCTACTTCCCCACACAAGCAAAGCTAGCCGCCTGCATCGGATCCCCCTTCACATACCGCGCCTCCGCCGGATACGCGCACAGCGGCCGCGTCATCAACACGCCCTTGGTCTCATCATCCCCCACAAACTTCGTCGCCGTCAGCGTTCCCGGAGCCTTCCCCGCCTCCACCCACTGCTCCAGCGCCGTGAACACATCATGCTGCGCATCCCGACGAATCGCAGCCCCATCCTGCCCGAAATCCGCCGCTCCCGGCCCGCCCTCGCAGTGCAGCATCCCCGGAACCATGTAAAGCCGCACCGAAGCATTCGTCTCGCTCCTCCCCATCCTCCCCACCACCCCGTCGTAATACGTCACGGAACTCAGCCCCGGAATCGCCGGATCATTCCACCCGTGATACATCACCAGCTTCCCACCCCGCGCCGCAAACGCTTTCAAATTCGTATCCGTTGCATTCAGCGCCTCCCCCGTCTTCGCCAGCGCCATCTTCGAGTCCCGATCGAATTCAAACGTCGCCAAACTCCACTCCGCATTCTGATACACGAAGTCCTTAAAATACCCCAGCCCGAAGTACATCATCGCCGTCGCGTCGCCCTGCTTCTTGCCCACAATCCAGCCGTCCCAACTCCCCGGCGCGCTCTCCGCCCCCGGCGAATACCCAGGGAACACTACCTTCCCCTCCGCATCCCGCTTCGCCGCATAAATCGACTTCAGCGTAGCCAGCTGCCCCGCCGTCAAACACGAATCATCCTCCGCTCCCTTACACGCCAGCACCGCCGGATCGAACCTGCACTTCGCCGGATCCCCCACCACGCCATCCGTCACCCCATCCTGCCCATCGCAACCGCCAGCACCGCCGCCGTAATCGCCGGCAGCTTGCTCGCCGGCAGATACGCCCCCGCACTCGCCATCAGCGTCCGATCATCCTCCGTCGCAGCCGAGATCAACGCCGTCCAGTTATACGCCGGAGCCCCAGCCAATATCCCATCAAAATCCCCCGGAAACCGCTGCGCCTCCATCAGCGCCTCCCGCCCCCCATCCGAGCACGCCGTGAAATACGCCCGCTCCACCGGCTTGCCATAAAACGCCTTCACCAGCGCCTTCGTCTGCACCGTCATGTCATGCACCGCGCGCCACCCAAAGTCCTTCACCTTCTCCGCATGCCCCAGCGCAAACGCCGGATCCATCCCTGCATGCCCCGCATCCGTCCCCGACGCCGCATAGCCCTCCGCCACCGCCGCGGCCAAATCCCCAAAATCAATCTCTCCCGCAAACCCGCCATTGCCCGCCGCGCGATACCGCCCATTCCATCCCGCCACCGGCAGCCAAACCTCAATCTTGCTATCCGAGTCGCTCGTCGGCGTATCCGTCACCTGCACCCGGCAGAACGCCGGCAGCTTTCCCACCTGCCCCGCCCCCAACTTCACATCCCCCAGCGCAGCATGCGCCGGCACCACGACAGCCGACGTCACCTTCGCCCCCTCCAGCTTCACCCCCGTCAGCCCCTCGCAACGCGCAGCTTGTGCGCCAGCCGCTGCCTGTTGTCCGTTGACCGGCGCTGCCTGTTGTCCCCGCGCATACCCACCGCAAACCATCCACATACCCATCACGAAAACCGTTAGTCGACGCATAAAATGCACTATACGCTCGACCGGGCGAGTCCAAGCGCCGCCTCCCGCGTCTAAAAAAATCTAAGGAGAGATGATGCGCCGCACAGCATGGATATGGGCCGTCGGCTCCGCTGCCTGGACATTCGACGCCATCGTCAACCTCTACTACCGCAACCGCCCCCACGCGGAACTCGCCTTCATGGTCGCCATCATGTTCGCCATCGCCTGGGCTTTCTACTCCCG
The DNA here is from genome assembly GCA_963796535.1 of uncultured Acidobacteriaceae bacterium. Lineage (GTDB taxonomy): Bacteria > Acidobacteriota > Terriglobia > Terriglobales > Acidobacteriaceae > Granulicella. The sequence goes on from CAWCMO010000017.1 coordinate 22,753, forward strand.
CCAACCCACCCGCTAACCCACGCCACGCGCAGCAAAGGCCCAAGCGTATCGCTCAAGCCTCTGCCCTACTACTCAATACCCACTGCTCTTCACTTCCCGATAAACCGCTGCATGGTCTCGCCAATCTCCGCCGGCGACTTCACCACGTGTATCCCCGCAGCCGTCATCGCGGCCATCTTGCTCTCCGCCGTTCCCTCGCCGCCAGAAATAATCGCGCCCGCATGGCCCATCCGTCGTCCTGGAGGCGCCGTCTGCCCGGCAATGAACCCCACCACCGGCTTCTTCACAAACTCCTTCACGAACTCCGCCGCTGCCTCTTCCGCCGTTCCACCAATCTCTCCAATGAGAATGATCGCCTCGGTATCCGGATCATCATTCAGCAACCGCAGCGCATCAATATGCGACGTCCCCACAATCGGGTCGCCCCCAATCCCAATCGCCGTCGACTGCCCAATCCCCCTCTGCGTCAGCTGATAAACCGCCTCATACGTCAGCGTCCCCGACCGCGAAATAATTCCCACCGAACCTTCTTTATGAATCCGCCCCGGCATAATCCCAATCTTCGCCTTGCCCGGCGAAATCACTCCAGGACAATTCGGCCCAATCAGCCGCGACTTCGAATTCTTCACCACCTGCCACACCTTCACCATATCCAGCACCGGAATCCCCTCGGTAATGCACACGATCAGCGGAATCCCCGCCGCGGTCGCCTCCAGAATTCCATCCGCAGCCGCCGGTGGTGGCACAAACATCATCGTCGCATTCGCGCCCGTCTCCCGCACCGCGTCCTCGACGGTATTGAACACAGGCCAACCCTCAAACGTAGTCCCGCCCTTACCCGGCGTCACACCCCCCACCACCTTCGTCCCATACTCCGCGCACCCCTTGGCATGAAACGACCCCTCACGCCCGGTAATCCCCTGCACAATCAACCGCGTTCCCTTACCTACCAGTACGGACATCACACTCTCCTTCGAACCACCGCTCTTGCTCTTGCTTCTGTTGTTGCCCTTGCTTTTCTTTCTGTCATTCCCTTCGGGAATCTGCTTCTGCTTTTGCCCTTGCTGTTGCCTTTGCCCTATTTTCTTTCTGTCATTCCCTCCGGGAATCTGCTTCTGCCTTTGCCGCTGCTTCCAGGTACCCCGAGGCTTCAGCCTCGGGTCTCATAACGCGCCCCGGAACCGGGCTTCAGCCCCGAGGTATGCCTCTCGTTTCATCACCCAAACTCCGTCATCCTGAGCGAAGCAACTCGGCACTTGCGAGTTGCGCAGTCGAAGGACCTACCATCCTGCTCGCTGCTCCCACCGTGCTCGAAACCTTCATCCCTTGCCGCCTCTCGATCTTGCAACTGAACCCTAAAGAAAACCAGCTCTAACCAGATCGTCCCGCCAGCACTTAAGAGAACACTTCAGAACCTTGCCGCGACTGAGTCCTTGCGCCATTGACGACAGTTGATGCTCATTCTGCTCTAACGAAGTAGCGAAGGCCATATAAGCAGCGTCCCACGTCATCCGTCGTTTCGGGTGACTTGAACCGTCGACCTTTTCCATCACTTCGACATCGACATCATCACGCCGCGCTCCCTCGACGGGATGAACCTTAACGACAAATTCCTCGCGATTCGGGAAAAGGGTGAGCATATCAATTGCTATCCCTTCGCTGCAGCCACGGCCATGTCCGCCGCTTCTTTCATCGTGGATCCGATTTGAACTTTCATCCCTGAATCCGCGATGATCTGGCGTCCCTCTTCCACGTTCGTTCCCTCAAGCCGCAAAATAATCGGCAGCGTCACATTCAGTTTTTTCGCCGCCGCCACAACCGCAGTAGCCAAAACATCCACGCGCAAAATCCCACCAAAGATATTGATAAAAATCGCCTTCACATTCGGGTCGCTCAACAAAATCCCAAACGCATTCTCAATCTGTTCCTGGTTCGCCCCACCACCAACATCCAAGAAGTTCGCCGGCGCCCCACCCGCATACTTAATAATGTCCATCGTCGCCATCGCCAGCCCCGCGCCATTCACCATGCACGCGATCGACCCATCCAGCTTGATGTAGTTCAGCGCAAACTTGCTCGCTTCCACCTCCAGCGGATCCTCTTCCAAGATATCCCGCAGCTCCTTCAAGTCCTTGTGCCGGAACATCGCGTTATCGTCGAAGTTCATCTTGCAATCCAGCGCCAGCAGCTTCCCATCCTTCGTCGTAATAAATGGATTAATCTCCATCAGCGTCGAGTCGGTATCGATAAACGCCTTATACATCCCCATCATGAACTTCGCGGCTTCGCCAATCTGCGCCGGCGCCAGCCCCAGCTTGAATGCCAGCTTCCTCGCCTGGTACGGCTGAAACCCAATCGCCGGATCCACAAACTCCTTGAAGATCTTCTCCGGCGTTTCGTTCGCAACTTCCTCAATGTCCATCCCGCCCGCCGGCGACGCCATGAACACCACCTGCGCCGACCCCCGGTCCAGCACCAATCCCAAATAAAGCTCCCGCTCAATCGCCGACCCCGCCTCAACCAGCAGCCGGTGCACCTTCTGCCCCGCCGGCCCCGTCTGGTGCGTCACCAGCTGCATCCCCAAAATTGCCTTCGACGCCGCAGCCGCCTCGGTCATCGACTTCGCCAGCTTCACCCCGCCACCCTTACCGCGCCCACCCGCATGAATCTGCGCCTTGACGACCACCACCGCGTTCCCCTCAGAGAACAGCTGCTTGGCCGCCGTGTCTGCCTCCTCCAGCGTCGTCGCCATCTCGCCGTGCGGAACAGCCACTCCATACTTGCGCAGAATCTCTTTCCCTTGGTACTCGTGGATCTTCATGCGGACTCCAGCAATACGATTTCGGTCCAGACGGTCAGCGATCCCACCGTCGCGTTCATCCTAGCGAGTAGCGTTAGCCGGTAGCAAATAGACCCGGCGATAATCGATGATGTTGGGCGATTCTTGTTCGTAGTCAAGGACGCTTGACGCAGTGTAAAGGAAGCTTTACATTTAGGGATTTTTAAGCCTCAATTTGCCCCTCAAAAGCCCCTTCAAACTGGGCTGAACCAGTCGATTCGTAACCCGAAACAGGGCTAAGTCAGCACTCTTTGATAGGCTCAGAAGCGAAATGGCTATCCAGAACGAGCTCCGCCGCATCCTCGAGCAGCGCCAAACCCTCACGCGCCCCGAAGCCTCCGCGCTCATGGAAAGCATCCTCGCCGGCCACGCCAGCGACATCGAATTAGCCGCCTTGCTCGGCGCCCTCGCCGCCCGCGGAGAGACTGCAGCCGAAATCGCCGGCTTCGCCACCACTCTCCGCGCCGCCTCTAACCATCTTCCCCTCAGCAACATAGAGCAACAGGATCTGGTCGATACCTGCGGCACCGGAGGCGACGCCAGCGGCAGCTTCAACATCTCCACCGCCGCCGCCCTAGTCGCCGCAGCCGCCGGAGTTACCGCCGGGGCCAGAAAAATCATGGTGGCCAAGCACGGCAATCGCGCCGTTACCTCCCGCTGCGGTTCGGCCGACGTCCTCGAAGCCCTCGGCATCCCCATCCACCTCTCCCCCACCGACGCCGCTCAGGCACTCCGCACCCACCACTTCGCCTTCCTCCTGGCCCCCTCCCATCACCCTCAATTGAAAGCAGTTATGCCCGTCCGCAAGGCCCTCGGCGTGCGCTCCATCCTGCACATCCTCGGCCCCCTCCTCAACCCCGCCGGAGCCCGCCGCCAGGTCATGGGCGTCTATCAGTCCCGCCTCGTCCCCCTGGTAGCTAACGCAATGATTCTGCTGGACATCCAGCACGCCATGGTAGTCCACGGGGACGGGAATCTAGACGAAATCGCCCTCTCCGGCCCCACCGAAATCGCCGAGCTCCGCAATGGCAAAGTCACCGAATACACCATCTCCCCCGAAGACTTCGGCCTCCAGCGCGCCCCCCTCACCTCCCTCGCCGGCGGCAACGCCTCCGACAACGCACTGATTCTAAACGAAATATTCGCAGGGAAACCAGGCCCACCCCGCGACGTAGTCCTGCTCAACGCCGCCGCCGTCCTCGTTACGGCTGGCCTCGCGCCCAACCTCCAAACCGGCATCACCCTCGCCGCACACGCGATGGATACTGGTGCGGTACAATCGCTAGTCTCAGCGCTCCAATCAAACTGAACCCCGGAGATGTTGCAATGGCAAGAGTTACAGGCATAGGCGGAGTCTTCCTCCGCTCTCCCGACCCCAAGGCCCTCGTCAAGTGGTACGCAACAAACCTGGGCATCAAGCTCTCCGACTTCGGCGGCGCCTCGTTCGAATGGTCCGACGAAGTCCCCAAAGGCACCGGCATGACCGCCTGGTCCGCCTTCCCCCAGGACACCAGCTACTTCGGCGATGGCCCCCAGCCGTTCATGATTAACTACCGCGTAGACGACCTAGATGGCTTACTTGCCACACTTGAGGCCGCCGGCGTCTGGATCGACCCGAAGCGCGACAACGCCTCCTACGGCAAATTCGCCTGGATCAAAGACTGCGACGGCAATCGCCTCGAACTCTGGCAGCCCCTGGCCGACGAGGAATAAGCCAGCCTGCCGTACACTGTGGCGATGCCCACCCGCTCCCAATCCCGCCGCCGAGCCCCCGTGTGGTTAATGGGCCTCTCGAACGCTACGATCGGCCTTGCGGGCGGGTTCATCGTCCTGCCCCTGCCTCAGATGCTCGCCACCCAGGGCGTCCCCGAGATCAAGATCGCGGCCATCAGCGCCGCCTGCCTCTCCCCAGGCTTCTGGGTCTTCCTGCTCGGCCCCATGCTCGATATCCGCTTCACCCGCCGCTTCTATGCCTCTTTATTTGCAGCACTTGCAGGCATCGGCCTCATGACAGCCGTGCTCATGCGCGGCCACCTTCTCACCCTCGAAGTCCTGCTGATGGTCGCCTACGCAGCCTCCGTCCTAAGCTCGAACGCCCTCGGTGGCTGGCTTGCCGGCGTCATCCCCGACGTAGCCGAATCCGACGGCGACAACCCCAACCACGAAGGCGCCCGCCTAAGCGCCTGGACCCAGGTTGGCCTCTTCCTAGGCAACGGCCTCATGGCCGGCATCGCAGCCGAAGGCATGCGCCGCCTCCCCCTAACCCTCATAGCGCCACTACTTGGCGCCCTGGTAATCCTCCCCGCAGCCGTATTCCCCTGGATCCCAGTCCCCGAACTTACCTCCCCGGACGCCGCGAAATCTACCCTGAATCTGGCCCGGGACGGCTACCGAAAACTGTTCTCTGAGCTCACTGCCCTCTTCAAGAGACGCGAGGTAGTCCTTACGTTGCTATTATTTGCAGCTCCAACCGGTTCTTTCGCCCTCACCAACCAGCTAGGCGGCGTCTCCTCGGACTTCCATGCCTCGCCCGCGTTCGTCGGCCGCATGGGCGGAGTGGTTCTCTCCCTCGCAGGCGCAACGGCCTGCCTTCTCCTGCCCCTCTTCGCGCGCTGGATCAAATCCCTGCCACTTTACTTACTGATCGGTACAATAGGTAGCCTCTTCACCCTAACCTTGCTCCTGCTACCCCGAAATCCAGCGACCTTCGCCGTAGCGTTTCTCGGCGAAAACGTAGTGCAGGCTCTTAGCTTTACCGCCGCCGTGGCCATCTGTTTTGCCACCATCGGCCGCAACAATCCCCTCGCCGCCACCCAGTTCAGCCTGCTTACCTCGGCGACCGTCATCCCCATCCTCTACATGGGTATCCTCGATGGCCGCGTCTACGACAGCCACGGGTTGGCCCGTATGTACCTGGTTGACGGCGGTTTAAGTATCGCCGCGTGCGCTGTGATGGCCACCGTCATGTGGCTTTTCACCCGCCGCTCGACCATCTCCCCAACTGCATCCTAGGGAGGAGCAGACCCCGATCGAGTGACAATGCCAGCCGCCACCGCCCACATTCTCTTACCTTGCGTTGTCGTGATCAGCATTCTCCTGATGCTGCTGCGCCCGCGAAACATCCCGGAAGTGTGGTGGATTTCAGCCGGCGCACTTCTTCTCCTCGCCCTTCGCTTGATCCCAATAAAACTGGCCTTTTCCGCCGTCAGAGAAGGCACAGATGTCTACTTGTTTCTCATCGGAATGATGCTTCTCGCCGAGCTAGCCCGCGACACAGGGCGTCTTTGACTGGGTATCGTCGGTCGCCGTCCGTGGCGCGAGCGGCTCCTGCTCCAGGCTGTTCTTCCTGGTCTACGCAGTGGGAACCATCGTTACGATCTTTATGTCGAACGATGCTACCGCCGTCGTGTTGACCCCCGCGATCCTGGCTATCATCCGCAAGGTAAAGATCTCTCCACTTCCCTATCTCTTCGTGTGCGCGTTCGTTGCCAATGCAGCGAGCTTCGTTCTGCCCATCTCCAACCCGGCCAATCTGGTCGTCTTCCGCACGGGAATGCCTCCGCTAGGGCATTGGCTCGCCGCGTTTGGCGTTCCGTCGGTGCTCTCGATTGTGGTCACCTACGTGGTAATGCGCATCTTCTTCCGCGCAGATCTGACTGGCCGGATCGAGCATCCAGCGGAGCCGGTCACGCTTACCGCTTCAGGAAAGGTTGTCCTCTCGGGATTGGCGTTTGTGGTTGCCGCCTTACTCACCGCTTCCGCCATGAAGAAGGACCTCGGTTTGCCCACCTGCCTCGCCGCACTTGCGATCGCTGGCGCCGCCTCGTTGGTAGCAAGGAGCAATCCCCTCAAGCTCTTCCGCGAGATCAGCTGGAGCACCATTCTCCTCGTCGCCGGGCTGTTCATCCTGGTCGACGCCGTAGAGAGCCAGGGTGCGCTGCGCCTGACGCAGCAAGGTCTCGCCTGGGCGCAGCGCCTCACGCCCGCCGCTGCAACCATCCTCGTAGGATTCACCGTCGGCGTAGCAAATAACCTGGTCAACAATCTGCCACTGGGCTTGATTGCCGGCGCAACGATCCAGGCTGCTCACGTCAAGGGATTGCTAGCGAACGCGGTGCTCCTCGGAGTCGACCTTGGGCCGAATCTGTCGGTCACCGGTTCTCTCGCTACCATCCTGTGGCTGCTCGCATTGCGCAAGGAAAACCTCAACGTCAGCGCTTGGAAGTTCCTGAAGCTCGGGATAATAGCCATGCCGATCGCGTTGGCAGCAGCGCTCGCCGGAGCCATCCTGATGGCAAAGTTTTAGGACTTCTCCGCCGCTCCAAGCACCGACGTAAGTTCCAGTTGCTCCGACGCATGCTCGTCCATGTACGGATGGAAGTGCGCGCGGCAACGGGCCTCATAAAGCCCCGCCGCGCCGACGACAACGAGCTCCTGGCTCTGCCCCAGCCGCTGGGTATGAATCGCCGCCGCGCCACAAACCATGCATACAGCCGAGAGCTTCGAAACCGTATCAGCAATCGCCATCAAGTTGGGGACAGGTCCAAACGGCTCTCCGGCGAACGTAGTGTCCAGGCCCGCCATAATGACACGCTTACCCAACGCAATGAGTTCGACCGCGAGCGGAATAATCGCGGCGTCGAAGAACTGAACCTCATCGATGCCGATAACCTCGATCGTACCGAGCTGCGGATACAGCGCCTCGCGCAGGTATTCGACATTAGCCACAGTGGTTGCCTCATGCGTCTGCGCGCTGTGGCTGGCGATGGCTGAACGGTGGTAGCGCAGGTCAATATCAGGCTTGAAGCACGCGACGCGCTGGCGCGCAATGCGGGCGCGCTTGAGACGTCGAATCAATTCCTCGCTCTTGCCCGAAAACATCGGACCCGTGATCACCTCAAGGACGCCGGGAAGGTTTGTGGATGCCATAGGTGCCTATCGTAAATTGGTGCGGAGCGGTGGATAACTGAGGTATGCTGGCCGAGGTATCTGGAGGTCTCTCATGCGCTTTGGATGGTTGACGACAGGTTTGATCTTTAACGGCTATAGCAGCCTCTGGAGCCCGCGGACAAGAGGCTCCAAAGCAAATCAAGGTTCCGATTTTGAACGCGACCGGCCAGGATGCCGGCTTTGCGACCTTCAAGACCGTGAAGAAGGGCGTCAAAGTCAACATTGAGCTCAAAAACCTCGAGTTTGGACTCCATGCCGTGCACATCCACCAAAATCCGGTGTGTGACGCACCCGACTTCAAGGGAGCAGGCGGACACTTCAACCCCGATGGCAAACACCACGGCTACCAGAACCCCATGGGCCACCACAACGGCGATATGCCCGCCAGCGTCTCGGTCGGCGAGGATCACACCGGTCAAGCGACCTTCGTCCTCCAGTCGATTTCGCTCGACCCCGCAGCCCCCAACTCCCTCTTTTTGAACGGGGGAACCTCCATCGTGGTCCATGCCAAGGCCGACGACCAGAAAACCGATCCAAGCGGGGATTCAGGAAACAGGATCGCCTGCGGAGTGATCAAACCCTAGCCAATTCACACAAAAACCTGCTGACGGCTCGCGAAAGCCAGATAGCATGGGCTGATATCGGTTCATTGCCGCCAGCTACGCCCCAATGGAACCGCTCCCGCGGCTTTTACGTATGACAATCTATGGCCAGCGCGACCATTCCGGCAGTGTTTGGGCGGTGTGCGAAGACACCTCTGGCGCCCCCGCCGGCACGCTTCAGGTCAACCCCGCTGACACGCGACAAGGTTCATGGGGTCCAACAGCCGCTTTCCAAGGAGATTCGCCTCGCAGAGGCGCACATGTCGCCTGAAGAGCCAAAGTCGCAGACCCAGCTACCGGGCGACCGAACTGCGGCTCTCGCCGAGCAGAAAGCGTTAG
>CAWCMO010000018.1:0-39854 GCA_963796535.1 uncultured Acidobacteriaceae bacterium
CTTCTGCCGCGCAGGATCGAAGTTTGCACGATAGCAAAGGTACATGGAATGGCCGCGTCGCACGATAGGAGCTAATCCTCTTGTTTGACGTTATCCCCGGGCGGCCCTGAAAGGAGCGAGATGGGAGAGTTTTTCCAACCGTGGCAATTAATCGTTCTTCTGATCCCCCTCACCATCTTCCTTCTGGTGTGTCGATTGCTTTGGCGATTAGGATCGAAGAGTAAGTAACCGTAGAGCCGGGTCGAAATCTACGTTCGGTCGAGACGCGCGGCGTTGCCGTGAACTTCTCAACGACGGCGACCGCTTCCCTCGCGCCACCAGCCTGATTCCGAATCCCCGACAACACCCTCTCCACCACCGCCCGCCCCTCAGCATCCAGCGGCAACCTGGCAGCCGTGCGCCCCACCGAAATACCCATTGCAGTCGCACCCATACTTCACGCCCGCAATCCCCAGCGCACGAATCGCCGCATCCCTCCACCAGCCGCGCACCCTTCTCCGCAGCCAGCGCCGGATCCCCATCCTTGAACGCCGCGTACGCCTCATAGCATCCCTGCGGCGCGCTAGCCGACAGCGCCAGCATCGCCCCCGCCGCGCCCGCCTGCAGCAACTCCACCATCCCGACCGCACACCCCGCAGCCATCACCTGGAATCCGACCACCTTCGTCCGCGTCTTCAGCGCCTTCACCGTCGGAGCCTCGACCACCGCCGTCCCTCCCGCCAGCGACGCAGCCGATACGAACCCTCCCTCGTCCCACCGCCCCCTCAGCATGCGTCGCGTAACCGGGGCAAATACCGTCGTCACCAACACCTCGCGCCTCACCCGCTCTGTAGCTTCGGCAATCGCGCGGTACCGATCCATCGTCAGCCCCTCGTCATACACCCCAATGACATTCCCATGCAGCGCCAGCTCCGCAATCTCATCCACACTCAGCCGATACCCCTGCGACCCCGACTCACTTCCCAGCACCACCGGCAGCGGCGACCCATCCGCCACCGCGCGGAAGTACAGCATCACCTCTTCCTCCGTAAGCCGCTCCCACTGCGATGGAGCCGTCAGCAGCACCGCATCAAACCCCGCCTCCGCAGCCTGCCTCGCAACCACCAGCGCACCATGCACGCTGTCCTTCGTAATCGCAACCACCAGCACCTTGGTCGGATCAGCGGCCGCCCCAATCGCCCGCAGCGTCTCCGCAATCTCCTCATCCGACAGAGAAGCCCCCTCGCTCCCCGCAGTCAACGCCACCAACCCCGCCGCCGGCGTCAACGGTAGCGCCCAACGTTGTACTCCAGCTTGCGCAAATAACTCTCGCCGTCGCGAGTAAACGGCACCGTCAGCGGTATATGAATCCCATCAATCAGCATCGCTTACAAGTTTACTGCTACCAGCCGCGACGCATGCAACTCCTGCAACGACTCGACGTGATATTCGCCCTTCTGCAACGCCTCAATCCCATCCGCCGCAGCCCTTGTCGCCGCCAGCGTAGTAATCGTAGCCACCCGAGCACTCACCGCCGCCCTACGAATCGCCGCCTCATCGAACACACTCATTTGTCCGCTAGGCGTATTCACAATCAACTGAATGCGATCGCTCTTGATAAAGTCCACCACGTTCGGCCGACCTTCCTTCACCGCAAACACGCGCTCCACCTGCATGCCCGCAGCCTCCAAAACATCGGCCGTCCCATGCGTAGCCACCAGCTTGAATCCCATCTCGACAAATCGCCGCGCCAGCGGAGCCACGCTCAGCTTGTCATGATCGTTCACGCTGAAGAACACGGTCCCTTCCGTGGGCAAATGCAATCCCGCCGCCGTCTGCGCCTTGGCAAACGCCTCGCCAAACGTCCGAGCCACGCCCATCACCTCGCCCGTCGACCGCATCTCCGGCCCCAGCACCGGATCCACGCCCTGAAATTTCCCCCACGGAAACACCGGCGACTTCACAAAGAAATGCTCGCCCGTACTCAAATCCTTTCCGCTAGCCAGCTGCTCCGGCAGCAGCTCTTTCAGCGTCCGCCCGGTCATCAGTCGCGAAGCAATCTTCGCCAACTGCACCCCCGTAGCTTTCGACACATAAGGCACCGTCCGAGAAGCCCGAGGATTCACCTCAATTACAAACACGGTCCCACGCTGTACCGCGAACTGCAGATTCGCCAGCCCAATCACGTTGAGCGACATCACCAGCTTCCGCGTATACGCCCGAATCGTCGCCAACACGTCAGCACTCAAATCCACCGCCGGCAGCACGCAACTCGAATCCCCCGAGTGCACCCCAGCCTCCTCAATGTGCTGCATAATCCCCGCGATGATCACGTCCTTGCCATCGCAAAGCGCATCCACATCCACCTCCTGCGCATCCTCGAGGAAGTGATCAATCAACACCGGCCGCTCCTGCGAGTATTCAATCGCCGTAGACATATACCGAACAACATCGGCATCGTCATAAGCAATCACCATCGCGCGACCGCCCAGCACATAACTAGGCCTTACCAGCACCGGATACGTCACCCGTCGAGCCCCAGCCAACGCCTCATCCACCGACGTAGCCATCGCCCCCTCAGGCTGCGGAATTCCCAACTCCGTAATCAACTTCCCAAACCGCTTGCGATCCTCCGCCAGATCGATCGACTCCGGCGAAGTCCCAATAATCGGCACGCCCGCAGCCTTCAGCGGCAGCGACAAATTCAACGGAGTCTGCCCGCCAAACTGCACGATCATCCCAATCTCCGCACCCCCCGACGCCTCATGCTCATACACAGCGAGCACATCCTCCAGCGTCAACGGCTCAAAGTACAACCGGTCGCTAGTGTCATAGTCAGTCGACACCGTCTCCGGATTGCAATTGACCATAATCGTCTCGTACCCATCATCGCGCAGCGCAAACGCCGCATGGCAGCAGCAGTAATCGAATTCAATCCCCTGCCCAATCCGGTTCGGCCCACTCCCCAGAATGATCACCTTCTTCTTAGCTGTAGGCGCCGCCTCATCTTCCTCGTCGTAGCACGAGTACATATAAGGCGTCAGCGACTCAAACTCCGCCGCACACGTATCGACCAGCTTATAAACTGGCTTCACGCCCAGCTTCTTCCGCAGCGCCCTCACCTTCGCCGCGCCACCCTCCTCAATCCCCAGCGCCACCGCCACCCGCGAATCGCTTAGCCCCATCCGCTTAGCCGACAGCAGCGTGCCCTTATCCATCTTCTCCAGGCCAACTTCCGCAACGACCTTAAGCTCTTCCGCAATCTGCTTCATCTGGTGCAGAAACCAGGGATCCATTCCGGTATACCGAGCAGCATCCCGCACGCTCATGCCAATCTCAAACGCATACCGCAGGTACGCCAGCCGCTCCGGCGAAGGCGTCACCAACCTCTGCCTTAACCTCCGCGGATCGATCCCCTCATCCGTACTCTTCTTCCCTGTCTCAAGCGAACGCACGGCCTTCATCAGCGCCTCTTTGAACGTCCGCCCAATGGCCATCACCTCGCCCACAGACTTCATCTGCGGCCCCAGCGTCTCATCCGACCCGGGAAACTTCTCAAATTGCCACTTCGGAATCTTCACCACCACATAATCAATCGTGGGCTCAAAGCAAGCCGGCGTAGCCTTCGTAATATCGTTCTGCAACTCGTCGAGCGTATACCCCACAGCCAGCCGCGCAGCAATCTTAGCAATCGGAAATCCCGTAGCTTTCGACGCCAGCGCCGACGAACGCGACACTCGCGGATTCATCTCAATCACGGTCATGCGCCCGTTCTGCGGATTCACCGCGAACTGCACATTGCTCCCGCCCGTCTCCACGCCAATCTCACGAATCACCGCAATCGCCGCATCCCTCATCCGCTGATACTCGCGGTCGGTCAACGTCTGCGCCGGCGCCACCGTAATGGAGTCGCCCGTATGCACGCCCATCGCATCAAAATTCTCAATCGAGCAGATGATCACGACGTTGTCCTTCAAGTCGCGCACCACCTCCAGCTCATACTCCTTCCACCCCAGCACGCTCTCCTCGAGCAAACACTCATGCACCGGCGAAAGATCCAGCCCGCGCGACAAAATCTCCATCAACTCCTCGCGGTTATAAGCAATCCCGCCGCCCGACCCACCCAGCGTAAAGCTAGGCCGAATCACCACCGGATACCCAATCTTCCCCGCAAACTCAATCCCGCTGCTCGTGTTGTTGATCAGCTGCGACTTCGGCATATCCAGCCCAATCTTGTTCATCGCATCCTTGAACAACAACCGGTCTTCAGCCTTCTTAATCGCCTCCAGCTTCGCGCCAATCAACTCAATTCCAAACTTGTCCAAAATCCCCGCATCGGCCAAATCCACCGCCAGATTCAAAGCCGTCTGCCCACCCACCGTCGGCAACACCGCAAAAATTCCCTTGCTACCGCTCGCACTTTTTCCGTTGTCGTTGCTCTTGCCTTTCTGGCTGTCATTCCCGAAGGGAATCTGCTTCTCGCCCACCCCGTCCATCATCTCCACTTCCACCCGCAAAATCTCTTCCACATACGCGAGCGTCAACGGCTCCACATACGTCCGGTCGGCGACCTCCGGATCGGTCATGATCGACGCCGGGTTCGAGTTCACCAGCACCACCTCATACCCCTCAGCCTTGAGCGCCTTGCAAGCCTGCGTCCCCGAGTAATCGAACTCCGCCGACTGCCCAATCACAATCGGCCCCGAGCCGATCACCAGAATCTTCGCGATGTCATTCCTACGTGGCATTATTTACTCTTCTTTTCTTTATCTTTGTGAATGCCCTTCGCTGCATCCAGCGTGACAAGACCTCTCTTGTGATTCAGCGGCGCCAGCCGCACATAAATCGGTGCCGCACACGGTTCGCCTTTAGGCCTCGACAGGAACGCAGTATTATCCGCTCCGCCGCTCTTCTGTCCTTCTTTGTCTACATAATCAAACTCGAACGTCTGCAGACCTCGACCCTCGACCTGCACCCAGTGCGGCCCAACGCCGCGCCCAAAGTTCCAATTCCCAGCCTTATCCGTTTCCTCGCTCGTACTCGAATCCCCAAACATCGCCGTCACCGTAGCCTTTTCAACCGGCTCTCCCGTCAGGTCGGTCACAACCCCACACAGCCCCGCAGCAGCAATGCGAGGCCGCTCCGCCTGCGCAGCAGGAATCATCAGCGCAAGCAACGCAGCGATCATGAGCCTCACGGACGAATTCCGTCTCACTTTTTGAATTCCTCCATCATCTTCCGAAAATCCTTGAACAGATAATGCGAATCGTGCGGCCCGGGACTAGCCTCCGGGTGATACTGCACGCTGAACATCGGGTCGCTCTTATGCCGCAACCCAGCCAGCGTGTCATCGTTCAGATTCGTATGCGTCCGTTCAACATCGGCCGGCAGACTCGCAGGATCCACGTTGTAGTTATGGTTCTGCGCGGTAATCTCCACCTTCCCGGTCTCCAAATTTTTAATCGGATGATTCCCGCCATGATGCCCGAACTTCAACTTGTACGTCTTCCCCCCAAGCGCCAGCCCAAAGATCTGGTGCCCCAGACAAATTCCAAACAGCGGCACCTTACCCTGCATCTCACGCACATTCGCGACCGCGTATTCAAGCGGCTCAGGATCCCCGGGCCCGTTCGAAAAGAACACCCCATCCGGCGCCATCGCCAAAACATCCGCCGCGCTCGTCTTCGCCGGAACCACCGTCACCCGGCAATTCTCCCGAGTCAGCATCCGCAAAATATTTTGCTTGATCCCAAAGTCATAAGCGACCACATGCAGCGTATCCTTCGCCGCCGCGTCCGCAACCGGCAGCAGCTTATCGCCAGTCTCGTTCTTAGGCTCGCTGGCATCCCACGCATAGCTCGTCTTCGTCGTAACGACGCTAGCCAAATCCGTCCCATCCATCTTCTTATGCGCCCGAGCCTTCGCCACCAACGCATCCGTATCTTCGACAGCCGTAGAGATCACGCCCCGCAAGCATCCATTCGCCCGAAGGTGCCGCACCACCGCCCGCGTATCAATCTCCGAGATCACCGGCACGCCACTGCGCTCTAAATATTCGTCCGCAACCTCAGTAGACCGCCAGTTCGAACTCACCGGCGAAAACTCCCGCACCACCAGCCCCTCGATATAAGGCCGCGCCGACTCCGCATCGCTAGGCGAAGTCCCATAGTTCCCAATGTGAGGATTGGTCAGCACCACAATCTGCCCCGCATACGACGGGTCAGTAAAAATCTCCTGGTAGCCAGTCAACGAAGTATTGAAAACAACTTCGCCAACGCGCTCCACCGCAGGTCCATTGGCATTGCTGCCGGCTCCGAACGCCCTACCCCAAAACAGACGCCCGTCTTCGAGAGCGAGAACAGCCTTCATACCCTCTCCCTTGCAAGTGAGATGTGATCGTCGCCAGAATTACGGCTTTGCAGCGAGAGGATCACTTGATTCTATCAGCATCCCCCTGTAGAAATCCTCCGCCTCACTCCTGCGGCGCAATCTCAATCTCCACCAGCACATCCTCCCCCTCCACCCTCACCGGATACACCTCCACCCTCCCCCTCTCCGGCGCCCGCACCACCCCCGTAGTCACATCAAACGCCCAAGCATGCCATGGACACATCACCGCCCCATCCTCCACCCACCCCGCCCCCAGCGGCCCCTGCCGATGCGGACAAACATTCCCAATCGCCGACAACGTCCCCTCAACATTCGCCAGACAAATCGGCACCCCCTTGCCGTCGCTCCCCACAGCCTCGGCCTCCCTCACCTCATCCGTTCCCGGAGCCTCCGCCACCCCACACAACCGAACCCACTCACCCACGTCGTTCTCCCTCAATCCAACCTTTGCCGTTGCTGTTGCCTTTCTTTCTGTCATTCCCTTTGGGAATCTGCTTCTCCCCCACGACACCTCCACCGCAGCCATGAGATGCTGTACCCAGCCTAAACGACCCATGCCCCCTCCCTCCAACCCGGCGAACACCACCACCGTACCCCGCAAGATGCCGCGTCTCCGCCGCGCCGGCAACACCATCAAAATCCTCGCCTCAATCTTCGTCTTCGCTTTTCTCTGCGCGTACGCCCGCACCACCCTCCGATACGGCAACGGCGCCCCGCTCCCCCAGACCACGGCCTCCGTAGCCCGCCCCACCTCACAACCTTTCTTTACCCCGACACGCTCCCGCTCCCTGCATCGTCGCCAGCCCGTCTACCGCCCCGTACACCAGCTCAAGCGCCACGCGCGCCGCACCACCCCCTTCTACCTGGCCAGCCTCCGCCACCTCCGCCGTCTCTTCTCCCAGCTCCTCGTCGTGAGATCCTAAGCTCCACACCAGAACGCCCAGCACCAGAACCATGCCCAAGAATCCCAACCCTCGCACTCCACCAAAGTCCCCCCGCCTAGCCCCCCGCTACGATCCCCAACGCGGCAACGCGCCGCCCGAGATGATCCCGCTAGTCGAAGTTACCTGGATCCTCAAAGCCCTAGCCGCCGTCGTCCTCGTGGCCCTCCTTTGCGCCTACGCCACCATCTGCGTCCTGTTCTCCAAAGGCCAGTGGCAGCTAGTCCTCCACCCCTCCCGCACCGTCACCACCACCCCCGCCTCCCTCAATCTCCCTTTCACCGAAGTCCACTTCGGTGTAGACGAAACCGCCATCCCCCAACTATCCGGCTGGTGGATCCCCTCCGACATCCCCACCCAAAACACCGCCCTCATCCTTCACGGCGCCGACGGCAATCTAGCCGACGCCCTCCCTGCCGCCCAACTCCTCCACTCCCAGCACCTCAACGTCCTGCTCTTCGATTACCGCGGCTACGGCCAATCCCTCGGCCCCCACCCAACCCAATCCTCCATGCAAGCCGACGCGGCCTCTGCCCTCACCTACCTCACCACCACCCGCAGCATCCCCGCATCCTCCATCGTCGTCTACGGCACCGGCCTCGGAGCCTCGCTAGCCGTCCAACTTTGCGCCGAGAATCCCACCCTCCCCGCCCTCATCCTTCAATCCCCCGACGGCGACCTCACCGACCGCGCAGCCCACGACCCCCGCTCCAAAATCATCCCCTTCAAATTCCTCTTCAACCAAACCTTCCCCCTGGCCGCCCCCCTTCAAACCCTCCCCACCTCCAAACTCATCCTCCCCACCTCACCCAACCTCCCCGCCCTGACATTGTTCTTATCCACCCACCTAAGACCCTAGCGCCCTCTCTATCCCCTACACTCTATCCCCTATCCCCTGCCGTTAAAGACGTGAGGCGCCCGATACTCTGGGCGCCTACTAATAGGTGGGAGGGTTCGTGCAGATAGGGGATGCCGGTTACCGTGGGGAGTGCTGGCCCGACTTGCTTTGTCGTACACCTTCTTTGACGCAGTTCCATCCCATTAGTTTTGCTAAAAATGCCCTTTTCGAGAGCAAGTTATGTAAAAGTTTGTAACAAAAATGTCACCGAAAAACTGAACCCGCAACGCCGTAATCCGCATCATCCAAACCCACGTCCCATGAACGTCAAAAAAGCCAGAAACTAGAAGCTAGAAACCGCAAGCCATCTCCCCTACACGAAGCCCAAAAATCCCGCCGCCTCCACCCCCGCCCCGGGAAACACCGCATCCAGCTTCCGCACCCCCAGCGTCTTGTACGCCGCCTCCCCCAACACGTTCCGAAAGTCCGTGGTGACCACCAAATCCCGCCCCTCATTCAACTGCTCATTCGCCAGCCCCGGCCACTTCCCATACACCTTGCCGCCCTTCACCGAGCCACCCAGCACGAACATCACATTCGCGTGTCCATGGTCGGTCCCGCCTGTCCCATTCTGCCGAGCGGTCCTTCCAAACTCGCTCATCGTCACCAGCGTAACGTTCTCGGCCTCATCGCCCATATCCTTCCAGAACGCCGCAATCGTATCCGAGAAGTCCCGCAGCCGTCCCGCCAACTGCCCGTCCGCGCCCCCCTGGTTCTGGTGCGTATCCCATCCACCCACATCCGAGAAGGCCGCCTCCACCCCAAGATTCGCCTTCAACAACTGCGCCACCTGCTTCAAGCTATTTCCAAACGCCGACTTCGGATACTCCACCCCAGCCGCCGGCACATACGCCGCAGGATTCGTAGCCTTCAGCATCTTCACAGCCTCAAACGTATCCGCCCCCGTGCCATGCAGCAGCGAATCTGAGCTCTCGTCATACATCGCCTGGAACGCACTCGACTCCCCATCAGCCACCGGCCCCTTACCGGCAACAGAAAAATCATTAAGATTCGTCACAGCAATCGCCGGCACCCGCCCCGCCAGCGTCCGAGGAACCTCAGGCCCCAGCGCCACAGCCCGAAACACCGAAGGCTTCCCGGGCTGGGCTCCGTGTTGGGGCTCAACCTGCAGCGCCCGATTCAGCCACCCATCCGTCGTAGACTTCACCCCCGGCGTCCCCGACTCCATATAATCCTGCGCATCAAAATGCGACCGCGAAGGATCCGGCGACCCCGAAGCATGCACCATCGCCAAATGCCCCTGGTCAAACAGCGGCTTCACCGAAGCCATCGCCGGATGCAGCCCAAAGAACCCATCCAAATCCATCAAGTCCTTCTGCTGAATCCCGATCGTAGGCCGCATCGCATAAAAATTCGGCTCCTTATAGGGCACCACCACATTCAGCCCATCACAAGCCCCACGCTGAAACACCACCACCAGCTTCTTCTTCCCCGCCGCGGCCCGCGCCACCTCGGCATACACCGACCGCGCAAGAAACGCGGGAATCACACTAGTCCCCACCAGCGCCAGCGCCCCCCCACGCAAAAACCCACGCCGCGTAACCGAATTCCGCAGCGGCAAATCCCGCCCTTCCAGATCGCAACCCCAATCGCTCGCATCGGTAAAGATTGTCTTCGCCATTAGCCAACACCTCCAACAGAACCGCCCTCACCGCACGAGTGCTTATGGATACAGACTCAACTTCCCCACAATAGTTGTCCACCGACGGCAAGGTCCCGCAGTTGCTTTTGCCCTTGCCTTTCTTTCTGTCATTCCCTCCGGGAATCTGCTTCTTCCTTCGCCTTCGCTCGAAGCGAAAGCCCATCTACATCACCGGCGCCGCCGACCCATCCGACCACTTCCCCACCGCGACCAGCAATATCGTGAACCCATCCCCAAGATCCGGCGCCGCCATCACCGGCGACCCCTCCACATTCGCCCCCCAACTCTTCGCCGCATCTCCCGCCGCAAACCACATCAGGTGCGGATGCCAGCTATGCCCCTCGTCCCCCAGATACTGCTGCTTCGACATCATGTACGACATTGCCCCCACCCCCGGCTCCGTCAACTCCTTCTTCTCCCAAGCCGTCTTCAGCGCCGCCGCAATCTCCTCCCTCGTTTTACCCTCCGTCACCAGCCGAGCCTCCATCCGCACCACCTGCAGATACGTCTTCGCGGCCTCCGGATTCACACAAATCGGCCCCCGAATCTTCGGGTTCCAGAACTCCGGAAAATCCACCGCCGCCGCAAACGACCGCTCCACCAAACACACAAACCCATTCCCACCCACGGCCGCCGTCTCATACCCACCCTTCCCCAGCACCAACACCTCAGCCCCACCCGAGATCCCAACCGGCGCCGCACTCCGCGCCAACCCTACCTCAGCATCCTTCGCCATCATGTACTCACTCAAAGGAGCAGCCACCGCATAAGCCGCCGCCACGCTTTGCGCCCCCATCGGCACCTCGAAGCTCACGAGGCCCGCAGCCACCGAAACAGCAACCGCAAGAAATCCAATCTTCTTCACGGGCATATCTCCTGACGCAATCGGGAATGCAGTAACTCTAGACCACCCCACCCCCATCCATCAATCCCCACCCAACGCGTGATCCAGGCCAGAGCACAGCCAACCACCCAGCGTCATCTCGACCGAAGCGCAGCGAAATGGAGAGACCCCTGTATTGGTTGTTGCCCTTGCCTCTGAGATAGCTTCGGGCTTGAGCCCGGACATCACAGCGCTACACCACTCGGGCTTTAGCCCCTGGGACTATCTGCGCTGAAACTCCGGCGACCCCATCAACAATCCCGCCATCGTATCCAACGGCACCTCACTCTGCTTGCCGATCGAAGGCTGCTTCACCGGCGACACCGCCGCCGCTCTCACCATCCCTCCACCGGCCTGTCCCCCCGCCTGCCCCACAAACTCAGCCGCCGCCTGCGCCTGCGCGGTAGGATTCCCAAACTCCGCCATCACCGCCGCCCTCGTCCGTTCCGACGCACTCTGCCCCAACACCTTTTGCTCCAACTCCCTCTCCGTAGCCGCAGAAGCCTCCACACCAGGCATCCCCAGAACCGCGTCCCAATCCGTAACCGTCCCATTCACCTTGTTCCCACTCAGCACCAGCGCAAAGTTCATCCGGCTCAACAACCCATTACTCGAAACCCAATCCTCCGCCGTCCATCCGTACCCATTCGGAGTCTGCATCCCCCACACCGGCATCCCCAGCCGATCCATCGCCTGCACCAGCGGCAGCGGATTCGCCACCGTAGCATCGCTAGCCCTCACCGCCGACACCAAAAATTCCAGCGGCGTTTTCACCTTTGCCCGATAAACCCCAGGCGCCCAAAACTCCTTCGCCTTAAACATCGCAGTCAACACCGCGCTGATATCCCCACCCGACTTCAAATACGCAGCCGCCATCCGATTCACCAACGCCGGCGGAGGCGCATCGCTCACAAACCGTACTGCCAGCTCCTGCGAGATAAAGTGCGCAGTCGCCGAACTAGTCGCCAGGATATGCAGCACCTCCAGCCCCTCATTCATCCCGCCCTCAGGAATCACATGCCCCAGCACCACCTTCGACCCCGGCTCATGCCGCTTCGGATCAAACACAAACTCACCCTGCGTCCCCTCCGGACCAAACTTCGCCCGCACCCCGCCACCCGCATACGGCCGCACAATCGTCCACCCCGTAAAGCACTTCGCCACCTCAATCACGTCCTGCTGCGTATACCCGCCCCCAACCCCCAGCGTATGCAACTCCATCAACTCGCGCCCATAGTTCTCGTTAATCCCCTTGGGCAACTTCTGCGCAATCTTCCCATTCGGCCGAGCCTGCTGAATCGCCGCCACCTTCCCCGCAGCCTGCGAATTAGGCCCAATACTCTCCCAGTTATCCAAATACATCAGCATCGCGGGACTCTTCGCCGTAGCCACCAGCAAGTCCTCAAACTTCCCCAGCGCATGCGGCAAAATCGCGTCTTGCACATACGCCGGCAGCATATAAGGCTCCTGCTCGTTCTTCCGCAGATACACATTGAAGTGGTTCAGCCAGAACTCCGTCATCACCGCCTGCAGCTGCCGCTTCGAATCGATATCCCGCATCAGCCGCATCTGCATATCCTCAGTCGCGACCACCCGTTCCGGCGACTCCACCATCGCCTCCACCGCCTCCCTCTGCGCCGGCGCGAGCCCCACCATCAACCGCACCCGATCCTTCCCCTTCACCGCCTCCCGAAACCCCAGCATCTGCTCCGGCGACATCGCCACCAACCGCCCAAACCTCTCACCAGGACCCAATTCCAGAATCATCTCCACCTGCTCATAAGGCATCTCCGGCGGCGCGTCCGAAGCCGGCGAACTCTGCGCCCCAGCCATCGAAAGCATTCCACCATCCGCAGCCGCTCCCTTTGCCCCACCCGCATTTGCCGCCGTCTTATTCTCCACCTTCACCGCGTAAACCGCCTCAGCGTCGGCATAGATGGCCCGTTCCACTGGATCGCCCGGTACAGATCCCCCCTGTTTGCTCATCTGCCGAACCACCGCCCCCGAAGGAAACCGCTCCAAAAGCTGGTCCTCCGGCAACCCCATCGCCGGAAACTCCGCCATCTCCATCCCGAAAGCGGAATCATCCACCCGATCAGGATGCAGCTGCATCTCAAACCACCGCTGCACCCCCATCGCCTCCACCGCCGCCGCATCCCCAGGCCTCGGCCCAAACGTAAACCTGTTCAACGCATGGAGCGCCTTCTCCTGCTCAGTAAGCGGCGTCGCGTGCCTCTCCACCGGAAGCTTCGCCCCGCCAACCTCCTGCGCCTCCACCCCCGGCTGCAAACCCATCAACCCACACAGCATCCCGACAACGACCGCCCGCCCTCCTGCCATCCCCACCCGACATAACCTCTGAACTCGTCTCATCCTAGGTCTCCGCTCACGCCCGCGCGAACTCTCTCCGTCCCGCCCGACCCTGACTTGAACCCGCCCCCACGCCACGAGTTGCGACCGAAAGCGCCGATCACAAATCCGTCACAATGACCAAAATGTCAGATCACACTCGCCCGAAAGTAGCCATCCTTTCGATACCTCTACCGATCTATCCGATATATATCTGTAAGAGTGCCATGTCAACTCCTGCACAACTCCTTGTGCATCAACGCGCGACCTGACACCGGCCCAACCTATCGATTCCGATCCCGCAACCGGCCTAAGCCCACTGCTAATAAGCCGCCAGGTCACCCATTGCCTTGAAAAGATGCTCCACCTGCGGCAGAATCTCGTTCTCCAGCAGCGGCTGATACCCCACAAAGGTGTCCATGGCCCCCACCCGACGAACCGGCGCATCCAAGTCGTCGAACAGCTCATCCCCGATCCGCGCAGCGATCTCCGCCCCATACCCCCAGCTCTTCATGTCCTCATGCGCCACGATCACCTTGCTGGTCTTCTTCACCGAACTAGCAATCGCCTCCCAGTCATAAGGACTCAAACTCCGCAGATCAATCAGCTCAACATCCACCCCGCGCTCCCGCTCCATCCGCCGCGCCGCTTCCAGCGCCCGAGGCACCACCGCCCCATAGGTAATCACTGTAAGATCTTTCCCCGGCTTCACCACTGCAGCCTTCCCAAACGGAATCATGTACTCCGGCCCCGGATAAGCCGCCCGTCCAAACACCGACCGGTACAGATTCTTATGCTCCAGGAACAGCACCGGGTCATCGCACCGGATAGCGGTCCGCAAAAGCCCAATCGCATCCCGCGCATTCGACGGCATCACAATCCGCACTCCCGGCGTATGCGTGAAAATGCTCTCGCCCGACTGCGAGTGATAAATCGACCCGCCCGTAAGATACCCACCCGCCGGAACCCGCATCACGAGCGGGCAGCTGAACTCTCCATTCGACCGCCACCGCATCAACGCTAACTCATTGCGCATCTGGTGCATAGCAGGCCAAATGTAATCAAAGAATTGAATCTCCACGATGGGCTTCATCCCGCGCGTAGCCATCCCAATCGCCCGCCCCGTAATGTTCGCCTCGGCCAGCGGAGAATTCCACACCCGGTCGCTGCCAAACTCCTTCTGCAACCCGTGCGTAACCTTAAAGACCCCACCCTTCCCCTTCAGCTTCGTGTCGGTCCGGTCCGCATCCCGCGTCACATCCGCGACATCCTCGCCAAAAACCACAATCCGTTCATCCCGCCGCATCTCGTCCCGCATGCAGTGGTTAATCAGATCCAGCATCGTATGTTCGGCCGCATCGGCAGTAGGCTGCACCGCAGTCTCAAACTCCGAACCCGTAGGCTTAAGATCCTCAGAGTAAACATGCTTCAGAATAGATTCCGGCTGCGCCAACACCGCGGCCAGCGCCCGATCCGTAGCCCGCTGCACTTCCTCATCGACCGCACGTTCCAGCCGATTGATCCCCTCCGCATCCAGGATCCCCTCGCGCAGCAGCCACATCTGCATCCGAGAAATCGGATCCCTCAGCGCATCCGCCTGGATCTCCTCCGCACTCCGATAATTCGTCTCATCATCCGACTGCGAATGCGAATAAGGCCGCACCACGTGCCCATGCACCACCGCCGGCCCATTTCCTGCGCGAATGTACGCCACGGCCTCGACCATCGCCGCATAACTAGCAACCGCATCCGTCCCGTCCACCTCCACAAAGTGGAAGTTCGGGAAGTTCGCAATCAACCGCGAAATGTTCCCACCCGGCGTATTCACCTCCACCGGCGTAGAGATCGCATACCCGTTATCCTCAATCACATACAGCACCGGCAGCTTGCCATTCGAAGCCGTGTTCAGCGACTCCCAGAACTCTCCCTGGCTAGTCGACCCCTCCCCGATCGACACATACGTCACCTCATCGGCATGGAACTTCACATCCTTGAACTCGCGATAATCCACCACCCCGTCAGCAGGCTTCTTCGCCGCCTCCGGATGCCGCGAATAGTACCGCCCCGCCTCCGCGCACCCCACAGCATGCAAGCACTGCGTAGCCGTAGACGACGAAGGCGACACAATATTTAGCCGCTTACTCGTCCAGTGCGACGGCATCTGCCGCCCCCCGCTGGCCGTATCCTCTGCCGCCCCCACAGCCTGCAGCAGCTGCTCTTCAACCGTATTTCCCAGCGTAAGGCAGATCGCCCGATCCCGATAATAAGGGAAAAACCAGTCATACCCAGGCCGCAGCGCCATCCCGGCCGCGACCAGCAACGCCTCATGCCCCGCACACGAAATCTGAAAGAAAATCTTCTGCTGCTTCTTAAGCTGAATCTCGCGATCATCCGTCCGCCGCGAAAGATACATCAGCCGATAGAACTCAATCAGCTGCTCGCGGCTAAGCCCGGCATTCTCCGCCGCCGACCCCGTCGTCTCAGGACCACGCACCGCCGTCTTCCCGTTCGAACCCTGTCGCTGAGCCACGGTTTCGTCCTCCTTCGCAACCCCCAGAATTCTACTCATTTCACCTCTACCAGAGTAGACCCCTCTTTCCACAACGTCCCCGCTCCAATCCGGAAACCGGACACCGCATCCGCCTCCCTCTGCATCCCACCTCCAAGGCGCTCCAGTATCCTGAGTATTGGACTATTTTTCGTTTCTCAAGGACCCCGTACCCAATGGCATTTCTTGCACCCGATCCACATCTCACCACCAACGTTGCACACGACGAGCGTTTCCTCGAGCACATCGAAAGAGCCTGGCGGGCCGACCTCACCAACTTCGTTCAGGAAGGCGTTCCCAAGATCGTCTTCGCTCTGATCCTCGCCTTCATCTTCCAGTCCATCATCACCTTCTTCGTCAGCCGCCTCAACAAGCGCGCCGGCCAACTCGTCGGCAACGCCCAGCGCTCGGCCCAGCTCCGCACCATGGCGTCCATCCTCCGAGCCACCTCCTACGCCATCACCGGCTTCTATCTCCTCACCCAAATCCTCGCCGCTCTCGGCGTCTCCCTCGGACCCTTCATCGCCTCCGCCGGCGTCATCGGTCTCGGCATCTCCTTTGGAGCCCAGTCCATCTTCAAAGACATGCTCACCGGCATCTTCATCCTCATCGAAAACCAGTACTCCGTCGGCGACACCATCAAGATCGCCGGCCTCACCGGCACCGTCGAAGACCTCTCTCTCCGCGTCACCAAGCTCCGCGACGGCGACGGCACCGTCTACATCGTTCCCAACAGCCAAATCACCACCGTCTCCAATCTCTCCCGCGACTTCGCCGTCGGCACCCTCAACATCTCCGTCGACGCCCGCGAAGATCCCGACCGCGTCATGTCTGTCCTCCAGGCCCTCGCCGTCCAGGTCCGCGCAGACGAAGCCTTCAAAGACATCGTCATCTCCGACCCCAACATCCTCGGCGTCGACAAGATCAGCGGCTACGAAGTCGTCTACCCCATCAACATTCGCGTCATGGTCAACCAGCGCGACGGCGTCATGCGCGAACTCCGCCGCCGCGTCCTCTTAGCCTTCAACAAAGAGAAGATCGCCTTCGGTTCCTCCAACAGCACCCTAATCGTGCAAAGCCCCGCCCCTGAACCCGTCACCACGAAGTCCGCGCCACCCACCCCAGCCTCCGACCAACCCTCCCCCAGCGCCGCTTCCCCCAACGCCACCACCTAGTCACACTCATCCAAGCCGAACGCGCGCGCCGCTGACTCGAACTCCTTCTCTCGTTAGACTAAGAGCCATGAGGCTTTTCGCGGCCCCGCATCCTCGCCACCCCTCCTTCCGTCTAACCATCTGAGAAAGGGTTCATGCCAACCTCCACGCTGCCAGCGCCGACCACCACCCGCTCCAGGGCCAAGCCTATTATCTGGACGGCCCTCGGCCTCACCGTGCTCTTCGTCTTCATCACCTCAGAAGTTCTCCTCATCACCGACTACCCCATGTACCACGCCTACCGTCTGCAGGTCATCGCCGACCGCGCCCTTCTCATCCCCCACACTCTCGCCGGAATCTTCGCTCTCCTCATCGGCCCCATCAACTTCTCTTCGCGCATCCGCGAACGGCATCTTCAACTCCATCGCATCCTCGGCCGCATCTACTTCTTTTCGGTATGGATCGGTGCGCCGACGGGAATTGCCCTGGCCTGGGGGCGCCCCGGCCTACCCGGAACCTCCATGCAGGCCGCAGCCTGGGTTGTCTGTACCACGGCCGCCGTGATCGCCGCGCGTAATCGCCAGATCACCGTGCACCGCCAATGGATGGCGCGCTCCTACGCCGTCACCTTTACCTTCGTCTCCAGCCGCGTACTCAACCTCTGGCCCCGCTACTGGAGTCACCTCGGCGACTCCCTCTCCGCCGTCGGCGTCATCGCCTTCACCCTCGCCTCAATCCTGATCGTCGACATCGGCCTCAACTGGCACGAACTCACAACTCGCCGTCGCTGATCGTCGCACTCCCTACTTCCCAAAACTCGCACCCTCCAGATCCGAGTTCACCACCGGCCCATAACCACCCAACTGTCCAACGATCCTGACCACCGCCGGATCCTCACCCTCCTGCACCCACACCCTCACATCTTTCGGTTGCAGCCCAATCAGTTGCGCAATGATCCCCACAATCCCGCCCAACTCCGGATGGATGCGAAACACCGTCGCCTTAACCGCCTCGCCCGCTATGTGAAACGGCTGCTCGCCCTCCGGCGTAATCAGCAGCTGAATCAATCGGCCGCCGCCAACCGGCGCTAGCATCCCCACCCGAAACGGCTTCGCATCCGGCGGCACATTCAGCAGCAGCGTTCCAACGAAGCCATTCGCAAGATCATCGGGCAGATTCACGTGCTCGGTCTCGACGCGCACGTTGCCACTCTTATCCGTAGTGCGGGTCGTCGCCATCCCCGTAGCTGCCTCCACAGAAAAGTCGACAGCCTTCGCAAAGAACGGCCCCTTCTGTATCAGATGGCTGCGCACCAACCGAAACGTCCCCTGCTGCCGATACGTCGTCGTCTCCTCGTCAACCGACCCATCCTCAAAGTGATAGATCAACTGCATGCCCACTTCATCCCCGCGCACCACCTGCGTAAACTCACCCCTCGCGATGGTCCTACCATCCTCCAGGCGCGCCACCATGAACCGATGCATCGGGCGCTGAACATGCTTCACTGAAACTTGTTCGGCCCACGCCGCACTTCCCAACGTGATTGCGATCGCCAGAAAAGCGCTTGCAAAGAAATTACTTCGCCCCATCAAATACCTCGTCATATCGTTTCAGCATTTCAGATGCCAGGTGGACTTCATGTCGAGAAGGCGCCTCCCACACTTGTAAACTAAACAAAGACGCGACGGTCCTCATCCGCCTGTACATTCCCGACCGGATCCAACATGACGATTTGTACAGATGACAGGTCAAACTACGTTTCAAAACGTCTACTAGAGAGAGGCATCCCACGATTCGTTGATTGAACATCAGTGAGTTTGGGGCTACGACACCTCGTTCACCGCAAGACTGATCTCGAATCTCCACAGTGCTGCTCGGCCAGGAGCAGAACAACTTCAGAGTATCGGATCCGAAAATGGAGTTTCTCATTACTACCGGCACTCGAACGCTAAATCCTTTGCGAGACGAAGTTCTGATCCTCGGTGGTGGAGTAGCCGGCTGTGCAGCTTCGATCGCGCTCGCGCGCAAGGGACGCAGCGTCACGCTGATCGAACGCGAGATCACACCGCGCCACAAAGTCTGCGGAGAGTTTCTAAGCGGCGAAGCCCTCGAGGATCTCCATGCCCTCGGCATCGACGTTCGCTCGCTAGGCGCGGTGCCCATCGACTACGTTCGCCTCGCCGCCGCCAGCCGCGCCGCGGAAGCTCCGTTGCCCTTTCCCGCTGCCTCGCTCACCCGCAAAGCGCTCGACACCGCGCTCAACGCCGAAGCCATTGCCGCAGGTGTAAACGTGCAGCGCGGTCGCAGCGTCCAAACCCTCAGCCGCACCGCCGCCAACCTCTGGCAGGTAACCCTCGACGACGCCACCACCCGTGAAGCCCCAACCGTCTTCCTCGCCACCGGCAAGCACGATCTCCGCGGCCACCAGCGTCCAGACGACCCCAAGCGCTGGGTCGCCTTCAAGATGTATTTCCGCCTCGCCCCAGCCCAGGCCGCCGACCTCGCGCGCGCCTCCGAGCTCATGCTCTACCCCGGAGGCTACGGCGGAATCCAGCCCGTAGAGGGCGGCATCGCCAACTTGTGCTGCGTCGTCCAGCAGAAGTACCTCGCACGCACCGGCCATCGCTGGGAGAACTTCCTCGCCAGCATGCAGAAAGACTGTCCCCACCTCGCCATGAGACTCGCCGGTGCCCAGCCCTTGCTCGACAAGCCCATCGCCATCACCCATATCCCCTACGGTTACATCCGCCGCACCACCGACGATGGCCTCTACTGCATCGGCGATCAGGCAGCCGTCATCCCCTCCTTCACCGGCGACGGAATCTCCATCGCGCTGCACACTGCCCGCTGCGCCGGCGCGGCCTATCTCCAGGCAGTGCCCGCACCGGTCTTCCAGGCCAATCTGCGCTCCACGCTGTTGTCGCAAATGCGCCTAGCCGAGTTCGCCGCCGATGGCCTCAACAACTCTTTCGCGCGCGCCGTCCTGCCGTTTTGCCTCCGGGTCTGGCCAGGCGTCATGCGCGTGACCGCAAAACTAACCCGCGTCACCCAGCCCGCTCCCATCGCAACCCAGGCAGTCGCCGGCTAACGGCCCACGCGAAGGTTTTCGAACCTGCCAACCGTGACCCTTGCTTTTCTTTCTGTCATTCCCTCTGGGAATCTGCTTCTGTCCTTGCCGTTCTTTCTGTCATTCCCCCCTGGGAATCTGCTTCTGTCCTTGCTCTTGCCTTTCTTTCTGTCATTCCCCCTGGGAATCTGCTTCTGTCCTTGCTCTTGCCTTTCTTTCTGTCATTCCCCATGGGAATCTGCTTCTGTCCTTGCCCTTGCCGTTCTTTCTGTCATTCCCCCTGGCAATCTGCTTCTGTCCTTGCCCTTGCTTTTCTTTCTGTCATTCCCTCTGGGAATCTGCTTCTGTCCTTGCCCTTGCCTTTCTTTCTGTCATTCCCCATGGGAATCTGCTTCTGTCCTTGCCCTTGCCTTTCTTTATGTCATTCCCCATGGGAATCTGCTGTTCGCCCGTGCCTCGTCTCTCCGGATTAGCAGGGGCCTTTAGGCCCCTGAAATTTCCCGCGCCAGACCATGGGCTTCAGCCCCGGCCCCCTCACCCGTTCAACGCCCCCAGCAACTCCCCCGCGGTCCCCACCGGAGGCAAGCAAGTATTCCCCCGGCAAACCACCGCGACACTCCCCTCGAACTCCGGCAGATGCGGCAACGTCTCAGCCAGCGCCGGCGGCAACCGATCCAACTGCTCCCTACGCAACCGGATCACGCTCTTGTTCACCGCATACCTCGCCATCGCCGTCGCAGCCAACACTGCCGCCACGTCATCCTCGCCAATCACGCAAACCTGCACCGCCCCCACCACCGCCCGCCGCAGCGCCAGCGCATAACTCGCTGCATACAACCCAAAGTGTTCGACGACCCCCGCAAACGTCTCCAGCGTCTCCTGCGCCCGATCCTCATACACTCGTTCGCCCGTAAGCGCCGCCAGCCGCAGCAACACTGCAGCCGCCACCGCATTCCCCGCCGGCGTAGGTGAATCCTGCAAAGGCTTCCGCCGCGCACTCAACGCCCCAATCGCCAAAGCATCCTTCTCCGTATCGAAGAACCCCCCACCCACCGCATCATAGAATCGCGCCAGCATCGCGTCCGCAATTCCCTTCGCCAGACTGTAGTACGCAAAATCCCCCGTAGCCTCCCAGGCATCCAGCGCCGCCGCGGCCATAAACGCATAATCCTCGAGCACCCCAGGAATTCGCGCCGCCGCAACGCCCTCGCCATACGCCACCACATGCGCCATCCCCGCATTCACATCCCACACCGACCCCGCCACCCGGTCCAACGACTTCAGCGCAAACTCCACCGGCTCCGATATCCCCAGCGCCCTCCCCGCCGCCAGATAAGCCGAAATGCACATCCCATTCCACCCCGTATAAATCGTCCTATCCACATAAGGAGTCTTCCGCAGCAACCGCGCCGCATACATCTTCGCCTTCACCGCCGCCACCTCAGCTCCGTCAACCTCCGCCGCGCGCGCACCCGGCCGCAGCACATTCTTCTGCGGGATTGTGGTGCATATCCCCCACCACCCCAAGCTGAAAATACTTCTCCGCAACCGCAAACTCCTCCGCCGTCAGCACCTCCTTCGCCTCATCGCGAGTCCACGTAAAGTAATCGCCATCATCGTCCAGCGAATCATCCGCATCCTGCGAAGCATAAAACCCACCCAGCTCCCGATCGCTCAGCCACTCATCCATCCAGCGCAAAACATCCTTCGCGACCCGCGCAAACTCCGGCTCCACAAAACTCTGAAACGCATGCGCATAATTCTTCAGCAGCTCGCTATTGTCATACGCCATCTTCTCGAAGTGCGGCACCACCCACCGCTCATCCACCGAATACCGATGGAACCCACCAGCCAGCTGATCATAAATTCCCCCCGCGGCCATCTTCTCCAGCGTCACCTCCGCCACATGCTTCGCCGTCGCGGCCCCATCCCTACCTCTTCCCGCCGCATCGATCAACAAATCCAACGCCCCCGGATGTGGAAACTTCGGCTGCGATCCAAACCCTCCATTCCTCTCATCAAACTGCTTCACAATCGAATCAATCACCTTATCCAACAGCGGCTCACCCGGATTTCCAGCACGTCCAGAGAAGCTTTCATTATGCTCGATCGCCTGCATCACACTTCCCGCAGACTCCTCCACCTCGTCCCGCCGATTCGCAAACGCCTCCGCCATCGTCAGCAGCACGCGCGGAAAACCAGGCCGCCCATACCGGTCATCCGGCGGAAAATAAGTCCCACCAAAGTAAGGCTTCCCATCCGGAGTCAGGAACGCAGTCAGCGGCCATCCCCCCTGCCCACTGATCGCGCTCACCGCCGACTGGTACCGCGTATCCACATCCGGCCGCTCATCCCGATCCACCTTCACCGCCACAAAATTCGCATTAATAATCTCGGCAGTCTTCGGATTCTCATAGCTCTCGCGATCCATCACGTGACACCAGTGACACCACACCGCGCCAATATCCAGCAGCACCGGCTTATTCTCCCGCCGCGCCTTCTCAAACGCCTCCGCCCCCCACTCATTCCACTCAATCGGCTGATGCTGCGCCGACCGCAAATACGCCGACGCAGCCCGGCTCAAAGAATTCAACGCACCCTCATGCTTCAACGACTCATCACTCATCCCACCAGTCTACGTTCCCACCAACAAAGAAAGAAGCGCCCCGCCGAGACCCAACCGCAGTCGCTAACGAATCGCCCCACTCACTACCCACTACTCACTACAAACTACTCACTACTTCGCAACCGCCGTCGGATACCACCCCTCCAGATCCGCATGCATCTCCTTCAGCGCATCCACATTCAGATACACCATGTGTCCCGCCGGATAATATCCAAACGAAACATTGGCCCCAATCGCCGGCGGCAGCATCATCTGCGCAAGATCATGCTCAGTCCCAAAGAACGGCGTAGCCAGATCAAACCACCCATTCGCCGAAAAAACCTTCAGCTTAGGATTCTTCCGCATCGCATCCGCCAAATCGACCACCGTATCCGGCTGCAACTGCGCCCCGCGCCCGCCGCCAAATCCGCCAGCCCCCGACGGCCGATGCTTCCAGTCCCAGTTCTCATTAATCCCCGGCCCCTGCAAGTTGTACGTCTCCGAATCCGTATACTTCAGTTCGTTCTGCAGATAGTTATGGAACGCCCCAACGAACACTCCGCTGATCCCTGTATCCGATGGATCGAACCCAGGATTCTCTCCCGCCGCATCCACATCAAACGCCTCAAACCTCGCGTCATACCGTCCGAGAATCTGCTCATCCCCACGCAGCAACTCTTTCCGAAACCGTGTAGCCGACACCCTCAGCTTCGCGTCCTTCACATACTGCACACTCAGCCCCGTGAACGCCGAAACCTGCTGCGCAATCGAATCAAACTCCGCCGGCGGCAAACGATCCCCCTGCTCCAGTGCCGCCGCATACGGCCCTCGCGAAAACTCTCGCGCCTTCTGTACAAACTCCTTCATCGTCCCGGTCTGCGGCACCTTCTTGTAGTACCACGCAATCGCCGCATAGCTCGGCAGATACGTCTTCGCATCCGTGTCATACCCCGGATCGCGCATCGCATAATTCAATATCGACGAGAGCAGCACCACCCCATTGAACTGGATCCCATCGTTATTCAGCGCCGCCACCAACGCCGCCGACCGTGGCGTCCCATAACTCTCGCCAAACAAAAACTTCGGCGAGTTCCACCGATTATTAATCGTGATGTACCGCGTGATGAACTTCTCAAACGCCTTCACATCCTGATCGACGCCCGCAAAGTCCTTCACCGTCCCCTTACCCGCCAACCGCGAAAACCCCGTCAACGGCGCATCGACAAACACCAAATCCGTATTATCCAACAAGCTGTATTGATTCGGCACCACACCAAACGGCGCCGGCCCCGTCGCCTTTGGACTATCCGTCACCACCCTTACCGGCCCCACCGACCCCATGTGCAGCCACAAGCTAGCCGACCCCGGCCCGCCGTTATACAGAAACGTCACCGGCCGCAACCCAGCCGCCACACCATCCTCGGTGTACGCGACATAGAACATCACCCCGATCACCTTCTCGTCGTCATCCTTAATCTGCAGCGTCCCCGCGGTAGCCGTGTAATGCACCGCCCGCGCCCCAGCCGTCCAGTCATGCTTGGTCTCGACCTTCGTCTCCACGGGCACCGGCAGTGCGGCATCCTTCTTCCCCTCCGGCTCCGCGCCCGCAGTGCTCTCGGCCCCAGGCTCACCCGGCTTGCGCGGCGTCCGCGTCTCCTGCCCCAGCGCCATCGTTACCATCAACCCAAGCATCGATACAGCTGTCCACTGCCTCACCGCCTGCCACTGCCTGCCCTTAACAAAGCTCTCTGCCGTAACGTTCAAGTTCTTCCTCCAAAGCAAATCGCTGCAACCTCGCGTTGCCTCTAAATTGATCCCGGTGGTAAGAGCATAGACGACGCACCCTATCCGCAAGTCTCTCCCCCACAAAAAAATCTCCGCGTGCCCCATCCATACGCGCTTTTGCGAACGGGTGGGATAACGAATCCCAATCCCGCGCGCCTGCCCAATCATTTCCCTTCCCACCCGCGCCCTCGAGTGATACAAAGGCGCCAATCACAGGAGGTCCTCATGCGTCCCATCCGTCTCTACTGGCCTGCCCTCGTCGTCGCCATGCTCGCATCCTTCCTCTTCGAAGCCGGCTGGTTCAGCTTCTTCCTCAAGCCCTGGCTCACCGGCATCGACCGCTCCATGGAATGGCTCATGAGCCAACCCCACATCACCCCGCCCATCCAATACGCGGTCGCCCTGCTCTGTTCCTTCGTCACCGCCGCCGTCCTCTCCATCGCCATCCAGGCCTCGGGTGAACAGACCCTCTTCCGCGGCATCAAGGTAGGCGCCGTCCTCTGGCTAGGTTTCATCGCCACCACCTTCGCCAAGGACTACATCTTCGAAATCCGCCCCCTCTCCCTCTACGCCATCAACACCGGCTACTGCCTCATCGACCTCATCCTGATGGGCGCCATCGTAGGAGCCTGGAAGGGCAAGCGCAAGACCGTCTCCGCAAGCTGAAGGTAACCGCATCCGCTTCCGCCTTTGCCTTTGCCGTGGCCTTTGTCGTGGCCGTGGCCTCCTTTACGCCGTCATCCTAGAGCAACGTGAAGGATCCCTGTATTCGCCTTTGCTCTTGCCCTTGCCTTTCTTTCTGTCATTCCCTCCGGGAATCTGCTTCTGCCTTTGCCTTCCCTGTCCGTCATTGATCGTACGTGGCGAAACGTGGCCAACTTTACGTCCTTTGCGTCAAAGCCGGTGTCCCCGGGCAGATGCTTCCCCGCCCCGGGAACCTTCCGATGCCGTTACTGACCTTCAACCGGAGCTTCGTAAAGGTGATGGCCGGGTGCCCCATATCTCGATTCTGAGATGTGGGCATCGCGAAGAGCGCGACCGCTCCCGCCCATCCCCAAGCCCCAAAGCTCAAGCCCTCGCCGTCCGCGCAAGACCGCCATCCACGCAGGATGAAAATAAACTGCCCAGTCGACCCTCAAAAACAACCCAAAATCCACGTGTCAACCCCCCACCGCCCCTCTAAACCCACAAAACCCCCGCCCCCATTGCCGATTTCTCTCTAAAGACTTTGGCATACTTACCCCCACCACCCACGTACAATTAAACCAGACCCACTCCCAGCACAAAGACTCATCAACAAAAGGCCAGCGACCTGACGCACACCAACAGAGGTCGAAGCAGCTCTCCGGAAACAACCAAACGTAGGGCCCACTTTCCCGCCTAACCGACCTAAATGGAGCGACTTACAACCATTCCTTCACAAGAAAACAAAGACCAGGCACCCTAACCGCAACGCCACCCGCCACTTACGAGGAAAACGTCGAAAAAAGGCAGGGGGTACTTTGCCACTTAACCCTCCTGAATAGAGCGGCTTACAACCAATATCCCGCCAAAACAACAAGGATCAGCCACCCTAACCGCAACGTTGTCTATCGCTTAGAAGCAAAAATGGGAAAGAGGGGGGAGGGGGGTACCCTATACCACTCCAGGAATCAGTGTGGACACGCGCGCCTCTTATCTCTCGCCGTCCACGCAGGACCATGCGAAGATAAAACGAAGCAATGCCCACGCTCCAACCAACCGAGACTCTATCCGAGCTCCTCCACCGCGTCTTCGGTCACGGCGACTTCCGCGCCCACCAGCAAGTGGTCTGCGAGGCCGCAGCCTCCGGTCGCGACGTCCTGCTTGTCATGCCCACCGGAGCCGGCAAAAGCCTCTGCTACCAGCTCCCCGCCCTCGCCCGCGGCGGCACAGCGCTGGTCATTTCCCCGCTAATCGCCCTAATGGACGACCAGGCCGCCAAGCTCACCGCCCTCGGCCTCCGCGTCGCCCGCGTGCACTCCGGCCTAGACCGCGAAGCCTCCCGCCAAGCCTGCCGCGACTACCTCGCCGGCGACTTAGACTTTCTCTTCATCGCTCCCGAGCGCATGCGCGTCCCCGGCTTCCCGGAGATGCTAGCCAAGCGCAAACCAGTCCTCGTCGCGATCGACGAAGCCCACTGCATCAGCGCCTGGGGCCACGACTTCCGCCCCGACTACCGCACGCTAGGCCAATACCTCCCAGCGCTCCGCCCAGCGCCGATCATCGCCCTCACCGCCACCGCAACCCCAACCGTCCAGCGGGACATCGCCGTCCAACTCGACCTCCAGAATCCGGCCATCTTCATCACCGGATTTCGCCGCCACAACCTGGCCATCCAGGCCATCGAGCTCTCCAAGCCGCAGCGCGCCGACTTCGCACTGAACATCCTGCGGCAACCAAACGCGCGCCCCGCGATCATCTACGCCGGCTCGCGCAAGCAGGCCGAAGAGTTCGCGACCACGCTCCACAAGCACTTCCCGACAGCCGCCTATCACGCAGGCTTAGACCCAACAACCCGCGACCACGTCCAGCGAGCCTTCCTCTCCGGCAAGCTAGACGTAGTCGTCGCAACAGTAGCCTTCGGCATGGGAGTAGACAAAGCCGACGTCCGCACAGTAATCCACGTAGCCTTACCCGGCAGCGTCGAAGCCTACTACCAGGAGATAGGCCGTGCCGGTCGCGATGGCCTACCCTCCCGCACCATCCTCCTCCACGGCTTCGCCGATCGCCGCCTGCAAGAGTTCTTCTTAGAAAAAAACTATCCGCCAACCTCCGACCTCGAGCGCGTAGCCATCTGCCTTCCCGCAGACTTTACGCCAGTCGACGTGCTGCACAACGCGATCCTCAAGAAGCGCACACCCATCGACCGCGACACCCTCGACCGCACCATCGAGAAGCTCCTGGTCGCCGGCGTAGCTCTCATGGATATGAACGGCGATGTCCGCGTGGCCGATGAACTCGACGCCCAACACCTCGGCAAGGCCCGCTGGCAATCCGCCTACGAGACGCAAGTAGCTGTCCGCCGCGCGCAGATCGACGGCATGATCGCCTTCGCCGAATCCACCGACTGCCGCATGCACGCGCTAGTCCAGCACTTCGGCGACACCTCCGACAAGGCCACCACCTGCGGCCTCTGCGACATCTGCAACCCTGGCGACACAGGCTCCGCGCAGACCGCGCATCAACCCACAGCACAAGAACGCGCCTGGCTCCGCGAGATCCTCTCCGCCCTCGAACACCGCAGCACTTCAACTGGCAAGCTCTTCACAGATCTCCACCTCATGAAGGACCGCAAGGACTTCGACACCCTCCTGGACGGCCTTGCCCGCGCAGCCCTCATCACCCTAACCAACGACACCTTCACCTCACCCGAAGGCCGCGACATCACCTACAAGAAAGCCGCGATCACCCACGAAGGCCGAACCCCAGACGACGCCACTCTCGACACCGTCTGGCTCCGCACCAACCTCTCCGCCGCACCCTCCCGCAAGAAGTCCGCCACCAAGTCGGGTGCCCCGCGTCCCGATTCTGGGACCCGGGTTTCCAGAACCTCCTCTGCCACGCAAGAGCTCAACCCCACAGCCGAAGCACTCTTCACCCAACTCCGCAACTGGCGAACCGAGATCGCGCGCCCCACCAAAACCCCAGCCTTCATGATCCTCGGCGACGCCGTCCTCCGCGCCATCGCCAACACCGCCCCGCAGAACCTAAGCGCCCTCCACGCCATCTCCGGCATGGGCCCAACCAAGATAGACCGCTACGGCGCAGACCTAATCGCCATCTGCCGCGGCGACGCCCCTCAATCTCGCCCAACCCAGAAGCCTGTCATCCTCAGCGAAGCAGAGCGTAGCCGAAGATCCCGTCCTGTGCCCGTCGAAGGAACCCCGGCGAAGTCGGCCTCACCCAAACCCCAGCAGCCCCGTCTCCACCTGTCTGCAGCCACAACGCAAACCTCCGCCGTCCACCCCAACAAGCCCGCGCCTCCACCACCGCCAGCCCCTGAACTAACTCCCACCCAACTCGCCCTGGAATCCCGTCTCAAAGACTGGCGCCGCGAAGCCGCGAAGACCGCAGGCCTTCCCTCCTTCTTCATCTTCTCCGACACCGTTCTGCGCAACATCACCCTCGCCGCACCCACCAGCCTCGAGAACCTGCGGAACGTCCGCGGCGTCGCCCCCGAGAAGCTCGACACCTTCGGTCCAACCATCCTCACGCTCTGCCAGACCTGAACCGCGCGACCCTCGCACTAGCCATCCATGCCCATTTGACAGCAGCCGTGATATATTCCGGCTACTGCAATCATTCAGCTTTCATCCGCATCGGAGGGCACCCGCGCGTGGCACTCACCATCTCTGGTCTATCCAAGACCTACCCCAACGGCGTTAAGGCACTCAAGAATCTCTCCCTCACCATCGGCAACGAGATGTTCGGCCTGCTCGGCCCCAACGGCGCCGGGAAATCCTCCCTCATGCGCACGGTCGCGACCCTCCAGGACCCCGACTCCGGCACCGTCACCCTCGACGGCATTGACGTCCTCAAGGACAAGAATGCCGTCCGCAAAGTCCTCGGTTATCTGCCCCAGGAGTTCGGCGTCTACCCCAAGATGTCTGCGCTCGACATGCTGCACCACCTCGCCATCATGAAGGGCATCTCCAACAAGACCGAGCGCAACCAGATGGTCGACGCGCTGCTCAACCAGACCAACCTCTGGGCCGCCCGCAAGAAGTCCCTCAGCACCTACTCCGGCGGCATGAAGCAGCGCTTCGGCATCGCCCAGGCCCTGCTCGCCAACCCCAAGCTCATCATCGTCGACGAGCCCACCGCCGGCCTCGACCCCGCTGAGCGCAACCGCTTCCTCAATCTCCTCAGCTCCATCGGCTCCAACGTCACCGTCATCCTCTCCACCCACATCGTCGACGACGTGCGCGAGCTCTGCCCCCGCATGGCCATCATCGCCAGCGGCGAAGTTCTGCTCGAAGGCTCACCCGCCGCCGCCCTCGATGCCCTCCGTGGCAAGATCTTCTCCAAAGTCGTCTCCACCGACGACGAGCTCCGAGCCCTGGAAGCTTCCTTCAATGTCATCTCCACCCACCTCGTCGGTGGCCTCCACGAAGTCCGCATCTACGCCGACTCCAATCCCGGCCCCGACTTCAAGCCCGTCGATTCCGGCCTCGAGGACGTCTACTTCCTCAACCTAACCAACCACGCCGCCAACACTGCCCCAGTGAACTAGCCCGCGTTCTAACCGGCAAACACACTCACAGCGTCTAGCGAAACGGAAGGGTTTACATGGCACAGTTCTGGGAATTCTTTACATTCGAGCTCAAGCTCCGAGCGAAGAGCCTCTCCACCTACGTCTACTTCGCCCTCTTCTTGTCGCTCGCCTTCATGGCCATGGCCGTCGAAGACTTCTTCAGCACCGGCAACGACAAAGTCTTCCTCAACGGTCCTTCGTCGACCTCCATCCTCTACATCATCTTCAGCTTCTTCGGCTGCATCATCATCGCCGCCATCTTCGGCACTTCCATCCTGCGCGATTTCCAGCGCGACACCTACCAGATCATCTTCACCAAGCCCATCACCAAATTCGCCTACCTTGGCGGCCGCTGGCTTGGCTCTTTCATCACCACTGTCTGCATCTTCTTCGGCCTTGTCGTGGGCGAAGCCGTCGGAACTCTCGCTCCCTGGGCAGACCACGCACGCATCGCCCACGGCGCCTTCCACTGGTACCTGCACGCCTTCTTCCTCATTACCGTTGTCCAGATCTTCTTTCTCGGCTCTCTCTTCTTCACCATCGCCGCTCTCACCCGCAAGCTCTTCGTCGTTTATCTCCAGGGCGTTGTCTTCTTCGTCGTCTACCTCACCATCAACGCCATCTTCAGCTCCACACGTAGCCTCGAGCACTTCTGGTCCGCAATCTTCGATCCCGTCGGCCTCCGCATGTTCGACGCCGTCACCCGCTACTGGACCCCCGTCGAGCAGAACACCCTGCAGCTCCCCTGGTCCGGCGTCGTCCTCTACAATCGCCTCGTCTGGACCGCGATCGGCGCCATTAGCCTCTTCGTCGTATATGCCCTCTTTCCGCTATCCGTAGAAACCCTCACATCCGTCTCGCAGGGCCGCCGCGCCGCCCGCGAACGTGAGAACGATGCCTCCACAGCGAAAACCGTTCGCTCGCTCGTGGCCAAGCGTCTCCCCGTAGTTCACCAGGTGTTCAACGTCACCACCACCTTTGAGCAATTCCTCTCCCTCACGCGCATCCGCGTGAAGAACATCTTCACCGAGCTTCCGTTTTGGGCCATCTTCGCCGTGATCGTCATGTATGCCCTCCTCCGCGGCCACTTCGCCGGTCATGTCGACGACGCCACCCTCTACCCTGTCACCTTCCTCATGCTCGACGCCGTTCGCGGCCAGTCCTTCGTCCTTCTCATCGTCGTCGCCACGCTCTACTCCGGCGAGCTCGTCTGGCGCGAGCGCGACACCCACTTCGACGGCATCCACGACGCGCTCCCCATGCGCGAATCCACCGACTGGCTCTCCAAACTCGCCGCCCTTGCTGTCATCGAACTCGCCCTGCTGACCGTCGTGATGTTCTGCGGCATCCTCTCGCAGACCTTTGCCGGCTACTTCCACTTCGAGCTCCTTCAATACTTCAAAGAGCTCTACATCGTCGTCTTCCCCCAAATCCTCATCTACACCTTCCTCGCTCTCTTCCTTCAGACCGTCCTCAAAAACAAGTTCATCGGCCACGCCATTGTCATCGGCAGCTTCGTCCTCCTCGGCGTGCTACAAGCTCACGGCTGGGAAAACACGCTCTACCTCTTCGGCAACACGCCCAACTACATCTACTCGGACATGAATGGCTACGGCCACTTCGCTCCTGCCCTCTTCTGGTCCATCACCTACTGGCTCGCCATCGCCGCCATACTCGCGGTCATCTCCATCGGCCTTGCGGTCCGCGGTACCGACGACGGCCTCGCCTCGCGCCTGCGCCATCTCCGCCATCGCGCCCCACGCCTCGCGCCTGCCGGCATCCTTTTTCTGCTCATCGCCATCGGCAGCGGCGTCTGGTACTTCTACAACACCCACGTCCTCAATGAATTCCTCAGCGCTCCCCAACAGCGCGACATCCAGGCCAACTACGAGCGCGACTTCAAGAAGTATCAATACCTCCCGCAACCCAAGATCATCGCCGCCGACGCCAACATCGACATCTTCCCCGAGCGCCGCTCCTTCTCCGGCACCGGCCACTTCGTCCTCCAGAACAAAACGCCCTCACCCATCTCGCAAATCCACGTCGTCGACACCCAGCAGTCCGTCTCCAACATTCAGTTCGACCGTCCCTTCCACAAAGTCTCTACCATCAAGCGCGATCTCTACACCATCTACGCACTCGATCAGCCGCTAGCTCCGGGCGAGAAGCTCAACATGAACTTCAACGTCGGCTACACCTCGCGCGGCTTCCGCGATGGCGGCGAGCGCCCCGAGCTCGCATACTCTGGCACCTTCTTCGACAGCGGCTACTTCCCCACGATCGGCTACGACAGCGGCTTTGAGCTCACCGACGCCCGCCGCCGTCGCGAACAACACCTCGCCCCGGTTCAGGATCTGCCCCAGCGCGGCGACCCCCTCGGCAGCCGCACCAACCTCTTCACCAAGGACTCTGACTGGATCACCTACAACACCGTAGTCAGCACCTCCGATCACGACTCCGAAGGCAAGCCCCAGGTCGCCATCGCGCCCGGCTACCTCCAGCGCGACTGGCATCAGAACGGCCGCCACTACTTCGCCTACAGCATGGGCGATGTCAAAATCCTCGACTTCTTCGCCTACGTCTCGGCCCGCTACGACGTCAAGCGTGACGTCTACCAAGGCGTCAACGGCCCCATCAACATTGAGGTCTACTACGATCCGCACCACCCCTACGACGTCGACGATATGATCGCCTCCTCGAAGGCCGGCCTCGCCTACTACGAGAAGAACTACAGTCCCTTCCAGTTCAAACAGTTCCGCATCCTCGAGTATCCGCGCTATCGCAACTTCGCCCAGTCCTTCCCAAACACCGTTCCCTACACCGAGCCCGGGTTCCTCGGCCGCGTCCTCGATCCCCAGAAAGATATCGACCGCACCTACTTCGTCACCGCGCACGAGCTCGCTCACCAATGGTGGGCTCATCAGCTCATCGGCGGCGCCGTCGCCGGCTCCAACATGATGTCCGAATCGTTAGCCGAGTACTCTGCCCTCCGCATCGCGCAACACAAGTACGGTGACAACCAGATGCATAAGTTCCTCAAGCACGAGCTCGACGGCTATCTGCGCGGACGCGCCGGCGAAGCCCACAAGGAGCCGCCCATCGTCCTCGTCCAGCGTGAAGCCTACGTCTGGTATCAGAAGGGCTCGCTCGTCCTCTACGGTCTCTCCGACTTCATCGGCGAAGACAAGCTGAACCTCGCCCTGCACAACTTCCTCATGCAATACCGCTACGCCAACGCTACCGACAATCAGGACGAGCCGTATCCCGACACTCGCCAGTTCGTCGCCGCCCTCCGCGCCCAAACCCCGCCCGAGTACCAGTACTACATCACCGACGCCTTCGAGAACATCGTCCTCTACGACAACAAGGCCCTCACCGCCACCTACGTCCAGACCCCCGACAAGAAATACAAAGTCACCCTCACCGTGCAGGCCAAGAAGTTCAAATCAGACGGCTCCGGCAACGAAACCCCCATGCCTCTCGCCGACTACATCGACATCGGCGTCTTCTCCGGCAAGAAGGACCACGAAAAGGCCCTCTATCTCAAGAAGGAAAAAATCACGCAGGAGAAGAACACCTTCGAGATCGTCGTCGACGAGCTTCCAACCCGCGCCGGCATCGACCCCATCAACAAGCTCATCGATCGCATCCCCGACGACAACACCATCGACATCACCAAGCCCTGACCTCGCAAGCGACGCGTTCCGGTAGCTGTTGTATTCTTGCCGAAGAATCGCGATAGGAAACATATAGGGAGACGAAGTTGGCGGGGAGTACGCGGCGGAATTTTCTGGGCAATTCGATCAAGGCTGCCGTGGCGGCGCCTTTTGTACTGCGGCATAGCTATCGCGTCTTTGCGCAGTCTACGCAGGAGTATCCGGAGCGAGTCGTGCGCCTCATCCGCGAGTCGCTGGTGATCGATATGCTCAACCAGTTTCTCTACCGCAGCGACCAACAAGATACGCTCGAGAAATGGCTGACGGTGCCGGGCGCGTTTACCGAGGCAGACTTTCTCAAGTTCAAAAACTCTGGAGTCAACGTCGTCAACTTGGGCGATGGCGCATCGAACTTCGCTGCCGCGCTAGTGTTTTTCGGGAAGTGGAACAGCTTCGTCGCGCAGTATCCGCAGTGGCTGATGCGGATCAACGGCGCAGCCGACCTACAGAAAGCTAAGCAGCAAGGCAGGTTTGGCGTCATCTACGGATTGCAGTCCAGCGATCAGTTCGAAACGCTCGACAACATTAATCAGTGCTATGGATTGGGCCAGCGCGTCTCGCAACTCAGCTACAACTTCCGCTCGAAGATCGCAGACGGTGCCTTTGAGCCCTACGATGGCGGTGTGAGCGAGTATGGCGGCAAAGTCATTGAGCGGATGAACACCCTCGGTATGGCGGTCGACCTCGGCCACGCCAGCGACAAGACCAAACTGGATGCGCTCGCGATTTCAAAGAAGCCCGTAATCCTTTCCCATGGCAACTGCCGTGCGCTGATTCCCACCAGCTTGCGTGCGACCACGGACGATACGATTCGGAAGCTGGCAGCCAAGGGTGGCGTGATGGGCATTACCGACATCGCGTTCATGGTGAAACCCACCGACCCGGTGCGTGTGGACGATGTCGTCGACCACTTTGACCATGTGCGCGATCTGGTCGGTATTGAGCATGTCGGCGTCGGTTCGGACGCGGGTATTGAAAGCA
Organism: uncultured Acidobacteriaceae bacterium; assembly: GCA_963796535.1. Classification (GTDB taxonomy): domain Bacteria; phylum Acidobacteriota; class Terriglobia; order Terriglobales; family Acidobacteriaceae; genus Granulicella. Next base: position 34,235 of record CAWCMO010000018.1, read on the forward strand.
ACGATCTCGGCTCGGCTGCGGTGCTGAACGGCATGCTCACCAAGGCGGACCCCCGCTACCGCGTTCACGGCGGCCACGAGATTGTGGAAGGCATGTGGGGACCTACGCGAATGTATGAGTTGACCTCCGCGCTCGTGCGCCGGGGCTATACCGACGAGCAGATTCGGCTCGTCATCGGCGGCAACTGGGCGCGCGTCCTCGGGACCATCTGGCAGGGCTAGGCTACGGCCGGAAAGTGTTCCTCTTCTACACCCTTCCCGGCCGCCATGAGACGATAATCACCGTATGGAAACTTCATCCTTCGGAATCGCCATCATGGCCGCCGGCAAAGGCACCCGCCTCAAGTCCCGCCGCCCCAAAGTCCTTCACGAAATCGGCGGGCAGGCCCTGCTCCTGCACGTAATCGCCGCAGCCAAGACCATCGCTCCCGCCAGCCAGATCTACTGCATCATCGGCCATGGAGCCGACCAGGTTCGCGTCGCTGTCGCCTCCACCAGCGTCTCCTTCGTCCTCCAGGCCGATCAGCGCGGCACCGGTCACGCCCTCCAGCAACTCAAGGCGCACTTCGCCGCCACGGGCCATACCCCTCCCGAAAACCTCCTCGTCCTCTCCGGCGACGTTCCCCTCATCAAACCCTCCACCCTCGACGAGCTCTGCGCCTTCCACCTCGCCCAGCACGCTGCCATGACCATCCTCACCGCCGTTCCCCCTGACCCCACCGGCTACGGTCGCGTCCTCCGCGCCACCGAATCCTCTCCTGAGGTCACCGCCATCGTAGAGCAGAAATCCCTCACCCCCGACCAACTCAACGCCCCCGAAATCAACTCCGGCATCTATTGCTTCCAAACTGCCGCCCTCTTCACTCACCTCGATTCCCTCTCCACCAACAACGCCCACGGCGAGTTCTACCTCACCGACATCGCCGGCCTCCTCGTCGCCGACCACCAACGCGTAGTCGCCTTCAAATCCTCCGGCTCCGTCGACGAGGTCCTCGGCGCCAACACCATCGAGGAGATGATGCACCTCGATGCCGCGATGCGCCTCGCCACTGCCCGCCGCCTCATGGCCCAGGGCGTCACAATCTTCCGCCCCGAAACCTGTGTCATCGACGCCCAGGTCGAAATCGGCCCCGACACCATCATCGAACCCTACGTCCAGATTCTGGGCACCACGAAAGTAGGCTCAGACTGTCGATTTGCGTCCTATACCGTGGTTCAAAACGCACAAATTGGCGATAACGTGCTCCTCCGCAACGGCTGCGTCGTCACTCAGTCAATCGTCGGAAGTGGTGCAAAATTAGGGCCTTACGCCCACCTTCGGCCTGAAAGCGAAATCGGCGAAGACGCCCACATCGGCAATTTCGTCGAGACAAAAAAAACAAAAATGGGCCGCGGCTCCAAGGCTAACCACCTGTCTTATCTTGGAGATAGCACCATCGGCTCCGGTGTAAACATAGGCGCCGGCACCATCACCTGCAACTACGACGGCTCCCAGAAACACCAAACAAAAATTGGCAACAACGCCTTCATAGGCTCCAACTCCACCCTCGTAGCCCCGGTAACTATTGGAGATGAAGCCTACATTGCTGCCGCCTCCTGCATCACAGAGGATGTCCCTGCCGACGCCCTCGCCCTCGGCCGCTCCCGCCAGACCACCAAACCGGGCTGGGTATCCGCTCGCAAGTCCATCCAGGCCAGCAGATGCGATTAGCTTGAACAAATAGCCGACCGAAGAGGCACCTCATGAGCACAAAGTTAGACCACTCCCAGATCCACGCAGCCCTACCCACCATCCCACACTGGCACCTCGACCAGGGCGAGTTGGTCCGAACCTTCAACTTTGAAGATTTTCCACAGGCCATCGCCTTCGTGCATCACGTCGCCGATCTCGCCGAAAAGGCCGGCCATCATCCCGATATCGACATCCGCTATAACAAGGTTCGGCTGGCGCTGGTCACCCATGATGCCGGCGGCATTACCCAAAGCGATATTAGTCTGGCTCAGGACATCGATAAAAAGAGTTAGGAAAAGCGGTCGCGGGACTAGACATCTCGGGTCGGACATGTGCTATATTCTTTTTAGCGTAGATTTCTCCCAAAGAGCATATCTCGCGAAAGTTTTCTCGAGCGCTGCCAACCACTCGAGAGCAAGTTGCGTCACTGGCCTCCCGGCACGAACAAAGCACCGTTCGTGCCGCCTTTTTTTTGCCATTTAGACCGGCTGTCCTTGGCTATTCCACACAAAACATTGATACTTTACGGCAATACTCTCTGACGAACTCGTCGAGATCATTCGATCTATATATATATAGCGATTGGGATCTGCTGCCTGCTAGATGGAATAACCAGGATTCATTTAGGTCGTAAACGCAGCAACAACCTATGTAATCGCATAGAAATCAAGCTATCCCATGGGGAATGTCATGACTTGGATCTTTTGGGCGTTACTTTCAGCCATATTTGCGGCGGCAACCGCCTTGCTTGCAAAGGTTGGCGTCGAAGGCATCGACAGCAACCTGGCCACAGCCATCCGAACCACGGTCGTCCTCACCTTCACCTGGTCAATCGCTCTGAGCCTCAATACCCATCACGGGCTCGGACTGATCGGCCGTCGCAGCTGGGTCTTCCTCATTCTCTCGGGACTTTGCACCGGCCTCTCCTGGCTCTGCTACTTTCGCGCGTTGCAGATCGGGCCCGTCAGCGGAGTCGCTCCAATCGATAAGCTCAGCGTCGCCATCGTGATCGTCGCAGGCTGGTTGTTCTTTGGTGAAAGTCTGTCCCCGGTAAAGATCGCCGGTGCAACATTGGTCACGGCGGGAGCACTGATGTTGGCGTTGCCTGAGATGTAACTTTTGAAAGATCAACGTATACTGGTGTTAGTTCTTTGAGTGCCCAATGCAATGTTGGTGCTAGTTCCGAATGGGGGCGTCACGGCTTCGACGGGATTGCTTGCGGCAGAGAGGCATGCCGGGGTGTGGACACCCGTAATCGCTCACAAATCTATAAGTGCCGAACCTCAATTCGCGCTTGCTGCTTAATAATTAAGTAGCCGATCGCTCAGGCTTCGCCTACGGGCTTGTACCGATCGTCGCACAGTAGGCTGGTCCGCGGGGTTCCGCCTGTACGCCAAGGACGAGATCAATCAGGCTGGTGGTGAATACGTCTTCGTCCGTTGCAAGTATTCACTACGAGACAAATGCGAACGGAAAAAGCATGAACGCTCTCTGTTGACAGTTTTTTCGGACGCGGGTTCGACTCCCGCCGCCTCCACCATACACATCTCGTGCGTAATGAGCAGCTGACCTAAACATCACCTAAGCTCCATTCATTCGCGGAATGGATCAAGCGGGCAGGACAGGTTCAGAATGCCTCTCCAATACCCATGCTCCACGTCCAACTGCCTACGCCACGCGCGAAGTCCGCGCGTAAATTCACGTGGTATTGTTTGCTCAAGTTGAATCGTGGACCACCCCCAATGTCCGGCAGAAAATGACTTGAAGTGAAGAATTCACTGTCTCCCGGGCGCACGTAGCCAACACCCGCAAACCCAGCCAGGCCAATCCGTTTGGGCAGCGTAAGACGATACTCCGCCTGGGCCGTGAACATGTGTCGATCGAAATACGTCCCTGCCGTATATCCGCGTAGCTCGTTGCTCGTTCCGTAGATGCATTTCTGATAGAAAGGCGCGTCGCCAGCCGCGTCGCAAACATACCCTTCGACGGCGAGCACTTGGTTTTTGTGCACAGTCATGTATTTATCAAAATGCAATTTGTACTGTTGAAACGTCTGCTTGCTTCCCAGCGCCTGTGCATAGAAGTCGGCGGTGAACTCAAACTTCGACCCCGCGGTCGGGAAAAAATGGTTGGGACGCGTGTCGCGAACGGTCCTCACTCCCAAGGCGCGCAGGTTCGTGTGAAGACCCACATCTGGCGGAATGGGAGGGATGTTGGGGTCGCTGATCTTCCCCACCGTAATAAACGAACTGCCTGTTGTAAGTCGAGGCCCTATGAATATCTGCCACCAGACGCGACGCAGTGCTTCAGCAAAAAATACTTCACCCGTTTGCACCAGCGGAAGTTTCAAATTTTGTGTCCCACCCAGATATCCCGCTCCATAAATGTTGTAATTTACATTGCCGTGAGCGTAACCACTCGTCACCTCATATTTGTTCTTGTCGAAAAATAACTGGCCACCTACAAAATATCCCCGCGTGCCATTGTCCGTTATCAATCCCCCAGCACCGACGGTAGAGGGCGGAGAAATCTTGTCATTCTTGCTAAACGGGAAGATGTAGCCCACTACCGGGATAATTCCGTCGCCGATCGCCGGGCTCACAATCGGCAGCGGCGCGACAACAAAAGCACCCGGGAGCAGCTTCTTCCGTGGCTTCTTGGTACTCTTGGGCTTCTTTGTGTTATCAACGTTATTAAGTGCAGCCGCTGTGTTCACCGGGTTGTCTTGTTGGCTATTGCTTTGAGCGCAGACTTGTCGCGACTCGCAAACCCCAAGAGCGAGGAGCGTGACCAGACTAAGACGAGCCAGTCGAGAGATCCCCCGCGACGCAAAAGCCTCGAAAACATTCCGTCCCTGCCGATGAACCCAGATCGCGTCACAGGCCCTGATTTTCAATGCAAACCGGAAGATCACAGTACTACCTTCTTTCCCTGGCCACGAAAAGGAGCAATTGTGATGAGTCAGACAGCCTCATCCTCGCGTCATCTATTGCAACGGACCAACTTCTGCCACCAGCACGATGAGGGCTGCTTGGATCAGCGCAGGCGAAGCGATGTGAGCTCAGAATGTGAGAAAGAATTTCACGGATTGCAATTCGGCACTGAGTCATGATCTGGGAGTCATCATTCGATGCATACAGCCTTCGCAGATTGGTCTTTCTGGATCGGCAGCGTTGAACCGTCGGTCTCGCTGCACTGTCCAGAGTCTTGACAACGTAGGTTGATTCTCCCGATTCAGCTATCAAATGCCAACTGGCAAAACTACCAGTCGACGTCCACCTCCCTCCGAAACGCGGTTTTGTCCGTCAGGCAGAAATGCTCAGCTCCCACGCATAGTTTGCAGAAACGATGTCAGTTAGTAGCCGGGTAGTTCGCGGCGTACGTGCCATCTCCAATTCCGTTCTGCACCGGCCGCCGATGAGCCTTGCCAAGAAATACCGAGGCTGTGGTGATTCCGAATGCCAGTCATCAGGCGCAAATTACGCCCCTCTGTCACTATTAACAGTTCCCAACGCAGCATAAGCGGTCTACGCTGGGTTCCACTTGAACCGCATGCTGCCCCCAAGCACCCTTGGTATGCGTGGTTCTACCGACACCAGCAGGCTGCGTGGTTTGCTACCGAAATTCCATACGTCACAGGACAACGAGGGACATTCATGAACATGAGAAGCACAGTTCTACTCTGCAAGAAGCGTGGCGGCGAAACGATCAAGCTCGTCTCCAAACGCTCGATCATCACCTGTTCGATCGCAATGACATTTGCCCTTCCCTTGATTGCGCAAAGCCCGGAACTGCAGCAAAAGCTTGCAGCTGTCCAGGAGTCGATGGCGGCGAACAAGATGAGACTGCAAAAATATCAATGGACGGAGACAACGCAGCTCACCTTGAA
>CAWCMO010000019.1:0-67425 GCA_963796535.1 uncultured Acidobacteriaceae bacterium
GATCTCCGCCAGGGTCCCACCATCTTCCTGGGTGCCTTCGATAACACCTGGACCCTGCGTATGACGCGTGATCTCCGCTATCGCTTCGGCAACGATTCCGACATGACCCACTTCTGGATTGAAGACACCCAGTCGCACAGCCAGTTGCGATGGAGCATCGATCGCGAAGTTCAGCAGGCCACCCACAACTATCGCGACTACGCCATCGTCGCCCGCTTTCACGACGCGAATACTGGCAAGCTTGCGATCGTAGCCGCGGGCATCGCTCGCGGTGGTACCGTAGCCGCCGGCGAGTTCCTCACACAGCCAGGCGAGATGGAAGCTATCAAGGGATATCTTCCCAAAGACTGGGACCAGAAAAATATGGAGATCGTCTTGAGCACTGAAATCATCGACGGTATCTCCTCTCCGCCAAAGGTGGTCGCGACCTACTTCTGGTAAGTTGATCTGCATGCAACGCAGCACCGAGCGCACTCGCCGAGCATTCCCTCAACTCCTATACCTCCTCTGCTTCCTCTTCTCCGTCTCCGTACACGCACAGCGCCTCGTCTTCGCGCACTACATGCTTGCCAACCAGGGCACCACCGCCGACACACCCAGTGGCGAGCCCAACATCGCCTCGTACCAGCGCGAGATCCAGCAGGCGGAGTCCATCGGCATCGACGGCTTCGCTCTCAACGCCGGTGGCTGGTCTAAAGAGCCGCGCTACATTCGCCGCGCCTCTGAGATGTTTGAAGCCGCCTACCGCCTCCACTCCAACTTCAAGCTCATGTTCTCCGCCGACATGTGCTGCTCCAACGATGCAGCCGACGTGCTGGACATGGTCCGGCGCTTCGCCAACAATCCCCGCTACTCCTCCATCTGCTTCCAGCACGCCGGCCGCTTCGTCCTTACCACCTTCGCCGGCGATAACAAAGGCCCCGAGTTCTGGCGGCAGCTTCGTTCCAATCTCGAGTACGGCACGGCGCCTTCCCTCCTCACCGCACCGAACGCTCTCTCCTACGTGGCGGGCGTGCCCATCAGCGCACCTATTCGCATTTTCCTGGTGCCATCCTTCTTCTGGGGCGGCGAACTTCCGGCCGCCGATGATATTGCGTCCGGCCTAGGCCCCTACCAGCACATCCTCGACGGCGCTTTCTACTGGGGAATCGCAGGGTCTCCGGGGCTCGGCCATGCGCCCGACCAACTTCCGTCCTCCGCCGCGTACGCTACCGGCCTCCATGCTGCTCACAAACTTTACATGGCGCCCATCTGCTTCCAGTTTTGGGGAGCGAACGCCGGCCGCTATTACGAGTACAGCGGCTTCCAGGGCATGCGTGAGCTTTGGCTGCAAGCCATTCAAACCACGCACCCCGAGTGGGTGGAAATTATCACCTGGAATGACTTCATCGAAGGCACGTACGTCTCACCCATCGATGATCCCGCGAAGTATCCCGGTGCCAATGATCTGGGCGCCAGCATCGCGCCGGCCGACACGCAGCACTTCTTCCACTCCCACCGCGGCGTCACCGATCTACTCCCCTACTTCATCACCTGGTACAAGACCGGCCACCAACCCCCGCTCCACAACGACACCCTCTTCTGGGCGTACCGCACGGTCCTCTCGCCAGAGCCGTCGCCAGCGCATGGAGCGCCCATCAAGCTCTTCGGCCCCGTTGCCAACAGTCTCTACATCACCGCGAATCTTGTTGCTCCTGCAGATCTCACCGTCGCTCTCGGCGCGACCACGATGACCGTCGCTCTGCCTGCCGGATCCAACGACGTCCAGCTCCCGCTAACTCCAGGGCCCGCGCCCCGCTTCACCCTCACGCGTAACCATGTCACTCTCACCCAGTCCACGGCGGACGACCCTATCACTGCCATTGCACCGTATCCCAACCTGTATAAGTCGACGGGGTCTATGCACGATTAGCGCTCGACGTGTCGCCAACGTGCTGCCAACGAGCAGGTTCGCAGTCGAATGCTGTGGGTAAGCTATTGTTTTTGAAGGGGTGTTTGGTGGACCTGATCGGGATCGAACCGATGACCTCTTCCATGCCATGGAAGCGCGCTCCCAGCTGCGCCACAGGCCCACTCATTGGAGGGACTTGTCTATTCTCTCGGATGCAGGCTGGCAAGTCAAACCATGGCCGCGGAACAACGGGGGGTTGTGCGGTGTCTAACGTGGTGGGTTGGGCTCAGAACTGCAGATTGAGGCTCACAGGTCTCCCGAATTGGCTCGAGGGTGCGTCGATATTGGCTGGCAACGCTGGACAGATGATGCGGCCAGCGCCTACTTTAATAGCATTCGCGGGTAAGGATTTCCCCCGCAGTTGAGGCAAGCGATGAGTGATCTGGCAAGCGCGATCGGAATCCGGGCAGACGAGCAGGAGCTCGTCGCGGAGCTGAAGGCTGGATCCGAGGATGCGTTTGCGCTGTCTGCTGGCTCAATATAGTCAGCCGATTTATTCCCTGATGTCCCGCAGCTTGCGCGATCCGGCCGATGCGGCGGATGTGACGCAGGAAGTGTTTGTTAAGGTCTTCCGCAACATCTCGAGCTTTCATGGCGATGCGAGCCTGCGGACATGGATTTATAGGATTGCGCTGCATGAGGCGAGCAATCAGCGGCGTTGGTGGAGCCGGCACAAACGGCAGGAATTGACCATCGACGCGCAGCTGGAGAATGACGAAGGCGAGACCTTTTGCATGGCCGACGCGCTGGCAGCACGCGATGCTTCCCCATTTGAGTGCGCGGCGCACGCGCAGCTTGGGGAACGAGTTGTGGCCGCTTTGCGTACTCTTCCAGAGGCGTACCGCGAGGTGGTCGTGCTAAGAGAGATTGAAGGGTTTGGCTATGAGGAGATTGCCGAGATGCTGAACGTACATCTCGGCACGGTAAAGAGCCGGTTAATGCGGGGGCGCGCTGCTCTGCGGGAAGCGCTGCGCGGAGATGCGGATGCGGCGAAAGCTTTGGGATCTCGCAAGGCAGAGCCTGCGCGGCTGGTGACACGATGAGGTGGCCCGCCGCAATTTCGAAACGGTCGTTATCGCACGCCGCGGATGCTCCGATCGGCCAATGTTTGGCTGTGCGGTCTGAGTTCTCCGCCTATTTGGATGGTGCGGTGAGCGGCGTGGAAATGGCGGCAATCTCTCGTCACCTGAAGGATTGCGAGGACTGCGCGAAGGACTTCAATGTCTGGCGTCAGGTGCAGCGGTCGTTAGGGGAACTAGGGCCTCAGGCGCCGCCGGCGAGACTTCAGGCCAGGTTGAGGGCTGCGATCGCTGCGGAGCGGGAACGGGGAGCGCACCTGCCGTTCTTCCAGCGCATGCTTCTGATCTGGAGGAGTTCGATTGCGCCGCTGGCGCTGCGGCTGAGTGGGGGTTTCGCGGTGACGCTCGTGCTTTCGGGTGGCTTGTTCTGGATGTTCGGAGCTCCTGTCGACGTGCAGGCGAATGATGATGCGATGGCGCACCTGGTGGCGCCGCGCTACATGTACTCGGAAGTGCCACCGCAGCCAATCAGCACGCAGCGGGATGTGCCGATCGTTGTGGATGCGATGGTTGATAGCAGCGGACTTGTATATCGATACACGATCCTCGAAGGCCCGACCGACAGTGAGGTAAGGGTGCGGGTTGAGAATAACCTGCTGAGCAGCGTTTTCGCGCCTGCAACTGTTTTTGGCGTTCCGGTCCGCGGCCATGTGGTGATCACGTATACCGGGGTCTCGGTAAGAGGGTAATCGGCCGGCGTTCACGTAGCGGATTGCGCAGGCTCTATCGGCTTCCATAGACTGTAGCAGTGCGTCGAATCCGTATCGTGAAACTCTCGTCCTCTCTTCGTCCCTGCCCGATGGCGCAGTCCGTTTTCAAGCAGACAGTGCGACATCGGCTGCGTGCGTCTGGCATCCTGCTGCTGGGTGTCGCGACTGCGCTTTGCGGGGGCGCGCAGGCACAGAGCTCATCGTCTTCGTCCTCTTCTTCGGCGCCGGCGACCGCGCCTGCGGAGGCGCAAGTACCCTCCAGGCATCCGATCGACATGGTGAACCCGTTGAACCGTCCGCAGGCGGCAAAGATTGAGCGCGGCGGCGCGGCGGTGACCCTGGAGACGAGCGAGCCGCTGTTTCAGATTGCGGCGGGGCTGAACGCCTGCGGCTATGACGCGGACCTGGATAAGTCTGCGCCGGTGCGGGCGGCGGTGCGGGCGGATATGAATGCCGCGTTGGCGGCTTCAGAGGATGCGCGCAAGAGCCGTGACCAACTGTGCGCTTACATCTCCAAGCATCACTTGAATGATTTGGGGCTGGATGTGGGACAGTATGTTTCGCTTGCGCTGTACCTGTCGCCTCCTCCGGAGCTGACGCCCAACGTCGATCTGACGCAACTGCCACCGCAGGCGGCTGCTGTGGTTAATGTATTGCCGCTGCTGCGCACCTTTGCCGACGATATTGAGCTGCACTATCTATGGGTGAAGCATCGTCCGGAGTATGAGGCGTTGACTGCGCGCGTGCATGATCCGATGACGGACATGATCCTGGCCACCAATCTGTTTTTGCATCAGCCGGTGAGCACCTTCAGCGGCCGACGGTTCCTGGTGTTGCTGGAGCCGATGCTCTCGCCGAACCTCACCAACGCTCGTGTGTATGGAGCGGACTACATCATTGTCATGTCACCCGACAACAGTACGTCTGGGGACCCGGTAAGCATGGCCCAGATTCGGCATATCTATCTACATTATGTTGTGGAGCCGCTGGTTTACAGTCGCGGCACCGCGATGGAGCGCATGCAGCCCCTGCTGGAGACGGTACAGGACGCGCCCCTGGAGTTTTTCTATAAGAGTGACATTGTGGCGCTCATGTCGGAGAGCGTGATCAAGGCCATCGAGGCTCACATGTACGTGATTCCCGATCCCGCTCCGAAGAAGGCGCGCGGAGCGAGATCGCGGGAAGACGATGCGAACTACGACATTGAGAAGGCTGCCTACGACGCTAAGACGAATGTCGCGCGCGACGACCTGGTGACGTTGGATGAACGGCAGGGTTGGGTGTTGACGCGGTATTTCTATAACGGGTTGACGAACATGCAGCACAATGGGGACGGCCTGAAAGATGAGATGGCGCCGCTCATCTATGGCATGGACGTGCAGCGGCAGAAGAAAGCGGCACAGCAGATTCTGTTCGTGAAGAGCATCCCGCCGGATCCATTGCGGGAGGAGGCGGCGCCTCGCAAGATTGAGGGCATGGAGCTTGCAGAGCTCGACCTGCTGAAGGGCGATAAGGATGACGCGGCCGATATTGCGGAGAAGGCGCTGGCGGACCCGGCCGGGGATCATGCGGACGCCACGTACGTGCTGGCGAGGATCGACTTGATGGATGGGGACCCGGAGAAGGCGTCGAGGGGATTCGAGCAGACGTTGGCGCTGAGCAAGGATCCGCGGACGGTGGCCTGGAGCCACATCTACCTGGGGCGGCTGTATGACACGATGGATCCTCCGGACCGGCAGAAGGCGGTGGCGGAGTACAAGGCGGCTCTGGTGACTCGGGACAGTTTGCCCGATACCAAGCAGGCGGCGGAGAGTGGGATCGCGAAGCCGTTTATGTTGCCGCAGCGGGAGAAGCCGGCGGACGACGATCAGCCGTTCGATCCTACGGGCAAGGCCGAGAAGGACTCGTACAAACCTCCCGCTCCGCATTAGGCTGTTCCGCCTTAGGTTCGCCTGTGCGGGGAGCGTGCCAACGCCCGAGTAGAGTAGAGGTCAGGACCTGCAGGTTGGGATCTGAGGATGAAGTGCGATGACCACGGCGCGCAGGAAGCAGAGGACGAAGCGGGGAGCAACTGCTGAAGGACCTGAGATTCGAGCGGATTGGCGTGAGCTGGAGGCCAAGCTTGGGCATCGGTTTGAGCGGCCGGAACTGCTGAGCCTGGCACTGACGCATCGGTCGTATACGTACGAGGCGCGGCATGGAGTTCCGGCGGTGATTCTGCCGGCGCATCCGGAGCAGCGCGACCAGCGAAATGCTCCGGGAACGGACAATGAGCAGCTGGAGTTTCTGGGTGACGCGGTGTTGGGGCTGGTCGTGACCGAGGCGCTGTTCCGCGAGTTTCCGCAGTGCAGCGAAGGCGAACTGACGCGGCTGCGATCCAACCTGGTGAGTCGCAAGCGGATGGCCGATATGGGCGTGGAGCTGGGGTTGGGCGACGCGCTCCTCATGGGGAAAAGCGCGGAGCAGAATGGTGGTCGTCGCAAGCCGGCGCTGTTGGCCAACGCGTCCGAGGCGGTGCTGGCAGCGGTGTATCTGGATGCGGGCAAAGAAGGGTTAGCGAAATTGCGGGCGATTGCCGAGCGCTACCTGGTGCAGCCGGAGATGGAAGCGATGCGTGCCGCGCTGGCCGATGGGGCTGGACGCGGTGCGATGCGCGATCACAAGACGCTGTTGCAGGAGCGGGTGCAGGCTGAGGGCGCGGGGAAGCTGCGGTACATCGACACGGCGCAGAACGGGCCTCCGCACGACCGGACGTTTTCGGTGGAAGCGAGGCTGGAGAACGAGGCGGGCGAGCGGGTGCTGGCTTCGGCTGACGGATCAAGCAAGAAGGAAGCGCAGCAGCGGGCCGCCGAGCTGGCGCTGCTGCAGTGGATCGCGCCTGGCTTGCCGGACGAGACTGCGGCGCGGAGTAAGCGTTGAGTTCGGGTCAGGCTGCGCATCCTCCGAATCATCCGCACCCTCCGCATCATCCGATGGCGGAGCAGGATGGTCTGCTGATGACACTGAAGTCGATTCTGGAGATTATTGTTGTTGCGATCTTCATTGTGACGTTCCTGGTGCAGCCGTTCCGTATTCCTTCGGGATCGATGGAGCCGACGCTAAGGGTGGGCGATTTTTTGCTGGTGGACAAGCAGTCGTATGCGCGTGCGGGGCGGCTGGATCGGCTGCTGTTGCCGCCGGCTCGGGTGGAGCGAGGTGATTTGGTGGTGTTTCACTATCCGGTGGAACCGCGGCTGCATTTGGTGAAGCGGGTTGTGGGGGTGCCGGGGGATCGGATACGGATGCGGGGCGGGCGGGTGCTGGTGAATGGTGTGGTGTTGGCGGAGCCGTATGCGTTCTACTCGGCGAGTCGGCCGAATGGATTTCGGGATGAATTCCCTTCCCTGCTGGAGGCGGATCCGAATGTGGATCTGCGGTGGTGGATCCGGCTGCGTGGCTCGGTGGTGGATCGGGATGTGATTGTTCCGGCGGATTCCTATTTTGTGCTGGGCGACAACCGCAATGACAGCGAGGACAGCCGGTATTGGGGGTTTGTGCCGCGGAGCGCAATTGTGGGTCGGCCGCTGCTGGTTTACTTTACGATTCCGCCCGCTGAGGAGCTCCATGGCTCGGTGCGGGAGAGGATGCGGGATGTGTTTCGGACGGGTGCGCGGAGCTGGCGAGTGCTGCGGTAGGTTGCCACGGACAGTAAGGGGGGAGGGGCCCCCTCCCCCCCTTGGGTGCGTTTTTGCGGTGTAAACGGCTCCATTGAAAGGGGTTAGATGCGTAGATCCTTCTTCAAACGGGTGCATTTTAAGGGTGTAACGCATTGCATTCAGGAAACTTAAGGGGCACGATCCTCCGATCGAAAGACTTTAGGGGTGGCGGTGGCGGACCTTTGGGTATAGGTCGGGCTGCTGGAAGTTGGATGGGAGGGTCTAGTTCAATTGTAGATCGCGGGTGGGGGTAACTATGCCAAGTTGCGGAGAGAGAAATCGGCAGTGGGGACGCGGGGTTTGTAGCGTTTGTCGGTCGGTGGGGGGTTGACACGCGGATTATGGGCTGTTTTTGAGGGTGGTTTGGGAGATTTATTTTGTCCTGCGGTCCTGCGCGGACGGCGGGAGGGTGGGTCGGCTGTTGTGGGGGTCCTTCGGCTCCACTTAGGATGACGGCACGAAACAGTCAACTGCAAAAACAACGGCAACGGCAGCGGCCAAAGAAGAAGCAGATTCCCAGGGGAATGACAGAAAGAAAGGCAAGGGCAACAACAACAGCAAGGGCCAATGCAGGGGCCTCTCCACTCCGCATCACAAAGACAAGAGCGTGATGCTCCGGTCGAGATGACGAGTTTCTTGGTGGGAGCCATAGAAGGGCACGACCAAGGACAAGGGGGCGGTTGGAGCGAGGAGAGTGGGGGCGGGGTACACTGGCAGAACGTTTTCGGTCGGTGTGTTGAGAGGGTTGGCGGGCGTTCGCGGGAGGCCTTTTGAGTTCTGGGCAGGTGGTGCGGGTGAAACGGACGAGCGCAGGCTCGGCTGAGGGCGTGGTGAAGGAGGAAGCGTCGGAGACTTCGCTGGAGGCGTTTGCTTCGCTGTGCGTGATGCTGGTCGTGTACCTGTTTGTGATCGGGTTCATGTTTCAGAACTTCGCGATTCCGTCGCCGTCGATGCAGAATACGTTGCTGGTGGGAGATCACTTGCTGGTGGATCGGACGACGCTCGCGCCAGCACCGAAGTGGATGCCGTTGGTGCCTTATCGGGCGGTGCAGCGGGGCGACATTATTGTGTTCATGAAGCCGCATACCGAGGTGCCGGACATGATCCTGGTGAAGCGGGCGATTGGGATTCCAGGGGATCGGATTCATTTGCGCAAAGGTGTGGTGTATGTGAATGGCGTGGCACAGACGGAGCCTTATGCGATTCAACCGGGGGAGATGGATATTGCTCCTTATCGCGATGACTTCCCTTCTGACCTGGCGGGACTGAAGCAGTATGGGAGCTACGACCTGTCGCAGCGCGGGGAGTGTCAAAACCAGGCATGCGTGGAGTCAGAGACGATCGACAGGCGGGTGATGGACTGGGCGGAGGACCTGCCGAAGTATATCCAGGGGGATGACCTGGTGGTGCCGCCGGGGATGGTGTTTGCCATGGGAGACAACCGGACGCACAGTCTGGATGGGCGGTTCTGGGGATTTGTGCCTCAGCAGAATATTCTGGGGCGGCCGCTGATTGTGTATTGGTCGTTCAAGACGCCGGATGACCAGGGGGACAAGACCAGTACGAGCGACAAGTTGAAGTTCCTGTTGTTTGAGGCGACGCATTTCTTCGATGAGACGCGGTGGGGACGGACGTTCCACGTGACGCGGTGAAGCAGGGGATAGGGGATAGAGTGTAGAGCGTAGAGAAGGCGGGTTCGGTGGCGGGGTACACTGGGGGTGTTGCGCGCTGGGGGACGAACCCAGCGCTAAAGCCCCTTTCGGGGTGGCGGCTTTTCAGGGGGCTAAAGCCCCCTGCTAATCCGGAAGAACAGGTTGCGACGTTGGAAGAACAGAGGTTGCGACTTCGTTAGGAGAGAGTTTCGTTGAGCATCGAGAGACCATTGCAGGCGGAGGGCGCGGTTGCCGGGGCGGCCGTTCCGGTGAAGGTGAAGGACGAAGTGGCGGAGACGCCGCTGGAGGCGCTGGCCTCCATTTGCACGATCCTGGCGATTGGGCTGTTTGCGTTCGGGTTCATCTTTCAGAACTTCGAGATTCCGTCGGGCTCGATGCTGAACACGCTGCTGATTGGGGATCACGTGGTGGTGGACCGGATCACGCTGGCGCCGGAGACCAAGTGGGCTCCGTTTGTGCACTATCGGGCGGTGAAGCGGGGCGACATTATTGTGTTCGAGAAGCCAAATCCGGAGTCGCCGGATTTGATTTTGGTGAAGCGCACGATTGGGATTCCGGGAGACCATATTCATCTGCGCAAGGGTGTGGTGTATCTGAACGGCGTGGCGCAGAACGAGCCGTTTGCGATCCAGCCGAGTGACGATGGGCCCAATAGCACCGGCTTCAATCCGTACCGGGATGATTTTCCTTCGGTGACGCCGGGGCCGGATGAGCAGGTGACGGAGTTCTGGCGCGAGGAGCTGCCGCAGCATATCCAGGGCGATGATTTGGTGGTGCCGCCGGGATATGTGTTTGCGATGGGCGACAACCGGACGGAGAGCCTGGATGGGCGGTACTGGGGATTCGTGCCGCAGCAGAATATTCTGGGCCGGCCGCTGTTTGTGTATTGGTCGTTTGAGACGCCGGCCGATCAGGAGAACAAGACTTCGATTGGCGAACGGATCGGGTTCATGTTCCACATTGTGACGCACATCTTTACGGACACGCGGTGGACGCGGACGTTCCACGTGGTGCGGTAACGGCAGGGGATAGAGTGTAGAGGATAGAGGGTAGAGAAGACTTTGCCGGCACGGGACATGGAAGCGGGTACGGAGGCAGGTGGGTCGTCGCGAAGGCGGCGGTGGTTGGTGTGGGTATGCGTGGTGGCGGTGGTGTTGCTGCTGTTGCTGACGCCTCCGCTGCTGAATGTGAATCGGCTGAAGCGGCGGATTGCTGCGAACATCAGCGCGAGCCTGGGGCGGCCGGTGCAACTGGATGGCGTGACGATGCATTTAGTGCCGATGCCGGGATTTACGCTGCAGAATTTTGTGGTGAGCGAGGATCCTGCGTTTGGGTCGGAGCCGATTATCCGGGCGAACGTGGTGGACGTGACGCTGCGGCCTAGCTCGCTGTGGCGGCGGCATACGGAGTTTTCGTCGATGACGTTTGAGGCGCCTAGCTTGAATTTGGTGCGGAACGCGGCGGGGGTTTGGAATGTGCAGAGTCTGCTGATGCATGCGGCTAGCGTGAGCACTGCTCCTACGGCGCAGCGGAAGGCTGGGCCGGAGCCACGGTTTCCGTATATCGAGGCGACCGGGGCGCGGGTGAATGTGAAGCTGGGCGAGGAGAAGACACCGTTCTCGCTGACCGACGCGGACTTTGCGTTGTGGCTGACGTCGCCACAGGAGTGGAGGGTGAGGGCGAAGGGAACGCCGACGCGCACGGATACGAATATTTCTGATCCCGGGGTGGTGAGGCTGGAGGGGTCGTTGAAGCGAGCGGCCACGATGGCAGAGGTTCCGGTGGATTTGACGGCGAGCTGGACGGGAGCTCCGATGGGCGAGGCGAGCAAGCTGCTGAGCGGGCAGGATGCGGGGTGGCGCGGGAATTTGAATGTGGAGGCGTCGCTGCGGGGATTGCTGGGGGCGGCAAAGCTGACGACGACGATTCACATGGAAGAGCTGCGACGGTCTGAATTTGTGCCGGTGCAGGCGATGGACGTGCGGGCTGATTGCCGGGGGACGCTGGATGTGACGGCGGCGGTGGTGACCGATCCGGATTGCTCGTTGACGACGCCCATCGCCGGCGGGGCGAAGGTGGCGGGACGGGTGGTGGCGATTGCGGATCGGCTGGATTTGTCGGAGCTGTCGGGGCTGGCGGGGACGTCGGATTCGCCGGCGCTGGACACGGCGGGGCTGCGCGTGGGGATGACGAACGTTCCGGATGCTTGGCTGCTGGACTGGGTGCGGTTGTTCTCGCAGCGGATTCCGGCGGGCGAGCATCCAGAGGGAACGGTGGCGGGGAGCGTGCTGTTGACGAGCGCACACAAGGGGCAGCCGGCTCGCTGGGAGGGCGTGTTTCATGGGGAACTGGTTGGGTTGTTGCCTTGGATGGGCGCGGAGAGTGTGTACCTGGTGCATCCGGTCACGCTGACGAGCAAGGCTGGCGAAGAGGGGTTTGTGCTGACGCCGCTGAGCTTGACGCCGCCGGGGAGGGGTTCGGGATTGACTCTGGGTGGGGTGGTGACGAAGTCTGGATATACGCTGCACTTTGCTGGGACCGCGACCGAGGCGCAGCTGCAGGGGTTGCGGGCGCTGGCTCCGCCGCTGGGCGATGGGCTCGACGAAGTGGTGAGGCCGGAGGGAGTGGGCGCGGCGGCTGCGAAGGGTGAGACGGTTCGGGTGATAAAGGTGGATGCGACTTGCACGCGGGCGTGGGGTTCGGGGCAGACGTGTGTGGCGGGTGCGCCGGCTGTGGCGAAGCGGCGACGGCGGTAGCTGGTTTGGAGCGCGGTGGCGGAGAGGCTCCTCCGGGGGCTAAAGCCCGGATCATTTCTGGAAGAATGATGGTACGGCTGACGCCATGCCCCTTCGAGTGTGAGTATTGCGCACGGCGGCAGATGCCGGTTGAGTTTCATCGCGCTGGCAACATTCCTGCGATCCCGCATCTCAGAATCGAGATAAGGGGCACCCAGCTTTGTCACCAAGAAAGTGGGTCGGCAGCTAGGGGGTGTGGGTGGCGGGTTGGAGGACTACTTCGCGGGTGTGGGTGGCGGTGCGGACTTCGGGGGTAGAGCCGTCGTTGAGGATTACTTCGGTGGGTGGGGAGTTCACGATGACGCGGGTGGTGGCGTTCGAGAAGCCGGGGATGTGAATGCGGGTGTTGGTGGCGAAGGCTCCGGTGAGGACGGTGAGGGGGACGTCGACGGCGGGAGCGCCGTCGTTGCGGACGGTGATGGCGACTAGCCAGCCGGTGTCGTGACCTTTGCCGGCGGCCACGAGGCGGGGTTGGACGTCGACGATGGAGAGGTCGGGGAGGCCGCGATCGCGGAGGATCCAGTCGGCGAAGAACCAGCCGAGGTCTTTGCCGCTGGTTTTTTCGAGGAGCTTCTCGAAGGCTACGGCCTGGATGGTGGGGTCGGCTGTGAGTCCGACGGGGGTGGTCGGTTGTTCGCGGAATTCGGCGAGGGCTTGCTGCAGGGGTTTGTCGCCGGCGATGCCGCGGAGCATCCACCAGACGGCGGCGGCTTTGCGGCGGTAGTAGAGCTCGTCTGTGGCGGAGATTAGGGGCTCGCCGGTGGGGGCGTTGGCGGCGTCGGCTTGCTGCTGGGTATCAAAGCCTACCTCGGCGATGTTGAGGGGCTGCATGAGGTTGTTGAGCTGGAGGATCGCGGCAGGGCGACCCTGCTCCTGCTCGACCCAGAGGAGGGCGGCGAACTGGGCGAGGCCTTCGTCGAACCAGGGCTGGCCGGTTTGGATCCAGGCGTGGGTTAGGGAGTGGACCATTGCCGCGGCGGAGCTCGGAGAGGCGAGTTTGTTGATCGGGGCTACGAGGAGGGCGGCGTCTTCGAAGGGGTCGCCGGGGTTGTCGAGGATGGTAAGGGGGGTGAGGGGGGTGGGGCCGAACCAGGTTTGGAGGAGGGGGGCTACGCGCTCGGCGGAGTCGGTGAGGGGGGTGATGGAGGCGGTTTCGGTGGTGGCTACGGTTAGCATGGGGGGGCCGAACTGGGCGGATTCGTTGTCTCCCACCTTAGCCGACGATGAAGCCGTCGGCGAAGATGGGGCACCCGGTTGGGTGGTGGGATTGGAGGACGAAGAGGTGGTGGATGGGTCCGTGGGGGTTTCGGAGTCGGAGGGTTTGCCGGGTTGGGAGGGGAGGCTGGAGGAGAAGACTTCGGGGAGGGGGGCGATGGAGGCTTCGGGTTGCTGGACGACGAACAGGCTGGGCTGGCGGAAGCCGATGGGTTGGGTGGCGAAGTCGGCGGTGGCAATGCCGGTGGCGGTGGCTGGCGGTGCGGCGGGGTCGTCGGGATGGGCGACGAGGGGCTGGCGGCGGGCGCAGAAGTAGGCGGCCACGGGAGGCGTGCCGCGGTATTCGACGGCGAGGCGGAGGTGGATGGTGGCGGCTCGCTCGGCGAGGCGCTGCTGGCCGATGGCCTGGAAGAGCTTGGCGCCGTCGCCGAGGAAAAGCTGTGGGGATGCTGTTGGATACCAGAGGACATTGCCGAAACCGCGGAGGGCTACGGAGAGGACGGTGGTCTCCTGTGAGTTGTCGGAAGAGCTTGAGCTGCTGGTGGCGGAGGAGATGTAGCCGATGGCGTCCCAGTCGGTGGTGAGGGCCTGGGTGGGGGCGGCGCCGAGGCGCTCGAGGCGGGAGGTGTCGGCGGAGAGGTTGCCGGAGTAGAGGGTGTCGAGGGTGAGGGTGGCGCCGGGGGCTAGGGGCGCGGGCAGGTCGAGCACGGCTTCGGAGGATTTGCCGGTGTGGTCCGCGTCGGTGTCGATGAGGTGCTGGGTGACGGTGAGGGGGGTGGTGCCGGTGGGGGTGATGAGGGCTGCCGATTCCCAGTGGAGGGAGGAGGAGATTTGCAGGGCGATGCGGGAGAGCGGCTCGCTGGTGATGTTGCGTAGGGTGACGCGGGCGCGCAGGGTGAGATGGCCGGTTGTGGGGGCGATACGGGCGTCGAGATCGTAAGCGGTGAAGAGGACGGCGGAGCGCTGCTCGTCGGTGAGGACGGGGCCGGTGGGGGTGGGGCCGGGGGGAGAGCCTCCGGGGGTGGGGCGGTGTCGTCGGGGGTGGGGGGTGGGGTGCCGTGGCTTTCGAAGAGGACCTGGCCTTGCGGTGGGGGTGGCGTGGGTTGAGTGGGGGTGGTTTGGGCTTGCGCCGTCAGGCTCGCGAGGAGGAGGGCCAGGGGTAGGCGGCGCGTTGGGTGGTGGGTCAAGTGCAAGGGTGTGGGGCTCCGGTGGTGCGATGGGAAAGCGCGGCGGTTGAGAAGCAGATTCCTTCGCTACGCTGCGGAATGACAACTAGAAAAGCAAGGACAACGGCTCGGGGCTAAAGCCCCTTTCTAATCCGGAATAACGAGCAACGGCAAGGCAAGAGCAATGGCAAATACGGGGGTCCTTCACTGCGTTCAGGATGATGGCGAGAAACTTGCAACAGCAACGGCAGGGGCAACAGCAACGACAACGACCACAGCAGATTCCCAGAGGGAATGACAGAAAGAAAGGCAAAGGCAACAGCAACGACAAGAGCAACTACAGGGGTCCTTCACTACGTTCAGGATGACGAAGATATTAGTCAGGGTGACGGGGATACTGGTCAGGATGACGAGAACATTGGTCAGCGTGACGTGGATATTGGTCAGGATGACGAGGATATTGGTCAGGATGACGACGATGTTGGTCGGGGTGACGGCTAAGAATCTACCATCGCAACTCAACCAAGGAGCGTTAGGAGCCTAGGCCTTTGCGGGGCTTTGGAGGTTTAGACTCTGCGGGCGGTGGTTGGGTGCTGCTTCCCTGCCCGGGGCGGCGCTGGCGCATGGCTTCGTACATGACTACTGCGCCGGCTACTGAGACGTTGAGGGAGCTTACGTTGCCGGCCATGGGGATGCGGAGGAGGTGGTCGCAGGTGCGCTTGACCAGGTCATGGAGGCCGGAGCCTTCGCTGCCTAAGACGAGGCAGACATCCTGGCGGAAGTCGAAGTTGGTGTAGTCGGGGGTGCCGCGTTCGTCGAGGCCTACGATCCAGATGTGATTCTTCTTCATGGCTTCGAGGGCGCGAGTGATGTTGACGACTTGCGCGATGCGGACGTGTTCGCTGGCGCCGGCGGAGGACTTTGCCGTGACGGCGGAGAGCGGGGCGGAACGACGTTCGGGGAGGACTACGCCGTCGATGCCGGCGCCGTCGGCGGAGCGGAGCAGGGCGCCCAGGTTGTGAGGGTCTTCTACGCCGTCTAGCGCTAACAGAAACTTTGAGCCGGAGGGGCCGGTTGGGGCCTGGAGGAGGTCTTCGAGGGCTAGGAATTTGCGTTCGCGGACGAAGGCTACGATTCCCTGGTGGGCGTCGGTCTTGCAGTGGCGGGTGAGCTGGTCGCGGGGTTCGGTGCTGATGCGAATGCCTTTGGCGCGAGCCAGCTCGAGGACGGCGTCGATGCGGGGGTCGCGGCGGGCTTCGCGCTCGCGGGCTACGCTGAGGTGGTCGAGGGGTCGGGTGCCGGCGCGAAGGGCCTCCTCGACCGGGTGCAGGCCGTACAAAACATCCATAGTTCCAGTGTAATTGGGCGACGGGCTCTTTCAGCGTAATTGGACGGAAGGCGGGGAGGGCCTAGGCCGCGGCCTGGTGGCGGAGGATGAGGCGGGCGGCGCGGCTGTAGGAGCCTAGATTGAAGGCGTTGGCGTAGCCCTGGCGCTTGAGACGCTGGGCGGCCAGTTCGCTGCGCAGGCCGGTCTTGCAGTGCAGGAGCAGGATCTGGTTCTTATCCTGGGCGAGCCGGGGTACGTAGGCGTCCAACTCGTTGAGCGGCAGGTTGATGGCACGGGGCAGGTGGCCGGATTTGAATTCGGCGGGGCTGCGGACGTCGATGAGCAGACCCCCTCGGTCCTGATAGTCGCGAGCAAATTTCTGCGCTTCCTGGCTGGAGCGCCAGAGGTAGACGTAGGCGGCCACTAGCATGAAAAGAAGTGTTGCAGGAAGTATGAGACTCATCGGTTTGTCTTCTTTGAGGGCCTGGGCTGGAGAGCGCAGCACCTGTTCTACAGTGGGATGCGCAAAGGGGAAAAAGCGTTTGGAAGATTCGGAAACAGTTGTGCAATTTTTCTAACCCGAGACTACCGGAGAAGTTCCGGATGCGGGAAGGCGAATTGCGGGGGAGTAGCCACGTAGTGACTTTTTTCCGCTCGGGGCAGCGGCCGGACGGTAGAATATAGGTTGCGTCCACCGAGACTTTCTGCAGCAAAATAGCGTCCATATGAGCGTGAGAACTTCGACAGTACTGACGGCCGAGGCGGCGAAGCAGGTTGAGCGCGAGAATGCGGCGATTGCACGCGGTCTGAAGCGGCAGGACCCGGAGCTGCTCGATCAGCTGATCGAGACGTACCAGCATCGGCTGATGCGGTACCTGCTGTTTCTGACCAACAAGCGCGAGGTGGCCGAGGACCTGTTCCAGGAGGTCTGGATCCGGGTGCTGCGGCGGGGATCGCAATATAACGGCAAGGCTCGGTTCGACACGTGGATTTTCACGATTGCGCGCAACCTGGTGATCGATCTTTCGCGCAAGCGGACGATGGCGTCGCTGGACGAGATGCGGGAGGGTGGCGAGGATTCGGACTCGCGGCCGTTTGAGATTGTGCAGGAAGGGCCATCGCCGCTGGAGCAGTTTCAATATCGCGAGAACGCGTCGGAGGTGGCGACGGTACTGCTGACGCTCGACCCGGCGTATCGCGAGGTGCTGACACTGCGGTTTCATGAAGAGATGTCGCTGGAGGAGATTGCGACGGTGACGCGGGCGCCGCTTTCGACGGTGAAGTCGCGGCTGTATCGCGGGCTGGCGGCGCTCAAGCCTGAGTTGGTGAAGCTGCGTGCGGGCGGTGGTCGGGGAAGCGACCGCGGCGCGGAGGTGGATGCTTGAATTCACGTCGTCCAGAGGACCAGGACAGGGAAGTAACGCAGGCGTTTCGCGGAGCGGTGATGGCAGCCGGGGCGCGTAGCGTGGTGGTGAACCGGACGCATCGCGTGGTGCGCGAGCAGGCGCTGTCGATGCGGGAACAGAAGAGCAAGACGCGCAGCCTGTGGGTGCCGCTGGGGATCTCGTCGATCTTGATGGTGGCGATCTGCTATGCGATCTGGGGGATGCTGGACGGCTATGATTTGACGCCGAATGGGATTCCGGATGCTAGCGATCAGCTGATGATTTTGCTGTTGTGGTCGTTGCCGGTGACGGCGGCGGTGATGGGGTTGGTGTGGTTCAAGCGGGCACGCACGCGTTCCGATAGCGAGGCGCAGCTATGATGCCGAAGTGGATGGGTACGGGATCGGGCGCGAGCGACGCCATGTCTGCGGGGGATGATGAGCTGCGGATGATTCCGCGGTGGTCGATGGCGCTGGCCGTGTTGTTGTTCGCTGGCATGCAGGTGATCTTTCACTGGGTGATGCCGCACCACAAACATGAGCTGCTGCCGCTGCGGCTGATGATGGGGTATGCGTGGGGCTCGCTGGTGGCGAGCTATGCGCTGCTGCTGGGCTATGTGAGCCGCGATGTGAAGCGGCGGGGGATGTCGGCGGGGCTGTGGATGCTGGTGTGCGTGCTGCTGCCGGGCGGGATCGGCGCGGTGGTGTACTTCCTGCTGCGGCAACCGATTTTGTCGAAGTGCCCGAACTGTTCGACGACGCTGGCGGCGAGCTACCACTACTGTCCGCAGTGCCAGTTCCAGATGGCGCCTGTATGTGGCGCGTGCCATCGCGGCGTGAAGCTTACCGATGCGTTCTGCACTTGCTGTGGACATGAGCTGGCGCAGGATGGGGCTCCGGCGCGGCTTCGGGTTTATAGCGATTAAGGCAGGGTGTAGGGGATCGAGTGTAGAGCGTAGAGAAAGCCCTCTGCGCGTACACTAATCGCAGCCATGGCAACTCCCCTGACAGCGCTGATTATTGATGACGAGCCACTGGCGCGGCAGGAGTTGCAGTACCTGCTGGATGCTGCGGGGGACGTGTCGGTGCTGGCGCAGGGGACCAACGGGATCGAGGCCGTGGAGCTGATTCGGACGCATAAGCCGGACGTGATTTTTCTGGATGTCCGAATGCCGGGGTTGGATGGGTTTGCGGTTCTGAAAAAAGTGCTGGCGCAGGACAAAAAGGTGAAGCTGCCGCAGGTGGTCTTCGCTACCGCGTTCGATCAGTATGCGGTGAAGGCGTTTGAGGTGAATGCGGTCGATTATCTGCTGAAGCCGTTTGATAGCAAGCGGGTGCATCGGACGCTGGAGAAGGTTCGGGAACGGATGAGCTCGACGGAGATGGTGGCGGAGAGTCCCGGAAGTTTGGCTGCGAGTGCAGGGGCGGGCGATGGCCGGGTGGCGAGCCGGGTCGCGGGCGCGGAGGCGAAGCTGGATGCGCTGCTGCGCATGGTGGAAGAGCGGACGGGCATTGCGGCGGCGGGGACGGCGCCGGCAGCGGTGGTGGGAGGGCGGTCGGGCAAGGTGGTGGTGCGGGCGCAGAGCCGTTTGCTGCTGGTGGATCAGAAGGACTTGTGCTTTGCCACGATCGAGGAAGGGCGGATCTCGGTGGTGACCAAGGCGCTGGAGGGGGATTCGAATTGCCGGACGCTGGAGGAGCTGACCGATCAGCTGGATCCGGAGCAGTTCTGGCGAGTGCATCGGTCGTTCGTGGTGAACATTCAGCACATACGCGAGGTGGTGCCTTGGTTCAAGTCGAGCTACCAGCTGAGGATGGATGATCGCAAGCAGACGGAAGTGCCGGTGAGCCGGTCGCAGACTAAGCGGCTGCGGGAATTATTCAATTTGTAGCTGGGGCGCGAGCGAGAAAACAGCAGATTCCCGGAGGGAATGACAGAAAGAAAGGCAAGGGCAAGAACAACAGCAGATTCCCGGAGGGAATGACAGAACGAAAGGCGAGAGCGCTTTTAGCTTTTAGCACAGGCAAGAACAACAGCAGATTCCCGCGATGGGATTGCGCTAGGGCTGGGGAGTTGGCGTGGTGTTGGGCTTGGCGGGGGGGATGGGGGTAATGCCGTCGGCTGCTGCTTTGGCGGCGGCCACTCGGGCTCTGTGGCGTTTGTATTTGTCGGCGATGTCGGGATAGAACTCCTGCAACATGCCGCCGATGGTGCCCTGATACGTAACGCTGAGGGCACGGCGAAGGGTGGGGTAGAGGCCACGATCACCCTCGGGGTAGTAGAGGTTCGAGATGGAGGCACCGATGAGATTGCCGGTCAGATTGGAATACGCGGGCTGCCACTTGCCGTTATCGCCGTAGGTGCGGAAGGTCGTGGAGATGGAATACAGGGCGCGATGGAGGATGGGTCCATGGCCCAGGCGGAAGTAGCGGGGATCCTGGTGGAGAATTGTCGGCAGGACGGCGTTGCCGAAGAAGTTGCCGCTGAAGTTGTCGGCATAGTTGGCGCCGTAGCGCTTTGCGTAGCCTTCGAAGCCCTGGTGGTATCCGGGGTTCTCGTTTTCAGCCTGACCGATGCCCGCGTCGATGCCGGCGAGCACGAACTGGTAGGGGTCAAACGCACCCTTGAAGAAGAGATGGAACTTCTGGCCAGGGCTGAGCGGTGCTGCCTTGCCGTTGTTAACGGTGTTGAAGTTCGGGATCACTCCGGCCATGCGCTGTTTCGTTTCCAGCTTGAGCTCGGCGGCGGCGCGGGCTTTGCGCTGCTCCGGAGTTTCCTGCCCGGTAGTTTCCTGCTGGGGAGTTTCTGCCTGGGGAGGCGTGGTTGTCTGCTGCCCGGGAGTTGGGGGAGGCGTGGTTGTCTGCTGCTGGTCAGAAGACTGAGAGGAGCTGAAGTTGTCTGGAGAGTTGGAGGCGGGCGGCTGGGGGGTGGGAGCATCCGGCAAGATGACGGGATTGTTAGCTGTCGCGACGTACTGCTGCGCGCCGAGGGGAGCTGCGAGAGTGAGACTTGCAAAGAATGCAGAAATGACAAAGAACGACGCGGTTTGTTTCGACACGATGATGAGTTTACCTACCTCTATTTTCCCATAGACGGGCCTCTATTTGATGTTGGGCGAAAGGAAAGTGACCCTGGGAATGTATCGAGGCGGGCACGAAAAAGAGCTGAAATTCAGGGGATGGACGCTGTTCTGCTAGTCTGCGGGAGAGCGCGAGGAGTGTATGGCAGAAGATTTCGTCATCGAGAAGTTTGCCTTCAAGATGGTGCTGAAGGGGGTGGGGATCGTGTTGCTGATCGCGGCGCTGTTGTATCCACTGGACTTCGCGGTGTGGAGGGTGAGGGTCGCGCGGGGCGGGGGCATGGGGTCGGTGACGGTGGACCTGTATACGGTCGCGGACCTTAAGGGCGGGAAAGAAGACTATTACGCGAATGGGACGGTCGCCATGCCGTGCACGAAGTCTATCTATCCGCAGGAGGGCAGTAATCCATGCTGGTGGGTGGAGCGGCATCGCGAGGTGGTGCAGCACTATTAATTGCGAGGTGGTGCGGGAGTCCTAGTGGATCTCCGCTTTACTGGGGTAGACGCCTCCGAAGCGATAGACGACGCCGACGGTGATGGGCGCGGACCAAAGGCTGCCGCTGGTGGTGACAGGCGTGCCATAGTGCTGATACTGGGCGTCAATCTTGAGGGCGAAGTGTTCGGTGAGGACGAAATCGAGGCCGCCGCCAGGGCCGTATACGTTCGAGATGGAGTCAAGATAAAGCAGCGTGCCGGCGGGATTGGGATAACCGCCATTGAGGTAGTCGATCTTGCCGCGGCCGAAGAAGAAATCGACGTAGGGGTGGAAGTTTCCGAAGAAACGCTCGACTTTGACGCCGCCCAGGATGTTCTTTTGGGAGTCCACGTGGCCATCGTCGATGGGGTAGGTTCCGCGAACTTCTACGGAGGGATAGAAGTAGTGGAAGGGTTTGAAGCCGAGGTCGCCGCCGGCGGTGATGCCGACATTCTTGCCGCCATCGAGGCCGGTAAAGGTGCCAGTGGCGCCGCCGAATGCGGAGATGGTGAAGGGTCTGGAGGCGGCCGGCATGGCCTGGGCATGAACCAGGGAGCAGGGTACAAGTAGAAAGCAAAGCGTCGTGAGGGCGCGAACAGCGGTCTTCAATCTGACTCCTTGGAGGCTAGGCACACTCGAAGACTATCCTAGCCGAATTCAAGAGTTTAGACGGCGAAAGTTGCAAAGGAGTGCATCTAGGTACCACTCTCTGAACATCGGCAGTTTTGCGAGCGAGAGTAGTGTCACTAAGCTAACTTCTTTGCTTCAGATACCAAAACGGGATGAGACGTAAGGATTTCTACTGCAGGCGGTGCGCCGATAGGACGTAGCCGCCGCGAGCACGGAGCGTGGTCGCTCCGGTTACCGTTGGCTGCGGGGGATTGGACGAGGGGACAACTTGACTTCGCTGAAGACGAATGTGACCGCGACAGAGGCTCCGGACGCGGCGCTGCGGTCGGCGGAGGCGGGAAAGATGGTCGTCCTGCCGCTGGCGCGGCAGGACGGCACTGCCTTATTTTACGGAAGCTACGGTGAGGGTGTCGCCGGCTACGGAGCCATCGACGGTGACGGCCTTACCGGCGAAAGCGTTTAGCTTTTCCGGATTAGAGACGGTGTAGATCTTTGTGCCGACAACGAGGACGGCGGGGGAGCCCATGCCGATGCACTTCTTGGCACAGTCGGCATGACCGGGAGTGCCGGCCTTGGCTACATCGTTCTTGGCGCACATCGCGTCGGAGACGACGCCGTGGAAGGTTTCGGCCAGCGCGTTCACAGAAAGGAAGGAAAGGCTCAGGGTACAGACAGCGACAAGCTTCTTCATTAGGAGACCTCGAGGTGGAGCTTTGACCTGCGGATTTGAGTATAGCTCTGCGGAGATTCGGTGGGCGTAAATTTTCGCAGAGGGTCGTCCTGCGCGGACGGCGGAAGTCGGATGGTGCCTGAGTTAGAGGCGGTTGCGGGCGCCGGTGACCAGGCGGATGAGGAAGGTTAGGAGGACGGCTCCAATGACGGCGACGAAGACGGTGTAGAAGAAGCCGCCGGAGCCGGCGTAGCCGAGGTGGGTCATGATGAAGCCGCCGATGAGGGCGCCGAGGATGCCGACGACGATGTCCATGAGAGGGCCGAAGCCGGCGCCACGCATGAGCTTGCCCGTGATGTAGCCGGCGACGAGGCCGATGAGGATCCAGACGAGGAGGGTGTGGCTGGAGACGTTGAGGCCGGCGATGTGGTTGGAGCTGTAGGTGGTCATGCGTGACTCCTGAGAGAAGTGGGACAGGTAGTCAGAGGCGTGGAATGGGGGGCGGGTTGTGCGGGAGGGGAGAGAAGTTTAGGGGAGTGTAGAGGCTGCTGCAAACCCGAGTCCCAAAAGCGGGACACGGGGCACCCGGTGTGGGGCGATTCACGAAAAGATCGCCCCCTCGATCCACGAATTGCAGACCGCTGGAAATTTCGCGGGCTGAAATTGTTTCGAGGGGGCGGAGGAAGCTCTCTTTCGACGGATATTGGATTTAGTCGATGGACACGCCGCCGTTCGTGGTCTCAAAGCTGATGGTGGGGCCGCCGGAGCCGAGGTTGGTGTCGATGTTGTGGCGGTGGACGCCGTCCTGGTTGGCGTTGGGAAGGTTGAGGGAAGTGCCGCCGTTGGTCGTGTTGGCCACGAGGTGGGCGGAGTAGTTGGAGGGGAGCTTAACGCTGACGCCGCCGTTGGTGGTGCTGGCGGTGAGGCCGCTTCCCTGCCAGGTGGGACCGTCGAGATTAGCCTTGATGCCGCCGTTGGTGGTGCTGACGTTGACGTTGCCGCCGAGGTTTTGGATGTGGAGGCCGCCGTTGGTGGTCTCACCCTGGATGTCGCCGTGGATGCTGGTGAGGGCGAGGCCGCCGTTCATGGTGTGGAACTTGCCGGCGAGTTGATGCGGGACGAGAAGCTTATAGCCGACCGACCAGTTATGCATGCCGGAATTGGTGGGGCCATGAGCTTCGACAGTGCCGCCGGTGGAGATGGTGATTTCCTTGAGGATGGATTCGGCTTCGGACTGGCTGAGTGCGTGGGCGCTGACGCGGGCTTCGAGGGCTACGTCCTGACGGTCTTCGCCGATGACTTCGATGCCACCGTTCATGCTGTTGACGTTGAGGTGTCCGTTGACGAGGGGAAAGGTGGCGGTACGGACTTCGCAGGCCTGTTCGCCGCTGAACCAGTGGTGTTCGTCGTCGGAGGAGCAGGGGTGGGTGGAGAAGGACTGGGCGCTGAGGGGGAGAACTGCGAGAAGAGCGGCGCAGGTGGCTAAGGCGGACAGACGCATGGAGGTCTCCTTCGGGTTTCGGTTGCGAGAGGAGATACGGAGAGACGGCAGGGGCGGTTCCCTCTTTTTTGCGCGCGCGAAGATTGGTGGCAGGGCGGGTCGGGGTGCGGCAGGTTTTGGTGGATGAAACGGGTGGGCGGGTTTGCTAGGATAGGCGGCATGAAGATGATTGCCTTGGGTTTTGTTTTGGTGCTGACTGGATGTTTGGCTTCGTCGGCGGACAATGAGGGTCAGCGGTTTGTGCTGGTGGCCGATCCTTCGGGGATTTCTAAAGATATTCCTGCGGGGGCGCTGGCGCTCGATACGAAGACGGGGCAGCTCTGCTATACGGTGCAGGGGGCGTTTACTGCTGGGTCGCAGGGCATTGGGATGTGTTCGGCTTTGGTGAAGAAGTCGTCGGGGAAAGAGTAGGGGATGCGCTTGCTTCTAGCTTCTAGCTTTTCGATCGATGGGGGCGGGGTGGGGGTTAGTGACGGCCCACCTTAGCGACGATGAAACCGTCGCGAAGATGGGGCACCCGGCGTATGGTGAGGGGGTGGAACTCAAGGAGAGCGGATGCGGTGGATCGATCGGGAGGAAGTGGCCGAGCGGCTGACGTATGAAGTTTGTTTGCCGATTGTGCGGGAGGCGATGATTGCGTTCTCGAAGGGCGAGACGGTGCAACTGCTGCGGTCGATTGTGCCGCTGGGGGAGGGGCGGATGTTTGGGGTGATGCCGGGTGGGATGGGCGCGGGGAATGCTTTGGGGCGAAGTTGATTAGCGTTTATCCGGAGAATTTTGCTAAGGGCGTGCAGTCGCACCAGGGCGTGGTGGTGCTGTTTGATCCGGAGAGTGGGGCCCCGGTTTGTATGGTGCATGCGGGGGAGATTACGGCGATACGGACGGCCGCGGCTAGCGCTGTCGCTACGGACGCGCTGGCTCGGAAGGATGCTAAGAGGCTGGCGCTGCTGGGGTATGGGGAGCAAGCTGGGACGCATGCTCGGGCGATTTCGTTGGTGCGGGCGTTGGAGGAGATTGTGGTTTGGGGGCGGTCGGTGGAGAGGGCAAGAGAATTTGCGGCGAGGATGTCGGCGGAGCTTGGGCTGCGTGTGTGGGCTGTCGACGGCGTGCAGGAGGCCGTGGCGGAGGTTGATGTGGTGTGTACCGTGACGTCGGCTGCGGAACCGATCTTGTTGGGCGAGTGGGTTAGGGCCGGGGACGCATGTGAATGTGGTGGGGTCTAGCTTTGCGGGGCCGGCGGAGGTGGATAACGAGTTGGTGCGGCGGTCGCGGCTTTTTGTCGATAGCCGTGAGGGGGTGCTGGCGCAGGGTGCGGAGTTTCTGCGCGCGAAGGCTGCAGGGGTTGTGGGCAATGGGCATATTGTTGCGGAGATTGGGGAGGTGCTGGCGGGGGATGTGGTGGGGAGGAGGTCTGCGGAGGAGATTACGGTTTATAAGTCGTTGGGGCATGTGGTGCAGGATTTGGCTTGTGGGTGGTGGTTGTTTAAAAGCGGTTGTTAGTTGTTCGTTGTTAGTTCTCAGTTGTTAGCTTTTAGCTTTTAGCTGAGACGCGTTTGGTGGGCTTGCTGTTTCTTCCTTCCCACTCATGAAATGGAGCTGTCATGAATGGGCACCCGGCGGCTTCTTCGATAGGCCAGTCCAGTACGTATCCACGTCGTTGGATACGCTGCGAGCAGGAGACACCAGAAGCCGAGGCCCCAGAAGATGTAGGCGTTGCCGCGGTGATCCTCGGCGGAGAGTCCGAAGGTAAATCCCATAGTGATGAAGACGATGAATCCCCACAGCAGTGTGCCTACGAGGAGCCATGGCCAGCGGAGCTGACGGCGGCGAAGGAGGGCGTCGAGACCGACTCCGGCGCACCACCAGAACGGAAGGCAGTAGAAGGGGTAGATGACGGCACGCCAGGATTCGAAATGCATACCGGAAGGTACCCGCGTGGATGGCCACGATGAGGTGAACCTGTCGATGGGAAGTTCAATGGCCGTTGCCGGGATGTTGATGGCGAGCATCGCGTGGCCGAAGCGATAGGCGGCGCGGTCTGCTGCGAAGGAGAGGAAATGTGCGCGGGGGAGATTTAGGTGAGCTAGCGGAAGCGTGATGCTAAGGGACGGGGCGCCTTGGGCTTTCTGGAGAAAGTAGACATACGTGAGGGTGGTGGGGATTAAGACGACGGCGATCCAGATTGCCAACGAGAGGATTGGCAGAATAAGACTCAGCGGGACACGGCGGGTAGGCACGCGATCAGCTTATCGCAAATTTTCTTGAAGGAAGAGTGCACTGAGATCGCAAACGTGGATTGAGAAACTATTGGCGCTGGGGATCGTGCGGCCCCATGACGGTGGCGCTTCCCTGCCCTGCTTGAGGTGGTTGGTTAGCCGTTGGGGTGGAGGATTTTTTCGTGGTGGCTTACGGCGTTGCCGTCGCCTTGCTTTAGGCTGCGGAAGACTATGGTCGAGATCATCGTGAGGATGCCTAGCGCGAAGAGAGCTTTGTGGATTCCGTGGATCATCTCGGTTGAACTGGTGTGGCCGTTGGGAGCAATCGCGGGGACGAAGAAGGCGGTCGCGAGGCCGGCGGTGGCTACGCCGAAGCTGATCGACATCTGCTGCATGGTGCTGGCTATGGAGCTGGCGGCGCTGGATTGCTGGTCGTTGGTGTCGGCGTAGACCAGGGTGTTCATGCTGGTGTATTGCAGCGAGGTGAAGGCTCCATAGAGGAAGGCCAGGAGCACGATCTTCCAGATGGTGGTGCCGGTGCCGATGGTGGCGAAGAGTAGAAGAAGCAGGCCCAGGACTAGCGTGTTCGAGATGAGGACCCAGCGGTAGCCGATGGTTGAGAGCAGGCGGGGCATGATGGCTTTCATGCTCATCGCTGCGATGGCTTGCGGCATGATGAGCAGGCCGGATTGCACGGGAGTGAAGCCTAGTCCTACTTGATAGAGAAGGGGCAGGAGGAAGGGGACGCCGCCGATGCCGATGCGGGTGAAGAAGCTTCCGCTGACGGCCGCGCGGAAGGTGCGGATCTTGAAGAGGGCGAGATCGAGGAGCGGGTAGGCTATGGATTTTGCGTGTAGCCAATAGCCGGTGAGAAGGGCGAGCGAGAGGGCGGCGAGGGCTCCGATTTCGAAGCGGCTGAGGGTGTGCTCGCCGAAGACTTCGAGGACGTAGGAGAGGAGGGCGATGCCGGAGCCGAAGAGGATGAGGCCTACGATGTCGAGGGGGTGGGTGTCTTCACGGTAGTCGGGTAGATGGAGGTAGACCATGATGAGGCCAATGAGGCCGATGGGGATGTTGAGGAAGAAGATGACGCGCCAGTGGAGGTAGCCGACGATGAGGCCTCCGGCGATGGGGCCGAGCATGGGGGCGACCAGCGCGGGGATGGAGACGAAGCTCATGGCGCGGAGCAGGTCGGCTTTGCCGAAGGTGCGGACCAGGGTGAGGCGGCCTACCGGGACCATCATGGAGCCGCCCATGCCTTGCAGGATTCGGCAGGCTACGAGGGCGTGGATGTTGGAGGAGAGGCCGCAGAGGAGTGAGCCGAGGGTGAAGAGGCCGATGGCGGTGGCGAAGACTCTGCGGGTTCCGAACTTGTCGGCTACCCAGCCGCTGATAGGGATGAAGACGGCGAGCGAGAGAGTGTAGCTGGCGAGCACAGCCTTCATGCTGAGGGGGCCGACGTGGAGCGCGGCCGAGATGGCGGGGACTGCGGTGTTGAGGATGGTGGTGTCTAGCGACTCCATGAAGAAGGCGACGGCGACTAGCCAGGGGAGGAGGCGCTTGCTGGCTACGGAGTGGCCGGGGGCAGGGGTGGTGGCTGGCTTGGTCGCGCTCGGGGAAGCGGGGGGCGGCATAGTTACCTAAGAGTACAGCGGGAGGGTTTGGGTTGTGGCGGGCGTGATGCGATAAATCTTCGCGCGGTAAATGATGGAGGGTGTGGGGGTTGCGGGAGGGTTGCACCATTTTGATTGCAAATGGGCTCTATACAGCGCGGGTCGCTTAGGCGAAGATAAGGCGAAGATGATGAGTTCCGCGGCTACAGTTCGGGCGCAGGTTGAGGCTGCTTTGGCGGGGAGGATTCCTGGTGCGTTGACGCCAGTGGCGAAGACGATTCGCGAGGTGATGCCGGTAGGGATTGCGGCGGTGGATGAGGTGCTGGAAGGGGGGCTGCCGGTGGGGGCGGTGACGGAGATGATTGGGGCGGAGTGCTCGGGAAGGACGGCGCTGGCGCTTTCGTTTGTGGCGGGGGTGACAAGGGCGGAGAGGGTTTGTGCGTGGGTGGATGTGTCGGATGCGCTGAGTCCTGAGTCGGCTGCGGCGGCTGGGGTGGATTTGAAGCGGATGTTGTGGGTGCGGTGTGGGGTTGTGGCTGCGGCGCGAAAGGCTGGGGCGGGAGTGGGGGGAAACTTTAAAGTTGGCAGAGAAGTATTTTGCGGCGCCGGTGGTGACGAAGGGGCTACATGGAGGAGGGTTTGGGCCGCATCCGCGGATGGAGGTAAAGGGGATGTCGGAGGGGGTGGGGGATTTGCTGCGTCCGTTAGCGCCGCGATGTGCTGAGCCGCAGAGGCGGGAGCGTGGACGGGGCGAGAGGGTTGAGGCGGTGGGTGGTTGGGCGAAGGGCTCGGAGTTGAGGGGTGCGGGGGTGAGTGTGTGGGGGCGGATGGAGCAGGCGATGCGGGTTACGGATTTGTTGCTGCAGGGTGGGGGGTTCAGCGCGATTGTGCTGGACATGGGGAGCCTGGCGCCGGAGCAGGTGTCGCGGATTCCGCTGGCGACTTGGTTTCGGTATGCGGCGGCGGCGGAGAGGAGTCGGGCGTGCGTGGTGTTGCTGACGCAGCATGGGTGCTCGAAGAGTAGCGCGGGGTTGGTGCTGCGGTTGTCGGCGGGCGAGGCGCGTGGTGAGGGGACGGTGCTGGGTGGGTTGAGTTGTCGCGTGGAGGTGTCGCGGCAGCGGTCTGTTGAGGCGGCGAAGGTCGTGGAGTTGCGGAAGCCTGTGCGACGGGTGAGTGCGGCGGCGTGGATGAGCAGAATGACTTGGGCGGGGGTGCGGTGATGCGTGCGGATGGAGAGATGTATGCGTGTCTTTATGCGCGGGAGTTTCCGGCACAGGCGGTGTTGCGGCTGAGGCCGGAGTTGAGGGGCGGGGCGGTTGTGGTGGTGGAGGGTGAGGCGCCGCTGGAGACAGTGTGCTCGCTGAATGCGAAGGCGCGGGCGGTGGGGGTTGCGCGGGAGATGACGCGGGTGGAGTTGGAGACGTTTGAGGGGTTGAGGGTGATGAAGAGGTCGATGGGGGAGGAGGCTTCTGCGCGTGCGGCGATGCTGGAGTGTGCGGGTGGGTTTACGCCGCGGGTGGAGGATCGGAGCGAGGGCAGCGCATTTTTGTGCGTGCTGGATATTGCGGGGACGGAGCGATTGCTGGGGCGGCCGGAGGTGCTGGCGCGGGAGTTGCTGCGGAGGGTGCAGCGGTTGGGGATGAGTGCGTCGGTGGCGATCAGCAGGAATTTTCATGCGGCGGTTTGTTGTGTGCGGGGGACGTCGGCGCGGGTGCGGTTGGTGGCGGCGGGAGAAGAGGCGTCGGCGTTGAGTGGGTTGCCGCTGAGGGTTTTGGATTTGTCGGAGGCGCATGCGGAGACGTTTGGGCTTTGGGGGATAAGGACACTGGGGGCGTTGGCTGCGCTGCCGGAGACGTTTGGGCTTTGGGGGATAAGGACACTGGGGGCGTTGGCTGCGCTGCCGGAGACGCAGTTGATTGCGCGGATGGGGCAGGAGGGAAAGCGGCTTCGGCTGATGGCTCGGGGAGAGTTGCCGCATCATTTCGTGCCGTATGAGGCGGCGTTTGCGCTGCAGGAGCGGATGGAGTTGGAGTCGCCGGTGGAGGTGATGGAGTCGTTGCTGTTTGTGCTGGGGATGATGTTGGAGCAGGTGATTGTAAGGGCGGCGGCGCGGGTGCTGGCGCTGGCTTCGGTGTCGCTGACGTTGATGTTGGAGGGAGGGGGGACGCATGTGCGGCGAGTGCAGCCGGCGCTGCCTACGAATGACCGCGCGGTGTGGTTGAAGCTGTTGCATTTGGATTTGGAGGCGCATGCGCCAGGGGCTGCGGTGGTGAGCGTGATTCTTGATGCGGAGCCGGGGAGCACTAGCAAGGTGCAGCTGGGATTGTTCTCGCCGCAACTGCCGGAGCCTACGCGGCTGGATGTAACGCTGGCGCGAATTCGGGCGGTGGTGGGGGAGGAGTGTGTGGGGAGTCCGGTGCTGAAGGATACGCATGGGGCGGAGGGGTTTCGGATGGAGGTATTCTTTAAAGTGGGGGCGCAGGGGACGTTGTTTGCGGCGACGGTGTCGCCTACGGCGATGCGGCAGTTGCGGCCGGCAGAGAGGGTGAGGATGTCGCTGTGGGAGCGACGGCCGGTTGGCTTTGTGTTTCGTGAGACGCGGTATGTGGTGGAGAAAGCGTATGGGCCTTGGCTGGCGGAGGGTGATTGGTGGAGTGGTTCGGACTGGACGGTGGAGCAATGGGATTTGATTGCGCGGGATGTGCGCGGCGGGGTGTTGTGTTGCTGCGTGGTGAACGATCGGAAGACGGATGTGTGGCAGATGGTGACACTGTATGACTGAGCGCTATGTTGAACTGCATTGTGCGAGCGCCTTCAGCTTTCTGGAAGGCGCTTCGCAGCCTGAGGGGTTGATTGACCGTGCGGTGGAGTTGGGGATGCCGGCTGTGGGATTGATGGATCGGAATGGGGTGTATGGGTCGGCGCGATTTCATACGAGTGCGAAGAGGTATGGGGTGCATGCGCATGTGGGCGCGGAGATTGCAGTGTCGAGTTTTGGAGAGAGGCTTAGGCCGGCTGCTTGGCTGCCGCATCAGTTCCCTGCTGAGCCGGCGCGGGTGGCGTTGCTGTGTGAGTCGCAGGTGGGGTATCGGAATTTGTGTCAGATGATTACGCGGTTCAAGATGCGGGAGAGTGTGAAGTGCGAGGGTGCGGCTACGGCTGAGGATCTTCGGGAGTTTGCGGGTGGGGTGGTTTGTTTGACGGGCGGCGAGGAAGGGCCGCTGGCTGCTGCGTTAATGCGGGGTGGTGAAAAGGCGGGGAGGGAGAGCGTTGAAGAGTTGGTGAGGATTTTTGGACGAGGCAATGTGTATGTGGAGGTGCAGCGGCATCGGGAGCGCGAGGAGGAGTGGAGGAACCAGGCGGCGTTGCGCATTGCTGCGTCGTTGAAACTGCCGGTGGTGGCTACGAATGGGGTGCGGTATGCGCGGGCGTATGACCGCGAGGTGCTGGATGTGTTTACGGCGATTCGACACCATACGGATCTGGATCATGCGGGACGGTTGCTGGCGCTGAATAATCGGCGGCATCTGCGATCGGCGCGGGAGATGGCTGGGTTGTTTCGGGATGTGAAGGGGGCGGTGGAAGAGACGGTGGAGTTGTCTGCGCGGCTGCAGTTTCAGTTGGGCGATTTGGGGTATGCGTTTCCACGGTATCCCGTGCCGGAAGGCGAAACGATGGACAGCTTTCTGCGCAAGCGTGTGGCTGAGGGCGTTGAGCGGAGGTATGGGCCGAAGCGCGATCCGGGGCTGATGGAGCGTGCGAAGAAGCAGGTGGAGCATGAATTGAAGCTGATTGCGCAGCTTGGATTCGAGGGATATTTCCTGATCGTGTGGGACATTGTTTGCTTCTGCAAGGCGAATGACATTTTGATCCAGGGACGAGGGAGCGCGGCGAATTCTGCGGTCTGTTATGCGCTGGAGATTACGGCGATTGATCCGGTGGGGATGGAGTTGCTGTTCGAGAGATTTCTTAGCGAGAGTCGCGGAGAGTGGCCGGATATTGATCTGGATCTGCCGTCGGAGGAGAAGCGGGAGCAGGCGATTCAGTATGTGTACCAGCGGTATGGGGAGCTGGGGGCGGCGATGACGGCGAACGTGATTACGTATCGCGGAAAGTCTGCGGCGCGGGAGGTGGGGAAGGTGCTGGGGTTTGATGCGGACTCGTTGGGGAGATTGAGTGGATTGGTGAGCCAGTTTGAGTGGAAGGGGAAGACGGACACGATGGCGCACTCGTTTCAACATGCGGGGTTTGATTTGCAGCATCCGCGGATTGCGAAGTATTTGGAACTTTGTATGCGGCTGCAGGATCTGCCTCGGCACCTTGGGCAGCACTCGGGTGGCATGGTGATTTGTGAGGGGCTGTTGAGTGGGGTGGTGCCGCTGGAAAGGGCGTCGATGGCAGGACGAACGGTGGTGCAGTGGGATAAGGAGGACTGCGCGGATCTTGGGATTATCAAGGTGGATTTGCTGGGGCTGGGGATGATGGCGGTGTTGAAGGATTGTCTGGAGTTGATACCAGAACATTATGGAGAGAGAGTTGATCTGGCGCAGCTGCCAGAGGATGACGAGGTGTATCGCGTGCTGCAGGCGGCCGATACGGTGGGGATGTTTCAGGTGGAGAGTCGCGCGCAGATGGCGTCGCTGCCGAGGAATTGGCCGACGAAGTTTTATGACTTGGTGGTGCAGGTGGCGATCATTCGGCCAGGACCGATTGTGGGGAAGATGATGCATCCGT
Source organism: uncultured Acidobacteriaceae bacterium (assembly GCA_963796535.1). Lineage (GTDB taxonomy): Bacteria > Acidobacteriota > Terriglobia > Terriglobales > Acidobacteriaceae > Granulicella. The sequence continues at coordinate 31,915 of CAWCMO010000019.1, forward strand.
ATATGCGGCGGCGGCAGAAGAAGGAGGCGGTGACGTATCCGCATCCTTCGCTGGAGCCGGTGTTGAAGCGGACGCTGGGAGTGCCGTTGTTTCAGGAGCAGTTGCTGCGGATGGCGATGACGGTGGCGAACTTTTCTGGCGCTGAGGCGGAGGAGCTACGGCGCGCGGTGGGGATGAGAAGGTCGTGGGAACGGATGAAGAATCTGGAGGGGAAGCTGCGCGCGGGGATGACGGTGAATGGGATTTCGCCCAAGGTGCAGGAGGAGATTATTCAGAACATCAGCTCGTTTGCGCTGTATGGATTTCCGGAGTCGCATGCGGCTAGCTTTGCGTTGATTGCGTATGCTTCGGCTTACTTTTAAGGTGAAGTATCTGGCGGCGTTTACTTGCGCGATTTTGAATAACCAGCCGATGGGGTTTTATATGCCGGCGGTGCTGGTGAAGGATGCGCAGCGTCATGGGCTGCGCGTGCGGCCGGTAGATGTACAGGTGTCGGAGTGGGCTTGTGCTGTTGAGCGTGAGAGCGGAGGAGGGCTGTCGGTTCGGATGGGGCTGGGATATGCGAAGGGATTGCGGAAGGTGTCGGCGGAGGCTTTAGTGCAGAGTCGCGGGCGGGATGGGGCGTTCAAGAGTGCGGAGGATTTGGCGCTGCGGGTTCCGGAGTTGAATCGCAAAGAGCTGACGTTGCTGGCGCGGATTGGGGCGTTGAATTGGGTGGGGGGGGTGGAGCATCGGCGGGATGCGCTGTGGCAGGTGGAGCGGGCGGGGAAGATGGAGGGGTCTCTGCTACGGCAGGCGTTGGCGGAGGAGTTTGCGGTGCAGCCGCTGGCGGTGATGGATACTGGGGAGCGGTTGGTGGCGGATTATGCGGGGACGGGGCTTACGGTGGGGCGGCATCCGATGCACTACTTGCGGGCTGGGCTGCGTGGGGGCGATGTGCTGTCGGCTGCGGAGTTGAGGGAGCGCAAGGATGGAGCTTGGGTGAAGGCTGCGGGGTGCGTGATTGCTCGGCAGCGGCCGGGGACGGCGATGGGGTTCATCTTCATCTCGATGGAGGATGAGACCGGGATTGCGAATGTGATTGTGACTCCTGACTTGTATGAGCGGGAGCGGCTGACGGTGGTGAGGAGTAAGTTTCTGCTGGTGGAGGGGGCGCTGCAGAATCAGGATGGGGTGATTCATATCAAGGCTAGCAAGTTGACGACGCTGAGCGATGGCGCGATTGCGATGCGGTCGCATGACTTCCACTGAGTCCTACGGTCCTGCGCGGACGGCGAGGATTTTGGTGCGGACTGAGGGTGGGGAGTAAAGTGGTGGGATTCGGAAGAGTCGGAGGAGGCTTTATGGCTTTGAGCTTTGCTACGGATATTCGGCCGCTGTTTCGGGATGGGGATGTGGCTTGTATGAAGCACGCGGGGATTGCGCTGGATGAGGCCGCGTGGATGTGCGTACCGGCGAACGCGCAGCTGGTTTATGGCGCGGTCTCGGCGGGGACGATGCCTCCGGATGCGCCGTGGTCGAAGGAGACTGTGGCGAAGTTCAAGGAGTGGATGGACGCAGGCTATCCAGCGTAGGGTCCTGCGCGGACGGCGAGGGTTAAGTGCGCGGTCGTTCCTGCCCTGCGCGTGTGCGGGTGAAGAGAGCCGAGAGATCGCGGCGGTTAGGGCTGGATCTCGTCGTTGGGGATTTCGGTGGGAACGCTAGGGATGGGCTTTGACCCAGTGGTGGGCGGCGAAGTCCGTGGCGATGCTGGCGGCGAGGAGGGTGAGCGAGGCGCCGAGGGCGAGGAGGATCCAGGTGAGCTCGATGCGGCCCTTGAGCATGAAGTAGTCGAGGAGGCCGAAGACCAGGACGAGCACGGCGGCTTCGGAGAGGAAGGCCGAGCAACGGCGGCTGGTGATGATCATTAGATCGAGGCGCGAGGCGACACGGGCTTGGCGATCGGTTGGGACCGAAGGCATCACGCGGAGATTGTTGGGGGTTGAGGCGGAGAGGTTGTGGTTTTCGAAGTGCACTGCATTTTTGTGAAACATAAAAGGACCCTTTTGCTGCTCCCTTAAGGATGAAGGGGAGCAGCAAGGAAGTCCAGTGAATTTCCCGCTAATCTGGCGGTTGCTGGGCGCAACTGCTTTTGAATCAGACTTTGCGGCGGCCGGTGAAGAGATGGATGATGAAGGTGAGGATGATGGCACCGATCGTCGCGATGATGATGCTGACGATGAGGCCGTGCTCGCCGGTGCCGCCGTAGCCGAGGAACTTGAAGATTTCACCGCCGATGACGGCGCCTACGAGGCCGATGACCATGTCGAGGAGGACGCCGTAGCCGCCGCCTTTCATGATCTTGCCGGTGAGCCAACCCGCTACGATACCGATGATGATCCAGGCAATGATTCCGTGACCCATGATGATCCTCCTGCGAGATGTCGTAATTCAGTGATCAGAGTGTACAGGGTGGGTGAGGGTTGTACCCACCCCCCTCCCCCCTTGAGTATGAAAATTGACGATAACCCGCTGACTTCAGGTGGGTTAGAGGGCAAGATCCTTGCTTGTTTTGGTGCGTTTTCTTGGCCTAAGCCACTCATTCGAGGAGGGTTAGGTACTAAGGTCCTTCGACTCGCCCGGGTGGGTGCTGGTTGTGGGGTTTGGACAGCTTGGGGGCTACTTCTATTGTAGCTAGTCAGTGGGGGTAACTATGCCAAGTTTTGGAAAAAGAAATCGGCAATGGGGGCGCGGGGTTTGTGGGTTTTGGGGGTGCTTGGGGGGTTGACAGGTTTCGCGGAGGGAGGTGCCGGGGTAGAGGGGGGCAATTCAGTCGTTGCGCCTGCGGCTTCACTCCGGCCTGCGGCAGCAAGGAAGGCCTTCGGCCCTGGCATTATGAGACCCAAGGCTGAAGCCTTGGGGTACCCGGGTCCTGCGCGGGGGCGGTGGTGGGTGGGGGCTGGGAGATGGGCGGGGGCGGTCGCGCTGGTCGCGCGATGTACCCATCTCAGAATCGAGATATGGGGCACCCGGGTCCTGCGGGTCCGGCGAATTGCTTCGCGTGGCTGGGGTGGGAGTCTGCGTTCCCACTCATCCGCAACGTGCGCGTATGAATGGGGCACCCGGGTCCCTGGCGGGAGTTGGGGTGGTGGCGGGGGCTAGAGCTTGGGGAGGATGGCGGTGGCGAGGGATTGCTCGGCGGATTCGTTTTGGACTTTGGTGAAGTTGGGGCCGTCGACGGTGACGAGGAGGAGGTGCTTGTTTTTGAGGGCGTAGAGGGCGGCGGAGTTGCCGGCGCTGGAGATGAAGAAGGCGTCGTCGGCGAGGCCGGGGATGGGGACGAGTTTGCCGGTGGCGAGCATGGAGTCGCGGAAGGATTTGTAGCCGTAGCCGGGGTCGTGGAGGGAGAGGTAGACGCGGGTTGCGCCCTTGGCGTCGGACCAGGTGCAGTCGGTGGTGCCGTCGCTGGGGGTGCCGGGTTTGCCTTCGCTGAGGGGCGTGGTGAGGACGGTTTTGATTTGGGTGGGGGTGAGGAGCGTGCACGGTGCGGGGAGTTGGGCGTGCAGGGGTCGGGGGAGGGTGAGGGTGGTGAGGGCGAGGATGGCTGGGTGAGGGGGAGGAGCCGGGACGTGCGTGGGGTCATGGTTGGGCGCTCTGGTGGAGTTAGATGCGGGATACACCGACGGCGAGGATTCGATGTGGGGGTGCGGACACCCTCTTCCCGACTCCTCCGCAACGTACGCGTATGAATGGGCACCCATAATGGGAACGTGGTGGGGTTGTGAGTGAGCCACCCGCTGCTCATGACAAAATCTGTCATAGATGGGGCGCTGCGCATGACCGAAGAGACTGGACAAAATTCGTCGGTACCCGTTCGCATCTATGACCCGGCTGTATTTCGCCAGATCGAGCAATTACGTCGACGGGCATGGGCTGCGGATGGGGAAGTCCCAGAGTTTATCCTCCGCCAGGACATTCTTAGTGATAGCCACGATGTTCATGGAATGCATTGGGCTATTTTGAGCGGGGGTAGACCCATTGCCGCCTCTCGCATGTGTATCCATGACACGGTTGAATCATCGCCGGATCCTGAGGCGCTGGAGGGATACGAGCATCTCGTAGATGTGCCGTTTGCGAGTCTCACGAGACTTGTTGTTGATCCCGCTCATAGAGGTCGGCGGCTGTCTGTAGCTATGGACGCGGTTCGTCTTGCTACTGCTCGCGAAAGAGGTTGTAAAGCTGTAATAAGCGTGGGTGAACTAGAGTTTCGTATTAAAGGACTTGAGCGATTGGGGTTCAGAAGGCTTGGTCCGACGAGAATTCGCTATCTCTCGTCTGCGACCTCTTACGTACTGCTCCTAGAGTTGGCTCGTACCTGACGCGGCCCTTCGGTCCACGTTTGCGGCCCGTCCCTCTTTCTGCAATCGGATGCGGCGAAGGAGCGGTCGCGCGGTTGCGCCACTACCCAGTCATGACATGAAGCCCTCATGAATGAGCCACCCGACACCCCTAACCCCACTCATCCGCACAGAACGCGTATGAATGGGGCGCCCGGCACCCGGCCTACATAATTTATTTTTTGTCGTCGTCCGGAACTATCGTCGGTCTTTTGATCATTTTGGCGTCTCGGCGCTGTTGGGAAGCCGCCAGGCCATTACCCGATTGCTGCAACGCATCCGCATAAGACAATTTGGCTGCCACTAGGTCGGGATGGTATCTATCAAATTCAGTCAGGCGATTGACGGCTGTGCTGTAGAGCGCGAGAGCCTCTGTCGTTTTACCTTGCGTCAATAAAAATTTCGCAACCTCTAGGTCTCGCTTTGATACTGCGCGAGGGCTATTTAGAATGTCCAAGACCTTTTGCGCCGGAACCACCGCAGCTATACCGGTGTTTTCTTTGGCAACTTCATTCACTTGAGATGTCTGGACTGACACTTGGGAGTCAACTGAGTAGTAGCCCTGCATCACCCCAAGCAGAAAATACTCGTAATTCCCGATCGCCTGATTATCGCCACCGGTTCGGATAAAAACGGGAGAACCGCTGTTTCCGCCGAAGGACATTACATCGGCAAGGAATAAGTCTTCCGTCACTCCGGGCGTCCATGGAATCCTTTCATCCGACATCATTGCAAGCTTACCGTGTCTTACTACTGGATAGTTGCGATGGATTCCCGTGTACGGAGCGAATAGTCCAGCAAATACTACTTCGTTTGACTCATCAAGGTGTTTCTCATCAATGAGTGCCTTGGTGGCGAACAAGGAAGTACCTACGGTGAAGTAATCGAGGGTTTCTGGATCAAGCTGAACAGGTATGACCGCGAGATCAACGAATGGATCGGTCGGATGTACTAGCACGTTTAGATCGCCAGAATCAAAAATTACTGGTGCCGTTCCGTATGTGAAAGATACCCCACTGTCGACTAGCGGTTTCTTCGTGTTGAGCCTAATTAGTATTGATTTCAGAAAGGGTCCATGACCCAGGGAACCGTCGGGTCCCGGTTCTCGAACCATGTGCTTATTAGTGACAACGTATGCAAATCCGCGGTTCTCACCTTCACGCGGTTCGGGATAGAGGATTAAGAATCCGGTACCTATTATTGAACAGGTGTTACTCGGCTTATTATCACTGTCTACGCAACGATCGCTGGGTGACCGTCGAGGATAGTTTCCCTGAATGAAAACTACCGAATTCTTCATTAGCTTCATCGGTGCCGGTTTTGCAGTCTCCGTGGTCGCCGTTGCTGCGGGAGGAGCCGTAGACTGCGCACATAAGACACAGCCTACGGAAAGCGCGCACGTAGCAGCTGCCTTCACAAAGTAAGACAAATTAATTCTCCTAGGCTCACTGACTTAGACACCGTCTCGGGTAATTTGTTCCCTATTCCACGGTGACACTCTTGGCGAGGTTTCTGGGTTGGTCTACGTCGCAGCCTCGGCGTACGGCTATGTGGTAGGCGAGGAGTTGGAGGGGGACTACTTCGAGGATGGGGAGTAGGAGTTCGTGGGTTTGGGGGATGTGGATGACGTGCTCGACTAGCTGGCGAGATGTGGGTGTCGCCTTCGATGGCGATGGCGATGACGCGGCCGCTGCGGGCGGTGACTTCCTGGATGTTGCTGAGGGTCTTTTCGTACTTGAGGACCGAGCTGGGGTCGTTGGGGTCTTGCGTGGCGATGCAGACGACGGGGAGGGTTTCGTCGATGAGGGCGTTGGGGCCGTGCTTCATCTCGCCGGCGGGGTAGCCTTCGGCGTGGATGTAGGAGATCTCCTTGAGCTTGAGCGCGCCTTCGAGGGCGATGGGGTAGTGGATGCCGCGGCCGAGGAAGAGGAAGTCGCTGCAGGTGGAGAAGGACTTGGCGAGCTCGTGGCATTGGTCGTCGACGGTGCGGAGGACTTCTTCGAGCTTTGCGGGGATCTTGCAGAGCTCGGCGACGAGGTGGAGGGAGTGCTCGAAGGTGACGGTGCCGCGGACTTGCGCGAGGTAGAGGGCGAGGGTGAAGAGCGCGGTGAGCTGGGCGGTGAAGGCCTTGGTGCTGGCTACTCCGATTTCGGGGCCGGCGTTGGTGGTGATGGTGCCTGCGGCGAGGCGCGTGACGGCGGAGCCGACGACGTTGCAGATGGCGAGGGTCTTGGAGCCTTTGGCGATGAGCTCGTGCTGCGCGGCGATGGTGTCGGCGGTTTCGCCGGACTGGGTGATGAGGAGGCCGAGCTCGGAGGGGTTCGGGATGGGGTCGCGGTAGCGGTACTCGCTGGCGTAGTCGACGTCGACGGGGAGGCGGGCGAGGCGCTCGATCATGAACTTGCCGGCGAGGCCGGCGTGCCAGCTGGTGCCGCAGGCGGCGATGGTGATGCCGGTTGCGGCTTTGAACTCGGCGGGGGTGATCTGTCATGTCGGGGAGGAAGACTTTGCCGGTGTCGAGCGAGACGCGGCCGAGGGTGGTGTCGCGGACGGCGCGGGGCTGCTCGTTGATTTCCTTGAGCATGAAGTGCTTGTAGCCGGCCTTTTCGGCCTGGATGGGGTCCCAGGTGATGCGCTGGGGTTGGAGGGGGCGTGGGGTCGCCGTGGAAGTCGGTGAGGGTGATGCCGGAGGTGGTGAGGGTGGCGACTTCGCCGTCCTGGAGGAAGTAGATGTTGCGGGTGTGGTGGAGGATGCCGGGGACGTCGGAGGCGAGGAAGAATTCGCCGTCGCCGAGGCCGAGGACGGCGGGCGGGCCCATGCGGGCGGCGACCAGCTTGTCGGGTTCGGCGGCGGAGAGCACGCCGATGGCGAAGGCGCCGGTGAGGCGGGCTACGGCGCGGCGGACTGCTTCTTCGAGGGGGAGAAAGGGCGGGGCGGAAGAGTTGAGGACGGCCTGGGGACTCGTTGGAGTCGACGGTGCGGGTGCCGGGGGCGGGGGTTACGGCGCGCGGCTAGTTCGAGTTCGTCCTGGATGACGTGGGCGATGATTTCGGTGTCGGTTTCGGAGGGGAACTTGTGGCCCTTGGCGATGAGGGCGGTCTTGAGCTGGAGGTAGTTTTCGACGATGCCGTTGTGGACGACGACGAGCGTGCCGGTGCCGTCGCGGTGGGGGTGGGCGTTTTCTTCGGTGGGGCGGCCGTGGGTGGCCCAGCGGGTGTGGCCGATGCCGTAGGTGCCGTGGACGGGGTCCTTGGCGAGGATTTCGGCGAGGTTGCGGAGCTTGCCGGGGCGCGGCGGAGCTGGAGGGGGTGGCCGCCGCCGGCGACGGCGATGCCGGCGGAGTCATAGCCGCGGTATTCGAGGCGGGCGAGGCCCTCCATGATGACGGGGACGCAGGCCTTTGGGCCGATGTATCCGACGATTCCACACATAATACAGAGTGTAGAGGATAGGAGATAGGGGATAGGGGGAAAACGCGCGGGGTGAAGCCTGAGGGCTAACCGTCCTGCGGGGGCAGCAGTGCTAGTTTGAGGCCTTCTCTATCACCCAACCGTAGGTTGTTTGGATGTCGTTGGCACGGAGGCGAGTTTCTTCTTCGCGGCAGGCAAGGTAAGCGGGATAGGATCCGGTTCCATCTCCGGTAAAGGTCCCGTTCGGCGTTACATGTTGCGTCGCGGTATTGAAGCCAAATGCGCTGCGCAGCTCGCAATTTCTGTTGGTCGGGTGGCTCCAGGACGGAAAGGATTTTGCTGAAGAGCTGATTCAGTCGAATGTCAGCGCTTTCAGAGCTGAGGTCGAACAGTTATCGGTGTCGACGGTGTTGCCCACCTGACGACAGGGAGCCAAGGGCGAGTTCATGTGCTGCGCATGAGCAGTGGCGATTGTGGAGATCACTCCCAGGCCAAGGCAGAGATTACGAGCGAATGGAACCATCGGGCAAGATAGTAGATTGGTTGGGCTCGGGTTAGATTGGGCGAACCCATGTCTCAGGTGCGAGACATGGGCACCCGTGTCCTGCGCGGACGGCGGGTGTTGAGTGCGGCAGGGCGAGAGCGCTAGAAGGGTTTTTCGTTGGTGGGGTCTTTGTAGGGTTCGGTGAAGAACTTGTTGACTTCGCGGTTGAAGTCTTCGGTCTGGTCGATGAGGGTGGCGTGGCCGGAGTTGGGGACTACCCAGAGTTGGGCGTGGGGGATGTTCTGGTAGATGAGGACGGTGTGGGTGATCGAGATGAGGTCGTGGTCGCCGCAGATGATGAGGGAGGGGGCTTTGATGGTGTGGAGCTGGGCGAGGGTGATGTGGGGTTCCTGCCAGTCGAGGAGGAAGAGCTTGCGGTCGTTCTTTTCTTGGGCGGTGGTGTAGGTCTTGTGGAGGCCGGCGTCGTACTCCTTCTTTTCGTCGTCCCAGAGGCCGGGGCGGAAGGCGTCGGCGGTGGGCCAGAGGTTGGCGCCGGTGGAGGCGAGGCGTTTTACTTTTTCAGGGTGGCGGATGGCGAGGAGGAGGGCGTTGATGCCGCCGTCGCTCCAACCGATGACGTAGGCGGAGGCGATGTGCATCGTGGTCGAGGAGGGTGGCGAAGTCGTCGGCCATCATCTCGAAGGTGAGGGGGTGGTTGGGGTCGAGCGACTTCCCTTGGGAGCGGCTGTCGGCGAGGATCACGGTGTAGTGCTGGGCGAAGTAGGGACGATTTTCGCGAAGGCGCTCATGCTGCCGCCGTTGCCGTGGATCATGAGGAGTGGCGGGGCCGGAGCCGTAGACTTCGGTGTACATTTTGAAGCCGTTGATGTCGTAGTATTTGCCGGTCGCGGGGTTGTTGCCGTAGGGGATTTGCGCGTGGGCGGCGAGGGCGCAGCCGAGGAGGAGGGTGGCAAGGATTTTCATGAGGTTGCTACAGAGTGTAGACGACTGAGCGTGGGACGGGAAAAGCGTGAGGCATGCCTTGGGCCTAAAGCCCATTTCATTGCAGGGCTATGAGACCCAAAGCTGAAGCCTTGGGGTACCTTGTTCGTCGCGAGAAGAGAGGAGAATTGGCGAGTAGATTTGTGGCGGCCCACCTTAGCCGACGATGAAACCGTCGGCGAAGATGGGGCATTCGTCCTGGGTGGGGGTAACCCTAGTCTCAGTTGCGAGAGAGGGGGCATCCGGGTCTTGCGCGGACGGTGAGAAGTTATAGCGGATGGATTACCAGGGTTCGGGGCCGGCGGAGTCGGAGAAGGTGCCGGTGGGGGCGTCGTCGGGGAGGAGGGCGAGGCGGATGATTTCGGCTGCGCCTTCTTCGATGGTCTGGTGGCCCTGGTTGTTGTTGATGTCGGTGGCGGTGTAGCCGGGGTCGGCGGAGTTGACCTTGATGTTGGTGTCGCGGAGTTCGTAGGCGAGCTGCACGGTGAACATGTTGAGCGCAGTTTTAGAACCGCAGTAGCCGATGAGTTTGAAGGGGGCGTAGGGCCAGTTGGGATCGCTGTGCAGGGTGAGCGAGGCGAGGCCGCTGGAGACGTTGACGATGCGCGCCGTTGGAGCTTTGCGGAGGAGCGGGAGAAGGACCTGGGTGAGCGCGATGGTTTGGAAGAAGTTGATGTGGAAGACGCGCTCGACGGCTGCGATGCTGGCGGTGCTGGGCGGGCCGTCTGCTGGATCGATGATGCCGGCGTTGTTGACGAGGATGTCGAGGTGGCCGTGGTCGGCAGCGATTTTTGCGGCGACGGCGGCGAAGGTTTCGTTGCGGTCGAGGTCGAGTTCGACGAAGGTAACGTCGAGGTTGTCGGCGCGGAGTTTGGCGGCGGCGGCTTCGCCGAGCGCGGGATTGCGCGCGCCGAGAAGGACGGTGATGCCTTGCCTGGCGAGAGACTTGGCTACTTCGAGGCCGATGCCTTTGTTTGCTCCGGTGACTAGGGCGAGTTTGTTGTGAGGCATGAGAGCTCCTTGGTCCTGCGCAGACGGCGAGGGTTTGGTTTCGAGGCGGGTCGCGGATTTGTTCCGAGCCATCCGGCGTTCGGAGGTTCGATGAGAGTCGAGGGGGATTGGGTTCGGGTTCGTGCGCGGACGGCGGAAGTTAACGGGGCGAGGGGTCGAGCTCTGTTGCGGCGCCGGGAGCTTGGCGGGTCCTTCGGCTTCGCTCAGGATGACAGAGTTTGGGTTGGGTTGGGCGGGCTGGGCGCGGAGATTTTTGGTGCCCCACTCATGCCGATGATGAGGTCATCGTCATGAATGGGGCACCCGGCTCCTTATAAGTCGAGGAAGAACAGTCCAATGAAGTAAAGTGCGCCGACATAATATGCAACGACACCCATCGAAATTGCTTTGGATTGTCGACGCGGTAGATCACGCCTCGAAAGCGTGCCAGGGTTTCTCCCGTGAGCGACCCACCCACGGCGAGGGCAAGGAACGTAACTCCAAAGAACAACAACCCGTACTCTGGTCCTGCGCTCTGATGAACCATGGTCAAGTTGCCGATCTGGGTTGAGGGCTAGGGGCGGGAGTCGTAGAGGATTACTGCGGTGGAGGGGGGGAGGGTGGAGAGTTCGTGGTTGCCGGAGGGTTCGGCCAGGGTTACGTGCGTGGAGTCCAGCGAGGGCGCGGTTAGAGGTGGGGCCCTGGCGGTAGTTGGGTAGATCGAGGGTGAGGCTTTGGTGGGCGTCCTTGTTGATGAGGGCTACGATGCGCTGGCCGGTGGGGAGGGTGGCGGCGTAGGCGGTGGCGTTGACGGAGCCGGGGTTGAAGTCGATGGGGAAGGTGGTGGCGCCGGCGAAGTTGTTGGCGAAGAGCATGCCGTAGGCTACGGGTTCGAGGAGGTAGTTGTCGCCGATGTGGGCGATGGGGGTGTAGTAGGGGTGGGGTGAGTGGAGGGGTCGCCGTGGGCGGCGGTGACGATGTCGTCGCCGGGGAGATGGCCGCCGAGCGAGGCGGCAACATATTTGGACGAGCCGCCGTGGAGGTTGACTCCGGCATAGCCATTGGTCGCGAGGTTGAGGAGGTAGTCGGCGGCCCAGAGGGAGGCGGCGAAGACGTCGGATACGCCGGGCTTGCCGCCGCGGTAGCAGGTGTTGCCTTCGGTCATGCGGTAGGGGACGGTCTTCTTTTCGCCGGCGGAGAGGCGGGCGGCGGCTTCGCGGATGTCGTGCGCAAGCTGCGGGACTTTGGGGTTGGGGGCGAGGATATAGTCGATGGTCATCTGCGGGTTGGAGGGCGGGCCGCCGATGTAGTAGTGATGCGTGAGGGCGGCGATGGTGGGCGGGTCGGTGAGGGTGAGGAGGCGGGTGACGATGGCGGCGTACCATTCGGGGCTGCCGGCGGTGTCGGGGAGGCCGAAGCGGGCGGCGGGGACGAGGGCGCGGATGGCGTTGGCTTCGTCGAGCCACTCGTTCATGTAGAGCTCGGGCGACCAGGTGGCGGGGTCGCGGAGATGGGTCTTGAAGAGGTCGGGCTCGTTGCCTAGCTGGAAGTATTCGAGCTTGCCTTTCTCGTGCGCGTGGCCGAGGGTTTTGGCGACGTAGTCGGCTTCCTGGGCGGCGCGGCCGGGGGTGTTGGTGCCGAGATTGATGCCGTAGATGCAGGTCCAGCCAGTGCGATTGAGGAAGCCGCGCAGGTTGTCGATGGCTTCGGGTGTGATGGAGAAGGCGAGCGCGGAGGTGGGTTCGCCAACGCCTGTGCCGCCGACATGGATGGTGGGCGCGGCGGTGGTGGGAGTGGGCTTCCAATAGCCGATGTCGGAGGTGTTGCCGCCGATGCGGAGAACGCCGTTGGTGGAGAGGGTGCGGAATTGCTTGATGAGGGCGGTGTTTTCGATGGAGAAGAAGGATGGGTCGGTGAGCTCGTTGGTCTCGTAGGAGAGGCCGATGAAGTTGTCGGGGATGCGGGGGCCGGTTTCGTCGGAGTGGAGCTTGAGGGTTGCGGTCGGGGTGGTGGCGGTGGCGGCCTGCGCGAAGGACCTGAGGGTGGGGAGAGCGGCGGTGGCGGCGGTGGCGAGCAGGAAGCGGCGACGGTCCATGGACTTCATGGAGGAAGGGTACGAGGGAGGGGGTGGTGGTGGCAAATGGGAGGTGCGGCTTTTAGGTTTAGCTTGATGGAGGTGGGGTAGTTACCACGGCGGGGCGGTGCAAAGGAACAAGCAGATTCCCAGAGGGAATGACAGCAAGAACGGCAAGAGCCAAGGAGGGATCAGGGCTGGAAGCGGTGGGGAGGGGGTGGGGTCGAGGCAGCCGCTTGCTTGACGGGAGCAGGGTGAGTTGCGGGCCGGCGCGGGGCGGGCGTCTGATTTGCGGTTGGCGTTACGGTGAGGGGCTTGATCTGGACGAGGGTTGGCGCGGCGGTCGCGGGGACTTGGGCGGACTGTGGGGCCAGGTGCGCGGGTTGCGGAGGTGCGGGGGTGGGCTGGGCTTGTGACTGCGTGGGGGGATTGGTGGTTGCGGGCGACTGGGTTGTCGCGGGCGTGGCTGCTGGCGGAACGGTGTCGGCAGCGGGAGCGATGATGGCGGCGGCGGGAGGGGTGGGGCCGAAGACGAAGTCGACGGGATGCATGGCGGAGGCGCCGACGAAGATCATGGAGGCGACGAGGATGACGCCGCCGGGGATGAGGCGTTTGACGCTGCCGGCGTAGTCCGTGACCTGGCCGTTGGCGTCTAGGGTGCCCTGGATGCCGACGAGGAAGAGAGCGAGGCCGACGAAGGCGAAGAAGAGGCCGGCGACCATGCCGCAGGATTGCTGGAACACGCGGTTCTGGGCCATGTGGAAGCCGAGCAGGGTGGGGAGGTTGGCGGTGTTGCCGGAGGCGTAGGAGTCGAAGTGGCGTTCGAAGGAGAGGGTGGAGTCGAGGGAGTAGCTGAAGATGTAGAGGATGATGAAGACCATGCACAGGGCCGCACAACCCAGGGCGGCGAAGACGCTGTAGCGAATCAGCGTGTCGCGCGGGGAGGCTGGGAGAGTTTGCTGCGGCGGATCAGGTGATGTGACGTCGTTGTCCATGTGCTGTGCGCAATGGTCCTTGGGACAATCCTAAAGCATTGCGAGGGCGTGGCCGCGGGTAAATGGTAATCGCACGGGGTGGCGAGATGGGTAGGTACGAAGTCGTACCTAGCGGGGCAAACCTTTGGTGCCATGCGCTGGCGGCATGACTTGCGCGGCGAAGCGGGCCATCTCGGTGTGCTGGGGGGAGGATTGGAGCAGGACGAGGGAGCAGCCGGCGGCTTCGAAGTCGGCTAGGCGTTGCGCGACGGTTTCGGGGGTGCCGATGAGGCCGGACTGGAGGCCTCGGTTGGAGACGGAGTAGTCGCGGAGGGAGATTTTCTTTTCCAGCTGGGAGCCAGTGATCCATTGCTGGAAGTTGGCGAAGCCTTCGGGGGACTTGGTGGGGTCGGGCTGCTGGCAGATGCGGTCTACTTCCCTGTTGGCTTCGGACTCGCTGTCGCGGACGATGCAGTAGCCGGTCACGCCGAAGATCATTTCGGGGAGGTGGGGGTGTTGGGCGCGGCGTCTGTTTCATGTCGGCGATTTTGGTCCGCGATGGTGGTGGGGTTGTCGCCGTGCATTAGGTAGGCGTCGCACTTGGCGGCGATGAGGTTTTTGGCGGTTTCGGATTCGCCGCCGGCGTAGAGGGTGGGGAAGGCAGGGGATGGGGGATAGGGGATAGAGGATAGGGGGTTCTGCGATGGCATCTCAGCCGACGATGAAACCGGACGGATGGGGCACCCGGAGTTGGTGGTCGAGTAGGTGGTGCGGGTTGGGGCTGAGGATAGGAGGTTGTCTTCGACGGTGTAGTAGCGGCCTTGGTGGGTGGTGTGTTGGTGGCGCCAGGTGTTGGTGAGGACGTCTAGCCATTCGGAGGTGCGGGCGTAGCGGTCGTCGTGCTCGTCGAAGGGGATGCCGTACTTGGTGGCTTCGTCGCGCCACCAGCTGCTGACTACGTTGAGGGTGAGGCGGCCGTTGCTGATGCGGTCGATGTTGGCGGCTTGCTTGGCGAGGAGAGCGGGGTTGTGGAAGGTGGGGCGGACGGCGACCATGAGTTCGAGACGCTTGGTGATGGCGGCTAGGGCGGCGGCGGTGGACCAGGCGTCGAGCGAGTCGGATTCGGGACCCTTGATGTCGTTTAGGTTTAGCTCGGCGATGAGGGTCAGGTCGTAGCCGAGGGCTTCGGCGCGGAGGGTTAGGTCTGAGACGTAGTCCCAGGTGGCGGGCATTTGTTCGTCGTCGATGTTGCGAAGCCAGCCGCCGAAGACGGGTAGCCAGAAGCCGTAGCGCATAGGGTTTAGGGTACAGGGTTCAGGTGAGGGATTGGATGGCGGTGTTGAGGTCGGTGGGACCGGCGAATTGTTCTGTTCCTGGAACGCCGAAGTCGATCCATCCGGAGTTGAAGGCGTCGAGCATTTCTACGCGGAGAGAGGTGCGGTCTTCGGGAGTTCCCTGGGCGACGAAGTTCTTGACCCAGTCGGCGCGCGGGACGGCTATGGGCTCTACATTTTTGCCAGTGCCTTGGAGAATGCAGCGGCGAGGTCGCGGGGGGAGTAGCGGCGAGGGCCGCCTACCTCGATGTGGCGATGGCCTTCCCAGGTTTGGAGGAGCGTGGCTGCGCCGATCTTTCCGATGTCGCGGGTGGCGACGAGCGGGAAGGGATGATCGAGAGGCTGGAGATAGGAGAAGAGTTTTCCCTGCTCGCGCGCGGGTGCTACGTCCCAGACGGAATTTTCCATGAACCATCCGGCGCGAAGAGCTGCGGTTGGTAGAGGCAAGGCATCGAGGCTTTCTTCGAGCAGGTGGAGAGCGGTGATGAGGCCTAAGCCGGTGGTCTGTTGGGCGCCGATGGAGGAGAGGTATACGACTTTGGCAGGCTTGGCGCGATTGAGGGCGGTCGCGAGCGCTGCAATGGTCTTGCGCGACTCGCGCAGGTCGGGAGAGGGCGCGAAGTTGGGAGGGATCATGGCGAAGACGCCGGACGCGCCGCGAAACGTCTGCTCCAGCGCGGCGGGATCGTCGTAGTCTGCTTCGGCGAGTTCGACTCCGCGAGCTGTCCATGCGGAGGCTTTGGCGATGTTGCGGACGACGGCTCGAACTTTTTCGCCGCTCGCGATGAGCTGATCGGCGATGGCTCCGCCGACCTGGCCGGTGATTCCCATGATGGCGTACATAGTTTCTCCGTTCTGAAGCTTAGAGAGTCATATCCGCAGTGGTGGTGATGTTGGCTTCTTGTTCCAGCCAGTCGGCTAGTTTGGCGAAGGGGTCGAAGCCGAGGACGTTGGGGCCGTCGGCTACGAAGTTGCTTAGGGCGTTTACGTCGTAGTAGTAGCGTTGGCCGTCGCGGCTGTCGGTGATGTATTCGATGCCGCCTATGTTGATGCCGCTGTGGCGCATGAGGAGTTCTACGTCGGCGATTGCGTCTGGCTGGCGGCGTGTAGGCTTCTACCGTGATGCCGGACTTGGGGGCGTCGATGGCGCAGGCTCCGCGGGCTAAGATCTGTGCCGGTGGTTGTGCGGCAGATGTCGGCGGGGCAGAGGTCGAAGGTTTCGCCCGTGATGTGGACCTTGATCGCGTAGAGGTATTTGCCGTTGAGGACTTCTACTCGGACGATGTGGGAGCCTTCTGCTGGGATGAATTCTTGCACTAGCGCGGTGGAGTCTAGGCCGAACTGGAGGGCGTCGGGGGTGCCGGGGTCTTGCGCGATGGCGGCCTGGAGTTGGGAGAGGCCGTCGAAGCGCTTGACGCCTGCGCCGCTGCCGCCGATGTTTGGCTTGACTACGATTGGCCAGCGAAGACCTACTACGGCTTCTTCGGCTTGCGCGGCGCGGTGGATTACGCGGGCCTTGGGGTAGGGGATGTTTAGCTTGTCCATGAGGACTAGCTGGCCGGCTTTGGAGAGCTCCGAGCTGAAGGCTTTGTGGCCGTTGATTACTTTTACGCCGCGGGACTCCAGGTGCTCGAGGAAGCTTAGGGTGTAGAAGATCTGGTCGCCGTGGTCGCGGTTCCAGGCGGAGGGGCTCATGCGGTTGAAGACTAGCGAGTATTTTTCTTCGGGGTGGTCTTCGGGGGAGAAGTAGTGGTCGGGGGCGTAGAGCTTTACGTAGGGGGTTCCGCGGCGGTCCAGCTCGGCGAAGAGGGGTTTGAACCAGTGGGGTTGCTCGTAGTAGATGGCGATGGGGAGCGGGTTGGTGTGGGTGGTCGGCATGGAATTACAGGATATGACGTTGGGGGGGTTTGTGGGGATGCGAATTTAACGTACGGAAGGCGCTGCGGGGTCAGTTGGATTGGCGCCAGGCAATGCGACAGCAGATCCCTACGGGATGAAAGCCAGAAAAACGGCAACCACAACGGCAAGGAAGAAGCAGATTCCCGGGGGGAATGACAGAAAGAAAGGCAAGGGCAACGGCAAAAGCGAGGGCAACAGCAACTGCAGGGATCCTTCGCTGCGCTCAGGATGACGGGAGTTTGGGGATGCGAAACGAGGGATGGGTTAGGGGGTGGGGGTGAAGTCTCGGATGGCTTCTACGGTCTTGGCGTCGAGGTGTTGGAGGAGGTCGACCATGAGGTCTACGGTGCGGTCGAAGTCTTTGCGGTTAACGATGCCGTTGTGGGAGTGGGTGTAGCGGACGGGGACGACGATGTTGAGGCTGGGGGCGCCGGTACCGGACTCCTGGATTTCGGCGGAGTCGTCGCCGTAGCCCTGGACGAGGTCTAGCTGGAGGGGGATGTTGTTGTCTTTAGCGGTTGAGCGGACGAAGGCGACTAGCTTGCGGTTGGGGATCGCGGAGGTGTCGTAGAGGAAGATGCCCGGGCCGGCGCCGAGGTGGGCTTGCGTTTCTTCGCTGTGGCCACCCTGGTCGTTGGCGATGCCGCCTTCGAGGGCGAAGCCGAGGTCGGGGTGGACGAGGTTGGCAGCGGTGCGGGCGCCGCGCAGGCCGATCTCTTCCTGCGTGGTGGCGACGAAGAAGAGGTGGTTGGGGTGAGGGCAGTTTGGCGAGGCGCTGCATGGCCTGGACGAGGACGGCGCAGCCGATGCGGTCGTCCCAGGCTTTGCCGAGGTAGTTGTCGGAGCCATTGAGGATGGTGAATTGGGAGTCGGGAACGATGGGGTCGCCGGGCTCGATGCCCATGGCGGCGGCTTCGGCGGGGGAGTTGGCGCCGATGTCGAGGAAGATGGATGTCGCGGGGGATGACGGCGGTGCGCTCGGCGGACGGTGATGACGTGGATGTCGCGAATGCCGGTGACGGCGTACGACGGGGCCTTTGCTGCCGAGGATGATCCAGCGCTGGTCGGGGAGCGCCTGATCGAGCCAGCCGCCGAGCATCTGCATGGTGAGCTGGCCGTTGGGAGCGATGCGGCGAACCATGCCGCCGAGCTCGTCCATGTGGGCGTCGATCATGATGCGTGGGCCGGCGGTGCCTAGCTCGGCGATGACCGAGCCCATGCCGTCGAAGCGAATGGGGGCGGAGGCTATGGGTTTGAGTTCGGAGACGATGATGGCGCGGACGGGATCTTCGGCACCGGCGGTTCCGGGTGCGTCGGAGAGACGCTGGAGGAGAGAGAGGGTGGGGTCTTGCTGCTGGGCGCGGAGGGACGGGCTGGCGAACAGGAAAGGGCGAGAGCGGGGAGGGTGAACGCGGGCAGGAAGGGGCGCATGACCGCAGGGTATCATCCTGCGGTCCTGCGCGGACGGCGAAAGTTAAACGCTTGGGGGGCTCAGAAGGATTTGTGGAACCCACCTTAGGCTCAAGAAACGCGCCGAAGATGGGGCACCCGTCCTATTTCCTGTTTCCCACGCTATTCCTGGCGGAGGTGTTTGATTAGCTGGGTGGGGTGGAGGGGTTTGGCTAGGAGCTCGAAGTGGTAGCCGCGGGTGCGGGCGCGGGCCAGGATCTCTACCGTCGCGGCCTGGCCGCTGAAGAGGACGATGCGGGTGGCGGGGAGGAATTTCTGGATGGTGATGGCCGCTTCGACGCCGTCGACGTGGGGCATGAGGACGTCGGAGAGGATGAGCTCGGGGCTGGTGAGGCGGGCGCAATCGATGGCTTCCCTGCCCCCGTAGGCGGCCGTGGCGATGAAGCCGTTGCGGTTGAGGATTTGAACGATGGTGTCGGCGATGAGGGGTTCGTCGTCTACGACGAGGATGCGCGTGGGAGAGGTCGCGACTACGCGGTCGCCGCCTGCTTGAGAGGCGGACGTGGACATAGGTTGGCGCGCGTCGCTGGGAGAAAAAGTCGTGTGCATGGGGGCCCTGTACTGTTGTGGATTGTTGGCTTGAGTTTAGCGGACTCAGCAGGTCAAACACAAAACAGGGCGATAAGTTCTATCGACAGGCGATAGAACGAGTTAGGTGCGGGGAGACTTGTTCAGGCGTGGGCGCGGTCGGGACGGACGGGTGGGTGCCGGGCATGTGCACCGGGAGAACCACGCGGAAGACGGTTCCGGAGTTGTCGCCGGTGTGGGTGCGGAAGGCGATGCTGCCGCCTTGCTTTTCTACGAAGCCGCGAGTGACCCAGAGGCCGAGGCCGGTGCCGACGGAGAGCTTGGTGGTGAAGAACGGCGAGAAGATGCGGGCGCGCGCGGAGGCGGGGATGCCGGAGCCTTCGTCGCAGATGAGGATGGAGACGGCGTCGCGCCGGCGGAGGTGGCGGCCACGGATGCGGATGCGGCCGGGCTTGAGCATGGGGTAGGAGAAGGCGTCGATGGCGTTGACGATGAGGTTGGAGAAGACCTGGCGGATCTCGCCCTGGAGGCCGTTGATGCAGAGGTCGGGTTCGAGATCGAGGGTGCAGGTGATTTTGCGGGAGACCATCTTGCGTTCGAAGAGGTCGACGACGCCGTGGAGGAGGTCGTTGAGTTTGATTTCGACGGGGCGGGTGGTGTCGCGGTAGAAGCCGAGGGTTTGCTGGGCGATCTGGGCGACGCGGGCTAGTTCGGCGTCGGCGGTTTCGAGCAGCATGCTGGACGGGCTCGGGGACGTCGGGGTCGGTGCGGGAGAGGTAGATGAGGTTGGTAACGGCTTCGAGGGGGTTATTGATCTCGTGGGCGATGGTGGCGGCGAGGCGGCCGGTGGCGGCGAGTTTTTCGCTTTGGCGGAGGGCGGTCTCCTGGGTTTTGCGGGCGGTGATGTCCTGCACGGTGCCGACCATGCCGATGATGTCGCGTGGTGTTGGGGGCGAAGGTGGCGTTGCCGGTGGCGGAGAGCCAGGTCTGGATGCCGTCGGGAGACTCGACGCGATACTCGGCGCTGTAGAGGCCGCCGGCCTCGAGGAATTTCTGGAGGTTTTCGGAGGTGTGCGCCTGATCTTCGAAGACGACGACGCGCTTGCGCAGCGCGGTGCGGGTGATGGGGACGTGGGCCGGGGCGTGGAAGAGGCGGGCGGCGCGCTCGTCGAGGTCGAGGAGGTCGGTGGCGCGGTCCCAGGTCCAGGTGCCGAGCTGGGCGGCGTCGAGGGCTTGGCGGAGGCGGTCGGCGGTCTCGCGCTGGAGGGCGCGGGCGGCGTCGACGAGGGAGATTTCGTGGGTGAGGCTGTCGGAGAGGCGAAGGTTGTCGATGGCGACGGCGGCCTGGGAGGCGATGGTGGCGACGAGGTCTTCGCTGGCGGGGGTGAAGGCGTCGACGTCCGGGTGACCGTAGATGAGGCAGCCGAGGCTTTCGCCGGCGCGGCTGCGGACGGGGACGGCGAGATAGCTGCGGACGGGAGGGTGATTGGGAGAGAGCGCGGCGAAGGGAAGATTTTCGGTGAAGCGGGGGTCGAGGGTGATGTCCGGGGAGCGAACGACGAGCTGGTTGAGGAAGCTGTCCTTGGGGATTTCGGTGCAGTGAGGTTCGGGGAAGGAGGCGAAGATGTTGAGGTCGGGACCAGCTTCCTTATAGAGGCTGTAGGACTTATCGTCGTCGCCGATGTTGTTGTAGAAGAAGGCGCCATAGCGGGCACTGCAGAGATGCAGGCCGGCGTCGAGAGCTGCCTGGACGATGACGTCGAGGGAGCGCTCCGAGGCGAGCAGGATGCCGGTCTCCACCAGGAGGCGGAGACGCTTTTCGTTTTGTGAGCCGTCAGGCGAAAACGCCTTGTTGGAGTCGATTCCCATGGATCTGTTTGGATGCAAGGTGAGTGAGGTTCAGCCGTACGTCGGGCCCTGATGATGACAATGGAAAACGGGGTCGCGTTTTGGGAACAACGGATGCGGGGGTAGGGATTGATTAGGTGGAAGTGCGTGAATTTCTGGGTCGCCGGAGGGGTAGTCTGGGGGCGGAGCTAGTTGCCGAAGTGCCAGTTGACGCCGGCGCTGACCTGGGTGTCTCTCTGCTGATTGGTGCCGCCGTTGGGGAGCTCGGTAACGAAGTAGTGGGCCATGAGGCGGAGCTCGAAGCGGTGATAGATGTTGTAGTTGACGCCGCCGCCGAAGGAGTAGGTGAAGCCGGTGGCGGTGTTGGTGAGGGTGTTGGTCTTGGGTCCCAGGAAGCCGGTGGGATAGAGGCCGGCGGTGGCGTGGGTGATGCCGAAGAGGCCTTCGCCGAAGATACCCGCCCGGCGGCTCCACATGGTGGGGGAGACGTGGCCAAAGTTGTAGGTGTAGCGGGCGCCGAAGAGGTAGCTGGACTGGTGGATGTCGATTTGGCTACGGAGGTTGGTGACGGCCATGCCGTTGAGGGCGACGACGGGGCCGAGGCCGTGGTAGAGCGCGGCGGAGAGGTCGACGGTGGCTCCGCGCATATAGAAGTTGTCGGTGGGGCTGGCGCCGACGAACTTGGTGCGCATCTGGGTGTAGGTGAGGCCGAGATCGTAGGGGGTCTGGGCGTGGGCTGCGGGGAGGAAGGCAGCGAAGGGCAGGAGCAAGAGAGCGAGGGCCGAGATCCGGCGCAGCGCGATCGCCGCGCGGGTGGCGGGGCGGTGGGGTGCGGTCCGGATTGGTGAAGCGGTCTGACGCATGCCGAGGGACACTCCTGGTTACTGGACGGTGAGCGTGAGGTAGACGGACCGAGAGAGATTGCCGGACGTAGCGGTCACTGTCAGGTTATAGGACTTCGGCGTTTCGCCGTAGTAGCCGGTGTCGGCAGGGCCTGCGCAGCCGGAGAGACCTGCGGTGATGGCGAAGAGAAGAAGGATGGAGGCAAGCAGCGAGGCGAAGCGCTTGCGGCGGCGGAACCACGCGAACGGCAGGGCGAGGAGTGCGAGGGTGATGGGCGCGTAGCGCATCGGCGAGGGATGCGGCCGTGCGTTCGGGAGGGCCGGGCGCTGGAGGTGGCCGAGCTGGAGGAGGGTATCGGCGGTGGCCGAGAAGGCTACGGGCGTGGTGCCGGAGCCGGCGGCGATGGTGGTGGGGGTGAGGGTTCCGGTGATCGTGGCGGGAAGTCCGGAGAAGGTGAGGGTGATGGGTCCGGGGAAGGTGCTGGTGATGAGGGGCGTGACGACGAGGGCGTAGTTCGCGGTGCCGCCGGCGATGGTGGAGGCGGAGCTGGAGCCTCCGGAGGCGATGGTGAGCGAGAAGTCAGCGACGGTTTGGGTGAAGGGGGGCGAGGTCGCGGGGGCGTTCTGAGCGTCGCCTGCGAAGACCGCGGTGATGGAGTGGGGGCCGGCGTAGACGAAGCTGGCGGTGATGCTGACCATGCCGTTGACGATGGTGCCGGAGCCGATCGGTGTGGTGCCATCAAAGAAGCTGACTGCGCCGGTGGGGGCGGTGCCGGCGGCAGCGGTGGTGAGGGTCGCGGTGAGGACGGTGGGGTTGTCGAGGAAGACGGGGTTGTTGGTGCTGGTGAGGGCGATGTTGACTACGTTGAGTACGGTCTCGAGGACGGTGTTGGTGGTGGCAGGCTGATTGCTGGAGTCTCCGCCATAGACGGCGATGAGGGTGTAGGTGCCGGGAAGCGTGAAGCTGGTGACCAGGGTGGCGACGCCGCCGCTGAGGGTTCCGGTGCCGATGACCACGCCGTTGCTCTTGAAGGTGACGGTGCCGGTGGGTGTGCCGGTGCTGGACTTCACGGTGGCGGTGAGGGTGGTGTTGGCGTTGACGTCTACGGGGTTGACCGAGCTGGTGAGCGTGGCGGTGGTGGCGTAGAGAACGACCTGGGTGAGGGGCGGGGAGGTGGCCTTCTCGGTCTTCGCGTCGCCGGAGTAGACGGCGGTGAGGATGTGGTTGCCGGGCGTGGTGAAGGAGACGGAGATGGAGTCGGCGGGGAGGGTGACGGTGCCGAGGACGGTGGCGCCGTCGTAGAAGGTGATGGTGCCGCCGGGCGTGCCGAGCGCGGTGAGCGTGGCGGTGAGGGTGGTGGACTGGCCGGGGTTGGAGGGATTGACGGAGCTGGTGAGAACCAGGGACGAGACGTTGAGGACGACCTGGGTGTAGGGGCCGGAGGTGGAGCCGGTGAGATTGGGGTTGGTGCTGGTGTAGACCGCGGTGAGGATATGGTTGCCGGCGGTGGAGAAGCTGACGGGCAGGGTGGCGGCAGCGCCGGAGACGGTCGCGGTTCCGAGCAAGGTGGCGCCGTCATAGAACTGGACGGTGCCGGTGGCTGCGCCGAAGGTGGGCGACGAAGTGATGGTCGCGGTGAGGTTGGTGGACTGGCCGACGAGCGAGGGATTGATGGAGCTGGTGAGCGTGATGGAGCTGGCGTTACCGACGACCTGGGTGGGGAGCGATGCGGTGCCACCCTGGGTGAAGGAGGTAGGGGTGTAGGTCGCGGTGATGGCATAGCTGCCGGGAATTGCGAAGCTGTCGGGAATGCTTGCGGTGCTGACGGCTCCGGAGCCGGTTACGGTTACAGGGGAGCCAATCTGGACGCCGTTGCTGTAGAACGTAACGGTGCCGGCGGGGGTGATGGGGCTTGGGCCGGTGGCGGTGATGGTGAGGGTGAAGGTGGTGGACTGGCCGACCGCCGTGGGATTGATCGAACTGGTGAGTTTCAGGGTCGCAGGTTCGATGACATAAATATCGTTGCTGATGGCGACGGGGTTGGCGCCGGGCGGGTTGGGTGGAAGCGAGGCCGCATTCGCCGTGGAGGTCGCGGTCCAGACGCCGTACTGATTGAGTTGCAGGCCGGAGGTTGGGTAATTGTCCGGGATCGTGAGGACGCCGTTGTCGGCTGCGGTGAAGTTATAGGTGACGGTGTTGGCGCTGGCGGGAGTGCCACCGAAGTAGAGGGCGGTGGAGTCCGTTGTGGTGAAGGTGATGATGCCGACGTAGTCGGTGGCGATGGTGCCATCGGACTTGTAGGCGGTGAGCACGAGCTTGACGGTGTCGTGGAGGTTGATGGTGGTGGGCGTGGTGACGGGATTGCTGATGGCGACGAGCGTGAAGTACTTGAGGGTGGTGTAGCCCATGCCGGAGACCGGCACCGTGTTGCTGGTGGTGAGCGTGCCGCCGGCGCTGGTGGAAAATATCAGGTTGGCGGTGTTGAGGCCGACGATGGTGGGCTGGAAGTTGGGGTTGTAGGTGCAAACCTCACCGATGTTGAAGATACCGCCCGAGCCGAGAGCCGGGCAGGCCGCGTTGGGAGGTAAGAGCGAAGAACCGGACAGGAAGGCGGCCGCCTCGGCACCGTTGAAGCTGGGGCCGGAGGTCAGATGGCTGGCGATGTTGCCGGTCTCCTGCACGGTGAGGAACTGGGTTGGGTTGTCGGTGGTGTCGAGGGTGCCGACCTCGGTGGGTGTGGGGAAACTTGTGGGATAGGTGAGCGAGGGGGTGGTGCGCGAGATGAAGATGAGGCCGAGCGGTGGTGTCGCTGATGACGAGGTCGCCATTGCCCTGGATGAGGACGCCGGCGGGGGTGGTGAGGGCGAAGGGTGGGGTTTCGGTGAGGACGAACTGGTCTCCCAGAACGGTGGATTCGACGATGCGGCTGTTGCCGGTGTCGGCGACGTAGAGGGTGCCTGCGGCATCGACGGCTACGCCGGTTGGAGCGCTCGGGGGGAAGCTGGTGGGGCTGACATCGGTGGTCGCTGCGGAGCCGAGCGAATTCTCGAGGATGCGATTGTTGTTGGTGTCTGCAATGTAGAGATTGCTATTGAGGTAACTGGTGGGGCTGGCGCTGACAGCGAGACCTGTGGGGCCTGAAAGCGATGCGCCGGGTCCGGTGAAGGTGAGTGTATTGGCGAGGGTACTGCCTGGAGGCAGCTGATAGATTTTGTTGTTCGTGGAGTCGGCGATGTAAAGATCACCGCCCGGATCAACGGCAAGGCCTGTGGGCTTGGACAGGGTGACGTTGGAGATAGTGAGAGGCGTAGCCGTGTAGGGAGGACCTGCACTGACCGGGATGATGAAGACCTGGGTACCGGAGGAGACGTAGAGGTTCCCTGCTCCGTCGAGGGCAATGCCTGACGTGTTGGAGACGGGCAGGTCGACCACCAGGGAGTAGACGCCGGTGGCGGAGCGTTCCAGGATGCGGCCATGCAGGACGTCGGTGAAGTAGATATCGCCAAGGCCGTCCTGAGTCATGGCGCCAGCGGTAAAGGCGGAGGGAGTGAGCGTGGTGGCGCTATTTACCTGGACGGCGGTGGTGGGGGCGAAGACAAACTGCGGGCCAATCCCGATACCTGAAAGATAGATGGTGTTGACGACAACGTTGGCACTATTGGTGACGATCAGTGCGCCCAGGCGAAGGCCGATCGCCTTGGGTGTAAACGCGAGATTGACGTCGCAGGGGACGGGGTAGGTAATGGTGCCGGTGCAGGTGGACGAGGTGACAGTGAAGTCGCCGCCGGAAGCGCCATAGGTGACCGCGGTGACGCTTTTGATGGAGACAGGAGTTCCGTCCGTGGGACCGCTGAACTGCTGAGAATAACCGCCGGTGCTGCCGACATCGACGGAAGGGAAGATGATGGCGCCGCCGGGGGAGAGGCCCTGGGCGAGGGCGGACGACGCGCCGCAGAGGGCGAGGGTGGTCAGGATCAGCAGGAGAAACGTGGAGCGTACTGCCGCGAGCGAGAGTCGGAGCTTGCTCGAGTGAGCTTCGCGCAGCGAGACAGTCATCATTCCTCCAACAAGGGCCGATAGAGCAAAGAACAAGCAGGTTCCCCGGATCGGTAGAAGGTTGGGGTCGGAAGGAGTGGGCGCGTGCACCCCAAACCGGACGATGGCCAAACTGCTACCCATAATAGATTCAACAACTCGGCACAACTTCCGCAGATGAAACGATCGGGTAAAAAATTGAGGTAACGCGCCAAGAATACCATCTCAAAACCTGCAATCCACAAATAACTCGGGAGGTTACAGCCCGTTGAGCGTGGAAGGTAAACAGTCCCGAGCAGAAACGGGTGTTTCCACCATGCATGAGGGAGCGGCCTGCGGGAAAGAACCACAGTGGATACGTTTAAAGGGAAGCGCTGTCGAATGACGGCGCTCCGGAGAAACAGGCGACTGGTTGAATCGCCTGGGGCGAAGGTTGGATTGGTTGTCGGAGAAAGGGTTGGTGCGTTTGGTTTGCTGCGGTGGATTATAGCTGCGTCTGTTTAACAATCGTGTGAAGCGTAGGGCCGGGGCGCGGATGGGCGGGGACGTGGATGGTGCTATTCTTCCCCAAATCGGTACAGAGAGAAGTCTGGCGGCGCGGGTGGAGGCTGACCTGCGGATGCAGAGGAGAATGGGGAGATGACGCCACAGGATTGGGAGTCGCCGACGCCGGTTGGGGTGCCGATGGGCGTGCCCGCGCGGGCGGGTGAGCCGATGGCCGCGGTGTATGCGATGCGGCCGCTGTCGCTGGGCGAGTTACTGGACCGCACCTTCTCGGTGTACCGGTCGCGATTCTGGCTGTTTGCCGGCCTTGGGGCGGTCGCGGCGTTACTGCAAACGGCGATCAGCGCGGCGCAGTTGGCGCCGATGCATCTGGCGGGGATGGCTGGGACGTTGAACGGAAGAAGGCCGCCGGTGGGGGTTGCTGGAAATCCTTTCGCTCCAAACTACCTGGCGACGCTTGGCGCGGGGGTGGTGGCGGCACTCGTGGTGGTGAGTTTGTTGTACCTGCTGGTGTTCGTGGTGACGCAGGCGGCTACGGTGTTTGCGCTGAGCGAGGTGTACCTGGGAAAGACGACGACGATCGGGGAGAGCCTGAAGGCGACGATTGGGCGGTGGTACCGGTATCTCGGGGTCGGGATATGGCAGGCGGGCAGCGGAATGTGGATCGCGGCGATCGCGATGGGTTTGGGGTTCGTTCTGATGGCGACGAAGATTCCCGGGCTGAAGATTCTTGGAGGCGTGCTGATCTTCCTGGGGATCGCGGGCGGAGTGCCGGCAGGGTTCATTCTGTACTTGCGGAACTCGTTGGCGGTGCAGGCGACGGTGATTGAAGGGCTGACGGTGCGGGCGTCGATGGCGCGGAGCAAGGTGCTCACGGCTGGGGCGAAGGGGAAGGTTTTTGTGCTGCTGTTGCTGGCGGGAGCGTTGAATTATGCGGCGAGCCTACTGCAGATGCCGCTGATGATTTTTGTGATGTTCACGGTGATGCGCGGCGGGAAGGCGGTGGGGTCGGAGATCGTGATGCTGCTGGTGGGTTTTGTGGGGCATGCGCTGGTGCAGCCGGTGCTGATGATTGGGTTGTCGCTGTTGTATTTCGATCAGCGGGTGCGCAAAGAGGCGTTCGACCTGGTGATGCTGATGGGGCCGCCGTTGGCTGTGCCGGTTGCGGTGGGTTCGGTTTCGGCTGAGCCGATTCGGACGGAAGCGATTGCCGCTGCACCGATGGAGCAGAGCGTTCAAGCGCGGACAGATGATGAGACGCTGCCCTAGGTTGAGCGTGGCGATGAGTGCGGCGGTGGTGCTGGTCGCCGCGGCGCATCCGGCGTGGGGTGCGCTGAAGAACGCGTCGGCGACGGACGTGCGCGGGGAGGTGGTGCGACTACAGGGGGTGGTTGCGGGCTGCGTGGCGTCGGGCGGAGCGGCTTGTGATGCCAAGGTTGTGGGGGATGATCTGCGGGTGGGGGATCCAAAGCAGGGCGGCTACACGGTGCATTGGGATTGGCTGCGGGACGCGCTGGACAAGAGTAGAGGGGTGGACGCGGGCAAGCGTGGGGAGTTGTTGCGGGATTCAGCGGCGCGGTTGAAGGGGATGGAGAGTGAGCTTGGGGATGCGCAGGACGCGCAGCCGGAGTTTGCACGGGCGCGGAAAGAGACGGACGCGGTATTGGCGTTGCCGGAGTTTCAGCGGAAGGTTTCGGTGACGTGGTGGGACCAGGTGACGGGATTCTTTGGAGCGTGGCTGGCGCGGATGCTGGGCGGGATTGCGCGGGCGGGGGCGGCTGCTCCGTGGCTGGGGCCGGTGGTGATCTGGACGCTTTGTCTGGGAGCGGCGGCGGGGCTGGTGTTCTTCGTGATGCGTAATTTACAGCGACAGCGGTTGCGGATTTCGCTGGCTGGCGCAGCGGTTGCGACGACAGCGTGGGACCGCGAGGCTACGGCGTGGGCGACGCAGGCGGAGGAGTTTGCGGAGCACGGAGAGTGGCGGGAGGCGGTGCATTGTTTGTACTGGGCGGCGATTGTGTCGCTGGAGTCGAGGCGGGCGTGGCGACATAATCCAACGCGAACGCCGAGGGAGTATGTGCGGCTGCTGAAGCCGGGGTCGGGGCAGCAGCGGGGGTTGCGGGAGCTGACGCGGATGTTTGAGCGCGTGTGGTATGGGCTGCGCGAAGGTCGCGCGGAGGAGTATGCCGAGGCGCGGGAGCTGTATGAGTCGCTGGCTTCGGGGGCGGCGGAGCGCGCGGCAAATGAGCGCGGTGCGGGCGCTAGCGGTTGGGGAAGGTGGAGCGGCTTGAGCGGGCGCACGGGGATTAGCGATAAGAAGCTGCTGTGGGGCGTGGGCGGCACGATGCTGGCGCTGATTGTGGCGATGGCGGTGGTGAGGCCTGCGCAGAACCCGGACGATCCACGACCGACGACTACGAACAATGGACCGCAGGGGGCGAAGGCGGCGTTCCTGGTGCTGCAGCGGCTGGGATGGAAGACGTCGCAGGGGAACCGTCCGCTGGCGGAGTTCAATGACGGGATGGACGATGCGCAGGCGGGGCGCACGACGCTGGTGCTGGCTGCTCCAGCGTATGACCAGACGGAGCTGCCGAGGCTGCGGCATAGAGGTGGAGCGGTTTCTGAAGCGCGGTGGGCGCGTGCTGGCGACGGGGCCTAGCGGAGCGGATTTGCTGCCGGGTGGTGCGACCAAGGCGCCGGGGCTATTGCAGCCCAAGCTCTGCATGACGACGCCGGAGGGGCCGGGTGAGTTGGCGCGTGCGGGGAACGTGGAGATGGTAGAGGGTGCGCAGTGGTCGAGCGACGGGGCTAAGTTTGAGGTGGAGCAGCGGTGTGGGATTGAGGCGGTGGTGGTGCGGTTTGCGGTGGGGAAGGGTGAGGCGATCTGGTGGGCGTCGGCGGGACCGTTGGAGAATGCGGAGCTGAAGAACGATGCGGATTTGAAATTGCTGCTGGCGAGTGTGGGGTCGGGGCGCGAGGTGGTGTTTGACGAGTCGCTGCATGGGATTGCGAAGACGATTTGGGATGCGGCGAAGGGGCTGCCGTTGCGATGGCTGGCGTTGCAGGCCGCGCTGCTGTTTGTGCTGCTGGTGGTGAGCTTCAGTCGGAGGCGCGGGCCGGTGCGGGCTCCGGTGCGGTTGCCGCGGAGCTCGCCGGTGGAGTTTGCTACGTCGATGGGCGATTTGTACGAGAAGGCTGCGGCGAGTAGCGCGGCTACCGAGGCGGCCAAGCGTAGATTGCTAAGAGTGTTGGTGCGCGAGGCGGGAGTGGCGCAGGCGACGATTGAGGAAGGGCCGGAGGCGATTGCCGAGGCGCTGCGGGTGCGGCTGGGTGGGGATTGGGGGCTGGTGAGTGAGCATCTGCAAGAGGCGGGGCGGGCGCAGCATGAGGCGATTTCTATGGGGAGCGCGCTGGCGCTGGTGCGCGCTTTGAGCGAGGATGCGAAGAGAGTGCGGGAGAGTTTGGCGCCAGTAGTGAGTAGTGTGTAGTGAGTAGTGAGTAACGGGTAGTGATGGAAGAGGAGAGCGAGTGAGCGAAGAGAGTTTGGGAGTGGCGGCGGCGAATGAGTTGTTCGCGCGCGGGCAGGAGCAGATTGGGCGCGTGATTGCCGGGCAGCAGGAGGTAATTGCGCAGGCGCTGCTGACGATGCTGTGCGGCGGACATGCGCTGATTGAGGGCGTGCCGGGTGTGGCGAAGACGCTGGCGGTGAAGACGCTGGCGCGGTTTTTGGGGCTGGAGTTTCGGCG
Source organism: uncultured Acidobacteriaceae bacterium (assembly GCA_963796535.1). Taxonomy (GTDB): domain Bacteria; phylum Acidobacteriota; class Terriglobia; order Terriglobales; family Acidobacteriaceae; genus Granulicella. The sequence continues at coordinate 61,433 of CAWCMO010000019.1, forward strand.
CGTGTCGGGTACGCCGGACATGATGCCGGCGGATATTTTGGGGACTAGCGTGTTCTCTCCAAAGACGGGGGAGTTCAGCTTTCATAAGGGGCCGGTGTTCACGCAGTTTTTGCTGACCGATGAGATCAATCGGATGCCGCCACGGACGCAGGCGGCGCTGCTGGAGTCGATGGAAGAGCGGCAGGTGACGGCGGATGGCGAGCGGCATGTGCTGGATGATTTCTTTACTGTGTTTGCTACGCAGAATCCGGTGGAGTTTGAGGGGACGTATCCGCTGCCCGAGGCGCAGCTGGATCGGTTTCTGCTGAAGATTCGGATGGAGTATCCGGATGTGGCGGAGGAGCGGCTGGTGCTGGAGCGGCATCATGCGGCGCTGGATGGTGCGGGGTTGGCCGAGACGGCGGTGGAGACGGTTCCGTTTGAGTTGCTGGCGGCGGCGCGGAGAGAAGTGCGTGCTGTTCGCGTGGAGCCGGCGATCTTTGATTATTTGCTGGCGGTGGTTCGGCGGACGCGGGCTTGGCCGACGATTGCGCTGGGGGCTAGTCCTCGGGCGAGCACTGGATTGTTGCTGGTGGCGAAGGCGTTTGCTGCGCGCGAGCAGCGGGACTTTGTGATTCCGGATGATGTGAAGGAGGCGGCGCTGCCGGTGTTGCGGCATCGGCTGGTGTTGCGGCCGGAGGCGGAGTTGGAAGGGCTGGATGCGGATCGGGTGGTGCGGGATGTGCTGGCGGCTACGCAGGTGCCGAAGTGATGGGGCAGTAAGTAGTGGTTAGTGAGTAGTGAGTAGTAAGAACGTGGCGGCTCGTCACCCATCGCTTAATTCTATGCAGACATTGATTCCACAATCCGCGACGGGACGGGCTAAGCCGCTGGGGAAGGCCGGGCGATGGTACAGCGGTATCGTGCGAAGGCTTGATTTTGGGCTTACGCCGTTGGCGATGGGGTTGTTTGCGGCGGGGTTGCTGATGGCCGTGCCGGCGTTCTTTCATGCTCGGCAGATTTATTTCATGCTGGGGTGGGATGCGTTGGTTGCGTTGCTGGTGGTGGTGGATGCGGTGATGCTTCCCCGCCCTGAAGAGTTTCTGGTGACGCGGACGTTTTTGGATTCGCCGCAGTTGGGGACGGCTACTCGGGTGGAGCTGAGTGTGCGGGTGGATGCGGATGCGGTGCTGGATGTGCGGATGGTGGATGATCTGCATTCAGCGCTGGTGGCTGTGCCGGTTGTGCAAAGAGTGGAGGCGTTTCCGCGTGAGGATGCGGTGAGCTTGTCTACGATTTATCCGCGGGAGCGTGGGGACTTTGGGTTGGGGCGGGTGTATCTGCGGTATCGCGGGGCGCTGCGGTTGGTGGAGCGGTGGGCGGCTGCGGAGCCTGTGGTGGAGGTGGGGAAAGGAGTCTCGGTGGAAACCCACGTCCGAGAATCCGGACATGGGGCACCCGGAGTTGTGGCGGGCTTGGACGACGCTGGCGCGGGACGGCAGCAGCGGGTGCGGGTGTTTCCGGCGCATGAGGATAGCCGGGAGAAGACGCAGTTTTATTTGCTGCGAGCTCGGCAGATTGAGTTGGAGAAGCGGAAGTTGCAGCTGCGCGGGGTGGGGCGGGAGTTTGAGAGTCTGCGGGATTATCAGCCGGGGGATGAGTTACGGAAGATTTCGTGGACGGCTACGGCGCGGCGCGGGAGGCTGGTGACGCGGCAGTTTACGGTGGAGCGGTCGCAGCAGGTTTGGATGCTGCTGGATGCGGGCCGGCTGTCGAGGACCGCGTTTGAGTTGCGGCGGGGTGGGGTGGAGAAATTTGCGGAAACGGAAGCGGAGCGCGAGGCGGCGCATGTGTTGACGGTGACGCAGTTGGACCAGGCGGCTACGGCGGCTACGATGCTGGCGCAGGTGATCCAGGGGTCGGGGGATAAGTTTGCGATGCTGGCGTATGGGCGGGAGGTGCAGCAGTTGCTGCCGCCGGGGAATGGGTCGGCGCATGTGCGGCTGCTGATTGATTTGTTGAGCCAGACAAGATCGGAGGCGGCCGAGGCGGATCATTTGAATGCGGTGGCTCGGTTGAAGTCGGCGCAGCGGCGGCGGGGGCTGATTGTTTGGATTACGGAGCTGGTCGATAGCGTGGGGAAACCGGAGCTGGTGGTTGCTGCTAGTGAACTCGTGCGGAGACATCTGGTCGTGTTGGTGCTGTTGAAGCATCCGGAGCTGGAGGAGTTGGCGGCGCGCGAGCCTAAGACCAAGGATGAGATGTTTCACTCGGCTGCGGCGCAGGAGATGTTGGAGCGGCGGCGGGAGACGGTCGCGCAGTTGGAGCGGCAGGGGGTGTTGATTGTCGAGACTACTGCGGCGGAGGTGGGGATGCGGGCGGTGAGTAAGTATTTAGAGATAAAAGCGGAGGGGTTGTTGTGAAATTATCGCGAATACTGAAATGGGGAGTCATTTCTGCGATCGCCGCCGTAACGGCAGTGATTCTGCTGGGGCAGATCGCCGATTATTTCTACAACAGGCATCGGGTTGATTCCGTTGCTCTGGAACATAGTCTTCGTTCAGAATTGCCCATTGGAAGCCCACTTAGCATGGTCGAAGAGTCTCTCAAAAGGCGGAAGATGGAATTCAGTTTTGACGCACCGTCTCGAAGCGTTTATTCCGTCGTGAGGGGCGTCAGAGGAGGCAACTTTATCATCGAGGAGACCGTGCTCTACGCATTTCACTTTGATGAGGAGTTGAAGTTGCGCTCTATCGACGTGAAAACGGAACTCACCGGCCCTTAAAAGGTAAACCTCCTCTATCACACGCCCTGAACGATCTTCCTTCCGCCTTCGGTTAGCCACAGGGTTAGGGCCGTGAAGAGGGCGGCGCCTACTGCGAACTTCAGGGCTATGGGGGCGTGGGTTGGGGAGAGGAAGGCTTCTAGCGTGCCGGCGATGATGAGGAGGGGGATCGTGGCAGAGACTAGCTGGACGGCTTCGAGGCCGGCTTGGGCCAGGGCGGCTCGGCGGCGGAGCATTCCGGGGAAGAGGATGCCGGCGGCTAAGCGGAGGCCGGCGGCTCCGGAGATCAGGATGCTGGGGATTTCGAGGGCGCCGTGGGCGGCTACGAAACTCCAGAGGCTGAGGGCCATGTGGTGCTGGCGGCAGGTGACGGCGATCGCGCCGAGCATGAGGCCGTTGTTGAAGAGCGAGTAGAGGGTGAAGAGGCCTGCGGTGATGCCGCCGGCGAAGGTGAGGAAGCAGACCGTGATGTTGTTGGTCATGATGCCGGAGGCGGCTTGCGGTTTTACGCTGAGGACGCTGTCGGTCCACATCTTGTGCTGGTCGAGAGCGGCGACTTTGTCGGCTCCTAGGAACATGACGCCGAAGTCTGGGCGGAGCATGACGATGAGGGCTCCAAGGAGGCCGGCGGAGACGCTGATGAGCGTGGCCGCGAGGAGGTAGCCGGACAGGCGGCGGAGGAGGCGCGGGTAGCCGTGGGCGAAGAACTGCCAGAGGCTGGCGAAGGAGATGCGGTGGCCGGAGTAGACGTAGTTGTGGGCTCGGGAGACGAGGCGGTTGAGGTATTGGGCTAGAGCTTGCGACGAATGGTCAGCGCGGACGGCGGAGAGATCGGCGGCGGCCTGGCGGTAGAGGATGCCTAGATCGCGGAGGTCGGCGGGGGGAAGCGACTTGACGCCGCTGGATTCGACTTGATGGACGAGCGCGTCGAGGCGGTTCCAGTTATTCTTGCGAGTATCGATCCAGAGATTGGTCAGCATAGGGACTAGTGAGTAGTGGGTAGTGAGTAGTGGGTAGTGAGTAGTGAGTAGTGGGTAGTGGTTAGTGGTTAGTGGTTAGTGGTTAGTGCCGGAGGTTCGCTGTCATGTCGAGTTTTGAGCAAAGGAACTTCACGGATGAGGCGTTTGCGGGGCGGGCTGAGACGCATACGATCGACACGCCGGAGCAGGTGGGGCTGGAGTACAGTGTAGCGGGTGTGGGGAGCCGGTTTGTCGCGGTGCTGCTGGATTCGTTGATACTCTTCGCGTTTTTTGTTGCGGAGATATTGGCGATGGTGGCGATCTCGGCGGCGGCGGCTACGACAGGGAATGGGAACGCATTGAGCACTGCGGGCAAATGGTTTCTTGCGTTCGTGGTGTTTATTAACTTCGCGGTGGCTTGGGGATACTTTGCTTTGTTTGAGGCTTATTGGCAGGGGCAGACGCCGGGTAAGCGGGTGATGAAGATTCGGGTGATCAAGGATTCGGGGCGGCAGATTACGCTGTTTGAGGCGCTGGCGAGGAACCTGTTGCGGGTGGTGGATTATCTGCCCGGGTTCTACCTGGTGGGCTTGATTACGATGCTGTGCAACCAGCGCAGTCAGCGGCTGGGTGACCTGGCGGCGGGAACGATGGTGGTGCATGAGCGGCTGGATGAGGCGTCAGTGCTGTACCAGACGAGCACTACGCTGGTGGCTCCGGTGGGATTCAGCGAGACGCCTGCGGGGCAGGAGACGGTGTTGCCGTGGGGACAGCCGGTGCGAGCGATGTTCCCTGCCGACGCGGTGGCGAAGTTGAGCGCGCAGGATTTGATGGTGATTGAGACGTTCTTCTCACGGATGCTGGACTTGCCGATGCAGACGCGGGCGACGATCGCGTACCAGATGGTGAGGCAGATGTCGGCGAAGATGGGGGTGGAGGTTCCGGAGGGAAATCCGGAGCGGGCGCTGGAGTCGATGGCGTTCCAGATGAGAAGTGGGGGGCGGAGGGTTTAGCGGCTTTACAACGACTACATCCTGGGGCGTGGAGAGAGGAGAACAAGCAACGACCAAGGCGGAATACAGGCGTCCCTCCACTCCGGTTCGCTCCGGTCGAGATGACGAGGTTTGGGTGGTGTGGTGACGGGGGAGCGGTTGAAGGCATCTGAGTGAGCGACGAAGGAAATTCTGCCATGCGTTCGACCGACCACAGGCTAACCGCGATCGACCCGCTGGCTCAGCAGATCTGGGAGTTCGTGTCGCGATCGCCTCTGCATAACTTGTGGGACTTCCAGGGGGCGAGCGCCAAGCTGGTGTGGAAGCGGACGTTCCGTGCGATGCTGAACGACAATCTGCTGTCTCGGGCGGCAGAGATGGGGTATTACTTTTTGTTCGCGCTGTTTCCGACGCTGGTATCGGCGAGCGCGATCCTTGGGTTGGCGGCACGGCAGGCGTCGCATATTTTCGACAAGTTGTTGCACTACCTGGCGCTAGTGGTGCCGGGTGGCGCGTACACGATGGTCATCGATACGTTCAACCAGACTGCGGAACACGCGACGAAGGGGAAGATCACCATTGGCCTGGTGGCGGCGATCTGGTCGGCTTCGGTGGGATTCGCGTCGATCCAGGACGGGATGAATACGGTTTACAAGGTGCGGGAGTCTCGACCGTACTGGATGGCGCGCGGGCAGGCGATTTTGGTGACGATGTTGCTGTCGGTGATGGTGACGGCGACCCTGGCGGCGCTGCTGGGCGGAGACTTGGCTGCGCGGTTGATGTATTTGAAGATATGGCATCCTCGGCTGGCGTTCGGCACGGCGCTGGTGATTCATATCGTGCAGTGGACGCTGGCCAGTTCCCTGCTGTTGCTACAGTTCAGCACGATCTATTATTTTGCTCCCGATCTGAAGGTGAAGTGTTGGCACTGGGTGACGCCAGGGGCGGTGACTGGCATCTCCGGGTGGGTGATCTGCTCGCTGGGGCTGCGGATCTATCTGCACTTCTTTGACAGCTTCTCGCTGACGTATGGATCGCTTGGCGGAGTGATTATTCTGCTGACGTGGTTTTATATCACCGGGCTGATGCTGCTGCTGGGGGCGGAAGTGAACAGCGAGATCCAGGCGGCGGTAGCGGAGAAGAATCTGAAGGAGAGCGGCGCGTTGCCGCTGGATGTGGACGCGGAACCTGAGATTGCGGCGAGGCTACCGCTGCCGTAGCGGGGTTCCCTGCGAACCCAGGTCCCAAAAGCGGGACCTGGGGCACCCGGATTGGTGG
>CAWCMO010000020.1:0-85153 GCA_963796535.1 uncultured Acidobacteriaceae bacterium
CAGGGCCGCAACGCCTCCGATGGCGGCACCCACTCCCAGGGCAATCCAAAATTCCTTATGACGCATATGTCCTCCGTTCTATGTGGTCAAACTGCTCGTAATCTTCTGTTCAGGCTATATGATTCGCACACCGCGCCGCAGGTTGTAGTTAAGCGAAGTATGCACGGGGGCGTGCGGAATCTGCGGTTTACAACTGGAAATATACAGCGATGGGTCAAGCAAGGCCACAGCATTCGAGGGCACGGAGGAAGACGCGGGCGAACATCGGCCGGTTTAGACGACCGGTGTTCGTGTTGCGCAGGGATGGATGGTAGCTGCCGAGGAGGGTGATGTTGTTGGGCAGGAGGTACTCGGCTCCGTGGCGGAAGGTGTAGGCGGAGCGGCGTTCGATGACGCCTTCGTTGAGCAGATGCGCGAGGTAGCCGTCCCAGGCGATCTTGCCGAGGCAGACGACAACACGGACCTTTGGGAGAGAGGCGATTTCGGAGGTGAGATGCGGCGAGCAGTTGCGGATTTCCTGCGGGGTGGGCTTGTCGCCAGGGGGAGCGCAGCGGACGACGGAACCGATCCAGATCTTGCGCAGCTTGAGGCCGTCGTCGCGGCTGGTGGCGGCTGGTTTGCTGGCGAGGCCGAGCTCGTGGAGGACTGGGTACATGAAGTCGCCGGAGCCGTCGCCGGTAAAGGGGCGGCCGGTGCGGTTGGCTCCATGAGCACCGGGCGCGAGGCCCATGATGAGGATGCGCGCGTTGGGATCGCCGAATCCGGGAACGGGTTTGGCCCAGTACTCCTGGTCGCGATAGGATTTGCGGCGCGTCTCGCCGATGCCGCGAATGTAGGTGACGAGTCGGGGACAACGGGTGCAGTCCGCGATGTTCTGCTGAAGCTGGCTGAGAATGGGGAGGGGATGTTTTGGGACTGGCCGCTGGGGGCGCACGAGGAGTCTTCCTTAGAACCGGGTAAATGTTTTGCTACGGTCTGTCGATGATAACGTTGGTAGTGTTCAGGCGTATAAGGGTTGAGCCATCCTATTGGCGTGCAGGAACGTCTCTTCCATCTGGGAAGTTTCGCCGATCGTCGGCGACACCGCTCTCAGAAGTTTAGCTCTCGGAAGTTGGATGAGTTTTGGGGTTTGATCGGCGCGGTTGTTGCCTTGGCTCCCAGCACGGGAGCGCGATTGGGCCCTGCGGTAGAGAACAGGGCCTGGAGATTGAAGGAAGATGAAGCTGGGACGACCAAAGACAGGGCAACGGACAACATCAGCGGAGGGCCGGCACTATTCCACGCGGGGTTGGCTGACGCCGAGCCTGGTTGGATTGCTAAGCGTGGTGCTTCTGAGTGCGGCCTACGAACGTGGGCACGGAAACCTCGAGAAGCTGAAGACCAGGGTGAATCCACAGCCTCCACCGGAGGTTTTGCCGACGGGGCCAGGTGGGCAGGATCCCATCCGGCTCAGCCGCAGTGCGACATCGATTGGAAAGGGGATCGAACTCATCTCTGCGACGTTTCTGCCTGGCCGCGGCATGAATGTGTTTCAGGTGACGGCGCTGATTCCCGGGCATGGAGAGGTGCCGCTGCTGGTTTCGCCCATGCTGGCGAGCGCTGCTGAAACTCTTAACGGGCAGGACGATGATGCCAATGGTTCTGCGAGCACAACCCTTGGCGGCGCGGTGCTTCTGCCGTGGGCGCAGAGACTTTCGGGGACCTCCACGAGTACCCAGGGGATGCTGTCGACCAACTGGAATGGCAAGAGGCTGAGCTTTCCGGCCGAGAACGCCGGGAGCAGCATGTCCGTCGAGGGGCTGCTGCTGAACCGCGCCGCGGACTCGGTGAAGAGCGATGTTCTGCCGGATGGCCAATCCGTTACCGCGGTGTTTCATGCGGGTGACTTTTCAGGCAATTGGCTATCGACCATTGATGTAACGGTTGAAGCTCAGTTGACGGCGCACGACCTTGATTTGACGGTGACGGCACAGAATACCGGGCAGCAGCCGGCGCCCTTCGGGGTGGGATGGCATCCCTTCTTCGCGATTCCCAGTGGCGACCGCGCCAATTCTCTGCTCAGTGTGCCTTCGCAGACGATCATGGAAGTCAACAAGCAATCGGGCAAGCCGACCGGACGCATGGTCAGCGTAGCGGGCAAGGACGGCGATTTCTCCAAGTCAGGCGGAACGAAGCTAGGTTTGAGCCCCCTGGGAGAAACGTACACCAGCCTTATGTCGGGCGTGGCCAGTGGACCGGTAGCTGAGATTAGTGATCCTTCTTTCAATTACCGGCTGAGCGTGATTCCGTTGACCCCTGACATTACGAGCCTGCGCGTGATCGCACCAGGGGACAAGGCATGGGTCTCGATCGGGCCCAATACCAACCTGGACGATCCATTTGGACCGGAATGGGATAGCCCGGAGAACGCGGGTATGATCATGCTGGCACCGGGAGCGACGCTGCGCTGGAAGGTGCGGATCGAGATCTCCCAACTAGGCACCTCAACGGTCACGCCGTAGCTGATTTTCTGCATGATCGTGCAACGGGGCTGGCAATCCTGAGGCTGCATTCGGAATGCAGGCCTAGATTGTGACCGCTACGTTTGACCCTCGCGCTACACACTCGTATTCTTAGGGTTGGCGAACTGCGTGGTTGATTGCTGGAGCGCCGACTGCGCTCTCGGCATCAACATCACAATCAGACACCCCGCCAAAACCTTCGGAAGGCAACTCATTTGACCCCCACCACAGATACACCCACAGGCAGTTCCCTTGATCTTCAGGACGACAACGTTACCCCGAGCGCAACCGCAAGCTCGCTGCAGGATCATGATGTTGAAGTCCATGACCTCGGCAGTGACGAGCATGCAGGTCACGATCATGCCGGCCATGACCATGCAGGTCACGAGCATACCCACGCTCCCGCCCCCACGCTGAACCCTGAGCTGACGCGCTCGATCGAGGTGGAAGCCTCAGCCGAGGACGTGAGCAAGGCGTTCCAGCAGGTGACCAAGCGCTACACCAAGCTGGCGCGCATTCCGGGCTTCCGCGCGGGCAAGGTTCCGCCGTCGCTGATCAAGTCTCGCTTCGCCAAGGAAGTTCGACAGGAGGTGCTGGAGTCGCTGGTGAGCGAACGCTTCCGCAAGGCGCTCGAGGAGCAGAAGGTCCAGCCGGTCTCGCAGCCGCAGATCTCGGAGTTGCTGCTGGCCGATGGCGCGCCGCTGAAGTTCAAGGCGACCTTTGAGGTGCTGCCGGAGATCAATATTGACGGCTACGACGCGGTGAAGGTTGAGCGTCCAAACGCGGCGCTGGAAGAGGGCGAGTTCGAGGCTGAGCTGGCCAACGTGCTCGATCACCACGCAACAGTCGAGCCGGTTGAAGAGGATCGTCCGCTAACTGATGGCGACTGGGCTGAGATTGAGTTCAAGGGCAAGATTCAGGATCTCGCACAAGTGGTTGGCGAGGAAGGTCTTGAGGACAAGGATCCTAGCCAGCAGATTAGCGGCGAGGATGTACTCATTGAGATTGGCGGCAAGAACACGCTGCAGGCGTTCAACGAGGCGTTGCGCGGTGCCAAGGTTGGGCAGGAGCTGGCGTTTGAGGCGACGTATCCGGCAGAGTTCGGCGATGAGCGTCTTGCGGGCAAGACGGTCAGCTACGATGTCACGGTAAAGGCCATCAAGAGGAAGACCTTCCCGGAGCGCGATGAGGAGTTCGCGAAACAGCTCGGACCGTACTCGGATTGGAATGACTTCGAGACGAAGCTGCGCGAGCGCCTGGCGGACCGCAAGAAGGAAGCGCTGGAGGCGCGGGCTCGCGACATTATGCTGGAGGAACTGGTGGCGAAGTATCAGTTCCCTGTTCCCGAGACGTTTGTGCAGGCGCAGATCGATGCGCGGCTGGAGCGTGGTCTGCGTGCGCTCGCACAGCAGGGCATGACCTCGGAGCAGATGCGGGGGCTCGACTTCGAGCGGCTGCGCGGGGCTCAGCGCGACCAGGCCGTCAACGAGGTAAAGGTCTCGCTGATCCTGGACAAGGTGGCCGAGCGCGAGAACCTCGCCGTGACGGACGAGGACATGGAACGCGAGCTGCTGATGCTCTCGCTGCAGTCGCGTGAGCCCGTGGATGCGCTGCGCAAGCGGCTGTCCGAGGACGGATCGCTGGACCGGATCCGGGAACAGATGCGCCGGGAAAAGACGGGGACCGTGCTTTTCGACAAGCTGGCGAGCTAAGCTGGACTGAACGATAGAGCTCCCGACGTTAACCCCTAACCTCACGCACGACTAGACGCAAAGGAAAAGAGCTATGGGACTTATACCGATGGTGCTCGAGCAGACGAGCAGGGGCGAACGCTCGTACGACATTTACAGCCGTCTGCTGCGCGACAACATCATCTTTCTCGGCACGCCGATTGACGACAACGTCGCCAATCTGATCATCGCGCAGATGCTCTTTCTCTCGGGCGAAGACCCGGAGAAGGACATTCAGCTATACATCAACTCACCCGGCGGATCGATCTCGGCCGGCCTGGCGATCTACGACACGATGCAGTACATCAAGAACGATGTGGTGACGTTCTGCATCGGGCAGGCGGCGTCGATGGGCGCATTCCTGTTGATGGCGGGCAAGAAGGGCAAGCGGTTCACGTTGCCCAACTCGCGCATCCTGATTCACCAGCCGTCGATGGGCGGACTCGGCGGACAGGCCACCGACATCGACATCCACGCGCGCGAGATTCTTCGTATTCGCGAGCTCACCAACAAGCTGATGAGCCAGAGCACCGGTCAGCCGCTGGATCGCATTGAGCGGGATGTGGAGCGGGACTTCATCATGACCGCACCACAGGCCAAGGAGTACGGGATCATCGATGACATCATTGATCGTCCCCGCACGACATAGAAACTTTAGTCACATAGCAGCATCAAATAGTTAGCGAAACAGCCTCATTTCGTGCAGAGTTTTGCAGGGGATGAGGCAGTTTTGTTCTTGTTGTGCAAGAAAAGTCGCGACCGGTGATCCAATTTGGTACCGGGAATCGAGTTGCACATCTTGTGTTCCTGCAATAGTCGCTGCGGCGATGTTCTCAGGTGTAAACTAAGTTTCGTTGGTGACGCCTGCTGGGTTCTGTGGGCGCGAAGGAGTGCACCCTGTCTATGAAGACCTCACGTGGCGCGGAGGAGTCCCTCCGTTGTTCGTTTTGCCATAAATCACAGGACGCCGTTGCCAAGCTCATCTCTTCCCCGTCCGACTATCCTCGCGCGTACATCTGCGATGAGTGCGTGGCGGTGTGCAACTCCATTCTCGAAGACGACAAGGGTGAAGCGCAGGCCGGTGCGGCTCCAGCACACCTGCCCAAGCCAGCCGAGGTGAAGGCGTTTCTGGACGAGTATGTGATCGGCCAGGACCAGACCAAGAAGAAGCTGGCCGTCGCAGTCTACAACCATTACAAGCGCATTCAGATGAATAAAACGCGCGGCAATGATGTAGAGATGCAGAAGTCGAACATTTTGCTGGTGGGCCCGACGGGTTCGGGCAAGACGCTGCTGGCGCAGACGCTGGCGAAGATGCTCGATGTGCCGTTCGCAATTGTTGACGCGACGACGCTGACCGAGGCCGGCTATGTCGGCGAAGACGTTGAGAACATTATTCTGAAGCTTCTGCAGGCTGCGGATGGGGATGTGGCGCGCGCGCAGCAGGGCATCATTTATATCGACGAGATCGACAAGATTGGGCGCAAGGACGAGAATCCTTCGATCACCCGCGATGTGTCGGGCGAGGGCGTGCAGCAGGCGCTGCTGAAGCTGCTCGAGGGCACGATCGCCAACGTTCCGCCGCAGGGTGGACGCAAGCATCCGCACCAGGAGTTCACCATCGTCGACACGACGAACATCCTATTTATCTGCGGTGGCGCGTTTGTTGGACTGGAAAAGGTCATTGGGCGGCGCATCGGGAAGAAGGCGCTGGGCTTCAAGGCTATCGGCGAGGTGGTGGAAGACGGAGACATCGTGACCCCGATCCGGGCGCAGCGTGATTCCGAGTTGCTGCGCCAGGCCGAGCCACAGGATCTGCTGAAGTATGGCCTGATCCCAGAGTTCGTCGGCCGGCTTCCCGTGCTGGGAATTCTGGACGAACTGGACGAAGCCGCGCTGATCGACATTCTCACACGTCCGCGCAACGCGATTCTGAAGCAGTACGCCCGGCTGTTTGACTTCGAGGGCGTGAAGGTCACCTGGACCGACGAGGCCGCCAGCGAGATTGCGCGCGAAGCCTTGCATCGCAAGGTGGGTGCGCGTGGTCTGCGCATGATTCTGGAAGAGTTAATGCTCGACCTGATGTATCACGTGCCGGGCAACAAGAAGGTGAAGGAACTTGTGATCACCGACGAGATGGTGCGTACGCGCGAGATCCTGCTGCCAGTGGTTTTGGAGAAGGCTGGCTAGATCCTTTAGAGAGCTGGTCAATTATGACCAGCTTTTGCACAGGCAACGGACGGCCTCGGCTGTCCGTTTTACCTTTAAGCTACTTCCCGCTTCGGTGGGATGAAAACTCGCTTCACTTCGCCCAGGGCCAAGCGCGTACAATTCCGTTCAAGCATGCCGCGCATCGTTCCTGCGCAAAGCACGTCTAATCAGGAGGCATATGACAAACGACGAACGCGACATCCTGAACGGCGCTATGCGCAAGCTCCCGATGATGCCCATCCGCGAGATGGTCATCTTCCCGCACATGATGACCCCCTTCGTGGTGGGGCGCGAATCGAGCGTCCGCGCGCTGGAAGAGGCCCTCAATGGCGACCGCCGCATCTTCCTGGCGACGCAGCACGACGCCTCAGTGGATGAGCCGACGCCGGACGACATTTACACGGTTGGCGTGATCGGCAACATCGTGCAATCGGTGCGCATGCCCGATGGCAACATCAAGGTGTTGGTGGAGGGCGTAGAGCGGGCCCGCGCGAGCGAGATTAATGACGACGACGGGTTCTTCGTTGCGACGGTGAAGACCTCGAATGCGGAGTTGCAAACGACGGCCGCGACCGAGCAACTGGTGGCGCGGGTGCACCAGTTGTTTGAGCAGTACGGCAAGCTGCAGCAGTCGCTGAACCAGGAAGCGACGGCAGCGCTGCGCATGGATGAGCCGGCCAAGCTTGCGGATGTGATTGCGGCAAATCTTCCGCTGGCAATCGAAGAGAAGCAGCAGCTGCTCGAGGTGTTCGATCCCGAGGTACGGCTGTCGCGCATCGCGGACACGCTCGACATAGCCATTGAGAAGCTGAACATGGACCGCACCATCCAGTCGCGGGTGAAGCGGCAGATGGAGCGCGCGCAGAAAGAGTACTACCTCAACGAGAAGATCAAGGCCATCCAGAAGGAGCTGGGCCGCGGGGAGAAGAGCGAGTTCGACGAGCTCAAGAAGAAGATTGAAGAAGCCGGCATGACCAAAGAGGTGCAGGAAAAGGCCATGCAGGAGCTGAAGAAGCTTGAGGCGATGCCGCCGATGTCGGCTGAGTCGACGGTTTCGAGAAATTATCTGGACTGGCTGCTTGCCGTGCCGTGGAAGAAGCGCTCCAAGGAGATTCGCTCCATCGAAAACGCGGAGCAAGTGTTGAACGAAGATCACTACGGCCTGGAGAAGATCAAGGACCGCATCCTGGAGTTCCTTGCGGTGCGCCAGCTGGTAAAGAATCCGAAGGGCTCGATCCTCTGCTTCGTTGGGCCGCCGGGCGTGGGCAAGACGTCGCTGGGTATGTCGATTGCCAAGGCCACTGGCCGCAAGTTTGTGCGCATGAGCCTGGGCGGCGTGCGCGATGAGGCGGAGATCCGCGGCCATCGCCGGACTTATATTGGCGCGCTGCCGGGGCAGATCATCCAGTCGATGAAGAAGGCCGGAACGAAGAACCCGGTGATCATGCTGGATGAGATCGACAAAATGGCTTCGGACTTCCGCGGCGATCCCGCGTCCGCGCTGCTGGAGGTTTTGGATCCTGAGCAGAACCACACGTTCCAGGATCACTATCTTGACGTCGAGTATGACCTTTCGCAGGTGCTGTTTGTGGCTACCGCGAATGTGCTGCACACGATTCCGGGGCCGCTGCAGGACCGGATGGAGATACTGCGGCTGACGGGCTACACGGAGCTTGAGAAGCTCGAAATCGCGAAGCAATATCTTGTGCGTAAGCAGATTGAGGCGACCGGACTGACGGCCACGCAGATCAGCTTCAGCGACGATGCGCTTCGCGAGATCATTCGCTCGTACACGCGGGAAGCCGGAGTGCGCAACCTGGAGCGCGAGATTGGCAACATCTGCCGCAAGGTCGCGCGCAAGGTCGTGGGCGACGACAAGCATATCGAGACCGTGACAGCGGAGTCGCTTGAGCACGCTGCTGGGCATTGCGAAATATCGCGACTCGCAGGTGCAGGAGAAGTCTGAGATCGGCCTGGTCACAGGGCTCGCCTGGACAGAGATGGGCGGATCGATTCTGCAGACCGAAGTGCAGGTGCTGGACGGCAAGGGCAAGATGACGGCGACTGGGCAACTCGGCGACGTGATGCAGGAGTCCGCACAGGCCGCATTGACGTACATTCGCTCGCGCTCGCATTCCCTGGGGCTGCCGCGCGACTTCTATCGCAACGTCGATATCCACGTGCATGTTCCCGAGGGCGCGATTCCCAAGGATGGCCCGTCCGCAGGCATCACACTGGCCACGGCGTTGGCAAGCGCGCTGACCAAGATCGAAGTGCGGCGCGACATTGCCATGACCGGCGAGATCACGTTGCGCGGCAAGGTGCTGCCCATTGGCGGGCTCAAGGAGAAGCTGCTTGCAGCGCATCGCGCAGGAATTCGCGAGGCCATTCTTCCTGCTGAGAATAAGCGAGACCTCGCGGACCTTCCGGATCTCATCAAGAACGAGATGAAGCTCAATTGGGTGGAGCAGATGGATGAGGTGCTGGAGATTGCGCTGGTCAGTCGACCCTTGAAGCTGGCGGAAGAGACACCTGTCGCGCTCGCTCAGGCGCCAGCGTTGCCAATTCCTCCGCCTACGCCCGCAGAGAATATCGCGCATCAGTAGCGCCTTACTACAGCCACTCAAAAAAGCCGAACCTTATTAGGTTCGGCTTTCTTCTTTTGAAGCTACGAACGCGCATTTCCGCTAGGCAGCATTCCGTCCGCCGGACACAAAGTGCATGACCAGTGAGATGACTGCAAAGATCAGAAGGATGTGGATGAGGAAGCTGCTTACGTGGAACATGAAAAATCCGCCGAGCCAAAGGAGGACGAGGACAACTGCCAGGATTAGGAACATGAGAGAGCCGCCTTACTGAGAGAGATGGGAAAGCAATTTAATCACAACCCACCGTAGGAGCCGTTTGCCCGTTTGCGCGTTGCTTGGCTGTCTAAATTCTTTCCGGTATGGCATCTGGATAACACAAACAATCGAAAGAGCATCTACGTAGAGGTAAGGCAAATTTTTCTGGAGGCACGGCGTGCTCATTGTCATCATCATCCTGCTGGTTCTCGTTTTTGGCGCATTTCCGAGTTATCCGTACTCGCGCAACTGGGGCTACTATCCAGCTGGTGGGCTCGGCACGATTCTTCTGATCGTTGTAATTCTCTGGTTACTCCACGTAATTTAGCGCGGCCTTTGATGCTTCACGCGCACCGATAAGTTCGTTAGGATAAGAGGCGCACGCATCCAGTGCGCCTCTCCTATGCCCACTACGCTCGCTCCCGCCGGCAATCTTCGTCTCAGCGAACTGGCACCGCATTTTGTCCAGTCAGAGATTCGCGCCATGACCGTCGCCTGTGCGGAGGTGGATGGCATTAACATGGCGCAGGGTGTGTGCGATACTGACCCGCCGCTTCCGGTGGTCGAAGCTGCCATCAGCGCCATTCGTTCCGGGCACAATATCTATACGCGCATGGACGGCATCGCTCCGCTCCGCGAGGAAATTGCGCGGAAGTTTGAGAACTTCAACAAGCTTTCGGTGAACCCACACACGCAGGTCCTGGTGACGAGCGGCGCTACCGGCGCGATGCATGCTGCACTGCTGGCGCTGCTGAATGCGGGCGATGAGTGCGTGGTGCTGGAGCCGTTTTATGGCTACCACGTGAGCACGTTGAAGATGATGAAAGTTGTTCCCGTCGTGGTGCCGCTGGAGGGGGCGACGTTCGCGTTGGATGCAGATCGGCTGCGCGCCGCGATCACGCCGCGGACACGGGCGATCATCATCAACAGCCCGTCGAATCCTTCGGGAAAAGTATTTTCGAACGCTGAACTCGAGGCGCTGGCTGCGGTGGCGATCGAGTTCGACCTCTTCGTCTTTACCGATGAGATGTACGAGTACTTTATCTACGACGGCGAGCAACATATCAGCATCGCCACGCTGCCAGGAATGGCTGGGCGCACGATTACGATCTCCGGATTCTCGAAGACGTTCTCGGTGACGGGATGGCGGCTGGGATATCTTGCGGCAAGCGAGCGCTGGCTGCCGGCCATTGCGTACTTCCACGACCTGCTCTATGTGTGCGCGCCTTCCCCGCTGCAACATGGCGCGGCGGCGGGGCTGTTGCAGTTGCCGCAGAGCTTCTATGACGGGCTGACGGAGGAATACCAGGCCAAGCGCGACGTGATCTGCGCGGCGCTGACGCGGGCGGGACTGACGCCGTCGATTCCCACGGGGGCGTACTACGTGCTGGCGGACTCGAGCCGCATTCCTGGTGCGGACGCGAAGCAGAAGGCGCGGCGGTTGCTGGAGGATGCCGGGATCGCGGCGGTGGCGGGGTCAGCATTTTTCGGGGCGGATGCCAAGGGCGTGAACCCGGGGGAGAACCTGCTGCGGTTCTGCTTTGCGAAGAAAGACGATGAGCTGGCGGAGGCCTGCCGGCGGCTGGATGCGTATCGTGGTTAGCTGACGCTTACTGACAGGTGAGGGTGGCCGTTTTGGTGATCGGCGTCGCGCCCGGGTCGGGGACAGTCGCCGTAAGCGTCACTGGACCGCTGGTGGCGGCAAGGCAGGTGGCTAGGCCATTATTGATGCTCTGCGCGCTGCTGATGGAGATCTCCAGCGGCTCAGGATTGGTCCAGACGGGAGTGGCCTGCGCTACCCACTCTGGAATTGGGCATCCCGACGGGGCCGACGGGGAGACAAAGGCGGTGAAGTGAACCTGGTTGCCCGGAGAGGCTGAAGAGTGGTCTGCGGTTGCTGAGGCCGGGCTCACTGCAAGGTTCTCTGTGAGGTTGCAGCCGGAAGACCCTGCGCCGCAGCCAGCGAGAAACACCGAGCACCCAGCGAGGACCAGCACGGTTCGCCACATGCGCAGAATCATAGCAAACCGTTAGCGGGTTTCGTCAGCCTAATCTCGAGAATGTCTGGTGCGAAGCGCTACTCGCCTTCCGCGCAGGACGACCCGCCGGCTATGGAGGGGATTAGCATGATTTCGTCGCCGTCTTCGAAGGGATGGGTGTCGCCGCCGAGAAAGCGGATGTCTTCGTCGTTGACGTAGACATTGACGAAGCGACGGAGCTTGCCGTTTTCGTCTTTTACATTCTGTGCGAGCGCGGGGAACTTGGTGTCGAACTCGGCGAGCAGGCCGGGCAGGTTTGCGGCTTCGGAGTCGAAGGACTTCTGGCCGTCGGTGTGGCGGGCGAGGGCGGTGGGGAGGACAATCTTTACGCTCAACGCACACCTCCTGCCAGTGCGACGTCGCTGATCAGCCGGCCGTCGACGGCGCGAATGTACTCGTCGAAGGCGGCGAGCTTTGGCTTGACGGCGCGCTCGGTAGCAAAGCAGCCTTCGAGCGCGTCGGTCGTCTTGAGGCCATTGCCGGTGATGCACGAAACCGTAAGCTGGTCGCGGGTGATGCGGCCCTGCGAGTAGAGCCGCGCGGTGACAGCGGTGGTGACGCCGCCGGCAGTCTCGGTGAAGATGCCTTCATCCTCGGCGAGTTCCTGGATGCCGGCGACGAGTTCGACGTCCGAAACGTCCTCGGCCCAGCCGCCGGTCTCCTGGATCATCTTCGCGGCCGCGGGACCGTCGGCGGGATTGCCAATAGCCAGCGAGCGAGCGATGGTGTTGGGGCGCTGCGGCTCAATGTAATCCCAACCCTGCTTGACGGCGTGCGCGATGGGCGAGCAGCCGGTGGCCTGGGCGCCGAAGAAGCGGACTTCTTTCGGCTCGACGAGGCCGAGCGCGATCAGTTCCTTGAAGGCCTTGCGGATTTTGCGGATGAGCGAGCCGCCGGCCATGGGGCAGACGATGTTGTCGGGCAGGCGCCAGCCGAGCTGCTCGGCGATCTCGTAGCCGACGGTCTTCGAACCCTCGGCGTAGTAGGGGCGGAGGTTCACGTTGACGAAGCCCCAGTTGTACTCGTCCGCAATCAGCGTGCAGAGGCGATTGACGTGGTCGTAGTTGCCGTCGATGCGGACGAGGCGCGCACCGTAGACCTGGGTGTTGAGGATCTTCGGCGTACTCGAGATCGGCGGGAACGAGAATGCAGGCCTTGAGGCCGAGGCGCGCCGCTTGGGCAGCCGTAGAATTCGCAAGGTTCCCTGTCGACGAGCAGCCGACAGTGGTGAATCCGAAGCCTTGCGCGTTGGCCAGGGCGACCGCGACGACGCGATCCTTGAAGCTGAGCGTCGGGAAGCAGACGGCATCATTCTTGATGTAGAGATTGTCGACGCCAATGCGCTTGCCGAGATTCTTCGCGCGAACCAGCGGGGTAAAGCCGACGGGCAGGTCGGGCAGAAAGCCCTCAGGGATGGGGAGAAGTTCTTTATAGCGCCAGATGTTGGCGGGGCCAGCGGCGATGGTCTCGCGCGTAAAGCGACCGCGAACAGACTCCAGCTCGTACTGGACTTCTAGGGGCGCAAGGCAGTCCGGGCACCCGGACAGCGGCCTGTTGCCAAAGCCCTTGCCGCATTCGGCGCAGCGTAGCTCGTACTGCGTACAGGAAGACACCATGAATCGACTCCGATGGTCGAAGGGTGATGGTCCTTGGAAGCCTGCTCTCTTGTCTGGGGGTCTCGGTACGGAGGTTCGTGGACGTCAGGCTCAGATACGGGTCTGCATCCACCGAATCTCATGTACCCTGCGGCTTTCGCCGTCCAGGAGAGAGTTGACACCGGTACTGTGTTCTGTCCGGTTGTCGTGGCGTCGTAGGGCTCGTCCCTCAACCACTCTGCATGAAATCCGACCCGCCGAAGCGAGAGGAATGTTTAAGGTTTATCACCAATTCTGGGCGTTTGCAACCTGAGTTTCCACAACAGGATCGCCAGGTCCGCTGCGACGGTGATCACATGGGAGGTTGCGCCGGGGTTCTATACTCACAGAAAGATTATGCCGACGATGAACCAATTCCGAGCCGAAACGATTGAAAACACAGTGACGCCCGCGGTGCCGGCAGTGGCGCTGAACCGGGTCTCGCGGCTGTACGGCAGCTTCGTTGCGCTCCGCGAAATCACCGTGTCCTTGCCCGCCGGATCGAGCGTTGTGATGCTGGGTGAGAATGGCGCGGGCAAGTCTACCCTGCTGAAGGTGATCGCGGGATTGCAGTCGCCAAGCTACGGGACGGTGTCGATCTTTGGCGAGCCGCCTCGGGACCAGCGCGGCGTCATCGCGTACATGAGCCACTCGACGATGCTGTATGACGAGCTGACGGGGATTGAAAACCTCACCTACTTTGGGAGCCTGCATGCTGAAGGTGTGGCGCGCAGAGTGCTGCAGGAAAAGGCCGCCGGGGCGCTGATCGAGGTTGGGCTGGATCCGGCGAACGAGCGTCGCGTGGGAGAGTACTCGCAGGGCATGCGGCAGAGGGCGTCACTGGCGCGGGTGCTGCTGTCGGAGCCGGACTTGCTGCTGCTGGACGAACCGTTTTCGAACCTTGACGTTGGCTCGGCGCAGAGCATGATTACGCGGCTGCTGGCTTATGGGGCGCAGCCTTCTCGCAGTGGCCTGGCGCGCACGCTGCTGCTGACCACCCACCAGGCCGAGCTAGCACGGCCCCTGGCGCAGAGCACACTGACCCTGAGCGCGGGGCGGCTGGTGTCGCTCGTCGAGACGCCGCGATGAGCCCTGCCAAGACCGCACATCCGAGTAAGACGAACGCGGCGCGGCAGCTGGATGCGCTCGGGATTTCGTATGAGCTGCGCACGTATGAGGTGGATCCAGACGATCTTACGGCGATCTCGGTGGCGCGGAAGATCGGCCTGCCGCCGGAGCAGGTCTTCAAGACGCTGGTGACGCGCACGCACGATGGCGAGCATTTGTTTGCGGTGGTGCCGGGAGATGCTGAGCTCGATCTGAAGAAGTTGGCCGCGGTTGCGGGCACGCGCAAGGTGGAGCTGGCGTCGCTGAAGGATGTCGAGCCGCTGACCGGATATATTCGCGGCGGCGTTACAGTGCTCGCTGCAAAGAAGCCCTTCCCTGCTTTTGCGGATGAGACGATTGAGCTGTTTGAGGTGATCTCCATCTCGGCCGGGCAGCGCGGCCTGCAGATTTTTCTTGCGCCTGCGGATTATCTGCGCGCTACGCAGGCGACGCTCGCCGATTTGACCAAGGCTCCAACTGGAGGACAGGCATGAACTACGCGCAACACGTCCTCACGCATCTGCGCAAGGATTTGCGGCTGGAGTGGCGCACCAAGGACTCCATCAACGGCATGCTGTTCTTTGCGCTGCTGGTGGTGGTGGTGTTGGCGATGGCGTTTGACCCCGCGTCTTATCCGACGATGACGCGGCAGATCAGTGGCGGACTGCTGTGCGTCGCGGTGCTGTTTGCGGCGATGACGGCGCTGAACCAGTCGTGGGCGCGCGAAACCCACAACAATGTGCTGGACGCGCATCGGCTGTCGGCGGCGCCGGCCTCGGCATTGTTCGTCGGCAAAGCGCTGGCGAACTTTCTGTTTGTGATGGCAGTCGAGGTAGTGTTGGCGCCCATCTTTACGGTCTTCTATAACCTGCATCCTTTGGGGGAGACGTGGAAGCTGCTGATTATCCTGCCCCTGGGGACGTGGGCGCTGGTAGTCAATGGGACATTCTTCGCCGCGCTCAGCCTGCGTTCCCGCAACCGCGAGACGCTGCTGCCGTTGGTGCTGCTGCCCATCTCCATGCCGGCGCTGCTGGCGATGATCCAGGCAACCACGGCCGTGCTTACCGGCGAGTTTGAGCCAATATTATGGATCAAAGTTTTAGTCGCCTATGTGATTGTCTTCACAACAGCCTGCGTGCTTTTGTTCCAGACTATTCTTAGCGCGGATTAGGGCCGAACGTTGCACGGGCCCGTCCGCGTAGTCCAACTAAGAGCTAAAATCATCGATGGTGACTAACATTCGAAAATCTCCCGGAACAATGCCGAAGTGGGCACTGGCGTACTTCGGTCTTACCCTGGTCGTGATGGCCTATGGTTTTTACGCGGCCATGGTCGCGCCCAAGGAAGCGACGATGGGCAACCTCTACCGCGTCTTCTTCTATCACCTGCCGCATACGATCCTAAGTTTCGTATTTCCGTATCTGAACTGCGGCGCGTCGTTTCTCTACCTGTACTGGCGCAGCCGCAATGTCGAGCGTGCAGCAGCAGCCGACGCCTTCGCCCTGGCCAGCGCCGAAATCACCGTGCTCTACGCGAGCGTCGGCCTGGCAACCGGCATGCTCTGGGGCCGCGCGGCCTGGGGAATCTGGTGGGCGTGGGACGCCCGCATGACAACCTACCTGCTGCTGTGGCTGCTCTACGTCAGCTACCTGCTGGTGCGGCGTTTCTCCGCTACAGGACAGACGGCAGTCATCTCGGCGGTGCTGGCAATCTTCGCTGCCATCGACGTGCCAATTTGTTTTATGTCCATCCGCTGGTGGCGCACGCAGCATCCCTCCGCGGTATTTGGTGGCGGCGACAACTCCGGCATCGATCCGAGCATGGTGCCTGCTGTTCTCTGGAACATGCTGGCATGGGCGATGTGGGGAGGCTTCCTTATCGGCATGCGTTATGCGATTGAGCGCCGGCGGCAACGCCTGTCCAATGCCCACGCGCTGGGCTTCCTCGGCGATGAACCAGGCCTGAGCGGCGGATTCGGCGCTGCTCCCTCGGAGGCGCGATGATCCCCTTCCACACACTTTCGGAACGCCATCTCGTCTACGCCTATGTCGTCGTGTGGCTATTTCAGTTTGGATACATCGCATGGCTGGTCGCGCAATGGCACAAGAGCCGGGGATGAAGCCTGCACCACGCGCTGTCGCTCATCGCAAGCCGACGCCTGCTCACTCGCTTGTGCTCCTGCTGCCCCTGATATTGGCGGGCTGCGGGCGCGATCGCTTCCCGAGTTATCCGGCGAGCTATCACGAGTTCGCTTACGTCTCCAATGGCACAAGCAACACCGTCACCGTGCTTGACCTGGTTTACCTGCGCCAGGATAGGGTGCTCCAGGTCGGGCGGCAGCCTTCCGGCCTCGCGGTAAACCCGGTTCGCGACGAAGTCTATGCGGTGAATACCGGCAGCGACTCCGTCTCCGTAATCGATGCGACAACCAACCGTGTTGCGGCGACCATCGGCGTACAGCGCACACCGTACTTCATCGCCATTGCTCCGGACGGCAAGCGCGGATATGTTGCGAACTCGGGATCGAATACAGTGAGCGTGCTCGATCTGGACAAACGCCGCCAGGTTGGAGTGGCCTCGACGGGCGAGGGGCCCGGCGTGGCAAAGGTATCGCCGGACAATCGCACGGTGGTCGTCAGCAACCGCATCGCCGGTAGCCTTTCGATCTACTCCATCACCGACTCGACAGCGCATCCTCTGCAGTTGCGTGAGGCCTATTCAGGATGCGCTGGCGCAACGGATATCGCGGTCGTGGCGAATTCCACGAACGAGCCAACCTCAGGCGCAAAGGCCTTTGTGGCATGCTCGTCCACGCACAAAGTGATGGTGGTTTGGCTAGCCGCGTCGCCGGACTCTTGGCGCGGCAAACAGGACGCGTCGCTGCAGCACGATCAGCTGCTGACCTTTCTGGATGTGGGCGAGACGCCGGTCCACCTCGCTGCGCAGCCCAATGGGAATGAGGTCTTCTCGATCAACTTTGGCTCCGACAGCATCTCTGAGATTTCGACGTGGACCAACGAAGTGCTGGGCACCTATCCCATCGGCACCAAGCCCACCAACGGTGTCATCAGCGCCGACAACTCCAGCCTGTGGGTCACGAACTTTGGCGCCGACTCTGCCGCGATGTACAGCATTGACGATGGGCGCGTGGTGGCCAGCGTGCACACGGGCGTCCATCCGGACACGATCGCTTTCTCCGCCGACGAGCACCTGCTGCTTGCGGCCGATTCAGGTTCTGCCGACGTTGCCGTCATCCGCATGCAGAGCAAGGAAGGCCCCACCCTCTTCACGATGCTGCCCTCCGGCGGCCATGCTAACGACATCGTCGTGAAGTCGTTCCACGCTAAGCCCTAGGCGCTGGCAGCTTCTTCGCGCTCGCGTTCCAAGTCATCTGCTCGGGCTTCACGCAAGGCCTGTCGAGTCGCAGAGACGTAGGCCCCCGCTAGCAGAAGCAGGCCACTGAGAAACGCCCAGAGCATCAGGCCTACCGAGACCTCGAACGGCCCGTAGACCGAGCGAAGGTCCAGGTGCGGCAGCGTGAGAATGTAGAGGTATTTGGAGACATCCCACAGTATGCCCATGATGATGGCCGTTGGCAGAACGGCGCGCGCGGGGATCTTGCGGTTGGGAAGTCCCCAGTAGATCAGGAAGAAGAGCCCAATGCTGGCCACGCCACCGCAGATCTTGAGAAAACTGGCCGTCAGAAAAGTGAATACGACATTGCTGGTGTGGCCGAAAAAGAGGAAGCCGAGGACCGATGCCTGGGCAGTGCTGAGCGCGACGGACGCCATCGCCAGCATGCCAACACCGGTCGCGAGGGCCAGTGAGACGAGTTGATTGTGAATGTAATTCCGATTTTTTCGCACACCCCAGACGCTATTGAGCGCAACCTCCAGTGGCAGGAAAACCCCGGTCGTCGTGATCAGCAACATCACGACCGAAAAGATTCTGGTCTGCGTATGCGCGACAGCGAGGATCTTCATATTGCGCATCACGAAGTCCTGATTGCAGGGTAGAAAGTTGGTCATCATCTGGACGACGACATCGACCATTCTGGGCGAATGAAAGACGCGCTGCGCGAGCGTGAGCAGAAGCACAATAAACGGAAACAGTGACAGGATGACCTGCGCCGCCACGCTGAAGGCGTAGGTATGCACCTCGGTCTTGGTCATGTAGTGGGCGAGCGCGACGATCTGCTGCAGGGTTCCGCTCGCGGCGACAGGCACGGCCGGATCGGCAACCAGGTTGGGCTCGACCTTCTCCTCGCCCGCCGGAATCGTTGATGCAGAGGTTCGCGACGCGCGGCTCTCGGCGCTGGAATCCGTTCCCTTCACGAGCTTCCTGGCTGCGTCAGGAGCAATGCTGAGTTTCTCAAACGACATGTCTCCAGTTTACTTTGCCACGCGGCGCGGTTTTTCAAATTGTCGACAAATCATGCGTGCGAACCAGAAGAGTTCTCGCGCAGACGACCGGCGGCCCAGGCTGCGGCTTCGGCGAGGACCGCATCGTCGCCCGCAATCCACGCGTCAAGCTGGGGGAGAAACTCTCGCTCGCCACTGTTTCCCATCGCAATCGCCACGTTGCGCAGGATTCGCTTGCTCCGGGTGCGCTCGAGCGGCGAACCACGAAAGATGCGATTGAATGTTGGCCCGTCCATCCCCGCGAGCCACTGCAGCGCGGGATTGATCAACTCCTGCCGCGCTGGAAGAAGGGTTGAGGCGGCGACGGGTGCGCGACGGTTCCAGGGACAGACGTCTTGGCAGATGTCGCAGCCAAAGACTTGCCGGCCCATGAGCGGTCGCAGCTCCTCGGTGATGCTTCCCTTCTTCTCGATGGTGAGATACGCGATGCAGCGCGCGGCATCCATTTGACGAACGCCGGTGGCGTCGGGATCAAGCAGCGCGTCCGTAGGGCACGCGTCGATGCAGCGTGTGCAGCTGCCGCAGCGATCGGCCGCAGGCACGCTCCATGCCTCCGGCTCGAGTTCAAGAGACGTCACGATGACGCCGAGCAGCAGCCACGATCCCTGCTGCTGATTGAGCACGCAGGTGTTCCTGCCGACCCAACCAACGCCTGCGAGCGTCGCGTAGGCTCGCTCCACCAGCGGCCCGGTATCCACATAGCAGCGCGCCAAAGCGTCCGCGCCGAAGCGCTCTTTGAACTCCGTCTCGAGCACGCGGAGCCGGTGCAGCAGCACATCGTGATAGTCGCTGGCCGAACCCGATTCCTCACGCCCGCTCCACGCATAGCGCGCGATCCATCCGGCCTTCGAGTCGGCTGGATCGATCGACTTCGGAGCCGCAGCGTTGTAGTTGACCGCACACACAATGACCGAGCGCGCCCACGGCATGGAGCGGCGCAGATCCCCGCGAAGATATTCGCCCGCGTCATCCGTCCGCTTCAGATAGTCCATCTCGCCGGCGTAACCGGCGTCGATCCATTGGGCGTAGCGTCGATCGTCCTCGGAGGCGGGAGCGCTCGACGGCTGCGGCACGGCAGCCATACCCGCCAGGTCGAATCCAGCCGCCAGCGCGCGCTCTTCGATCCACTCCCGGTCCGCGCGCGTCAGTGGCAACCCCATCTCGTTATTCTCGCGCAACCGGCGCTACGGTGTGACCCGCACCATGACCGCAGCGTTGGACGGGACGTCGGCGGAGAAGCTTCCCGTCTGCCGCGCGAGGTCCTTATGCGCCCACAGATCGCGCACGCTGGCCGGCAGCGTCGCAGGGTACCCAAGGTCGCGCCAATCCGCAGCGATCTTCGCAGGCTTGTCGCTGCGATTGAGCAGCACCACCGCGCGGCCGCCATCGGCAAGCTGCTTGGACCAGACTTCAAGGTCGCCATCCTTGTGCACGAGACGCCCCTGGATTCCCATTGGATCCTGATCGACCGCGATGACATCCTTGTTCAGCAGGATCTCGCCGATCTCCGGCGTCATGTGCGCCATGTCGTTGCCCGCGATCAGCGGCGCGGCGAACAGCGCCCACATGCTGAAGTGCGCGCGGTACTCCGCCGTCGTCATGCCGCCATTTCCCACCTCGAGCATATCGGCGTCGTTCCAATGGCCGGGACCGGCATAGCTGTAGAGGGGACCCATGAGGTCGATGATCTGGAGCACGCCATTGCCTCCCCACTTCTTCTTGCAGTCCCAGCAGTCCTGGATGTCGCCTGTCGAGCGCCACATATTCCCGATGGGGCCGGCCCACAGCCAGGGCTTGGTCGAGCCCCACTCGCAGATGCTGAAGACAATCGGCCTGCCCGTCGCGGCGAGCGCATCGCGCATCAGCGTGTACGAGGCCTCGCTGCTCTGTCCGGGCAGCGTGTTGCACCAATCTTCCTTGAGGTAGTCGACGCCCCATTCCGCATACTGCCGTGCGTCCTGATACTCGTGGCCGATGCTGCCCGGGCGCCCTGCGCAGGTCTTCGTTCCAGCGTCCGTGTAGATGCCGAACTTCAGTCCCTTGCTGTGCACGTAGTCGGCCAGCGCCTTGATGCCGGAGGGATATTTCTGCGGGTCGGTGAGAATGTTGCCCGCAGCGTCGCGGCCCACCTGCCAGCAGTCATCGATGACGATGAACTCGTAGCCCGCGTCCTTCATGCCGGTCGAAACCATGGCGTCGGCCTGGGCTCGCACCACCGTCTCGTTCACATCCTTGCAGGCAAACTTGTTCCAGCTGTTCCAGCCCATCGGCGGCGTGCGCGCTACGCCATTGTCCAGGCCATGCGCGGGAGCGGGGGAAAATAAAGCGACGCCGAGTTCAAGGCACAGAAAGGTACAGCAAGTCAGGGTGCGATTCATGGAAGTCTCCGAAACCCCACCATCTTACCAAGCCTGCGCCTGCTCACGTCGTCCGTCTTCGCTGTGCAGCCTTGACTGTTAGCCGCGCTTACCCTTCACTGCGGCGACCGCGAGCTCCGGACCTGCCTCTGGAATCTCCGGGATATCCGCATCGGTCAGTGCCTTGATGCCAAGCTTCTTGCGGAGTTCCGTATCGATGCGTGCGAAGACGTCCTTGTTTTCCTTCAGGAAGCCACGCACGTTTTCGCGACCCTGCCCGATGCGCTCGCCCTGGTAGCTGTACCAGGCGCCGGACTTGTCGACGATGTTATTGGCCACCGCGAGATCGAGCGTGTCGCCTTCGCGCGAGATGCCTTCGCCATAGAGAATGTCGAACTCGGCATCGCGGAATGGCGCCGCCACCTTGTTCTTCACGATCTTGACCTTGGTGCGAGAGCCGACGACAACGTCACCCTCTTTCACGGCGCCAATGCGGCGAATGTCGATACGCATGGAGGAATAAAACTTCAGCGCCTTGCCGCCGGTCGTCGTCTCCGGATTGCCGAACATGACGCCAATCTTCTCGCGTATTTGATTAATAAAGATCAGGCAGGTGCGCGACTTCGAGACCGTCCCGGTCAGCTTGCGCAACGCCTGGGACATGAGGCGAGCCTGCAAACCCATGTGCGAATCGCCCATCTCGCCATCGAGCTCTGCCTTCGGCACCAGCGCGGCAACGGAGTCGACTACCAACACATCAATCGCGCCGGAGCGCACCAGCGCTTCGACGATCTCCAGCGCCTGCTCGCCGTAGTCCGGCTGCGAGATCAGCAGGTTGTCGATATCCACGCCCAGCTTCTTGGCATAGGCGGGGTCGAGCGCATGCTCGGCATCCACGAAGGCTGCCAGGCCACCGGCCTTCTGGGCCTCGGCGATGATCTGCAGCGTGATGGTGGTCTTGCCCGAGCTCTCTGGTCCGAAGATTTCGATTACGCGCCCACGCGGCACGCCACCCACTCCCAGCGCCGCGTCGAACGAGATCGAACCCGTCGAAATCACCGGGATCGGACCAATGGCCTCTTTCGCGCCAAGGCGCATGACCGACCCTTTGCCGAATTGCTTTTCCAGTTGCGAAAGGGCGGTTTCAATTGCCTTGCTGCGGTCATCAGCCACGATTCTCATCTCCTCGGCGGTTCATTATGCTCAGATCATTAGATTTATCTAATAAATCGATCCTAGCATCTACGCGCACGAAAAAGCAAAAGAAAAGCGAAAACTCTTGTGGACATTCCGGGCACATTCCCGCAATGGAACGGTAGACTCACCACATGCGCCGATTTCGCTATCTAGACGCTCTGACAACCACTTTTGTGGTCATTCTGCTGGTCTCCAACCTGGTGGCGCAGAAGGTTGTGCGGATACCGCTTTTCAGCTTTCACGGGCACATGCTGGCCTTCTCCACGTCCGGCGCCATGCTGCTCTTCCCCATCACCTATATTTTCGGAGACATCTTCACCGAGATCTATGGCTACGCCGCCTCGCGCCGCGCCATCTGGCTGGGATTCTTCGGCACGGCGCTGCTCTATGCTGTCTCCGCAATCGTGATCGCGCTGCCGTCTGATCCGGAGTTCAAGCATCAGCAGGCGTTCGTGACGGTCTTCGGGATCCTGCCGCGCATCCTGATTGCGAGCCTGACAGCGTTCTGGGCAGGAGAGTTCGCCAACTCGTACACCATGGCCAAACTCAAGCTGATTACCAAGGGTCGCTGGCTGTGGACGCGGACGGTCGGCTCGACGGTGGTGGGACAGGCGGTGGATACCACGCTGGTCATCATCATTACCTTCGCTGGCACCTTCACCGCGGGCAAGCTGTTTCAGATTATCTGGCAGGGCTACCTGCTGAAGGTGGCGTATGAGGTGCTGGCTACGCCGGTCACGTACCTCGTCGTGAACTGGCTCAAACGCGCCGAGCACGTCGACACCTTCGACACCCACACCAACTTCAATCCGTTCAAACTTGCCGAAGCCAAGCAATCACGCAACCCAAAGAGCTTGTGAGCGTTTCGCATCGTGCACCAGGCCTACGGTTGCCATCAGGAACGCTACCATACCCGATGCTGCTCGTAGCCGATGGAATGCCAGCCAACGGTCGCGTATCTGCGCCCAGTTTGCCGGAGGAGCGGTGGGATCCCACTGTTGAATTGCCCGGTTCATCGGCACCTCTACCCGCACCGTGACAATCAAGCTCAAAATCAACAATGCTGCAGCGATACCGAACAGCCAACGCGCCGAACCACGAGAAAGTACCGCCGCCAGGATCAGTACGAGCGCCGTCGCATTCCAAATGGGCGGCATGATCACGCGAAACCATGAGTCCATTACTTGATGCTCGGTCACCCATGCCGATGCCGTGAGCGCGCGCAATGAATGTTGCTCGATTCCGGTTCCAAGCATCAGACCGGCAATTAATCCCACCATCACTACCGCAAGTATCTGAACGCCATGTCTAAGGGCCATCGTGCCTCACCGAAAACTTGAATCGCTAGTCTACCTCTTCAGCAGATCCGCGGGCACGTTCACGTCCTCGATGCGGAACAGCCCAGCCAGCGCGGGATGTCGCACGGCGATGGCACGATACATCTCCCACGCCACGCGCCGATAGCTGAAGTGGCCGGCCACAGTCGAGCGCAGCTCCGAAATATACAGCGCCTCGGCGAAGTCCATCTTGAACATGGAGCGGCAGCGGGTGCTGAGGGGCAGCAGATACTGCGCGGCCTGTGGGGCCTCGTGTGCGCTGCTCTCGCGCAGCGCCCGGTAGGCGGCGTGGGTGGACTCCATCGCGGCTTTATACGCGACCTCGAGGCCTGCCTCGACGAGGGTGGGCTGGCCGGGGCACACCGGCTCGTCGTAGCCATGGATGTCGGTGAAGTCCTGGATGAGTTGCACGCAGCGGCGGTGGCGATGCATGTCGCGGAAGCCGCCGATGTCCATGAGGATGTCGAAGCGAAATCCGTGGCCGGAGTGGAAGGCGCGGAGAAGCTCGTCGAACCTTCCGCGGTGTGCCGTGCCAATCTTGAGCAGCTCATTGCGCCGCACCTCGCCGAGCGCGCCCACGGCTCCGCGCAGCTGGCGGTAGGAGTAGTGGCAGTTGGGATAGAGCAGCGACGTGACCAGCTCGACCTCGAGATGCTCTTCGTCGTCGAGCAGGTCCACGACGGGCGCCGGGTAGATCTCCGCGCCCTTCATCAGCTCCTGAGCGGCCTGGGCAAGGTCCTTGCGGCTGGCCATCTGGTAGGCGTTGGGCTCTGCATGTTTCAGCAGCGTGGGAGCAGTGCGGACGGGCGGCATCAGATCATTGAGAATCTGGGCGGTCGCTTCGGCGTTGACCACACCCTCGCCGGCGAGCTCCTCCAGCTTGTCGCGTAGCACATTCCAGGCAGGCTCGATGGCGGCGTTGCGCAGCTTCTCGCCGAGTTCGCGAATCTCGGCGAAGGGGCTCGAGAGCAGCCGCGAGACTTGGGTCTCCAGCGTCCGTGCGTTCACAATCTGGCCCAGCGAGGTGTTGGTCGCGAGCGGCAGCAGGTAGCGCGCTGCATCGAACGCGCGCGCCTTCAGGGTGCGGGCGTAGGCATCTTCTTTCATCTCATCGGGGCGCGGGACTACCCCCTTGAGCGCCTCGAACATGCCGGCACTGAGTTCGTTGTAGGCGGCGAAGAGGGCCTCGATGGCCTTGGTGTAGTCGGCGCGGTGGTGGCTGTCGAGGTGCGGGGTGTACCAGCCGGAGCGGCGGAAGTCCTGGTAGCGGGTGGAGCGCTCCTGGCCATCCCAGCGCGTCTCGTCCACCAGCGCGATGGCCGCCAGCAGGCTCAGCTTCTCCACCGCAAAGGGGATGTGCGCGAGGTCCGCGATGGAGCGGTGCCCATACTGGAAGTAAAAGGTGTTGAGGAACTGCTCGGCCTTCTGCGAGCTGATCTCGGTGAGCGACTCGCGCATGGTTAGCGAGGATCGTGAGTACTTGGCCATCGCATAGGCCAGGACTTCGGGCTCGGCTCCATGGATAGCGTAGACTTCGGTTGTGTTCTCAGAGGGCTTGTGGTCGGCTGCGTGCTTCGGCGTGTCGCTCATAACTCGCACAAGAATAGCGCGACACCCTGTGATTCGGTGGGCCGGTGAGCGATCTGGTTCGCCAATCTCGCTGTCCGGAATCGATCGCCCGTGGGAAACTAGACACGAAGCTGAAGCACTCTGAGGTCGGAGAAAACCTTGAACCATTTATCTGGAAGAATTGCCTTGATTACCGGAGCATCGCAGGGGATTGGCCGCGCCTGCGCCCTCGAACTCGCCAAGTCCGGCGCCACCGTCGCCCTCGCTGCGCGATCGGCGGACAAGCTTGAAGCCGTCGCCGCCGAGATCACTGCAGCCGGCGGCAGCGCCCGCACCTACGGGCTCGACGTCTCCAGCGAGGAGTCGATCAAGGCGTGCGCCAAGGCTGTGCTGGCTGACCTCGGCAAGGTCGAGATCCTGGTCAACAACGCCGGCATCACCAAGGACGGCCTCACCCTGCGCATGAAGCTCACCGACTTCGACGACGTGCTGCGCACCAACCTTACCGGCGCCTTCCTGCTCACCCAGGCGCTCATTTCGTCGATGATGAAGGGGCGCTGGGGACGGGTGATCAACATCACCTCGGTCGTCGGCGAAACAGGCGCAGCCGGCCAGGCCAACTATGCGGCGTCGAAGGCGGGGCTGATTGGCCTGACCAAATCTCTCGCTCGCGAGTTCGCAAGCCGGAACATCACGGTCAACGCCGTTGCGCCCGGGTTCATCCAGACCGCCATGACCGACGAACTCCAGGAAGTACAGAAGGCCGCCATCCTCGCGCAGATCCCGCTGGCTCGCTATGGCAGCGACACCGATGTGGCCGCCGCGGTGGCTTTCCTGGCCAGCGAAGGCGCCGGTTACATCACCGGACACACGCTAGACGTAAATGGCGGCATGTACATGGGATAGCGTATGTCGACCATTGGGCTACCACTGGTCGTTAGTTCCGCGTCGGGTACGAATCTTGAATGGTACAAATGCAGCAATAATGTGCACTTAGCCCTTGCCACGCTCTCTTGGTATAGTTACTTTACCGTCAATGGCAAATATGCAAACAGTAACGCTGGAAGAGCAATTCGCTGGCTCCGAGCCGACTCCAATCAACATCGGAGCTACGATCCGCGACTTCCGTCTGCAGCGCGGTATGTCGCAAGGTGACATTGAGAAGCGCACGGGCCTGTTGCGTTGTTACCTCTCCCGGGTAGAGAACGGCCACACGGTTCCCTCGCTTGAAACGCTCCAGAAGATCGCCGCATCGCTCGACATGCCGCTCAGCCAGTTCTTCTCGGAAGACCCGGTGAAAGAGACCTACGGCGTCACGCTGAGCGAAGACGAGATTCGCTTTCTCACGCAGATTCAGCGGTATTCCGCGAATCTCAACGAGAGCGACCGCAAGCTCCTGCTCGCCATGGTGCGCAAGTTCGCAGCAACCGCGACTGTTTCGATCAGCTAAGAGAAGCTTCCAGGTACGCAAAAAGCCAGGCTAACCAGCCTGGCTTTTTCAGCTTGTACGGATTTAAGACCTGCCGTGAGCGAAGTTTGAAAGCGCATACCCGAAGAGGCAAAGCAGCAGCGTCGCGAACAGAAACGTCGCCCGCTGGCGTGACCGATAGCTCGCGCGCCCCCAGGTCATGCGCGGAAACAGCGGCAGCCCGAGCGCCAACCCGCTGAGAAACCCGCCCACATGCGCCGTGTTGTCGATCCGGGGGAGCATGTTGAGGTCCAGGTGCACTAGCTTCAGTTGACCCGGCGAGGCCATGCCCAGCATCTGCGGTGTCATGCCGATGACCAGGTTAGCAACGGCGAAGAAGATGACCTGCCGCCGCAGGCTTTTCAACTCCTCCCACGGCACCTGGAGCCTGCGGTTGGACAGCAGCACGATCAGGATTCCTGCGATGCCAAACACCGCCCCCGAGGCTCCGACCACGAGCACCAATTGCCCCGACGCGATGCCCCATGCGTAAGAAAACATCATCCCGGTCGTACCCGTAAGCAGGTACACCGCGATGAGGCCGCGCTTGCCGAGGAGCGGTTCGCCGAATAGCCCGAGGTTCCAAAGGCACCACATATTCAGCGCAATATGCAGGATGGTCACGTGCACGAACGCGCCTGTGACCAGCCTCCACCACTGCCCTGCCTGGATCTTGTCCGACGCCGTGGCGCCAAAGCGAACCAGGGTATCGACACCGAACGGCGCCGTAAGGATGCTGCCCCAGGCGTGCTGATGGATGAGCCCCATCACCGGCCCTAGCGGGAACATCGCCGCAAAGACAGCGAGGTTGATGCCCATCAGCAGATAGGTTGCGGGATACCTCCAGAGCGGCACGCGAGGTCTGGATCCACGGCGCGCAGCGAGTTCAGCGGCTTCCATCCGCAAGGCGTCCGTCGGGGAGCCATCAATCGCGGAGCCATCGATCGGCGATGGAGATTGAACATCAGTCTGGAGCGAGTTATTCAAAAGGTTAGGTCTTGGTCGATCTCAAACCGTCTGCTTGCGCAGGCGCTCACGCAACTCCGGCGAGATGCGCTCGCGGAACAGGGCTGCCACCATGCTCGGAATCGGGGTCGTAATCGTGACCAGCGTCCACAACATCATCGAGATCAGCACGCCGACGATGGCCAGTGCTTCTAGGCTGATCGAGATGCTGCTGGGAATCCGCAATAACGAGATGCTGCCCTGGTCATGCAGATGCAGATGCTGCACGTTGTTGATGTGGCTGATCGCCTCCACCCGGTGCATCACGACGGCGGCCAGTAGAAACGCGGCGAACGAAAGCGTCGTGATCGCCAGCAGCATCACGTCCCAGGTGCGATGCACCCTCTGGCGCTTGCGGCAGTGAGCGCAGTTGTAGAGATGCGCTTCGTAGTCCACCCGCAGATCCGGTGAAATCCCGGAAATATCGTAGCGCCATCCCGACAAAATCGCTCCCACAACCGGATCGTTGCAGGTTTCTTGACCAGATTCGCGAGCGTGGGATTTTTGTGTAGCCATGAATCTATGGATGCTTTAACTATCCTAGTCGATTCTTACCCTGTGCGAAAACGGGTGCCAGCGATCGCACTTTGTGCACCTTTGAACATATGCGTTTACAAACAGATGGGCTCCAGCGGGCTATCCTGCGCCGCCAAAACGACCCGATTGCCCAGCAGGCTCATCCGCCCGCCAATCGCCTGCTCCGCTGCCAGCCTTGCCAGCTCGGGCAGATTATTCTGCTCGGACAGGTGTCCGAGCACGATCGTGTGGGCGCCGCCATCGTAATCCCGCAGGAGAAACTCCGCGCAGGCCGCGTTGGACAAGTGCCCCACCCGGCTGAGCACCCGCTGCTTCACGCTCCACGGGTACGGGCCGTCCTTGAGCATCTCCAGGTCGTGGTTGGACTCCAGCAGCAGGACGTCGACTCCGCGCAGCGCCATCTTGACGTTCGGCGGCACATAGCCGAGGTCCGTGGCCACGGCCATCCGAATCGATTCCGACCGCGCGTGGAAGACAAACCCGCAGGGATCGGCAGCGTCATGCGGAATGGTGAAGGGATTGACGTCAATCTCGCCAATCGAGAAGCCATGCCCGGCGCGGAAGTACTCGACGGCCGGCAAAAACGCAGGATCGGCCTTTACTTTGGAAGTCTCGGCTTCCGCGGCTGCGGCAGGCTCGCAAGCCTCGGCCTCCATCGGATCGTCCGCGGCATCGGGGTCAGCCTCGGTCATCAACGCCTTGTGCGCGGGCGCGTGGTCAGCGCGCGCTTCCTTCTCGCGCTGCACCGTCTCCAGCCACTTCGCATAGCTCATCGTGGTGCGCGGCGTCAGCATCCGTACCCACGCGCGGTGCGTCGACTCGGTAAAGAACACCGGAATCTTCAACCTCCGAGCTAGCACCGACAGCCCCGCTACGTGGTCCAGGTGTTCATGCGTGATCAGGATCGCGTCCAGCTCCGCAGGGTCCTCGCCCACCTGCGCCATCCGCTTCATCAGTTCGCGGCACGACATCCCCGCATCCACGAGAATCCGCGTAGAGCCTGCGGCGATTACCGTCGCATTGCCCTTCGACCCCGATGCCAGCACCGTCATTCGCACTTCTTAAAAATACTCTCCCCGCCTGTGACTAAAATGTCCGGGAACCAATGCGAGTTCTCAGTTCTTAGTTGTCAGTTCTCAGTAAAAGCAACGGTCTGCCCCGGGGGAACTGTGAACTGACAACTAAGAACTGACAACTAAGCTCTTAAGGGCGCAATGAAGTTCACCACCGACCGCATCACCAACTCATCCCGCTGGTTGAACACCAGCGTCACCGACTTCACCACCCCAATCTCCGGCCGCGAGGTCGACCGCCGCGCCGACAGGATCTCAGTTTCGGTGTGCAGCCAATCCCCCGGCCGCACCGGCTGCGTAAACTTGATCTCGTCCACGCCTGCGCCAATCATCCCACCGGCCACGTGCATGGACTCCACGCGCAGCCGCATCGTAATCGCCGCCGTCATCCACCCCGACGCCGCCAGGCCCTTGAAGAACGTCTTCTCGGCCGCCGCCTCGTCCAGGTGAAACGGCTGCGGATCGTACTTCGCCGCAAACTCCTTGATCTCCGCCGCCGTCACCTCGTAGCTGCGGATGGAGCGAATCTTCATCCCCGGCTGCAAATCCTCAAAATACAACTCGTCCGCCAAACCACCCTCCGCGTTCCTACTTCGTACTTCCTAGTACTGATAAAACCCGCGCCCGGACTTACGTCCCAGCCAGCCTGCATCCACCATCCGAATCAGCAGAGGGCACGGCCGGTACTTTGGGTCACCGATCCCGTCCTCCAGCACCCGCATGATATCCAGGCAAACATCCAGCCCGATGAAGTCCGCCAGCGTCAGCGGTCCCATGGGATGCGCCATGCCGAGGCGAAAGATCTCATCGACCGCCTCGGCCGTAGCCACGCCCTCCATCACCGCGAATATCGCCTCGTTGATCATCGGCATCAGCACGCGGTTGCTCACAAACCCGGCAGCGTCGTTCACCTCCACCGGCGTCTTGCCCGCCGACAGCGCCAACTCCCGCACCGTCGCAAAGGTAGCGTCCGAGGTCTGCAGCCCGCGAATCACCTCTACCAGCGCCATCACCGGCACCGGGTTGAAGAAGTGCATGCCAATCACCTGCGCAGCCCGTCCCGTCCCCGCCGCCAGCTTGGTAATCGAAATCGACGAAGTATTCGTCGCCAAAATCGCGTCGGGTCCCAGCAGCTCGTCCAGCTCGCGAAAGATCTCCTGCTTCACCACCAGGCGCTCGGTCGCGGCCTCGATCACCAGCGTGCAGCCACTCAAATCCTGCGGCCGGTGCACCGGGCGAATCCGCGCAAAAATCTTCGGCGCCTCCGCCGGATCGATCTTGCCCTTCGCCGCCTCGCGGTCAAGGTTGGTGCGAATCGTCGCCAGCCCTTTCTCCAATGCCCGCTCGCTCATCTCATACAGCGACACGTCGAACCCCGCCCGCGCAAACACATGCGCTATGCCATTGCCCATCGTTCCCGCGCCCACCACGCCCAGCTTGTGCTCCGTAATGCCCATGCAACGTCTCCTAAACTCCACCCTCCACTATACGTCCGCAGGCGCAGGAGATTTGCTTGAGCCGCTGGCGAACGGATGTTGTAATACGAGTGTCTGCCGGAGGTTCAACCCTATGACCCGTCCGCTTTTTCTCGCAGCCCTGGTTCTTTCCGCCGCCGGAATCATGGCCCAATCCCCCGCCCCCGTTCCCCAGGTTCCGGCCGTTGCTCATCAAACGTTCGATGCGTTTGATGCGGCGACCATCCGCCCCGCGAACGCCGATACGAAGGGCCGGTACCTCATCATGCAGGGCACCCATCGTTTCGTCGGGAAATATTACACGCTGGATTTATTGATTGCGGCGGCATACGATCTCAACCCCCACGAGATCTCCGGTGGCCCGGGCTGGGCCGGCTCCGATCACTTTGACATCCTCGCCATCACCCCGGGCGACGTGCGTCCAACGCACGACGAGCAGATGAAGATGCTGCGCAATCTCCTGTCCGACCGCTTCAAACTCACGTTCCATCGCGAGCAAAAGATCTTTTCCATCTACCAGCTCGAACTCGCCAGCGGCGGCATGAAGCTCAAGCCAAGCACTGCCGCTGCTGACGATCCGCCCGCACTGATCAGCACCGTCTACCCGCAGCGCATCGTGTTGCCGGCGCGCAATGCGACGATGGGCGACTTCGCCTCCCTGCTGCAGCGCGCGGTGCTCGATCGGCCCGTCGTCAATAAGACCGGGCTTTCGGGACGGTATGACTTCGATTTGACCTGGGCGCCTGACGAGTCACAATTCGGCGGCGACGTCCCGGTCGCCTCCGCGGACGCTCCCAGCCCGCCACTCTTTACCGCGATGCAGGAGCAGCTCGGCTTGCGCATCGAAGCCACGCGCGGGCCAGTGGACGCGCTCGTCATCGATACCGCGGAGCGGCCTACGGCGAACTAAACTCGCGCCCAGGTCTGCTGGTTGGGTAATCCAACGCAATCGAGGCTAGACTTGACTCCGGAGCCACGCCTTGCCCAGTTCGTCCGTCCGCATCCTTCAAGACGACAACCTCACCGCCCTGCGCGCGCTCCCCGACGCCAGCGTCGAGCTCATCTACGTCGACCCGCCGTTCAACACCGGCGTCACGCAGAAGCGCACCCGCATCCGCACAGTTCGCGATGCCGACGGCGACCGCACCGGCTTCGGCGGCAATCGCTACCGCACCGAAGCCCTTGCCTCCACGCCCACGTACGCTGACATCTTCGACG
Organism: uncultured Acidobacteriaceae bacterium; assembly: GCA_963796535.1. Lineage (GTDB taxonomy): Bacteria > Acidobacteriota > Terriglobia > Terriglobales > Acidobacteriaceae > Granulicella. The sequence goes on from CAWCMO010000020.1 coordinate 31,723, forward strand.
ACTACATCGGCTTCCTTCGTCCTCGCATGATCGAGGCCCACCGGGTTCTCACCCCGACCGGTTCCCTCTTCCTCCACATCGATCCGCGCGAAGTCCACTACTGCAAGGTCATGCTCGACGAAGTCTTCGCCCACGACGGCGGCGCCGGCCGCGCCTGCTTCCAGAACGAGATCATCTGGGCCTACGACTACGGCGCGCGCGCCACAAAACGCTGGCCCGCAAAACACGACAACATCCTCTGGTACGCGAAGGATCCCAAGCACTACACCTTCCACCTCGACGCGTCCGACCGCATTCCCTACATGGCGCCCGGCCTCGTCGGCGCCGAGAAGGCCGCGCGCGGCAAGACCCCCACCGACGTCTGGTGGCACACCATCGTTCCAACCAACGGCAAGGAAAAAACTGGCTATCCCACGCAGAAACCTCTGGGAATTTTGGAACGCATCGTCCGCGTCCACAGCAATCCGGGCGACACCGTGCTCGACTTCTTTGCCGGCTCCGGCACCACCGGCGAAGCGGCTCTCCGCAACGGCCGCGACGCCATCCTCATCGATCAAAATCCCGAAGCCTGCGCCGTCATTCGCAAGCGCCTGGCAAAGTTCGACGCGGCGGCCGCCTCAAACGAGCAGCGGCCCGGACCATAGCCCGGGCCGCCGCTCATCGTGGAACCATCCGTCTAGGGAGCGAGTGCCGCGAGCAAGCCAGCGTTCGGGCTTCCCCATCCCGTCACCAGGTCATATCCGGTAACAGCCGAGTAGCTCCCAGACTTCCCACTCGTAATATCGTGGAAGTCCGTGCCATACACCGACGTCACATTCTGCGCGTAGATGGTCGGATTGATGAACCCGATCGTCCCCTTACCCTGCGAAGCCAGCTGCTGATTCACGAGCGCAATATACGCCGCCCACATCGGAGCAGCGAAGCTCGTGCCGCCATATTCATTGGCCAGGCAAGCCTTCTGGTCCGCGCAGGTGTAGAACGTGAAGTTCGCGTTCGCCGAGACATCCGGCCCATTGCGGTAGGTCGTTGATCCCTTGTTGCTCGAATTGATCACGCCCGAAAGCTTCTGCCACGCTGGGATCGCGATCTTGTCCGGCGAGATGCCGCCGCCGCTATCCACCCACGCCGTCTCCGACTTCCACGGGCCAGCCGCGCTCGCGGTAATCAGATCCGTTCCGCCAACCGAGACAACGTAGTCATCGTCCGCAGGCCAGGCCTCGTTTCTCCTCGACCACGTCGAGCTATCGCCCGAAGCCGCAAAGAAGTTCTGTCCCTGCGAGGCCATCTTTTCGAAGTAAGGATCCAGCGTCGAAGGATCGTCCGGCGTCCATCCCCACGAGCAACCAATGGTCGTCGGCAGCGGGCTGTGCGTCGACATTGCGCCGATGATCGCCGTGTCGGTCGATCCCACATACATCACCAGGCTCGCCAGCCCAGGCGCCATGCCCAGCGCCTGCGTCATGTCCAGCGTCTGCTCCGTATCGTCGCAGTCGCCGCCAGCCTTCGTGTATACGCACGACGTACTGGTTCCATCCGTCGAAATCACCGACACCGGCACTTTATTGGTCTGCCCCACATTCTTGTAGTAAGTCGTCAAATCGGCAAGATCCGTTCCCTCGTACTCGAACAATCCGAGGTTCTGTCCCGCGCCGGTAAGCGTTCCGGTGCCATAGTACGCAGCGCGCATATCGCTGCCGAGGAACGAAGCCGATGGCCCCGACCCGGTCGTCGCATGCGACACTACATCCTTCACATCGATTCCATGCGCCGCCGCATAGTCGCTGCGGCTCTCCAGCAGCCGGTGTGGAATCGAGTAGTTATCCAGTCCCGAAACATGCCACAACGAGAACGCCAGATCCGTCGTGGGCTCGCTATCCGGAGCATAAAATTGCCGGCTCTCCGTGGGATGTTGATACGTCCTCAGGTGTATATGGAACGCGCTCTCCACAGCGGAAACCGGTCCTCTTACCTGCACGTCCATCGCATCGCGCGAGCCACCCGTGACCGTGAATCCACTGCTCACTGCGAACTGCACCACGGCGTCATACTGTGCCTGGCTCGGCCCAAACTTCGCGGTAAACTCCGTCGGCGTCAAAAACTTGTGGAAGGACGCGCTGCTTGGGTCATACACCTCACTCAAAAAACTCTTTAGACCATCGGGATCGCTCAACGGCAACACCAGATTCAGGTTCATGATCTGGCCCGACGCAAGCCGTCCAACCGGCTGCGCCTCCCCGTTCGTAACCGCTTCCCGCACATGCCGCGTCAACACTGACTGCGCCTGTGCCCTGACTGCAATGAATTGACACGCCAACTGCGAGCGTGAGACATAGAATTCCCGATCTACGCATGGTGTAGCTCTCCTATCGTGGAATAGCGATATTCTTTTGTGGCTGAAACTGCGGTCAATCATTGACTGTGAACAAATGACTGTCAACCACTTATTCGATTACCTTGGGATGTAACCGCGATCGACGCATGCTCTGAACTTCGCAGCAAAATCGCTTGCGCACGACGCCAAATTGCATCAAAAGAATGGCAACCTTAATCTCCTGACACCAAAGGTCTCTCAACCTCCAAAACCCCCAGAGCCCCCGCAAAACAAGAAGGATCCCCCAAGGAAACCATGAAAATCGACTCAGACAAATTCCGCGTGCATCCAGATACCAACATCAAACTCACCAAGACGCCGACGAAAATTGAGCCCTTCTATAAATCCAAGAAGAAGTACCACGCCCTTCTCGGGGAACAAACGGCTGAGTTGAGCGACGAGCAAGAACTTCTCTATGGCTCCGACCGCTATGCACTGCTGCTGATCTTCCAGGGCATGGACGCATCCGGCAAGGATGGTGCCATCCGCCACGTCATGAGCGGCATCAACCCGCAGGGCTGCGACGTCTGCGAGCTTCAAGCAGCCCAGCGCCGCTGAGCTTGAGCACGATTTCCTCTGGCGTACCTACCTCCGCTTACCCGAACGCGGCAGGATCGGCATCTTCAACCGGTCTTATTATGAGGAGGTGCTCGTCGTCCGCGTTCACCCCGAAATGCTCAAAGCCGAAGGCCTATCCGCAGAACTCAGCAGCGATAAAGACATCTGGAAGGACCGCTATCGTTCCATCGTCGACATGGAACGCCACCTCTATCACAACGGCACGCGCACGATTAAATTCTTCCTCCACCTATCGAAGGAAGAGCAGCGCAAACGCTTCCTCGCGCGCATCGACGACACAAAAAAGAACTGGAAGTTCAGCGTCTCCGACATGAAGGAGCGCCAATACTGGGATCAGTACACCCACGCGTTCGAAGACTGCCTCAATGCGACCAGCACCGAGCACGCCCCGTGGTTTGTCGTCCCCGCCGACGATAAGGAGAACGCGCGGCTCATCATCTCGAGCATCGTCCTCGACACCATCAAGAGCCTTAAGCTCTCAATCCCAAAAGCCACCCCAGAGCACCGCGCCCAGCTCCTCGCCCTGCGCAAACACCTCAAGAAGTAGCGACAGCCGGCGCTTCCTCGCACCTCGCGAGGCGGCGCTAGTCCGCTAGCTCATCGGCCAGGTGCAGCCACTTGTCCAGCGTCGCAATACCCCGCTCTATCTCTTCCTTCTCCACAATCAGCGGCGGCGCAATCACGAAGTGGCTCACCCATGCCTGGATGATCACGCCATCAGCCAGTGTCTTCGCAGCAATCTGATCCACCAGCAGTGGCTTGCCGGAAACCTTATCGGTGTACGTGTTGAACGGCTCCTTCGTCGTCTGATTCTTCACCAGGTCGACAGCCCAGAACAAGCCCTTGCCGCGCACGTCGCCAATGCTCTTATGCTTCGCCTTGAGCGCCTGCAACTTCTCCGCAACAAACGGTTCCAGCTCCTTCGCACGCTCCACCAACTTCAGCCGCTTCATCTCGTTGATCGTCGCCACGGCCGGCCCCAGCGTCATCGGATGCGCCTCATACGTGTGCCCATGAGCAAAATAATGGTCCTGGAAGAAGTCGCCAATCTTCTCGCTCGTCGCGCACAAACCCAGCGGCACATACGCTGACGTAATCCCCTTCGCGGTCGTCAGAATATCCGGAGTAACTCCCCAAAGGTTCATCGCAAACCACTCGCCCGCGCGTCCCCACCCGCTCATTACCTCGTCCGCAATCAGCAGCACGCCAGTCTCGTCGCAAATCTTGCGCAGCTTCGGCATGTACTCTTCGGGAGGCACAATCACGCCGTTCGTCCCGACAATCGGTTCCACCAGCACCGCCGCAACATCGCTCTCATTGCGGATCATGTGCTCGAGGTAATCCACGCACGCAATGCCGCACTCTGGATACGTGTGCTTGATGGGGCACTTGTAGCAGTGCACCTCCGGCCCAAAAATGATCCCCGGCCCCTTCCCCCTCGGCTCCATCGCCCAACGCCGCGGATCGCCGGTCGCAGCAATGCTTCCTGCCGTCGACCCGTGATAACTCCGATACCGCGCAATCACCTTCGTCTTGCCGGTATACATCCGCGCAATCTTGAATGCCGCCTCGTTCGCATCCGTGCCCGACGTCGTAAAGAAAAACTTGTTCAACCCCTTCGGCAGCACTTCAAGCAGCAGCTTCGACAGCTCTGCGCGCGCCGTCGTTGCATACCCCGGCATCGCATAAGCCAGCTCTTCCGCCTGCTTTTTGATCGACTCAATCACCGCGGCATTCTTGTGCCCCAGGTTCATGCACATCAGCTGCGACGAAAAATCCAGGTATTTCTTGCCCGCAGCATCGGTGATGTAGCAGCCCTCTGCGTCCACGATATGCATCGGGTTCCAACCCTTCTGGAACCTCCACGTGCCATAGTTCGTGTCCTTTGTTATCTGCACCACCTCATCCGAGGTCATTGCCGCGTTCTTCTCCGCCACCCCATTGACTTGCACTCATCTCGAACCTTCCGCTTCCGCCAACGTCGCGCGATGGCCAATCATCATCAAGTAATAGATTGCTCCCGAAAGGAAGAATCCGACAAACCACGCGTAGTCATACAGAAACGCCAAGCGCGGCACAAACTTTCCCACCAGAGCTGCGAACACACCCAGCACCAGAGCGACAATCGCCGCTGGATTCAACCCGTTTCGATACTCATACATCCCGCCCCGCCGATACAGCGAGTAGGTATCGAGCCGCGTCCCGCGAATCAGAAAGTAGTCCGTCACCATAATTCCAGCCACCGGCCCCAGCAATCCCGAGTACCCCACCAGCCACCCGAACACGTAGCTTCCAAACGTAGCCATCAGCTTCCACGGCATCATCGCGAGGCCAAGAAATCCCGTGATCATCCCACCTGTCCGAAAGCTGATCAACCTCGGCGCAAGGTTAGAAAAATCATTCGACGGCGAGACCACGTTCGCCGCAATGTTCACATTCATCGTCGCGATCAGCAACCCGACCAATCCGAGAAACGCAATCCACGGCTGATGAAATCTGCCGAGCAGCGTGACAGGATTCCAGATCGGCTCTCCAAACACCACGGTCGATGCCGACGTCACAGCGATCCCGATAAACGAGTACAGCACCATCGCCACCGGCAGCCCAAACGCCTGCCCAACAATCTGCGACTCCTGCTTCTTCGCATACCGCGTGAAGTCCGGAATATTCAAGCTCAACGTAGCCCAATACCCCACCATCGCGGTCAGCGAAGGAAAGAAAAACCTCAGAAACCCATGCGTCGTCGTGAATTTACTCGGCGCCGAAAGCATCGGCCCGAAGCCGCCTGCGCGGTGCAGCATAAACCCCAGCAAAGCCAATCCAAGCACCAGCATCAACGGCGCCGAGAAGCTTTGCAGAAACCGTATCGACTCCACACCGCGCCACACCACCACCATGTTCAGCGCCCAGAATCCCAGGAAGCAAATCCATGTCACACTCGGCATCTGCCCTGCCGCCGGCCACAGCACCGCGACCATCGCCGCAATAGCCTGTCCGCCAATCCACGTCTGAATCCCAAACCATCCGCACGCCACAATCGCGCGCAGCATCGCCGGAATATTCGCGCCCACCGGCCCAAAGCTCGCACGCACAAACACCGGAAACGGAATCCCATACTTCGCACCCGCATGCGCATTCAGCAGCATCGGCACCAGCACAATCAGGTTCCCCAGAAGGATCGTCCCCACCGCCTGTTTCCAGTTCATGCCGCCGGCGATCAGGCTCGCCGCCAGCATGTACGTCGTCACCTCCATCGACATCGAAAACCAAAGCGCAACGTAGTTATACGTCCCCCACGTGCGCTGCGCCGGCATCGTAGGCGCTAGGTCATCGTTGTACAGCCGCGCGTCCGGGGCATACTCCCCGGCAAAATCATCGCTGTCCATCGTGACATTCGCGACCGGCGCCCTCAACCCATCCCTCCGGCGTTGGCCTCGCGCTTCATAAACCGTCCGCGCCCTGTCGCTCCCAAAAACTTTCCTGGCTGCGCAACGTTGTCCACCACCAGCTCGCCGCGCGAGTACACCTTCGCGGCATTGCCCATCACTTTCCACCCCTCAAACATCGAGTAATCCGTCGCCATGCATTGCGTCGTCGCCGAGATCGTGTACTCCGCCGTCGGATCCCACAGCAGAATGTCCGCATCCAGCCCCTCCGCGATGCGACCCTTGCATCGTTGCATGCCAAAGATCTTTGCCGGGTTCGTCGCACTCAACGCCACAAATTGCTCCTGCGAAATCTTCCCCGCATTCACGCCAAAGTGCCACAAAATCTGCAGCCGGTTCTCCACCCCGGGCCCGCCATTCGGAATCTTGCGAAAGTCTCCGCGGCCAAGCTCTTTCTGATCCGCAAACCGAAACGGGCAGTGATCCGTCGACACAACCGCGAGCGATCCATCGGCGAGCGCCGCCCACAGCGGCTCCTGATTCCACTTCTCGCGCAGCGGCGGCGTGAAGACATACTTCGCCTCCTCCCAACTCTTGCCCGGCATCTGATCCTCAATCGACAGCACCAAATATTGAATGCATGTCTCGGCCAGCGCTTTCGCACCGCGCGCCTGCATGAATTTCAACGCCGCCAGCGAATCCTCATTCGACAAGATGCACGATGTACACCGAAGCCCCCGCCATATCCGCCAACGCAATTGCTCGATGCGTAGCCTCGGCCTCAGCCTTCGGTGATCGGCTCAGCGCATGGAAGTGCGGCTCCGTCTTTCCCTCCGCAATCATCTGCGCAACCACCACGTCAATCGCGCTGCCGTTCTCTGCATGGATGCAACACAGCGCATTCAGCGCGGCAGCCTTTTGCATCACCTTGAACATCAGCGCGTCGTCGATCATCAGCACGCCGGGATACGCCATGAACAGCTTGAAACTCGATATCCCTTCGGCGACCATCTCCTCCATCTCACGCAGTCCCTGCGCGCCGTCGCCCGGCCCCAAATCAGTCACCGCCATGTGCAACCCGTAATCCACGCAGGCCTTTCCGCGCGACTTCGCACGCCATACATCGAACGCCTCGCGCATTGTGTGCCCCTGGCTCTGCAGCGCGAAATCAATCAGCATCGTCGTTCCACCCACCGCCGCCGCCTGCGTTCCGGTGGTGTAATCGTCCGCTGAAGTCGTACCCCCAAACGGCATATCGAGATGCGTGTGGACGTCGATCCCACCAGGCATAACCAGCAGCCCTGTCGCGTCCACGACCTCGTGTCCTGCCTCGTTGATCCCAGCTCCCAACGCGCGCAATCATCTCGCCCGACACCAACACGTCCAGTTTCCTGGACTCCGTCGCGCTCACCACCGTTCCATTCTTGATCAGGATTCCCATAGCCGCTCCCTACGTCTTCACACTCTCTGCACTCGCCACCCGTTCCGCCCACGTCTCCGGACACAGTCCCGTATCCACGCGTTCCATCGTGATGCACTCCGGCACAGGACAAACCAGCGAGCACAGATTGCACCCCACGCACTCATCCACATCCACACGCGGAATTCTCTGCAACGGTGTGACCGCGCCATTGGATCCCTCGCCATCCAGATCCAGCTTCGCAATCGGGGTCGTCACAATCGTCTTCATGGTCTCTGCAAACACCATCGCCGGCGTCGGTTTGCCATGCGGATTCGGCTCATGCTGTGCGTAACGCGGATCCGTTCCCTTTACCGCCTGCTCCATGCCGCCGTCCATGCGGTCGAGATGAATGCATTGGTGCGCTCCGTCCCAGCACGCCGTGTAGCAAAGCTGGCAGCCGATGCACTTGTCCGCATGGATCTCGGCGACCACGCGATAATTCAAGTTCAAATGCTTCCAGTCGCGCATCTTCGGCAGCGACAAACCACGAAAATCGTCGATCGTCTCATAGCCCTTGCGTCGCATCCACGAGAGCAATCCATCGCCCATGTCCTCAACAATGCGGTATCCATAGTGCATCGCTGCGGTGCACACCTGCACAGTGCCTGCGCCCAACAGGATGAACTCGGCCGCGTCCTGCCAGCTTCCAATCCCGCCAATCCCACTCATCGGCAGCGCGGCCAGCGGATCGCTCATCACCTGCTGCACCATGTTCAGCGCTATGGGTTTGACTGCAGGCCCGCAGTAGCCACCATGCGAACTCTTGCCATCCACATTCGGCCGTGGCTCCAGCGTATCCAGATCGATCCCCGTAATCGAATTGATCGTGTTGATCGCACTCAGCGCATCTGCCCTTGCGCGTTTGGCCGCGCGAGCCGGCATGCGGATGTCGCTGACGTTCGGCGTCAGCTTCACCATCACTGGCGTGCGCGCCTTCTCCTTGACCCACCCCGTAATCTGCTCGCAGTACTCCGGCACCTGTCCCACCGCCGAACCCATGCCGCGCTCACTCATCCCATGCGGACATCCGAAATTTAACTCGAGGCCATCGACGCCGGCATCCTCCGCGCGCTGCACCATCTCATGCCACACCTCGCGCTTGCTCTCCACCATCAGGCTCGCAATCACCACGTGTTTCGGATACCGGCGCTTCACCTCCGCGATCTCCCGGAGGTTCACCTCCGGCGGCCGATCGCTGATCAGCTCAATATTATTGAAGCCCATCATCTTCTGCCCGTTCCAATCAATCGACGAGTAGCGTGAACTCACATTGGTCACCTGCTCGCCAATCGTCTTCCACACCGCCCCGCCCCACCCCGCATCGAAGGCGCGCATAATCTGCTCGCCACAATTGGTCGGCGGCGCACTCGCCAGCCAGAACGGATTCAGGCATTTGATTCCCGCAAACGTAGTCTCAAGCGTTGGCATGGTTTCCCCCCAACTTCGCTGCCAACCACGCCGCAATTCCAATCCCCGCGCGCTTCCCATCGGCAACCGCGTCCACCACCTCGCGTCCTCCGTTGGTGCAATCCCCACCCGCAAAAAACTTCGGGTTCGACGTCTGACCTGTCTCGCGATCGATCAAGATTCGTCCCCGCTCCAGCCGCACCTTGCCCGCATTCTTCCCAGCCGCCGCGCTCACAAACTCAGCATGCGTCGACTGCCCGATCGCCAGCACGACCAAGTCTACCTCCATCAAAATGTGATGCTCGGCCTTCGGCACGAGCGATCCATCCTCGGCCGACTCCAGCCGCGCCAGCTCCAGCGCCTCCACCTTCTTCTCGCCGACAACCTTCACCGGCGTCACATCCCACAGGAACCGCACCCCCTCCTGCCGCGCATGCTCATATTCAAATGCAAACGCCGACATCTGCTCTGACCCGCGCCGGTACACCATGTGCACCTCTTTCGCGCCCAGCCGAACGGCCGCGTTCGCCGCGTCGATCGCTGTGTTCCCAGCGCCAATCACCGCGACGCGCGACGGCACTTCCCTGAGCGTCCCACTCTTGTACCCCGCAATAAAATCGAGCGCATTGGTCACTCCCTCGAGCTCCTCGCCCGCCACGCCAAGCTTATGGATCGCTCCCAGCCCCATTCCCAGGAACACTGCATCATAGCTGGCCTCGAGTTCCGCAAGTTTCGCTGCATCTACCATGGTCTCGAAGTGAAACTCCACGCCCAACTGCGCCAGCATATCGATCTCGCGCAGGCTCTCGGCAAGTGGCAGCTTGTACTCGGCTATCCCATACGTGTTGAGCCCGCCCGGCAGCGGCCGCGCATCGAAGATCTCCGCCCGCACACCGCGCCTGCGCAGCTCCGCCGCACACGCCAGGGACGCCGGCCCACCGCCAATCAACGCCACGCGCTTACCCGTGTCCGCACCCGGACTAAACGGCAGCGGATCCCCCGACGCATGCAGCGCGTCCATCGCAAATCGCTGCAGCCTTCCAATCTCAATCGGTTGTTTGTTGTAGCGATGCATCACGCAGGCGCCCTCGCACAGCACCTGCACTGGGCACGCGCGCGAGCAACTTGCCCCCAGGATGTTCGCTTCCAGGATCGTGCGCGCCGACCCTTCCAGATTCCCACTCGCAATCTTCTTGATGAACTTCGGCACATCAATGTGCGTTGGACAAGCCCCCATGCACGGCGCGTCAAAGCAGTACAAACATCGCAGGGCTTCTGTCACCGCAGCGGTCTTCTCGAGCGGCGGATGCAGGTCCGCAAACCGCGCCGCAACCTCCGCCGATCCTCCTGCCTTCGAAAAAAAGCTGGTCGCCTCACTCATGGGAACGAGCACATCTCCTTCTCAAATCCACGTCCGCCAGTTGGAGCCTGCTGGATGCCCGGGCTATTGGATGAAGGTTAGATTATGCACCATCCGCACCGAAAGTGGGAGCGTCAGCCTCGGCTCCTCATGCTCCCTGCTGCCCGACCCACGCCATCGTCTTCTCGCTCAACCGCACAAACGCCTCCACCGCCTGCTCCAGGTGCTCGCGTTTGGTGTCTTCCGCGGGATTGTGGCTAAGCCCATTCAGACTCTGCACAAACATCATCACCGTCGGAACTCCGAGCCGCGCAACCTCCGCCGCATCATGCAACGGCCCACTCGGCAGCCTCTCACTTGTCCCAACCGTCTCCACAATCGCCTCTTCGGCCAGCGCAATCAACTCCGGCGAAAACGGTATCGGCTCAATCGACCAGATCTTCGCCCACTCCACCGTGCAACCTTCTTCCTGTGCAAATCGCTCACTAGCCTCGCGCGCCTCACGCAGCATCTGCGCCAGCACCTCTGCATCCAGATCCCGCATATCCAGTGTCGTCTCGCACCGACCCACGACCGCCGTCACAATCCCCGGAAACGTCTTCACGCTGCCCATCGTTGCCACGGCCTGTGGATGCTTCCGCGCAATCGGCCGAATCTCCAGCGCCAGCTTGGCCGCAGCAGCCAAGGCATCGCGCCGCACCTCCATCGGCGTCGACCCCGAATGCGCTTCCTGCCCTCGAAAGGTAATCGCCCACCGCTCCACGCCCTTGGTTCCCTGCACCACCGCGAGCGACTTCCTCAGCCGCTCGAGAATCGGTCCCTGCTCAATATGCAGCTCGAGATACGCCGCCAGATTCTTCTGCTCTTTGACGGCCAGCCCCACGCGCTCGACGTCAATTCCACAAGCTGCCAGCGCAGCCTCCAGCGTCAAGCCTTCCTTATCGGTCCGACCACGATCCGCCGCCACCGTAGCCTTGCCCGCGAACGCAGCCGACCCAAATAAACTCCGCCCAAACCGCGCACCCTCTTCGTCGGCCCAGTCCACCAGCTTCACCGTCACCGGCGGCCGGCCTCCATCCATCTCCGCCGCGTGCGTCAACACCTCCAGCGCAGCCATCACCCCCAGGCACCCATCCAGCCATCCGCCATTCGGCACCGAATCGAGATGACTTCCCACCACCAACGCCCGCTCACTCTCCCCCGCCAGGGTCACCCAGTGATTCCCGGCCGCGTCGTAATGCGCTTCCAGCTCCGCGCCCGTCGCTGTGCTCACCGACTTCAGCTTTTCCTCAAACCAGGAGCGAGCCTTCAGCCACGTCGGCGACCACGCCACCCTTTGGGCACCAGACTCATCGGCGGTCAGCGACCGCAGCTCCTCCAGATTCGCCAGCACCCGCCCCGCATCCACCATCCCGACACCTCACCACCTCAACCTAGCACCAACCAAACAAAGCGGGCCACCTCCACGAGGCAGCCCGTCTTCTCTATGCTCTATCCTCTGTCCCCTATCCCCTGCTCTACTTGCTTCCGGGCGGCACAATCCCATTCATCCGCAGATACTCCACCAGCTGCCCATAGTGATCGTAGCCATGCGCCACGCCAAAGGCCGCGAGGGTCGCGCGGGTGCTCTGGCCGTCGATCGGCTTGATCGGCTCAAACGCATTCTCCGGCGTGATCGTAGCAATCGCCTTATGCGCAAACGCGAACGATCCTGCCAGGGCTGCGACAGCTTCATCCTTGGTCTTGATATCACCCAGCGCCTTCAAATCCACATCCGGCTTCATCCCGCCGACCGCCGAATAGAAGTAGTAGTTCGCCTCGGCCACATGCGTCACCTGCTGCACGAACGTCCGCACGGTACCAAACTTCACGCCCTGTCCTGGCACAAAGATCGCAACCGATGGCGCAAAGTTATATTTGTCCGCGGGCATCGCCTTCACCACGCCCATCGCATCGTTCTCATACAAGGTCAGCAAATCATCCAGAGCCTTAGCCGGCGACGACGCACCCATCTTCATCGGCTCATCCATCTTCATCTGCGCGCTTGCGGCCACAGAACCTACGCTGAACAAACAACAAGCACCCAGCGCCAAACCCATCAACATCGTCTTCAAACGCATTGTGTTCACCTCGGTCGAAATCGCTTCCAAAAGCACCTCTAGCCTAGCAGTCCCCCTTTTCCACCGCATAAAAATATTCCCGAGCGAAATCCGCACTCGCCCGTCTTTGCCTATAGAGGTTAAACATGGCGTCAAGCAGCCACTGGGAAAGGGGATGGGACGTGGCGTTTGTCTCCGCGGAAACAACATCGGAGACCGACCTGACCGCGCTCGTCCAGACCTACTCCGCGCTGCTCTTCCGCGTCGCCCACTCCATCCTCCGCAACCGGGCTGAATCAGAAGACGTGGTCCAGGACGTCTTCCTGCGCGTCCTCGAACATCGTTCGAAGCTCCCCGCCATCCGCGACCTCCGCGTCTGGCTAGTCCGCATCACCTGGAACCTGGCCATCGATCGCCGCCGCCGCATCCGCCCGGACCAGCTCGACGAACCCTTCGCCGCCTCGCTCGTCGCCCACTCCATCCCCGCCGACCAGGCCCTATCCGACGCCCGCCAGATCGCCGTCACACTCGGCGAGATCGAGCGCCTCCCCCAAGCCGAGCGCCATGCCCTGCTGCTCTCCGCCATCGACGAGCTCAGCATCACCGAAATCTCCACCATCCTCCACCGCTCCGAATCCGCCGTCCGCGCCCTGCTCTTCCGAGCCCGCACCCGTCTCCGCGAACGGCTCGAGAAAGGAAAACCCGCATGAATTCTCAGTTCAACACCGACGCCCGTATCGACCAGGTCCTCGACGCCCTGCGCACCACCGAGCCCCCCACCGGCCTTGAACAGCGCATCGCCGCCCGCCTGGCCCAGGCCGCCGAAGCCCGCACCCTGGCCGCGGCTTCAGACTCAGCCCCCTCTTATCTCTCCGGCATCCTAACCCTGAGCCTGCCGAAGCTCTACAGCGCAGCTGCCCTCGTCCTGCTCACCGCGCTCACCGCCTTCACCGTCGCCCATCACCACTCCGCGGTCGACGCCAACGGCCCCACCTACGTGCAATCCCGGGTGCCCCATCTTCGCGACGGCATCATCGTCGCTAAGGTGGGAATCGCGCCCAGCGCGACTGCCCTCCCCAGTCTTGAAGCGGCATGCCTTCAGTCCCGCCATAATGCACCCCCCACCAATTCGGCCTTAGCCGCCGAAACCACTTCTCCCCCCTCGCCGTCCGCGCAGGACCCCGAGGCTATCGCCCTGGCCGAAACGCTTGCCCCCAGCCATCCCGCACCGCCCATGCCGGTCACCGCGCAGGAGAAGCTCATCCACTCCGCCATGCGCCCCGGCCAGCCCATCCAGCTAGCCGAGCTCGACCTCGCCCGCGCCCCCATCCTCCGCGCCGCCGCCCAAACCCGCGAGACCGCAAGCATCGACCGCTACGTCAAAACCCTTCTCGCGCCCTTCGCCGTAGCCGACGCGCTTCAGCCCACCACCCAATCTCAACCGCAGGACGCCCCCATGTCGGCCCCTGCGGAGCCAACCTCCAACCCCTCCAACTAACCTCAACGAACGGAGCTTCACCAATGACATACACGCAATCCCGCCGCACAGGCGCACGATCCCTCGCGCTTTTCGCCACCTGCCTTCTTTCTCTCACGCTCACCGCCAGAGCGCAAAACATCCCGGTCGGCGATGACGCCGCCAACGCGGTCCCTCATTGCCTCGCAATGAGCAAAGCCCCCACCGAAACACGCACCTACTACCTGACCAATGTGACCCAGCAGACGCAAGGGAACGAGATTATGGTCGCCATCCGCAATTTGCTCTGCCCAACCGTAAAGGTCTTTTACGTCGAATCACAAAAAGCCGTCGTCGTCGAAGCTCCCCCAGCCGAACTCGGACGCGCCGACAAGCTCGTCCACGACCTCGACCGTTCCATCAAGACCTACCGTGTCACCTACACCCTCACCGAGCTCGACGCCGGCAAGACCGTCAGCACCCAACACTACTCCATGCTGCTCGCTGACGGAGAGCACACCACCATGAAGGAAGGTAACAAGATCCCCATCGCAACGGGCACCTACGCTGCAGACGGCGCACCTTCCGGCTCTGCCCAAACTCAGTTCACCTACCTCGACGTCGGCATGAACTTCGACGCCACCGTCACCGTGACAAGCAACAGCGTCCACCTGATGTCAAAGGTTGAGGACTCGAGCCTGGACCAGCCCGTGACGATCGCCGGCGTCACGGAGCCGGTCGTTCGCCAATCCGTCTTGAGCGGCACGTCGGTCCTCACGCTCGACAAACCCTTCATGCTGGGTACCATCGACATTCCCAACACCGCCCGCCACATGGACATCGCCGTGCTCGTCGAGCAAGTAAAGTAAGGCCGCTAACGTAGAACGCTCCTCCAAAGCCTCACGGCCGCGCAGATCACCGCGCGTACCGTGGGGCTCTTTTCGTTGCGCAGCGCAAAGCCTCTCGTCCTCCGCGCAAGACCTACAATGGAATCATGGACCGCATCTACCTCGACGCCAACGCCACCACCCCCGTGCTCCCCGAGGTGGTCGAGGCCATGCGTCCGTTCTGGTCCGAGACCTTCGGCAACCCCAGTTCCGCGCACCACGCCGGCCAGCGCGCCCGCTCCGCCGTCGACCACAGCCCGCACCTCCATCGCCCGACTGCTGGGCTGTTCGGCAAAGGAGATTGTGTTTACCTCGGGCGGCACCGAGAGTGACAACCTGGCCCTCGACGGCGTTCTGGCTCCCTTCCTCGACAAGCGCCAGCCCGCCCACCTCCTCACCACCGAAATCGAGCACCACGCCGTCATGTACACCGCGCAGGCTGTCCGCCGCCGCGGCGCCGAGGTCACCTATCTCGCGCCCACCCGCGACGGAATCATCGACCCCGAAGCCTTCGAAGCGGCCCTCCGCCCCGACACCGAGCTGGTCTCGATCATGTTCGCCAACAACGAAACCGGAGCCGTCCAGCCCATTGGCAAGCTGGCCCGCATTACAAAGGCCTACAACCCGGCAATCCTCTTCCACACCGACGCGGTGCAGGCCGCCGGCAAGCTGCCCATCGACCTCACCGGCGCGCTCAAGAACGTCGACCTGCTCTCGATCTCTGGCCACAAGATGTACGCGCCGCAAGGGACGGGCATCCTCTTCATCCGCAGCGGTGTCCACGTCGCGCCACTGCTCCACGGAGGCCCGCAGGAGCGCCAGCGCCGCGCCGGCACAGAGAACGTCCCCGGCATCGTAGCGCTCGGCCGCGCCGCCGAACTCGCCCAAGCCTGGCTAGCCTCCGACCAGCCCCAGCAACTAGCCGCCCTGCGCGACAAGCTCGAGGCAGGCCTCCTCGCCGCCGTCCCCGACACCCACGTCAACGGCTCAACCGAACACCGCTCGCCCAACACCACAAACCTCCGCTTCGACAACGTAGACGCCGAAGCGCTGCTCATCGCGCTCGACATGCAGGGCATCGCAGCCAGCTTCGGTGCCGCCTGCCAGTCCGGCGCCACCGAGCCCAGCCACGTGCTGCTGGCCATGGGACTGACACCCGCCGAAGCCCGCTCCAGCCTGCGCCTTTCCCTCTCCCGCCTCACCACCGCCGCAGAGATCGACCGCGCCCTCGCGATCATCCCCGCCGCCGTAGCCCGCCTCCGCTCGCTGACTTAAAAGCAACGCCGCCCCAAAGCATCACGGTCGGCGCGCTCCTAATCACTTATCACTTATCACTGTTTAGAGATACCAAGGAATATTGACGACGACGATCCTCTGATTGCCCTTCAACAGCAGCAGCAGCTTGAGCAACTGCACGCGTTGTCCATGCAGCAGGTTCTCCCACCAATGCCGGACTACCAGCTCCGGCAGCAGGACGGCGATCTTCCGCCCAGGAAAGTCCTCCTCCAACTGCAGCACATAATCCATCAAGGGCGAAAGAATAGTGCGGAAGTTGCTCTTCACCGTCACCAGCTCCGGCTCGGCCATCTGGGTCGCGCGCACCGGCACCAGCACCATCTCTTCCCACACTTTGCCTAGCGTATCCGAGTCATCCGAGTCCACATGCACCACCTTCACCATCGGACTCATCAGCATCCCAAATCGCATGGCCTTCTCGGTCACCTTGTCCCAATTTGCCATCGGGATCACGACGATCGGCGGCTCAAGGCCAGTAAGTCGCAGCGGCGTCGGATCAATCGTCTCCGCGCGCACCCGCGTGTAATGCCGCTTCACGGCCATCATCAGCCAGATCAGGATGGGCACCAGGAGCGCCGTCACCCACGCGCCCTCGAGGAACTTAGAGAACAGCAATACACACAACGTAATGCCCGTCGCGGTAGCTCCCAGCCCGTTCACAAACATCTTGATCAGGCGATGCGGCGCGTCCATCGTCTTATGCCAGTGCCTCACCATGCCGGCCTGGCTCAACGTGAAGGCCAGGAACGCACCAATGGCGTAGAGCGGAATCAGGGCGTCGGTTACGCCCCTGAAGATGATCAGGATCAGTGCCGTCAGCCCGGTCAAGGCATAGATGCCATGCGAGAACAGCAGTCGGCGGCCGCGCAGCAGAAAGACGTGCGGCAGATAATCCTTACCGGCAATGGCGCGCGCCATACGCGGAAAATCCGCGAACGCGGTGTTCGCGCTGAACGAAAGCGCCGCCAGGACCGAACCCATGGTCAGGAAGTAAAACCATTGCCGGCCAAACACTGCCGCCACTTCAATCGACAGTACGCTCTGATAGGTCGTGGCGTTCGGATCCATCGCCGTCACGCCATACGCCCGCGCCACGTAGCTCAGGCCAAAGAGCAGGATGATCAGAATCCCGATAATCACCGTCAGGGTAACGTTCGCATTCTTGCTGCGCGGCTCCTTGAACGCCGTGACGCCGTTCGATACCGCCTCGACGCCAGTCATGGCTGCGCAACCGCTGGAGAACGCCTTGAGCAGCAGATAAAGCAGCAACCATCCCGCCAATTTGCTCGTCGGATTGTCCACCGGCGGCGGCGGCATCCAGTGCGGCACCGGGTGACCATGTGTCGAAAGTGCCTCGAACACGCCGACGCCGATAGTGGTCAGCAGCGTCCCCACAAAAAGGATCGTCGGCAGCAGGAAGACGAAGCCAGTCTCCTTCACACCGCGCATATTTACCAGCGCAATCAATGCCAGGACGATCAAGCACATCAGCATCTGGTGTTGATGCAGCATGGGCCCGTACTTGGTCTCCTGGAACGCGCTCACCAGCGCGGTAATGCCGGCCGAGATACCTACCGCGGCCGTCAGCACGTAGTCGATCATCAGGGCTGCCGCCGCAAACAGCCCTGCGCGATCCCCCAGGTTTTCACTCGCAACCGTGAACGACCCACCGCCGTTCGGATAGGCAACAATGGTCTGCCGATAACTGAAATAAAGGATGGTCAGCAGGGTAAGGATGAGCCCGAAGATCGGGAGCAGGTAGTGCTGCACTCCCCAGATCCCCAATGGAATCAGCAGCGTCATCGCTGCTTCCGGCCCGTACGCGGCGCTGGTCAAACCATCCAGCCCGAAGATCGGAATTCCTACTGCTGGACTAATTTGTGCACTATGCGCCTCATCGGACGCCAACGGCCTGCCAAACAATACGTCAAAAAGCTTCATAAACCTCGCAAAATATCCCGACGACCGCCATCGGTGGACCGCTGGCGGCACAAGGCGCACCGTTAGATATCCTACGACACTTCTGTCAATCCTCCAGATACGATTTTTACGATCTCCTGATCTTTTTCTCACAACTCCTTTATCCGCGGATTCGATTCATCCGATAAAACCTGTCATCAATCTCAATCAGTACCATGCCTCTCGCCCGCCCGCCCGCCACGTGCGGAAGGCCGGACCGCCATCCCACGGCAGCACGCCATCCCGGTCCACTCTCGCTGGGCTTCTAGGGATTGAGCCCCTTCAGATAGGCAAAGCTTTCCGCCATGCTCTCCATCACCGGGCCGGCCGTCTCATCCTGGTCCAGGTACGCGTACCGTATGCCCTGCCACTTGGCCTGCATCAGGAGCTTGGGCCAATCGATCGAGCCCTTCCCCAGTTCGGTAAAGTGTTCAGCCTCGGGCCCCGTCGTATAGCCGATCGGCGCGCCCGGCGTGCGGTCTTTCAGATGAATCAGCTTCACCCGGTTCTTGTACGTCTTCATCATCAAGCCCGGATTTTGCCCTCCCTGCACCAGCCAGTACATATCCAGTTCCAGGTACACCAGCGTCGGGTCGCTGGCCTGCATCAGCGTCTGCCATCCCGTGAGCCCGCTCTCCTGCACCTTGAACTCGTAGCAGTGGTTGTGAAACACAAACTTCATGCCCGCCTGGCTCACCTTCAGGCCCCATGCATTGAAGTCCGCCGCCGCCTTCTCAAACCCTGCAGTCGACGTCTTCTGATCCTCCGGCAACATCGGGCAAACCATGTACTTCAGCCCCAACTGCTTGGCGTAATCGATCTTGTCTTCAAACCCCGCGTAGTCAAAGTGGGCCGACACCAGCCCCAGCCCCGAATCGTCCACAATCTTCTTCAACTCCGCCGCCGGATGGTCATAGACAATCGGATACAACTCGATCTGCGTGAAGCCAATTTGTTGGATCGCTTTGAGAACCCCAGCCAGGTCCTTCGGCGCCTGTCGCCGAACCATGTACAGTTGGACGCCATAGTTCAAATTGCCTGGGTCCTGGCCGGCAAATGCATTGCGAGGAAAACTAATCACACATCCCGCAGCCATCGCGGTCATCTGAAGAAAATCACGGCGCGTCGTCATCGTACGAATGCCTCTCTCTCTGTTGGCATGAATCAGGCCCGAAACTTCAATCGCGCGCCGAGGCCTAGAGGAAATTCAAGCCCTCATCCACAGCGCGCACAGTGACCCTCGTCACCCACCGCGAAACTTTAGTCCCGCTTTTCGCTGAGGTCAAACCCACGCGTTGACCTTCTCAATACATCCAGCCGCTCAAAAGTGGTACACCACATCCGTCGCCACCGTGAGCTGGTTCCTGTGTCTTCCCACGTCATACGCCGTGTTGTCCCACGCATGGTCAAAGCGAATCTCCGGCCGTATCTGCACCGTCGTTCCGATCCAGTGGTTCCACGAGAATGTCTCCTCGCTGTACTTCCCTGCATACCCGGTTCGCTGGCCCTTCTTGTCATCCAGAAAATCCGTCCGAAGCGACACATAGTCGTGCGCGCCCATCTCCTTGTTGATGTAATTCACCGCGGCCCACTCCGGCGCGATACACCTCACCTCTCCCGGAGCGCAGTTCGCTCCATTGGTTCCCTTCTCCGGAACGATCGGTGGCATCCCGTTCACCCCATGCACACTCGGCACCTCCGTCTGATACATCGCATAGGCTTCGGTTGCAATGTGCCAGCTCTTATTAAATTTGTGGTACCAGGTGCCGTCATACATCTGCAGATTGTTGTACGCATAGGTCCCGTTGTTGATCCCATTCGCGCACAGGTAGAAGTTGTTGTTCACGCTCTTGGTCGTGTAGTCCACGCAGCCGGTAAAGGACGGCTTCGCATCCGGCGTCCATGGCGCCACATCATGGCTCGCCGAGATCTCGGCCTGCACCGTCCAGTGGTAATTCAACTGCACCGTGGCGATCGCCCCCGTGTCCGTAAACGGGTCCACCGAGTACAGCAGCGAGTGGCTGAACATGTAGTTATTCGGCGTCAGCTGCGCTTCAATTCCCGGCACCGAGATGAACCGCCCGATGCGCAAATTCATCCCCTGCGCCACATGCGGAAAGTACACATCCAGATATTCCAGCACCGGATCAAACCCATACTGATGATCGTGGTCGAGCAGCTGAAAGCTCAAATACCCTAAGTCCGTTGTCGACCGATAATCCGTTCCGAAGAAGGACGTCAGATGAAATCCCCAATCGATATGGTCGCGCTGCACGCTATCCGGCAGCCGCTCCAAATACACCACCACCTGCTGCAGCTCCAGACGATTGGAGTAGATGTCGTTGGTCTCCGGGTAGTTCCGGCTGCCCGACGTGCTGAAATTCAAGCCCGGCGACACCCAGCCATAGAGCTTCGTCCGCCCCGTCGCACCATTGATCGCCGTCTGCAGCGGATACACATTTCCATCCGCCTCTCCAATCGTCGGCGACCCGCCATAGGACCAGTCCGCGCTAGGAAACGGCGGTGAATCCAGCGGGCTTGGCGGGCCGCGCCTCGGAGCTGGCGGCGCCGCAGCCGCAGCCTTTGCCGCCGTTCCATTCCAGTCGTCGCGATAGAAATCGCCCCACCGCGCCCAGAAGCCCTTCGTCTTAGCGGTGCTCGCTGCCGATGGCGCCGTTTGCGGTGCGGGGGCGTCCGGCAACTGCTGCGCGCCAGCGTATGCCGCCCCACCCAAGACCACCGCCCACAACCACCCGACCTTCATCCACTTCACCGATCACTTTCGTCTGCCCAATCCATCCTACGGCGGCCCGTCCAGTGTCGGCGCCTGCACCTCGACAAATCGTCCATCCGGTCGCCGAACAACGGTCGGCGCATAGGTGCCCAGCAGCTTGCGCGTCCACCATACCCCTTGCGTCCGCTTCTCCTCCGGCGTGCTGAACCAGTACTGCCACAGCACCGCTCTCACCATCTTCGGAGGGGTCGCCGCAAATGGATCCTCGCGAAATAATCGCAGCACATCCTGATCGCCCTCCAGCAGCCGCTCCTCCGTCAGCGGCACAATCAGTGCACTCTGCCACGTCGTCAGCGACGCGAACCATAGATTCCAATCAAACCGCGGCTGATATGGCGCATAGATCCCTGGCCGCTCCGACACATCCTGCGGCTTGAATCGAAACGTATAAGGCGTCCACGTCTTCCCGTCATTCGATCCCTGAAACTCAATCTCATATCGATGCGGCGTCATGACCGCGAACAATCCATATTGATTCGCAATTCGCAGTGGCTCCAGCGCGGCGACCGGCGAGCTCGGCAGCGGCGCCTCCCTCCAAAACATCCACACCATCTCCACCGTCGTGGCATACGCGATCCACGTCAGCAGCACCGCCGCCACAGCCACGCCAATCCCGGACAGCCCCTTCAGCGGCTTAGCCTCAATCGCCGCGCGTTCATCCTTCGCCTCCACGCCAGCCCGCCACCGCGCCGGAACAAACCTCCGCACCGTCCCATCATCCAGCAGCAACACCGCCAGCACCAGCACCAGGTAGTTGAGAAACGCATAGTTCGCGGTAGCAATCACCACCGCCTGCCATACCGTGACGATGCAGAAGCAAGCAATCCTCCACCGCCGCGGAAGAAACGCCATCCACACCAACACCAGTTCCATGCCCAGCGTCGCACCCGCGGTCGCCTTCTGAAACCACCACGGCAGATGTTGCAGATACCATCCAATCCACGTCGGCAGCGGGCCATTCTGGTAGTACTCGTACATCGCGGTCAGGTTGCGCCAAGTAGGATCGCCGCTCAGCAGCTTCACCGCGCCCGACTCAAAGTAAATCCGAAACCACTCCCACAGCAGCAGAAACCATGCCACGCGGATCGCAAGGCTTTTTCTTCCCCACCCCGGCCACAAACCTGCCGGCGCGACAAACACCGACAGAAACCCCGCCTCCAGCAACATCCCATCCGACTGGTACTGCCCAAAGTCCTGCGACACCGCAATGAAGCTGAGGAAGCACACAAAGCACACCGCCAGCGAGATCCGTGGCGCCACATTCGCCACCACCAGCACCGACGCCACAAGCCCCACCCAAGCCAGCGCCATCAGCGCATGATTGCCATTGCCCCACCACAGCACGGTCGGCGCATACCAAAACCGCAACACCCCCAGCGTCCGCACCTTCTCCAGGTACTCACCCGCCGGCAGAATCCCCTGCACACCAACCATCCCGCGAATCTGAAACACCAGCGCCAGGAACGCCGAAAAATAAATCGCCCCCATCGCACGCAGGAACACCCAGCGGGCGATCAGCTGATTCGTCGCACCCTCTTGCCGATCGAAAAGATACCGAAGCCACCGCCCGACTCCGCGCATGCTCTCCACTCCCCTTCGACATCAGCTCGCCCGGACCCGCACAACTCTTTACTTTTGTATCGCAGACGTGGCCGGCTGTTCGAGCATCGCAATCGCGTCGCGATAGCCCAGCTCCGGCGACACGGGCGCAAAGTCGCTCGCCAGTTCGTTAATCCTGATGTTCACGGTCTTCACCATCAGCGCCTTCCCACTAAGATTCATCTTGAGCACCGTGGGCTGCCACTCCTGCGCATTGCCTTCAAACTCCTGCTGCAGCTCCATCGTCCCGCCCTCATTCAGCCGCCCCAGTATCCCAAACCCGACCGATACTTCCCTCACCAGGCGAGCGTCCAGCCGCACCAACCGCTGCTGCGTCTCTTCAATCCAAACCTCGCCTGCGAACCCTCGCAGCACCTCCGCCTCAATATTCTGGTGTCGCGAAGTCAGAATTCGGGGTGAAGCTCAGCCGATAGCACTGGCCGACGCCACAACTCACCATCCCCTCCAGCTTATAAATCTCCGAGTCCGGCAGCATCCCCACCAGCTGGTCGATGCGCGCAGCATCCTTTTTCTCGCTCCTGTGCCGCCGCATCTGCATCTCCGGATGCGCCGCCAGCGTATTCAGCCGGTTCATCTCCGTCTGTTCCTGCTCAGCGGTCAACGGCTGACCATTGATCGCAATCAGTCGCGCCACATCGCCGTCTTTGGTCTCGATGATCTCCTTGGTCGTCTCGTGATCGCCGTCCGTTTTGCGCAGCACATACCGCACCGGCCGATGGCTCTTCTCTTCCTCCAGCCGCAACTGCACCGCGCGACGGACCAGCGCCACCGGGCTTACAGCCGCCGCCGACGTCTGCGCGCCCGCCAGCGGCAACAGCCCGCTCGCACACGTCGCCACCACCACGCCGCATCGCGGAAGTCCGCGGATCGATGCCACGCACCTGCGTATCCTCGACAATGCCACCACCCTTAGAACTCCCAAGCCCCAAGGATACCCAATCGTCAACCCCCACGCCGCAAAGACGAAAACGGAGAGAACCCGGACCTCAGCTCGCTGAAAGTCGGCCCTTTCGTCGGCTGCGCGCGTAACAGGCCGCCAACCCGAAGATACCGATCCCAAACAGGGCCAGCGACCGAGGCTCCCGTGTGATAGCCGTCGGCGGCGTCACTGGCGCCATATCGAACGTCCCACCCTGCAGATCTACGAGGTTGTACCCGAAAGCCGAAGCCCCGTACACCTGGCCGTAGGAATCCTGATACCCGTTGCAGCTCCCACCCACCGCACATAGATAGATGTTCCCCGCTCCATCCGGCGTCGTCAAGTACGACAGATACAACTGTGCTGTATTCCCACTCGTGGTTAGATACGCAAAATCAGCAACCGGGTTATAGCCCGCAGGACCGCCCGTGCTGCTGATTACGTTGAAGACCGGATCTCCGAGCGCGGGGTCGGCCAGTGTAATATTCGCCGCGGTGAGCAGTCCATTACTGCCAATTGTGACCGCGCCGCTAAGCGAGTACACGGCGCTCCCGTCCGTGATGGTGGTACCCGTAAGGTCGTAAGTTCCTGGGGTGATTGGCGTCGCATGCGCCGCAATTCCTAAACTCGAACCCAGTACAAAAACGGAGATCAGCCCGAATAACTTGAGATACATCTGAGTCTTTCTTAATCGCAGATTTACTACAGATACATTGAGCACTTACGGGGCCAATCGCTCTGCTTGACTGTAACCCTCATCCTCTCAGTACGCAGCTCCACGCTGAGTCGAGCATTCTTATGTTCTTCTCATTTTTTTGACCCTTCGGCGCGTCGCGGATCACCTCGCGACCGCCCCCTCAAGCCTTCATCGTCAGCGTTGCCACCGAGTCCGGCGGCAGCTCCATCATCACCGCCCGCTCCCCCACCTGCACCTGCACGCGCTGCGCATGCGGCAACTCGTTGCGCACCAGCAGCACATTCGTCCCGTCCGGATTCACAAACCCCAGCGCGTCGTCGCATGTACCCGACACCTCCACCAGCCGCGCTCCCACATCCACAAAATGCGTCAGATGCTTCAGCAGGTAATAGTCGTGGTTATACCGAAACGTCTTCGCCGCCGCATCCACGCTCACCAGCGAGTTCTGATTCCACCCCCACGTGCTCAGGCCGCCCACTTGCGTCGAGATGTTCCAGTACATATAACCGCACGCGCCGTTGCGGAAGTAATCCTTCATCAGCTGCCAGCAGTATCCCGTATAACTCCAGCTGTTGGATCCATCGCCGCACTCCTGCTCCGACTGGAAGATCGGCAGCTCCGGATACTTCGTGTGAATCTCCGGCAGCGCATTCTTGCCGGCCCACTGCACGCCCACGCCCTTCACCCACCTGCCCGCTTCCTTGTCGTTCATCACGGATTCGAGCAGCTTCGGATTGCCGCGTTCCAGTGTCCCGAAGAAGACCTCCACGTCCAGCTTCTTCATCTCCGGGCCCAGGTATCGCAGAAACGCCGCCAGGCCTTGTGGCGTCCAGGTACAGCTCGGAAAATTCTGCGCAGAATTAAATTCGTTCTGCGGCATTACCGTCCCGACGCGAATCCCTTCCGCCCCATACGCCTTCACAAACTTCGCAAAGTATCGCGCATACGTGTCGAGATATTGCGGCTCCTGCCGAAACATATCCTCGCCCTCTTTGCCCACCTGGTCCGGACGAATCCCATTGTCCTTCCATCCCGGCCGCGCCTTCGCCTCCGCATAAAAGTTATTGCGCTTCATCCAGCTCGGCGGCGTCCACGGCGAAGCCCACAGCCGCAGCTTCGGTTGATGCTTAAGCGCCGCCTGGATGAACGGCACCAGCGTCCCGCGGTCATGGTCGATGCTGAAATGCTTCAGCTCGAAATCCCCCTGCGTCTCGGCATACGAGTACGCCTCCGTCGCGTAATCATTCGCCCCGATCGGCATGCGGCAGTAGGTAAACCGCGCCCCCGCCTGCGGATCAAACAGCTCCTGCATCACGCTCTCTCGATCCTCCGCGCTCAATGCGCTCAGAGACGTCCATCCCAGCTCGTTGAAGCATCCGCCAAAGCCCCGCATCGGCAGCCCCACCGCCTCGCCTACGTTCAGGTTCAGCAGGTCCCATCCAAACGCCGGTTGGTACAGCGATCCCTTCTGCCACACGCTCTCGGCGGTCGTCGTTATCAGCCGAACACCCTCATCCTGCAGCGGCTGCGGTGCCGGCATCTGATGTGCCCCGGCAAACCTTCCCGCTCCCATCGCCACCGCGCCCATCCCCACCCGCGCCGCCGCCTGCATCACCTCTCGCCGACTCCAGTTCTCCTTCGCATCGCCTCTCGCCGACTCCAGTTCTTCCTTCGCATCGCCTCGCGCCTCCGTCAACCACTACACACTATAGCCATTCCCCTCGTCGCACCGCGCTAAACTATCTCCATGTCGACCCTAGCCACCATCCCCCTCACCACCATCACCGGCTCGCCGGCCAGCCTCGCCGACTACTCTGGCAAAGTTCTCCTTATTGTGAACGTCGCCAGCAAATGCGGTCTCACCCCGCAGTACACGGCCCTCGAAGCCATCTACCAGAAGTACAAGGATCGCGGCCTCGTCGTCCTCGGCTTCCCTGCCAACGATTTCGCCGGCCAGGAGCCCGGCACCGATCAGGAGATCGCCTACTTCTGTTCCAGCAAGTACCCCGTCACCTTCCCCCTCTTCTCCAAGATCTCCGTCACCGGACCCGGCAAGCATCCCCTCTACGCCGCCCTCATCGAGGCCGCCCCCAGCCACATCCTTCACGGACTGTGGCGCGAAAACCTCGCCGGCTACGCTGCGGCCAACGGCTTTCCCCCACCCAACAAGCTCCCCGAACTGCTCTGGAACTTCGAGAAGTTCCTCATTGGCCGCGACGGAAACGTCCTCGACCGCTTCGCTCCCGACACCCCTCCCGACGACCCCAAGATCATCGCCGCCATCGAGCAGGCCCTCGGCTAGCACTCCAGCAAGAGTGACCATACAAACAGCCCTCCATTATCCGGGAGGGCTGCGTCATTCAATGGGCCGACACTACCCCTTGGGAGTGAGGGTTGAGATTTCAACCGTCTCGACCTTCTCCCGCATCCCTTTGGGCAATGGACTTTCATCAACCTTTGCGCCCGCCTTCAACTCGTCAGGCGGTGCGGTATTCACATGTTCCTCGATCAATTCAGCATCGAGAGCTTCTTCAGCTTCAGGGCGATTTGTAATATTTTCTTTCATCTTCACTTCCTCAGGAATCGGCTCGAAGTTCGTTTCGGATTGACCCAACACCCAATTGACTGGACCACAAGAAAATCGTGACTGAACAGTTAGACGCCCAATCGCGCTCTAGCGAGCCTTAACTCTTTTACCCTCGCCGTCCGCGCAGGACCCGAGTCTTCTGGCGACGTCTTCACGTATCCTTTCTATACCTGAATTAGAGAGGCTTCCCCAACGATGCTCCGTACGCCCTTGCTCTTCGCCGCCGCAGTTGCCCTCACCGCTCCTGCGTTCAGCCAGACCCCCATCCGCATCACCGCGGACCTCACCGAAGCTCCCCGCAAGCTCTACCACGCGGAGATCGATCTCCCCGTTAAGCCCGGCCCCGCCACCTTCATCACCCCGCAGTGGATCCCCGGCAACCACCGCCCCACCGGCCCCGTCTCCGACATC
The DNA here is from genome assembly GCA_963796535.1 of uncultured Acidobacteriaceae bacterium. Classification (GTDB taxonomy): domain Bacteria; phylum Acidobacteriota; class Terriglobia; order Terriglobales; family Acidobacteriaceae; genus Granulicella. Next base: position 59,013 of record CAWCMO010000020.1, read on the forward strand.
ACCGGCGTCGTCTTCTCCGTCGACGGCAAACCCATCTACTGGCGTCGCGACGATCAGAATCTCTACGAGTATCACGTCGAGGTCCCGAAGGGCGTCACCACCCTCCACGCCCACCTCGACTGCATCGTCACCTCGCGCGCCTCTGACAAAATCGCCGTCCTCGAGTGGGAGAAGCTCATGCTTTATCCCGCCAACATCCCCGTCCGCGACATCGCCATCCAGCCCAGCGTAACCGTCCCCGCCGGCTGGGGCCTCGGCACCGCGCTCACTCCCACTGGCGCCTACGATCCCAACGCAAAAGTAGGCGGCACCACCCAATTCCAGCCCACCACCGTCGAGCAGCTTGAAGACTCACCCGTCATCGCCGGCGAGTATTTCCACGAGTTCGCCCTCGCTCCTGAGATCTCGCCCAAGCATTACATCGACGTAGCCTCCGACGAGCCAGACGATTCCAACCTCCGCCCCCAGCTCCTCGATGAAATCTCGAACCTGGTTCGTGAGACCGGCCCGGCCTACGACTCGCGCCACTACCACGTCTACCACTTCCTCCTCACCCTCTCTGACATAGCAGGTGGCGAAGGCCTTGAGCACGGCCAGTCCTCCGACAACGGTGTAGGCGAGAAGGGCTTCGAGTCCCAAAAGGGTCAGCTCGGCGAGGCCGACCTTCTCTCCCATGAGTTCACCCACTCCTGGAACGGCAAGTATCGCCGCCCCTTCAACCTCTACCAGGACGACTTCTCGAAGATGCAGCAGGGCTCGCTCCTCTGGGTCTATGAGGGCATGACGCAGTACCTAGGCAACGTCCTCGCCGCGCGCTCCGGCCTCAAGTCCCAGGCCGCCTACCGCGACATGCTCGCCCTCTCAGCCACGCAGCTCGACTACAGGTCCGGCCGCGAATGGCGTCCCACCGAAGACACCGCCATCGCCGCCAGCATCCTCCGCTCTGAAGGCCCCGCCTGGGGCAATTGGCGCCGCGGTCAGGACTACTACCAGGAAGGCGAGCTCTTCTGGCTCGACGCCGACACCAAGATCCGCGAGCTCACCAACGACAAGAAATCCCTCACCGACTTCCTCCACATCTTCCTCGGCAAGGGCGGCAACACCGGCCCGCTCATCGTCACGTACAACCGCGACGAGCTCGTCGCCGACCTCAACACCGTCGTCAAGTATGACTGGGCCAGCTTCATCCACGACCGCGTCGACGTCGTCAATCCGCACGCCGACTTCGACGGCATCACCCGCGGCGGCTACAAGATCGTCTACCAGGACAAACCCTCCGACAGCCTCACGGCGCTCCTCCAGTCCTACAGCCGCCGCTATCCCATGGGCCCCTTCGCCTGGTACTCGCTCGGCCTCCAGCTAGGTGCCGACGGCACCATCTCCGACGTCCGCTGGGGCGGCCCCGCTGACAAGGCGAAACTTGCCCCCGGCCAGAAACTCATCGCCGTCAACGGCCTCGTCTTTTCCGACGATGCTCTCCACCAGGCCATCGTCGCTGCCAAAACGAGTAAGGACCCCATCCACTTCCTCGTGCAGTCCGAGCAGTACATCACCCCCGTCAGCGTCGACTATCATGACGGCGAACGCTATCCCGCCATGGTCCGCGTTGACGGCACTAAGGATTATCTCGACGAGATCACCGACCCGCTAGCGAAGCACCCCACCCCACCCGCACCCGACACCAAGGAAGACAAGGACAACTAGCTAAACTCTCACCACCTACCCGAGGGCGCGAACCATAACGTTCGCGCCCTTCCTTTTCCGCCAGCTACAATTCGTCATCTCGACCGGAACATAGCGAAGCGGAGAGACCCCTCTATTCTGCGAGTGCACGCAAAGCCACATCCTCGGAGCCTGCCATGCTCAAGCCGCTACTCACCGCCGCTATCCTCGCCGCCACCACCGCCGCGGCCCAGACCATGTCCGCTCCCCCCGTCGCCCCCCCACCCACCTCCGCCTACACCGGCACGCCCGGCGACTACATTGCCCACGACTTCCACTTCGGCTCCGGCGAAACCCTTCCCGACCTCAAGCTCCACTACCTCACCCTCGGCACGCCCCACCACAACGCCAGCGGCCACGTCGATAACGCCGTTCTCCTGCTCCACGGTACCGGCGGCGACGCCCACTCGCTCTTCAATCCAGCCTTCTCCAACGTCCTCTTCGGCCCCGGCCAGCCCCTCGACATCCAGAAATACTTCCTCATCTTCCCCGACGACATCGGCCACGGTGAGTCCTCCAAACCCTCCGACGGCCTGCGCATGAAGTTCCCCCAATACGACTACGACGACATGGTTCGTTCGCAGCACCAGATGCTCCTCGATGGCCTCCACGTCGACCACCTCCGCTTGATCCTCGGCACCTCCATGGGCTGCATGCAGAGTTTCGTCTGGGGTGAAACCTACCCTGAATTCACAGACGCCCTGATGCCCCTCGCCTGCCTCCCCGTCGCGCTCGCCGGCCGCAATCGCATGATGCGCTACATGGCCATCGAGAACATCGAGCGCGATCCGGCCTGGAAAGACGGCAACTACACCACCGAGCCCATCGAAGGCCTTCGCACCGCCAACGAGATGCTGCTCATCATGGGCTCCGCGCCGCTCGTCATGCAAACCAACTTCCCCACCCGCGCTCAAGCCGAAACCTACGTCGACAGATACCTCGACCGAACCGTCGCCGCCACCGACGCCAACAACCTCATCTACTACGTCAACGCCAGCCGCAACTACGACCCCAGCCCGCACCTCGACCGCATCAAGGTCCCCGTCATGTACATCAACTCCGCCGACGACTTCATCAACCCACCCGAACTAGGTATCGCCGAAAAGATGGTCCACCAGATGCCCAACGCAAAGTTCGTCCTCATCCCCATCTCCGACAAAACCCGTGGCCACGGCACCCACACCATGGCCGCCATCTGGCAAAACTACCTCGTCGAACTCCTCAACGAATCTGCACCGAAACCCTGATAACACGTATCCTGTCAACTGAACATAAAGAGGACTTCCCCAGGACGGACTCCGTTGACGCAGAACTGACGGCAAAGAGCGCACTGCTCGCATCGTTCTCATTCTTCGCCATCGTCAGCGCCGGCCGTACACCCGCGCCCTCCCAACAACCCACCGTCCACCATTCGCAACGCCTAGACAACGTGTGGGTGCTCTCCTTTCGCCCGACGGCCGCGATCACATCACCTCAAGAAGTCTGCTCTACGCTACCGGTTCCGGAAGTCTGATCACTGGTCTACCCAAAGGGCGGTCCGCCCATTTCGAATTCGGCAAGGGTCTCCGACCCGATCAGCCGTCCTCGACAGATGACCGACGGAAGGAGGGTAATGTTCCGCCTACCCAAGCGAAGATTTCGTACGCGACATATGAAGGTCGAAATACTCCCAACGAGAATTACGACTGGCGTCAAAGGACGCGTCACGAACGAGTTCGAGTCCATCCTCGCGTCCGAGAACACGACCGCGCAATTCTTCCCTCAAGCCCCATCTCAACGGCATTCGAAATACAAGGCCTAGAACCGTAACGAACGCGAGGGGCGGCGTCCTCGGCATCTACCTTCTATTCGATAACCCGTCCCACACCGTCACCACGATCTATTTCTTGAATCAGGACTCTCCCCACTTCAAAACCATGGCCGAGTATGCGACTCTGCGCGACCACTTCCTCGCCGGCTACACATCCTGTATTCGCAAAGCGCTCGCCCCCTGAAACCCCTTCGGCGCAGCTCTCATGTCTGAGATCGAACTCGCCGTATGTCTCATCGCGCATTACTCTTGCAGTCCCAACTCAACTGCGGCTTCGTCCACCAACTCACGAACCGTCGCATCCTCATCACCTTCCAATAACGACGCCATCGCCCGCCCCACCAGCAACAGCACCGGCGCCGGTCCACACTCCATCTCATCCAATCCATCCAGCCGCGCAGCCACCCAACTCTGTCGCGCCGTCGCCGCATGCGAGATCGCGCAACAAGCCACGTCCTCTGCAACCCCAGCCGCGCGCAACTCCCGTGCAATCCTCCCAAGATCCCGCCCCGGCATATACACCACCAGCGTCGCATCCTCCGGCAACGCCCCACTCCATATCGCCGCCGAATCCTTCCCATCCGCATGATGCCCCGTGCAGAAGATCAGCTTGCTCGCACTCTTCCGATCCGTCAGCGGCAATCCCAGCGCCGCACCCGCAGCCAATGCCGCTGTCACTCCCGGCACGACTTCAAATCGCACGCCCGCCGCACGCAGCGCCGCAATCTCCTCGCCCGCGCGACCAAACACCAGCGGGTCTCCGCTCTTCAGCCGCACCACCGACTGCCCCGCGCGCGCCGACTCAATCATCAGCGCATGAATCCCCGCCTGCGTAATCCGCGGCCGTCCACATCTCTTCCCCACGCTCGTCACCAGCGCATGCCGATGCACCAGCGCCAGCACCTCCGCAGGCACCAGGTCATCGTGCAGCACCACGTCCGCCGACTCCAGCAGCCGCAGCGCCCGCACCGTCAGCAGCTCCGGATCTCCCGGCCCCGCCCCCACCAAATACACCACACCCTTCTCTGCGATCGTCACACCTTCACCTCAATGTTGGGTGCCCCATTCATGACGGCCTTATCGTCATGGGTGGGATGAACAAGTCCCTGCGCGCGCATATGTTCCCTTGCCCTCATCCTCGATGGACATCCATCAAACCCACAAACCTCCCTCGACGCCAACTCGTGCAGCAGTAGCTTCCGCTCCTCGCCCACCGGCTCCACAGCCGTGACCTCGCGCCGCAGCCGCCCCAACTCCGTCAGCCACTCGCCCGTATCCAGCGGCAACTGCGCGTTGATCTCCTTGCGCAGCCGCTGCGCCAGCGCCGGGCTCTCCCCCGCCGTCGAGATCGCAATCTGCAACTCACCCCGCCGCACCACGCTCGGGAAGTAAAAGTCGCAAAACGGAGGATCATCGACGGCATTGCAAAGAATCCCCGCCGCGCTAGCCTCCGCAAACACCGCGCGATTGACCGCATTCGTCGCCGTCGCAGCTACCACCAAGAACGCCCCCGCTAAATCTCCAGGCTCGTACTCTCTCTGCTCCCAACGCAACTCACCAGCCTCCGCCCAAGCCCGTACGCGTGGCAAAGCGTCCGGCGCAATCACCGTCACGCCAGCCTCCGCCGCCAGCAAGCTCACAATCTTCGACTCAGCAATATTCCCCGCCCCCACCACAACGCAGGGCCTCGCCGCCAGCTTCAAAAATATCGGAAACAAACTCAACCCATCACCTCAACAACTGAGAACCGAGAACTAGCAACTGACAACTTCGCTTTACCCAACATTCGTAGGCACGCGTCCCGGCGAAGGATCCCTCTCCACCGCCTCAACGACGCCGCCAGCCAACAGCGTGCGCAAATCCTCATCACTTGTCCGCCGGAAATACGCGCGCAAATTCTCGTCGCTGCCGCGCCCCTTCAAATACCCGCGCAGCAGCCGCTCAATCGCCTCAGGACAATCTTCCGCCGCAGCACGATAACCGATCTGCCGCGCAATCCCCGCGTACTCGCCCACCGCTCCGCCGACGCAGAAATAAAACGCGTCCACCATCTTCCCATCCTTCTTCAGCTTCTTGCCTTCGAGCCCAATGTCCGCAATCCAGCTCTGCCCGCAGCTATTCGTGCAGCCCGTCACATGCAGCCGCAGCTGCTGATCAAACTCCGGCAGCCGCTCCTCCATCTCCCCGACCAGCCATTTCGCAAACCCCTTCGTCTCCGCGATCGCCAACTTGCAAAATTCCGTTCCCGTACAAGCCACCGCGCCCCGATAAAAAACATTCGGCTGCACCTCCAACCCCAGAGCGCTGATCTTCTCCACAACCTCTTTCGTCTTCGCCGTCGGAAGATTTACCAGCACAATGTTCTGCCCAATCGTCGCGCGCAGATGTCCATCGCCATACTCTTCGCTCAGCGTCGCCAACGCATGCAGCTGCGACGGATCCAACCGCCCATTCAGCACCGTCACGCCAACATAACTCAGCCCCTCTTGCCGCTGCGCATGCACGCCCACATGATCGCGATACACATCCTCGGCAATCGGCCCCTCGTCACAAGGATCAAACGTGAACCCGATCTTCTCCTCGATCGCCGCGAGCATCCTCTCTGCTGTCCACCCATGCTTCATGAACAGATACTTCAAACGCGCGTGCGTCCGGCTCTCACGCAACACATCCTGCTCGCGGAAGATCGTACACACCGCCTTCACCGCCTCGAGCGCCTTATTCTGCGGCACAAATGCATTCAGCCGCACTGCCAAATGCGGCTCCGCAGAAAGCCCACCCCCCACGCGCAGACTGTACCCAACCTCCTCCACGCCATCCTTCACGCGCTTCAACCCGGTCAACCCCACATCATTAATCTCCGGATAGCTGCACCAGATCGGGCATCCCGTCACGCTGATCTTGAACTTGCGCGGCAGGTTATAAAACTCAGGATTCGCCGTCAGCAGCTCCGCCACCTCCACCGCCAGCTGCGACGCATCCAGCACCTCATGCCCGTCCAAACCGGCTAGAGGGCAACCGGTCACATTCCGCACCACGTCACCGCAAGCGCCCTTTGGACTCAGCCCTATCGCCGTCAACGCATCCACAATCTCTGGCAGCGCCTCGATCGTCAGCCAGTGCAGCTGAATATTCTGCCGCGTCGTAATGTCCGCAACCCCGCGAGCATACTTCTCCGTGATGTCTGCGATCGTGTGCAACTGCTTCGCCGTCAGCAACCCATTCGGCAGCCCAATGCGCATCATGAAATATTCCGTCGCCTTGCCCACGCCACCCACACCACCGGTCACGCCTGCGCCGTCGCCCTGCGTGTACACGCCCCACCACTTGAAATAGAACTCCGCCCACTCCGGCAGCACACTGCCGCGACCCTCGCGCGCAAATTTCCGCACCTCGTCCCAAGCCGCCCACGGATTCTTCTCCAGCTTCAGCCGTTCCGACCGCTGTGCCTTCGTCTCTTTCGCCACACTCGCCTTCAACTCGTCACTCAATAGCTTCTCCAGTCCAAACACAAAAGCCCACGATCCAATTCGTGGGCACTCGGGGTAACTCTCAGCTTCAGCTTATCTAGCGTGCAACAAGCAGCAGCGTCCGAGCCCCCGGGCAGGAACAGGTACAACAAGCTGCATCGCGAAGTACACTCATGCATCCAGCGTATTCGCCTGCTTCACGGGCGTCAAACATGACCTTCTCTCACCCATTCACCCTCGCGCGTCCAGCTCAGTGCCGTGCTTATAATTTCGGAAACCCAGGAGGAAGACCTTCGCCATGAATTCCAAAGATGAAATTCGCTTCGGTGGTATCGCCATCCGTTACCTGGTTGAAGGCCACGAATCCAACGGCACCCTCGCCATGTTCGAGTTCGACGTAGAGCCCGGCGGAAAAGTTCCCGGCGCACACAGCCACGACGGATACGAAGAGACCGCCTACGGCTTCGAAGGCACGCTCACCTTCACCGTCGCCGGCAATACGGTCGAACTCGGTCCCGGCCAGATCCTCGTCATTCCGCGCGGAGCCGTGCATCGCTTCGACAATCACACCGCCGCGAAAACGAAGTGTCTCGCCGTCATCACGCCCGGCATCCTCGGCCCAGACTTCTTCCGCGAGATAGCCGCCGAACTACGCGCCTCCGCCGGCGGCCCACCCGATCCCGTCGCGATCGGCAATATCCAGCGCCGCCACGGCCTCACTCCGGCGCCCAACTAACCCACCCGCGACTCCGCCTCTTTCGCCGCCTCGTAAATCTGATCGAAGCTCTCAATCGCATACAACACCGGCTGCATCTTGCTCACATCGACTACCGTATCAAGCACCTGGTCGATATCAAACTCCCGAATCTCGAGTCCAGCACCGCGCTCCACCACGTGCGTACACTCGCCGTGCGAAGAGATCAACCCGCTCCCATACACCTTGATCTTTCCCGCTTCGTGGATCACGCCAAACTCCACCGTGAACCAGAACAGCCGTCCCATCCGTTCCAGCGCCTCTGTGCTCTTCAACCCCGCGCAAACCTTCCCATACTGCTCCAGGAAGTCTGCAAACACCGGGTGCGCGTGCATCGGCACATGGCCAAACACATCGTGAAAGATATCCGGCTCGGGCGTGTACTCCATCGCGTCTCTGCTCCGAATCCAGGTAGTCGTCGGAAACTTCCGCGCCGCCAGCATCTCGAAGAACGCATCGGCCGGCAGAAACCCACTCACCGGCGTCGAGTTCCAACCCGTCCTCGGCTCCAGCCGCGCACTCACCTTCTTCAACTCCGGCAGCCGGTCTTCCTGCAACCCAATCAGCTCGAACCCCTCCAGATACGCACTGCACGCATGCTCCCGCAGCTGTGGCATGCGACGCGTCACCAGCTCGCTCCAGATCGCGTGCTGCTCCGGCGTATACGCGGCCCAGTCCTGCTCAATCAGGTACGGCGCAGCGGCCACCAGCTTCCGCGAATCTGTTTTCCCTAAATCAACAACGGGCTTCCGCAAATCAACTACAGGCGCATCCATGCAATCTCTCCCTTGAGCTTGTTAGACGCTACTCCACCACTCACAGCGTCGACAAATCCGCGCCCTTCGCCTCGCGCCCCAGCGCCGTCACCACTGCTACAATCAGCGCCACCATCACCACCGTAATCGCCAGCACGGGCGCAAACCGACCACCGAAATACTTCGTCGCCGCTGCAGCCTGCAACACACTGTTCCTCGAGGACAACACGTTCCCCAACTGGTACGCCAACCCCGGAAAGATCGCCCGCACCGCCGGTGGCGACATCTCGTTCAAGTGCACCGGGATCACTCCCCACGCACCCTGCACCATAAACTGCATCAGGAAGCCACCGACCGCCAGCATCACGGCCGTATGACTCCACGCCCACAAAGGAATCATCGGAATCGACAGCAGCGCGGCCGTAACAATCGCTCGTCGTCTCCCCACCCGTTCTGAGTAAGTCCCAAACCAGATCCCACCCAGCACCGCACCTACATTTCCCACAATCGCAATCGTCGACAGCGCCACACCGCGAATTCCGTGATCATGCTTCAGAAACGTCGGATACAGATCCTGCGTGCCATGGCTGAACGCCATAAACGCCGTCATCAAGACTGTCAGCGCCAGCAAACTTGGCAGGTACTTCAGAGCCTCCACCACACGCGACATCACGTCCCGCCGGACCTTAACCCTAATCCCCGTATGCCGCACCAGCCACGCCGGCGATTCCTCCACCTTCCGCAACAGCAGCAGCAACGACAGCGAAGGCACCGCGCCAATCAGGAACAACACTCGCCACGCGCTCAACGTTCCCGTCCCATGCAGATACGGAAACAGCAAGTACAAGAGCGCCGCAAGCATACTGCCCACCACGTATCCCTCCTGCAGCAGCCCGGAAAAAAATCCGCGCCCCTCCGCCGGCAGGCTCTCCAGTGCGAGCGCCGCGCCCACGCCCCACTCCCCTCCCATCGCCACGCCAAACAGCGCCCGCGTCGCCAGGAACCAGCCAAACGTCGGCGCCAACGCAGATGCCATCACGAACAACGAATAGCTCACCACGTTGATCATCAGCGTCGGCCGGCGCCCAAACTTCTCCGCCAGCGCGCCGAACAATATTGCCCCTACCGGCCGCATCAACAGCGTCCAGAAGATTGCCTTGGTCGCCGTCACCAGGCTCACGTGAAACGTCGCAGCAATCGCGTCCAAACAAAATGTCAGAAGGAAAAAATCGAACGCATCTAGCGTCCATCCCAGGAAGCATGCCGTGTACGCGCGCCGCTGCGTCGAATTCAGCGAACGAAACGGCTGCAGCACTGTCATCCTCTAGCAGCCCCCAGACTCGTCGCAGCACAGTTCAGTGGATTACAGCTTCGCCCGCAGTGGAATCCCCGGATCCACAAACGGCGCCTCCGACGTGCTCGGATGCGTCTGCAGAATCTTGTGGTGCAGGCAGTACAGCGCCAGCTCCAGCCGATCCGCCACTCCCAGCTTGTCGTAGATCTTGCGCAGATAGTTCTTCACCACCTGCTCCGTCGTCCCAATCTGGTAGGCAATTTCCTTGTTCCGCATACCACGCGTAATACAGGCAATGATCGCCAGCTCTTTATCCGACAGCCGCGGCTGCGACCTCGGATTCGTCAGCGTCGCCGCCTGCTCGCGATACGCATCAATCACCCAGCTGATGGACTGGTTATCAATCCAGGTCTCGCCCGCCGCAATCTTGCGCACGCACCGCACCAGCAACTCCGGAGAGATCGACCGCGGCACCACCCCACGCACACCTCTGCGGAACAGTTCCACCGTGTTGCCCTCATCGCTCGATGAGATCTGCACAATCAACTTCGCGTCCGGCGCCCGCCGCATGAACTCCGGAATCGCATCCACCGTTCCCGCGATCAGGTGGCCTTCGAGCAACACCACATCGGTCGGAAAGTGCTGCAACGCCGCGTAAAGATTCTCCAGGGTCTCTGCCTGTGCCACCACACGAATATCGTCTTCCAGCGCGAACACCTTGCGCATACCCACGCGATAAATCGCCTGGGAATCCGCAAGGATGACCCGTATACCGCCCGCAGCCTCCGGATCGCCGCTCTCGAGCTCGTCTACATCACCCGTGTGGCTATCGTCCGCCAGCTCGTCCGGGTGATTCCTTGCCTCGCCATTTGCCACTTCATCACTCATAACGACTCAGCCCCTAAAAGAGTATTCATCGATGACCGCGGCTGCCATTAGTTTGTCTGCAAGCCGCTGATGTCGAACGATCCGTCCCAAGCAGTGCAGCAGGACGTCGTTCGCTCCGCCCATGATCGCTGCCGGCATCGTCAGTTCAAACCGGACTTCGGCACCGACCGGCGGCAACTCGCCTGCCATAAACAGCAGCCCGTTTGCCGACACGTCTTCCGTAACGCCCGGGTATTCCCGATCTACTGCGCGAAGCACCAGCTCCAGCCGCAGCGGAAAACGCACCGCGGCACGTACTGGAATGGCCTCGAAGGATCGATTTAGGGTCGCCACCGACCCTCCTTCCGGGAGTTACTACGAATCGTTCGTCACGACAAAACAGTTCAATGGTGGTGTTACCAAAGAATTGTACGGCAGACTAGCTACCTTTGGGCAGGCATTCCTCTGGGAATCCCCCGGGAATCTTCCTGTATAGCCCCCTCCCACTCCCCGCCTCTCCCCACCCTTCCAGTCTTTTGCACCGAATTCGTGCCCAGAATTCGATTTCTGCCATTGCTAAACCTCATGAAATCCGCGATACTTAGGTGTTCGGACTTTCGCGTCCGTCAGTCGTGCCGATCATGACCCCGGGCTACGTTTCTTTGGAGACGTTCAGCTCCGTTGACGGCCATCCTGAATACATTCGAGTTTTTGAGAGGATCTACCCTGTGTTGATGATTCGTTTGGCGCGCGTTGGCGCCCGTAAGCAGCCCCACTATCGCGTCGTCGTTATCGAGAAGGATCGTGCCCGCAATGGCCGTTCCGTCGAAGTGGTCGGCACCTACAATCCCCGTACCGAGCCCGCTACCGTGGACTTCAAGCGCGACCGCATCGACTATTGGACTGGCAAAGGTGCTCAACTCTCCGAGACCGTCGGCAAGCTCCTGGCCAAGCACCAGCCCGCCGCCCTTCCTACCTCTGAGCCAGAAGCAACCACCGCGGCATAAGTAACCACTTCACAGTAACTTCCGTGGATTTTCGAAGAATCTAAAGAGTACCACCACCGAGCTCCGGCTTGCCGTACACTCACACAAGCCAACACCGCCGTTTTGACGTGGATCGTGGACCTCTGAATCTGAATGGATCGGATTTTCTGCCCTGATTTGCGCTACACCTCAAAGCGGTGCCTGGTGAGACCCTTCCACCTTAGAGAAGAGGCTCCCCTACCGCGGTGCAGGCGTAACCACTCTCTTGAGGTGTATGTGTGTCTGATCCCAACGCAGTCCCCGACAGCAATCGTGCTGTCTCGGAAATGCAAGCTCTAATGACAGAGATTACCCGGGCCCTCGTCGATGACGCAGATGCGGTTCGGGTGGAAGTCCTTACTGACCAGGAGGCGACCGTACTTCGCCTTCACGTCGCTCCCAGCGATATAGGTAAGGTCATCGGAAAGCAGGGTCGCACCGCGCGCTCCCTGCGTACCATCCTTGGTGCGGCCAGCATGAAACTGCAGCGCCGATTCTCGCTCGATATCGTCGAGGCAGGCCGAACCGACGGTCCCTACGATTCTCGCAATTATTCTGAGCGCGACTAACCTCCTTCGCATCCCGCCTCTTTCTTAGCGCTCTACCAGAGTCTTTTTTGCGCTCTCCTGGAGTCCGTATGCGCTCTACCAGAGGCCCACTGCGTTGACCGGCATCTCCACCTCAGGTTGGTTTCCCATCGCTCGCCTGCTGCGCCCGCAAGGGCGTCGCGGCGAACTCCTAGCTGATCCCCTCAGCGATCTTCCCGGCCTCTTCGCCCCCAACCGCGAAGTCCTCCTCGCACCCGCAAACGCCTCAGCGCCAGCGCCCAACGCCCTCCCTCTGCACATCGAAGAGCACTTCTTCCCCACCGGCAAGAACGCCGGCCGCGTGGTCCTCAAGCTCGCCGGTTGCGACAGCATCTCCGCCGCCGAACTCCTCGCCGGCCAGCAGCTCTTTCTTCCCACCGACCAGCTCCCACCCCTCGAGCCCGGCACCTTCTTCGTCGGCGACCTGCTCGGCTGCACGCTCTACGACACGGCCTCGCCCAACGCCCCCGCCGGCACGGTAGTCGACGTAGAGTTCGCCACCGCCCCCGACGGCCGCACCCGCCTCGAAGACGCCGCCCCCCTCCTCTCCATCGAGCTCAACGGCCGCCCCGGCGCCGAACCCATCCTCGTTCCCCTCGTCCTCGCCTGGATCGACACCATCGACATAGCCGCCCGCCGCATCACCATGCACCTCCCCGAAGGCCTCCTCGACACCCCTCCCACCGAAGACCCGGACGCCCAGCCCTAATCCCGTAGCGTCGACCACCCTCTACGCTCTACACTCTACACTCTGCTCTTATGCGCTTCGACATCCTCACCATCTTTCCGGAGTTCTTCGGCGCCCTCCCCAGTGAAGGCATCGAAGCCCAGGGCATCCTCGGCCACGGCGTCGTCTCCCGAGCCCTCCGCACCGGCCTCGCCAGCGCGCACATCCACGACCTCCGCGCCTTCACCCACGACCGTCACCGCACCGTAGACGACCGTCCCTTCGGCGGCGGCGAAGGCATGGTCCTCAAGCCCCAACCCATCTACGAAGCCCTGGAATCCCTCGCCCTCCCGCCCAAGCCCGCCCGCGCAGCCACCCAGCCTCAGCGCGAAGCTGTGATCCTGCTCTCCGCGCAAGGCAAGCGTTTCACCCAATCCACCGCCCGCCGCCTCGCCACGCTCGACCGCGTCGTCCTCCTCTGCGGCCGCTACGAAGGCGTCGACGAGCGCGTCTCGCAACTCTTCTGCGACGAGGAGCTCTCCATCGGCGACTACGTCCTCTCCGGCGGCGAACTGGGCGCGGCCATCATTCTCGACGCCACCGTCCGCCTCCTCCCCGGCGTCCTCGGCCACGCCGACTCCAGCCGCTACGAAAGCTTCGGTGAAGGCGACCCCGCGCCATCCGCCCCGAACCCGGGTGCCCCATATCTCGATTCTGAGATGGGTGATTCCACTGAACCCATCACTCCCATCCCTCGCCCAATCCCCCGCTCCACCAACTCCTCCAACGGCATCCTCGACTACCCCCACTACACCCGTCCCGCCGACTTCCTCGGCCTCCCCGTCCCCGACGTCCTCGGCAACGGCGACCACCTCGCCATCCGCCGCTGGCGCCGCCAGGCCGCCCTCGCCAAAACCCTCGCCAACCGCCCCGACCTCCTCCTCACCGCCGACCTATCCGACGACGACCGCGAGTACCTTGCGAACCTCGGCTACGAAGCTCCCGCCGAATAGCGCAAAGAATTCCTGCAACGACGCTCACCAACCGACCCTCCGCAGCGTTAAACTCCCATCCAGAGGGACCGCCCATGCAGCTGCATCGTCTTCTCGCCACCAGCCTCCTCACCTCAGCCTGCGCCCTTTCCTCCGCCGCGCAAGCGCCCGCCGCATCGGTTGTTCCCTGGACCATCACGTCAACTCTCATCACGGTTGATCCGCAAAGTTCGTCTGCTTCGCCGACCCTCTCCAAGCCTCCGGCCTTCACCACGAACTCCCAGCCGCAAACCTTCTCCGCCACCCTGCCCAAGTCGTCGCAGCCCGGCGCGCTTCAATTTCAAATTCCCAACCACACCACGACGCTGACCCTGCAAGCCAAGGCCCTGACGCCAAGCGAGCAGACTCAACTAGGCGAGCTGGCGCTCTCGAAGGTGCGCGAGTCCCAGCTCGCCCCGACCAATCAACCCTGCGCCAAGCTGCGCTCCTACAACTTCACGTCCAAGGACCTCAAGGCTGTCCACCCCCACGCATCCAGCGAGACCGACTGCACCCCAGCCTCCAGCGCACACCTGAAAACCATCCCTGCAGCAGCCGACACGAAGTAGGCGGCCCGCAGAAATTGTCTGAAGAACCATCTCCCCTACTGAACCACGGGCAGCTGAAACCGCACGCCCGCCGCGCGATTCACCTTCTCGGTTGCAGCCAAATCCAGCGCCGCCACCGGAATCTCGCGCCGCCGCCCATCCGTCACATACAGCGTCGTCCGCGTCAGCGCGTAGTTGTAAATCTTCTCCGGCGCGCGTCCGTCCTTAAACACCAGCGTCACCGCGTCGTTGTCATATAACGAAGGCTGTGGAACTGCCGAAGTCCGCGCCACGGGCGAAGGCTGCGCACCCCTCGCCTCATACCCACTGCCCGCCGTCGCACTCTCCGCCGTGTAAGGAATCGGCTGTTCCTCCCCGGACGGCGCCGGCGCTCCATACCCCTCGGCCGCTACACCCGACCCATCCTGATACGGCCCAACTTCGTACGGCCCGCTGTCTCCATTTCCAGACTCGTAGCCCGAATCGTCTCCAGACCCGTAGCCCGCAGCATTCGCATCCAGCCAGCCATAACCCGGCCCACCATACCCCACATATCCCACCCCAACTCCATACCCATACGGCGCCACATACGCGCGCCGCCAACCCCCGTGATAGAACGATGGCCGCGCATTCGCCACACCCCACCCAGTACCGGTTCCATACCGCGGGACATACATTCGGCCGTCAGCAGCACCGCGATTCACCCCACCCGCAAACCCACCCGGCGCAGCAAATCCACCGCGACTAACGAACCCGCCTCCGTGGAATCCACCGCCACCGCCGCCATGTCCGCCGCCGCCATGCTGCGCGCACGCCGGAGCACCCATCCCCACCGCCACCAGCGCAACGGCAAACAGCTGCTTCATGCCCTTAACATACGCCCGGCGACCGCAAAGAGTTTCGCAAGTCGCTCGTCCCATCACACGCATCACGAAACCTTGCTACGTGCGAAGGATCCAGTTCACGACAGGCTGCCAGATCGGAAGGTTCACCACCGGAATCAATGTGAGCGCAACCACAACGATCAGCGAGGTCCCGATCAGCGTCTCCCGCTGCACGCGGCGCATCGACCAGAGATCGTACGCGACCACGATCAACGGCAGCACCAGCGTAAGCGCGAGAGTCGCCGGCAGGCGTATCGCGTCGGGGAAAGGCCAGCGATTGATTGCCGGTCCAAGAATCGCCATCGTTCCCAGGATCATCAGCCGCTTGTGCGCAGCCGGTTTGCGCCGAACGATCATTGCCCACGCGATCAGAATCGCAAACAAAATCAGCTCCTCGGAATCACCCACCAGCAGCAGCTGCGGAGGAAGCCCCGTCGCGTTGCGCCGAATCGAATCAAAGAGCGTCAGAACGCCGAAGACAACCATCAGCGGCGGCAACACCAGACCCAGCACCCCAAGCGTCATGTGCCACTTCACCTTGCGCGCAGCTACCAGGAAGTTCTGCACGATCAGCAACAGAATCCAGGATACGAAGATCGCTCCGTGAATATGCACCAACACATTGGGCAGCTTCGCGCGCAGCATCCCTGCAAGAAAATAGCTCTGCGCAAACCCATAAAACACCACGCCGAAGATAACCAGGGACATGGCCGGAAAGAACACATCGTCGCTGCGAATCCGTTTCGCCGAGGAGACAAGGGTGGCCATGAGGTTTCCGTCTGAAAAAGAGATTTGGGGTATCCCGGAACGGGCGCGAGAGTATCCCGATTCTATCGGCCTTCCCGGCATTGTCAAGAAACGCAGGCTGGCTCGTTTATTCCGTGTGGAAAAGCCTTCAAAATCTGCCCAAATTCATGTAAACTGATACCTGTGACTTTTCGCGCGTGCGTTGCCTTGTGGGCACTCTCGCCGTGCGCGTAGCACCTGCGACTTTACGTAAGGAATCCATCATGTCTATCCATCCCATCATGCAGAAGCTGGCCGACAAGCTCCAGCGCACCGACCTTCCCGAATTTGCCGCCGGCGACCTCGTCCGCGTTCAGGTAAAGATCAAGGAAGGCGATAAAGAGCGTCTCCAGGCTTTCGAAGGCATGGTCATCGCCATCAAGAAGGGCCCCCAGGGCTCCTTCACCGTCCGCAAAATGAGCTTCGGCCAGGGCGTCGAGCGCATCTTCCCCTACAACTCCAAGGTCGTCGACAAGGTCGAGAAGCTCCGCTCCTACCAGGTTCGCCGCTCCAAGCTCTTCTACCTCCGTGGTCTGCGCGGCAAGGCCGCCCGCCTGCGCGAAGTCGAGCGCACCGCCTAAGTTTCCCCAACCCATTCGCAGCAAAAGAGGCGACCCCACCGGGTCGCCTCTTCTTTGCCTCAAACCTTACCGCTATTGTTGTGGAGTTGGAGCGGGTGCAGGCGTCACCACGTTCGGTGCAGGCACAGCATCAGTGGGAGCCGGTACCGGCGCAGCAGCCGGGGTCTGTGCCGCTACCTGCTTCTTCGCCCCAGGTCCTGATACGGTCGCGGTTCCCTTAGGAATAACAATGCACGGCTGCACCGGGGCCTTCTCTCCCGGCAAAACCGGCGGAGCCGCACGGCGCATCTGTCCCGGCGGGCACGGCGTCAGCAGCAACACCGGCTGCAGATTCACAGGAATCGGTGGCGGCTTCACAAACGCACCCTTCAGTTCTGTATTCTCATGGCTTCCCGGCCACACATACGGTGCCTTCGTCAGCCCGCCATAGCCAACCACCGGATACGGTGTCGGCAGAACGAACGTGCGGTCCAGCAGCACATACGCTGGCAACGGCTTCTTGCCCAGAAGATTGTTGTCGGACGCAACCTGCAGATGATGGTCTCCCGTCGTTACCGTCAGCGTCTTATCGTTGAATGCGTTCTTCTGCAGCGTAGCTCCCGGGAACGGCTCATTCGATACCACCAGCGTCCCAATCCCTGGCGCATACAGGTACATGAACTTGAAGTCAGCAATCGTGTAGTTCAACTCCGCCTTGCCGATCATGCCGTCCACGGTAAAGGTTCCGCGCGCGATGGTCACCGGCGTCATCTTTGGCGGCTTCACTTTGGACACGTGCAGCTTCTTCCCCTTCTCGTCGTATCCCAGCTCCGTCGCCGTCTGGAACACCGGCTTGCCGTTGTCGTCGAACAGCGGATGACCCTTCTTATCCCGCTGCTGCCGCACCGCCGGATTGAACATCGGCTGTCCATCCGGATCCAACCGCTGCGTTCCAACCTCATCCAGCATCGGCGTCGGCGCCAGCACGATCACCGTATTCGGTCCGGTATAGATCTTCTTCTTCGCCTCTTCGGCCTTCTTTTCCTTCTTCTCCTGCTCGGCCTGGGCCTTCGCCACCTTGGGATCCACCTTCACGGGTGCGGCCACCTGTGGCGCTGCCGCCGTCGCCGCCTGCGGAGCCGCTACAGCCTGCACCGTCGCTGCCGCAGCCGGAGCCGCCGCCTGTGGTGCATCCGCCGCCGGAGTTGCAACGGGTACCGTCGCCGACTGGGGTGCCGGCACGGCCGGCGACGTAGCTGTACCCGGTTCCGTCGCCGCCTGTGGAGCCGGAGCCGCCGCCGCCGGAGTCGCATCCTGCGCCGCTAACACCTGTACCGCCATCAACATCGGAGCGCCGACCAGCAGCAGTCTCCAGCTTCCTTCAATTCGCATGCTTCCATCTCCAGCTAAAATCCGTCATCGCGTGCTCAGGTATAGGTGCAGCAAGCATAGGACAAATACCCGCCCTTGGTAAGTAACTACAGGCTTACTCCCTCTGCCCGACAGTCCCCTTTCGTCACAAGCCCTTCCCTTGCCATACGCATCGTCGCGCGACCTTTTCGGATTCGCGAAACATTCATCCACACCCGCTCCCGCTACACTTAAGCCTCGCCCCCGGGCACACGATGGCCACGCTCTTCCACATCCCCAAAGTCGCCGGCGTCACCAAGGCTACTGCCAAGCAGCAGATGCTCAAGCAGCTCATCTGCTCCGACGCGCCCGAGCAGGCCCTCCGCTACCACGGCTACACCCTCATCGCCGGCGTCGACGAAGTCGGCCGCGGCGCCCTCTTCGGCCCCGTCGTCGCCGCCGCCGTCATCCTCCCCACCCGCACCTCCACCCTCGCCCGCCTCGGCCTTAAGGACTCAAAGCAGTTAACCCGCGAGCAGCGCGAAAAACTCGACCGCAAGATCCGCAAAGTCGCCCTCTGCTTCGCCGTAGCTGAAGTCGACGCCGAAACCATCGACCGCGTCAACATCTACCAGGCCTCGCGCCTCGCGATGCTGCAAGCCGTACAGCAACTCACCACTGCCCCCGACCACCTGCTCATCGACGCGATGCTGCTCGACCTCGCGCAGCTCTCCCACCCCTGCGCTCAAACCCGCCTCTTCTACGGCGACGCCCTCTCACTCTCCATTGCCGCCGCCTCGGTCATCGCCAAAGTGCATCGCGACGCCCTCATGCGCGAGCTAGACCTCCTCCACCCCCAGTACGGTCTCGCCTCGCACAAAGGCTACGCCACACCCGAGCATCGCAAGGCTCTCCGCGAGCACGGCCCCTGCCCACTCCATCGCAAAACCTTCGCGCCCGTCGCGGCCTCCGACCCCAACGCCGCCCTCGACACTGCTCATCGAATCCGGCGACCTCTTCTGCGATGACTTCGAAAACCCAGCCGACCTCCCTCCCTCAATCGAATCCATCTAACGACCATCGTCGTATCTCCAGCCGCATCCAATCCCCGGAGGTTTTTCCGTGCCCCTCAGGCTTCTCTGCATCACGGCGCATCCAGACGACGAGTGTTTCGCCTTCGGAGGCGCCCTCGCCCTCTCCGCCCAGCGTGGCATCGAAACCAATCTCATCTGCCTCACCGACGGCAGCGCGGGCTCCTACCGCGGCACCGCCACCAACGCCACCGAGCTAGGCCAGCTTCGCCGCTCCGAACTCGCTGCCTCCTGCAAACTCCTCGGCATCCACAACCACGAAGTCCTCGACTACCAGGACGGCCAGCTAGAGTTCGCCAGCTTCTCCAACCTCGCCAGCGACCTCGTTCAGCGCATCCGCACCTTGCGCCCGCACGTCATCCTCACCTTCGGCGGCGACGGCGCCATCAACACCCACCCCGACCACACCGTCACCTCCTCCGTAGCCACCGCGGCCTTCCACTGGGCCGGCCACCCTAGGCGCTTCCCCACCCTCGGCGACCTCCACACCCCGCAGCGCCTCTTCTACCTCACCACCGACTTCTTCGTCGAAGGCCGCCACCGCCATATCCCCGCCCCCTGGACCCACACTCTCGACGTAGCCTCCGTCCTCCCCCTCCGCCTCGAAGCCATGCGAGCCCACACCACGCAAGCCCCGCTCATGGAACGCGCCGGCCCTCTCATCTTCGCCAAGCACGGCAACACCGAACACTACCTCCTCGCCGCCTCCCCAACACCCCAACCCGCCACCCAATCCACCGACCTCTTCGAAGGCGTAGTCGAGTAGCCGTCCCGCTCAACGCGCAAGCGAACCTCCGCCCCGCCCCGAACGAAGCAATCGAAGTTGCTCAAAACCCGACTTTTAGGGAGCATCGGATATTTTCGGTATAGTGAGTGCGGATGAGGTGCGCATGGCTCACATAGATTGGGCGGAGACGCAAGGCAACGTCGCCAGCGTCGAGCCGAGCCCCAATGGCGCAATCCGAAAAGCCGTCCGAGTCGTCTTCACGTATACGGTTGAGGGAAACTGGTATGGGGGCAC
The DNA here is from genome assembly GCA_963796535.1 of uncultured Acidobacteriaceae bacterium. Classification (GTDB taxonomy): domain Bacteria; phylum Acidobacteriota; class Terriglobia; order Terriglobales; family Acidobacteriaceae; genus Granulicella. Next base: position 79,235 of record CAWCMO010000020.1, read on the forward strand.
TTTTATCAGCAACTTCGATCCCTACGTTGAAGGTCAACCGCTGACCGTCCGTTATAATCCGAACAACCCCTCTACGAACGATCTAGTGAAGAAGGACAGTCGGCGACGGTGGTTCACCTTTGCCGCGTTCTTCATCGCCGGTCTACTGTTTCTACTGTTGTGGCTGCTGGGCTTTCGATGATTGTGAATTTGAGTTGATCCCGCGTCTCAGCACCGCGGTTCTGGGGGGGAACGCCGTAGTTGCTCAAAACCCGACTTTCCAGGAGGCTCAAGGGTGCAGCGTTACTGGTTGCTATTTACTGCGGTAGCATGGCTAGCATGATGCCAGTCTTGATCACGGTCCTCGTCGGGCTTTTGGCTCTTGCGTTGATGATGAATTCAATCAGGATAATGATCAGGCTCGCCTTGCGGTTGACGCGTCGTATCTTTCATAGGTGAGTAACAGTTGGCGCTTAGCGCATCCCCGCCTCTCTGGGAACGTGAACTTGCCTGACTTTGCAGGAACGCAACCTTTTAAAGTAGCCTTAGCCATGATCCAGACCGGCATTGCAACTGGAAACGGAGAGACGTTCTTGTTCACCATCAGCGCGGTGTCAACCGGCGGGTTTCGGTTAGACAATCGGTATTCGGGAGCGTGCCACCAGAACATCACCGGGGCCGGGGTATGGCCTACAGTCGAGAAAGCGCGCGAAATTGCCGAAACGACTGCGCGTCATCTGCTGGGCGGAGCCTGCGTGACGTGGAAGGCTGAGTAAATCCGGAGCTCAGTTGCAGAGAACCCAACTTGCGGGAAGTCTCACCAGAGATTGAGCTGTCTTAGCCCAGATCGAGGAATCAGCGTGACATTCTGAGCGATCAAGCAGCACTCGCACCCATACGAAGGATTGATTTCGAGCGCCACTCTATTCTCTGCCCTTAGCCTCTCAAGCATGTCGCTTGTCCGCTTCTCCCGGTCGGAGTCCGCAGCGAATCCATAGACGTCCACGTCGCTTCTGGTCAGTTCCTCTCCTCGACGAAGAACAATGTCGAAGATGATGTTGCCTTGAAGGAGGCTGTCCACCCGCATCCTGGTCACGTCATCTGCAACCAGAGCAAATTCTTCGTTGTCATCGGTCCTGATGAAGATGAACACCTGCGCCTCACGAATGAGGAATCCGTCTAAGAACCCATCGTGGAACTTGCCGTCTAAACCGTCCATTCTCAAATCGTCGCATAGACTCCTCGAAAACGGCGTTTTGAGAAACTACGCCCCGCCAAATCTGAACACGGCGACTTCGCCATCGCTAACAACCGAAATCACGCCCGGCCTGCAACCACAACCTTCCGCGTCCCCACCCGCTTCCGCACCGCAAACCCCACCCTCACCAGCAACAACACCGCCAACACCGCAGTCACCTTCCACGGCGTCCGCACCCCTGTCTTCACCAGCCACCAATAATGCACGCACGCCAGTATCCCCGCCAAATAAACCAGCCGATGCACCCGCGCCCAGTTCTTCCCGCCCATCGCCCGCAACACCCTCTGCGGAGACGTCACGGCCAGCACCAGCAGAATCGTCCACGCGGCCAGACCAACCTGGATAAACTTCCGCTTCTTCAGATCATCCAGCATCGTCGGCCAGATCTTCATCAACTGCGTCCACGGCTCCAGCAAATGCCCCGCCCGCAACCCTGCCATCGCCGCCGGCACATCATATCCACTGAACAGCAGCACATACGTCAGCAAATGCAGCGTCGCATAGAAGAACGCATACAGCCCGATCATCCGCCGAAACTTAATCGTCCAGCTAAGCCCCGTAACCAGCCGCCGCAACGGAGTAATTGCCAGCGACCCAAGCAGCATCCACAGACGCCCAGTTGCCCGTGAAGTGCGTAATGTAATTGACCGGATCCGCCTCCAGCGCCAGCGTCCCATTGAGGTACATCCGCAACAACACCAGCGCCGGCAGCAAGCACAACAAGTGCACCAGCACCTTCACATAAGGAATAGCTCGATTCGGCATACTAGTTCTCAGTTCTCAGTTGTTAGTTCTCAGTTCTTAGTGCATGGCCCATTCCGTTCGCAGTCTCCGACATCCTCTCGCCGTCAAAGCGATCCGCTCAGCCCCAAATCTCATTGAGGGACAACTGAGAACTGACAACTAAGAACTGACAACTAGTAATTCTTCTTAAGATCCATCCCCGCATACATCGACGCCACCTGATCGCTATACCCATTGAACATCAGCGTCGGCACCGTCTTGGGAAAGATGCTATTGGTATTCAGCAGCCGCTCATGCGCCTGCGTCCAGCGCGGATGGTCCACCGTCGGATTCACATTCGAATAGAACCCATACTCATCCGGCGCCAGCTCATTCCACGTCGTCGGTGGCATCTTCTCCACAAACTTAATCTTCACAATCGACTTCGCGGACTTGAACCCATACTTCCACGGCACGATCACCCGCACCGGCGCTCCCTGCTGATTGGCCAGCGTCTGCCCATAGCTTCCAAACGTCAGCAGCGTCAGCGGATTCATCGCCTCATCCATCCGCAGCCCTTCCGTGTACGGCCAGCTAATCCCACTCGGCAAAATCTCCTGCGACGAGTTCTCGTCCGAAATGAACTGCACAAACTTCGCCTTCGGCAGCGGCTCAACCACCTTGATCAACTCCGACAACGAATACCCATCCCACGGAATCACCATCGACCACGCCTCCACGCAGCGAAAGCGATACACCCTCTGCTCAATCGGCTTCAGATGAAACAGCTCGCCAAACTGGAACGTCCGCGGCTTCGCCACCAATCCCTCCACCGAAACATTCCACGGATACGTCTTCAGCTTGTACGCATTCTTCGCCGGGTCACCCTTGTCTTCGCCAAACTCATAAAAATTGTTGTAGCTCTTGGCCTTCGCCTCAGGAGTCGTATCCCGGTCCGGCACCGCATACGAGGTCGTCACCAGCCCATCAATCTTCGTCTCCGCGCGCGCCTTCCCTGGCAGCGCCGCCGCCAGTCCCGCCGCTCCCAGCCCCGCCATCACCTGCCGCCGGTTCATCTGGAACGCCTCAAACGTAGCCCGCGGCGTAATCTCCGACGACGGAATCTCTTTCTCACGATCAGTCAGCAATAGCATCGCAATCACCTCTTCCACTCAGCTCCATCATAGGACTCGCAGCCGTCCTATAAGTTACAACGTTCTCACTCCCCCACCGGATGTTCAATCACCACTCGTCGAAACATTCGCCGCGTCAAAAACACCACCGTACCCAACACCGCGACCACCGCCGCCAACAACAACTCCCTCCGAAAGTTAGGCCGGGACACCACGATGTACCCAAACCCAGCCAGCGCCAGCAGCGGCGGCAAAGGATAAAGCCACATCCGAAACGGCCTCGGCATCTCCGGCCGCCGCACCCGCAGCACCATCACCCCCACATGCTGCAGCCCAAACTGCAGCAGGATCCGCAACACCACCAGCGCGGCAATCACATCCGCCAGCGAGAAAAAGCAAAACAAGCAAGCCATCCCCGCCAGCGCCAGCAACGACACATACGGAAATCCCCGCGTAGGATGCAGCCTCCCAAACACCGCCGGAAAGTTCCCATCCCGCGCCGCCGCAAACGGTATCCGCGAGTATCCCAGCAGCAGCGAAAACACGCTCGCAAACGCCGTCACCATCACCAGCACAGGCCGCCAGCCGCCCCAGCCCCATCCCCACCCCCACACCCCACCCCGGCGTATACGCCACCCGCATCATCTCCGACAGCAGCGCCCGCCGCGCCCCAATATCCTGCGCCCCCAAAATCGCCGGCGACCCCATCACCGCCAGCACACTAGCATTCAACCCCAAGTAAAGAAGAGCCACCACCGCAATCGAAATCAGCACCGCCCGAGGAATCGTCCGCCCAGGATCGCGCGCCTCGCCCCCCAAAAACGTCACGTTGTAGTACCCCCAATAGTCATAGGTAGCAATCAACATCGCCGACCCCAGCCCCACAAAGAACCCATGATCCAGCCGCCAGGCCCCCGCCGGAAACGCCACCACCCGCGCCCACTGCCCATGCAGCAACCCCGTCACCATCGCCCATCCAATCGTCCCCAGCACCACCACCAGCATCCCCGCCGACACCCACCGCAAACCCGCCAGCCTCCGATAAAGCAACACCACCGCCAACCCCACCACGGCAATCGCCAGCCACGTAGCCCGCCCCGCCGACACCCCAAAGCTATACCCCCCAACCCGCAGCGCATGCACCACCCCACCGCCCACCCCTACAAACCCCGGCGACAAAAACCCCGCGTACGACGCCAGCCCGATACACCCGCTAGCCACGCTCAACGGCGCCGACACCATCAGCTGAAATACAAACAGAAAACTCAACCACCGCCCCCACTGCCCCGGAAACATCTTCCCCAAATACGCATACGTCCCGCCGGCCTCAGGCATCGCCGCGCCCAACTCCGCCCACACCAACCCGTCGCAAGCGGCCAGCAGCGCGCCCAGCACCCACCCCACCATCGCCTGCGGCCCACCCATCGCGGCCAACAGCAGCGGCAGCGTCAAAAACGGCCCCACCCCAATCATGTCGAGCAGGTTCAGCGTCACCGCCCCGCGCAGCGTCAGCGACCGCTCTAACTCCGTCGACGGCCCTCCACCCTCATCTGCCATCCCGCCAGTCTAAGCTGTCTTTCGCTCGCCAAACCTCCGCATTATCATCACGAATCTCCCCAACCTGCACCACGCCGTCAACTAACCATCCCAGCACCCCCACGTAACTAAGAAACACATATCTTCAAGATAGCAAGTAGAATCAATCACCTCTGCCCTTTACTCTCGCCGTCCGCGCAGGACCATGAGACTCTAAATCCATGAAGCCAACCGCGCCGCTAGCCCTAGCGCTCTGCCTCACGCTGCCCTTTTCCGCCTTCGCCCAGCAACCCGCCACGCCCGGTACGCAGCCCTTCACCGACCCCGCCAACCTCCGCGGCGAGCGCGTCTCCCCCACCGACGGCCACGAGCTTCCCGTCGACCAGGGTGCCCTCGGCCTCGCCCAGCTTCTCCGCAAGCTCAACACCCGCGCCTCCATCCTCAACATCGTCGCCCACCCGGACGACGAAGACGGTGGCATGCTCACCCTCTACGCCCGTGGCCTCGGCGCCCGTGTAGCTGACCTTTCGTTGACCCGCGGAGAAGGCGGCCAGAACTTCGTTACCGGCGACTTCGAAGACGCGCTCGGCCTCATCCGCACCCAGGAGCTCCTCGCCAACGATCGCTACACCGGCGTCCAGCAACTCTTCGGCACCGAGGTAGACTTCGGCTTCTCCAAAACCAAAGAAGAAGCCTTCGCCAAGTGGACCCACGACCGCGTCCTCTACGACGCCGTCCGCGCCATCCGCCTCGTCCGCCCCCTCGTCATCACGGCCACCTTCATCGGCAACGTCACCGACGGCCACGGCCAGCATCAGGTCTCCGGCGAAATCGCCCAGGAAGCCTTCAAAGCCGCCGCCGACCCCACCGTCTTCCCCGACCAGATCGCCGAAGGCCTCCTCCCCTGGCAAGCCCTAAAAATCTACGCCCGCGTCCCCTTCGCCGAGATCAACGACAAAGGCGTCTTCGACTACGCCACCGGCCAATACGTCCCCGCCCACTTCACCAACTACGTCACCGGCAAAGTCACCACCACCAAGCCCGCCGCCGACGTAACCGTCCCCGAAGGCAGCAACGACCCACTCCTCACCGTAGCCGCGGCCAACCCCGCTGACATTCCCTCCGCCCTAGCCGCCAAGCCCACTGAGCCACTCAGCTACATCCAATTCGGCCGCGTAGGCCTAAGCCTGCAACGCAGCCAGATCAGCAAGAACATGACCCTCCCCGTAGCCGGCTTCTTCAACTCCGGCTACACCCTCTACGGCTCCGTCCTATGCAACGCCCCCACCA
>CAWCMO010000021.1:0-88583 GCA_963796535.1 uncultured Acidobacteriaceae bacterium
GGGTTATTCCGGAGTGGGGGCGAGTTATTTGGTTAGGGGGTCGAGGATGGTGTCTAGGCGGTCGGGGGAGTTCTCTATGCGCTCGAGTTGGGGATAGCGTTCGCCATCGTGGTAGTCGAGGGTGATGGTCTTGAAGTAGCCGGTGTTCTCAACGATGAGGCTGATGGCTGGGCCGGATCCTTTTGCGGAGTCGATGGCTGCGCGAAGGAGGCCCGGGGTGTAGGTGCGACCGTTGACGGCGATGATCTGGAAGCCGGGGGCGAGGCCTGCCTTGTAGGCGACGCTGTTCATGATGACGTCGCCGAGGATGCCGGTGGAGCCGGCGGTGAGACCTAGCGAGTAGGTGGCGCTGATGCCGTCGCCTTCGTTGAGGGTTGACCAGTAGTTTGGCTTGTCGGTGAAGGTGAGGTGGTAGCCGGAGAGGGTGTTGATGCCGGCGATCTCGGGGGCGTGGAGGTCGTTGGAGTCGAGGCGGGTGCGGAGGAAGGTGGCCCAGTCGTTGGGGACGACGGCGTTGAGGCCGGAGACGATGTCCTCAAAGGTGTAGGGGACGACGCGCGGCGGGGTGTTGCCGCCGAGGCCTTCGAAGGCGGCGACGAAGTTGTTGAGGGTTTTCTTGCCTTGCGATTTTGCGCGGATGGTCTCGTCGATTTCGAGCCAGAGGAGATCGCCTTCGGCGTAGTAGTCGGTGTCGCGACGCCAGTTATCGTAAGGGCCGCTGGCGTTGTAGAGGATTTGCGCAGCGGTGGCGGTGTCCTGGAGATCGCGCCAGGTGCGGCCGGGGCGACCATCATTGAATTCGGCGGCGATGGTGGCTAGGCGGTCGCGGAAGGTGTCTACACTCCAGATACCGGAGCGCACGGCTAGGACGCCGCCGAGATAGTCGGTGAGGCCTTCGTAGACCCAGAGGAGATTGCCCTTCATGGGCTCCTGGTAGTTGGGGGTGGCGAGGCCGGCGGGGCGACGATATTTTCCGTTCCAGGAGTGTGTGAACTCGTGGGGGAGGAGGTCGCCTTCTTCGGCGAAGGAGCCTTCGTCGATGAAGGTTTTCTCAGGGACGCGGTCGTCGGAGGACTGGTGGTGCTCGAGGCCGAAGTGGGCTACCTGGTCAGAGAGCGTGACGAGGAAGTGGTAGGAGCCGTAGTGGCGGGACTGGTAGAGAGCGCCGGTTTCGCGGACGAGTTTGGAGAACTGGTCGATGTGGGTTTGAGAGAGGGCGAGGTCTTCGGGGCCGTCGGCGGCTAGGTCGAGGTAATGCTTGGGAGAGACTTCGGGGGCGAGGTCGATCTCGCGGAACCAGCGGCCGGCGAGGACGGGCGAGTCGATGAGTTGCTCTAGGGAGACGGTCTGGAAGGAGGCGTGCGTGGAGGCTTCGGTGGCGCCGCCGGTGGGCTCGAGGGCGGTGCCGAAGTGCCAGCCGTCGGGGATGGTGATGCTGGGGGTGATCATGACGTCGGCGGCTTTGGTGTGGTCGATGTCGCCATTGAGGGGATAGACGAGGAGGGTGTTCCAGCTTAGGAGTGCTAGGTTAGCGCTGGTGCTGCCGCCTTCGGTGAAGTTGGCGCCGCCGGTGGCGAGGAAGTCCATCTTGATGTTGAGCTGCGTGACGCCCTCGGGAACGGTGACGTGGTAGCTGTACATGTCGACGAGGTCGCGCGCCCATTTGATGGGCTGGCCGGAGGGAGTGGAGATGAGGAAGCCGGCCTGGTTGATGATGGGGCCTGAGGGCATGTGCTCGCCGGGAATCCACTCGGGGTAGACGAGGGTGAGGGGGCCGGGTTGGACCGCGATGGTTTCCGTCGCGTGGAGGATTTTGCGGGGTGCGTCGGTTAGGTCGACGGAGAGGGTGATGGGTGCGGTTTGAGCGCTGGCAGTGAGAGTGGCGGCGCAGAGGGCGGCCATGGGGATGAGGCGGGACAACGACATGCGGTGAGCTCCTGGGGCAGATACTTCGTTGGATAAGTTTACGCGGGAGAGGCGGGGTTGGACTCGCTCCGATAGAATTGGCGCACGCATGCTCCTATACGCAATTGTTCTTGGAATTATTGTTGTGACGCTGCTTGGTGTGTCGCTTGCCCGATTGGGCAGTGTGAAGACCAAGGCGGACTACCTGGTTGCGGGGCGCTCGCTGCCGGCGTTTGTGCTGGTGTTTACACTGCTTTCGAGCTGGATTGGATCGGGCTCGCTGCTGGGGGGAGCGGAGAACGCTTATAAGCATGGGTTCGCGGCTCTGTGGCAGGCGGGCGGTGGATGGGCGGGTCTGCTGCTGATTTATTTTATTGCGCCGCGGGCGCGGAAGTTTGCGCAGTTCACGATTCCGGACCTGCTGGAGTCGCGCTATAACCAGACGGCGCGGGTGCTGGGCGTGATTGCGGTGCTGTTTACGTATACCGCGATTACTAGCTACCAGTTCATTGGCGGCGGCGACATTCTGCATTTGATCTTTCCGCAGGTTTCGGCGGTGACGGGTCAGTACATCCTGGCGGGGTTTGTGATTGTGTTCACGATGATCGCGGGGATGGGTTCGGTCGCGTATATGGATGTGGTGATCGGGTTGTTGGCGACGGGGACGCTGATCGCGGCGCTGCCGGTACTGCTGCATATGGCGGGCGGATGGGCGGGCGTACGGGCGGTGTTGCCGGCTACGCATTTCACAATATTTGGAGATATTCGGCCGTTCAGGAGCTACTATGTGGGGCCGGCGCTGGCGGATGGCTCGCGAGACAAGGTGCAGTCAGCCTTGGAGATATTTTTGCCGACTTGTTTGCTGATGCTGGGAAATCAGTCGATGTATCAGAAGTTTTTTTCGGCAAAGTCGGAGAAGGACGCGACGCGGGCGGTGAGCGGTTGGCTGGTGGGTACGGTGATTTTGGAAACAATCATCGTGGCGATCGCGGTGGTGGGATCGGCGCTGTACCGGACGGGCGAAGTGGCGGCGCGGCCGAGAGAGATCCTGGCGTATACGGCGACGCATGCGTTTGGGCAGTACATGGACAACGCGGGAATTGGGGCAAAGGCGCTGAGCGTGCTGGGTGCGCTGCTGGTGGGGGCGATCTTTGCGAAGGTGGTGTCGACTGCGAATAACTATTTGTTTTCGCCGGCGACGAATTTGGTGAACGACGTGTTCCTGCGGTACATCAAGCCGGACGCCAAGAATTGGGTGGTGCTGCTGGTGAGTCGAGGAACGGTGGTGGGGTTGGGCTTGTGGGCACTGTACCAGTCGCTGGGGACGACGTCGGTGCTGAAGAAGTCGTTGTATGCGTACACGATTTATGCGGCGGCGCTGACTCCGGTAATTCTGGCCGCATTTTTCTGGAGACGCGCGACGGCGAAGGGTGCCGTTGCGAGTATTGCGGCGGGAACCCTGATTACGGTGAGCTGGGATTGGATAGCTCCTCACCTTCCTGCCGCGATGGGGCCGATGGAAGCGATTGTTCCGGCGCTGGTCGGGTCGCTGGTGTGCCTGGTGATTGTGAGCCTGGCTACCGAACCACCCAGCGAGAGCCATTTACGTCCGTTTGAGGAAGGGTGACCCAGAGCGGTGGATTGGCTCGCGGGGCGAGTGATTGAGGGGCGCGAAAGGCGTATTGTTTTGAGTGCGCGCCGGCGGCTTTCCGGCATCTAACGGCGCAGGAAAGTGATTCAGCAGGATTAGAGCTCGACAAAGGAGATATCCCGTGGCTGAGAAGAAGGTTCCGATAGCAACCGATAGTGCCGCCGAGCTGCACGAGCTGATCGGCGATGATGCGACTGCGACGTTTGAGAGCGATCCAAAATTTATCGACTCGAACCCAACTGCTGATGCCTCGAGCGAACATATTGAGCTGCGCGATACAGACGATACGGAAGACAGCGAAGAGGAAGAAGACGAGGAGGGCTCGGAAGATGACGAAGATGAGGAGGACGACGACGAGGATGATGAGGATGAGGACGACGAGGATGAAGACGATGACGACGTCGACTTCGAAGACGAGGAGGAAGACGACGATCCGGATGTACTGAGGACTGCCGAGCCTCGAGATGTCCATGGACCTGGCAAGCGGTCGCGGCTGGACATTGAAAAGGAGCTGGAAGAGATGGAGGACGAGGTTGGCAAGGAGGACGTGGAGGACGCCCCCGAGGCTGAGGAGGTGGAAGAGGCTGGCAAGGACCGGCGGCATGCCAATCTCGGGATTGATGCGGCCATCGGGATGAGTGCGAGGACGATGGCTGGGTGGGGATATTAGGTCAGGATTTCAGGGTTGGATAGCTTGGTAGCGAGGAGAGATAGCGGCGTGAGCGAGACGAAAGCAAAACGTTCCCTGGCGAAGGGACTGGTAGCGGGACTGGTGGCGGGACTGGTGGCGACCGCGGCGAAATCGTGCGTTGAGGCTGTGTTTCCTCCGCGAGTGCATGGAGAGCCGGAGCCGCCGGAGGCGCTGGCGGAGAAGATTGCGGGGCATCCTCTGGACCGCAAAACGAAGACAGCGGCGGGCAGAGCGCTGCATTGGGGATTTGGAGCGGCGGTAGGAGCAGCCTATGGAGCGCTGGTGGAGTATTATCCGGCGGCGACGGATAGGCAGGGTGCAACGTTCGGTCTGACGCTGATGACGCTTACGCACGAGAAGTCTTTGCCTGCGATGGAGCTGGCGGAGCCCGTGGGAGAGCAAAGCTTTCGAGAGCGGAGCAGCGAAGCTACCAGTCACCTGGTGTACGGCGTGGTGGCAGAGCGAGTACGGAGTATTGTGCGAAGGATGCTGTAGGGGAGTCTGCGCCTTGGTTTGCGTGGTGTGAAACTAACGCTTGGCAATGCTTCATCCGATAGTACTCTCATAGCTTTTGGAATGGGATCGAAGTAGCGAGCGAACTACACTCCGGAGTACCCGTGGCCTTTGTGGCGGGGATGATGGAGTTTGTTTTGACTATGCACCGCAGTTCCAGTAGAGAGAAGCAGCCGAAGCGAGTTGTAATTGTGGGGGCGGGGCCGGGCGGGTTGGCGACGGCGATGTTGCTGGCACGATCCGGGGTCCAGGTAACGGTGGTCGAAAAGAGCGCGCGCGTGGGCGGGCGTACAGCGACGTTTGAGCAGGATGGGTTCAAGTTCGATATTGGGCCGACATTCTTTCTTTACCCGCGGGTGTTGCGGGAGATCTTCGCGGATGCGGGCTATGACCTGGAGCGCGAGGTCCCGATGAAGCGGCTGGACCCGCAGTATCGTTTGATCTTTGGCGATGGCGGACAGATTGACGCGACCGCGGATGTTGAGCGGATGGAGCAGCAGATTGCGGCGATCTCTCCGACGGATGCGGTGCAGTTCAAAAACTTTTTGACGCAGAATCGGAAGAAGCTGGCGAGCTTTATGCCGGTGCTGGAAACGCCGTTTGAGAAGTGGAGCGACCTGCTGCGTCCTGAGATGCTGAAGCTGCTGCCGCTGATGAAGCCGTGGCTGTCGCTGGATGGCGATCTGCGAACGCACTTTAAGGATGAGCGCATTCGGCTGGGGTTCAGCTTTCAATCGAAATATTTGGGGATGAGCCCGTTTCGCTGCCCTTCCCTGTTTTCGATCCTGTCGTTTCTGGAGTACGAGCATGGCGTGTTTCATCCGATTGGGGGATGTGGCGCGGTAACGTCGGCGATGGCGCGGATTGCCGAGGATATGGGCGTCGAGCTTGTGACGGAGGAGCCAGTCGAGGAGATTTTGATTGATAGCGACAGGAACGTTCGCAAGGCGGTGGGGGTGCGGACGTCGAAGCGGAGGTTGCTGGCGGACGCGGTGGTGGTGAATGCGGACTTCGCGGACGCGATGCGGAAGCTGATTCCGAATCGGCATCGGCCGAAGTGGAGCGACAAGAAGATTGCGAGCAAGGAGTACTCGTGCTCGACGTTCATGATGTACCTGGGCATTGAGGGGCGGTATGACGATGTCGCCCACCACACGATTTACCTGGCTGAGAATTATCGACAGAATCTGCGCGACATTGAGGAAGCGCACCAGCTGTCGGAGAACCCTTCGTTCTATGTGCAGAACGCCTCGGTGACGGATCCAACGCTCGCGCCTCAGGGTCAGTCGACGCTGTACGTGCTGCTGCCGGTGACGCATGAGAGCGGGAAAGTGGATTGGGCGCGCGAGACTGCGGGGTTTCGGAGACTGGCGATCGAACAGTTGAAGCGCATTGGAATTGAGGATGTAGAGCGGCGCATTCGGACGGAGAAGATTATGACGCCGGCGGGTTGGCGGGACGAGTTCGGCCTGTATAAGGGCGCGACGTTCTCTATGAAGCATTCGTTGGACCAGATGCTTCATTTGAGGCCGCACAACCGTTTCGAGGACGTGGACGGCATATACTTGACTGGCGGCGGGACTCACCCGGGTTCGGGCTTGCCGGTCATCTTTCAGTCAGCGCGCATCAGCTCCAGGCTACTGATGGAAGACCTGAATATCGATCCACGGTGGTCTGCGTCTTCGGAGCTCGCGATGAATGATGGCATGATGCAGGTTGCGTCGTGAAGGCAGCGACGGAAGAGCTAAAGAACGTGCAGGTCGAGGGAGCTTCGTGCCCTTTACTGTCGGGAGCTTGCGGCCTGACGACGAATGCAACTTCAACCGTCGACTGGGCGAGTATGGGGTTGAAGGCGCGGCTGCGGGTGCTAGGCGATGCGCGCCACCTGATGGCTGCTCGTGCGGAAGAGTTTTGCGAGGCGATCTCTCCACAGCTGGCGCGGACGAAGGCCGACACGCTGGCGACGGAACTGCTGCCGCTGTTGGCGGGATGCAAGTTTCTGGAGCGCGAAGCGGGAAGAATATTGGCACCGCAAAAGCTTGGCGTGAGTGGGCGGCCGTTGTGGATGATGGGCGTTGCCGCCGAGATTCAGCACGTACCGGTGGGCCATGTGCTGGTGATTGGGCCTTCGAACTTTCCACTCTTCATTCCCGGGTCTCATGTGTTGCAGGCGCTGGCTGCGGGTAACCGGGTGACGTGGAAGCCGGGGCTTGGCGGCGGGGCGGTGGCGCAACTGATGGCGCGGATGCTGGTGGAAGCGGGTCTGCCTGCTGGCGCGCTCACGGTTACGGATGAGAGTGTGGAGGCGGCACGACAGGCCCTCGCGGGGCGGCCGAATAAAGTTATTTTCACGGGTTCGACGAAGACTAGCCAGGTTTTGATGGAGGGGCTGGCAGAGACGACGACGCCGGCGGTGCTGGAGCTTTCTGGCGCGGATGCAATTGTGGTGGCGCCCGGGGCGGATCTGCAGCAGGTAGCGAAAGCTGTGGCATTTGGGCTGCGGTTGAACGGCGGATCTGTGTGCATGTCGCCGCGACGGCTATTTGCTACGCCGACGACGATGACGGCGCTGCGGCCGCTGCTGTATGCCGAGCTTGCCAAGGTGCCGGCAGCTGCGCTGGATGCGGGGACCTCGGTGCGGCTGCGGACGATGTTGGACGAGGCCGTCGGCGGGGGTGCGGAGGTACACGGCAAGTTTGCGCCAGGTGCGCAGATGCCTTTGGTGGTCGATTACGCGATGGCAAACATGGCGATTGCTCGCAGCGATATTTTCGCGCCGGTGATTTCGTTGATTGAGGCGGAATCGATGCTGCATGTGCCGGCGCTTTATTCGCAGTGCGCGTATGGGCTGACGGTGGCGATTTTTTGCGCGCGCGGCAAAGAGAAGAAAGCACGCATGCTAGGGACGATGTTGGACGCGGGAACGCTGCTGATTAACGACATCATCGCTCCGACGGCTGATCCTCGAGTACCGTTTGGCGGGCGGGGGGCGAGCGGCTATGGGGTGACGCGGGGTGCCGAAGGGCTCCTGGAAATGACGGCGGTGAAGACGGTGCTGACGCGGCGGGGAGGGGTGATGCTGCATCTCGATCCCACGACAGACAGCGATGTGCCGATGTTTGCCGGGATGATTCGGGCGATGCACGGCAAAGGGCTGGCGCTGCGCTGGAAGGCGCTCATGCAGCTGGCGAAAGTATCGCGGCGGTAACTCCCGCGCTCAAAAAAATTGAACGACGAGGGCAGGAGAAACAGATGCGCGTAGGTGTGATTGGGTCAGGATTGGCTGGGCTTGCGGCGGCTTGTACGTTGGCGGCACGCGGTCATGCGGTTGAGGTCTTCGAGAAGAATAAGTGGCTGGGAGGAAAGGCTGCTCAGTTGCGCGAGGATGGGTTTCGTTTTGATATGGGGCCGACGATCTTGATTCAGCCGTCGGTGCTGCGGAAGATTTTCGCAGAGGCTGGAAAGAGGCTCGAGGACTATGTGGACATGGTGCGCCTGGATCCGCAGTGGCGCTGCTTCTTTGACGATGGGGCGACGATTGATCTGCTGGATGATGCCGGTAAGATGTCGGCCGCGCTGGAGGGGCGATTCCCGGGCATGGGGGCGAAGTATACGCAGCTGATGGATCTATCGAAAGAGCTGCATACCATCAGCGACAAGTTTTTCTTCTGGAAGTCGGTGGGGTCGATCAGGGACACGCTGGATGTGGGCGGGGCGTTCGATATCAAGGTGCTGCGCGATGTGTTGAAGATGCGCATGGGGAAGACGGTGGCGGGGACGATTCGCGAGTTTATTCCGGAGCCGAATACGGCACAGATGCTGGATCACATGGTGCAGTATGTGGGGTCGTCTCCGGACGCGTCGCCAGCGATTTTGACTGCGATTGGAAGCATGCAGGCGCAGGAGGGGATCTGGTATCCGATGGGTGGAACGCGCGCGGTGCCGGAGGCGATGGTGAAGCTGGCGGGCGAGCTTGGCGTGATCTTCCATTCGAATGCGGACGTGGTGAAGATTCTTACGAGTGAAGCGAAGCATGCTGCGGTGGCAGGGCTTGTCACGGCAGATGGGAAGACGCATGCATTCGACGCGATTGTGAGTAACGAGGATGCGGTGCGGACGCATCGCGAGTTGCTGGCGCAGACGAATGCAGCGCGTGAGTTTGAACACAAGCGCAAGTATGAGCCGGCGTGCTCTGGTGTGGTGCTGTACCTGGGGCTGAAGAAGCGCTACGAACATTTGGCGCATCATGATTTTGTTTTCTCGCGGGATCCTCATGAGGAGTTTCATGCGATTTACGATTTGGGAGAGCCGGCTCCGGATCCGACGTGCTACCTCGCGTGCACGGCGGCGAGCGATCCTAGCAGCGCGCCTGCGGGCGGAGAGGCGATGTATGTGCTGGTACACACGCCCTATCTGCGGCCGCATCATGACTGGTCGAAGATGCTGCCCGGGTATCGACAGGTGATTCTGGATAAGTTGAAGCGGACTGCGGGTTGCGAGGACATTGAGGAGCGGATCGTATTCGAGCGGGCGTTGACGCCTCAGGATATTCACGATCGCTATCGGGTGTTGAATGGCGCGATTTATGGGCTGTCTTCGCATGGCCGCTTCTTAGGGGCATTCAAGCCGGCGAATCGGAGTCGTGAGGTGGATGGACTTTATCTTGCGGGCGGGGCGGCGCATCCGGGGCCGGGCATGCCGATGGTGATGATGTCGGGATGGATTGCGGCGGATTCGCTGGATGCGGACTCGAAGGGTAAGTCTCCGAGCCGTGCAGCATGACGTTCACTGAAGTGACAGAATGAGCTATGCCTGCAGCGTCACACGTGCGTGAGATCCCTATTGTGTCTCAGATGACGCTGCGGTTTTTTCAGCGCATTGTGCGGATGTATTTTCGAAGACATTTCCGATCGGTGATGGTGCAGGAGACAGGAGTGCTCTCGGGAGTTCAGGGGCCGCTGATCGTGTATGCGAACCATTCGTCCTGGTGGGACCCGATGGTGTCGGTGCTACTTGCGGAGAGTCTGCTGCCGGGATTGAAGCACTATGCTCCGATGGATGCGGCGGCGCTGAAGCGGTATCCGATCCTGGGGAAGATTGGAATCTTCCCGGTGGAGATGGCGACGGCGCGTGGTGGCGCGCAGTTTCTGCGGACGTGCCAGGCGATTCTCGCGAGCGGAGGCGTGGTGTGGATTACGCCGCAGGGACGATTCGCGGATTCGCGGGAGCGGCCGCTGGGGTTCAAGCCTGGGCTTGGAGCGTTGGCTGCACGCAGTCCTGGCGTGTCGATTGTGCCGCTGGCTATTGAGTACACGTTTTGGGACGAACGGCTGCCGGAAGCGTTGCTGCGATTTGGTGCGCCGGTACAGCTTGCGGACGGCATAAGTACGGATGCCGCGAGCGAGCGGTTGGAGAGTGCGTTGGTGGCGACGATGGACGAGTTGAAGCGGGTGGCGATGGCGCGGGATGCGGGGGCGTTTCGCGTGTTGCTGCGGGGTGGTCGCGGTACGGGTGGGATGTACGGGATGGGGCGGTGGGTACGCGGGTTGTTCATGCGGCAGCCGGTGGCGCTTGATCACACGGAGCGTCGGGAGTCGGGCGTTGGGCGGGATGAATCATGAGCGGCGCGAATATGGATCTTGCGACGGTGCTGGTGGTGGTTGCGGGAACGCTTTGTTTGTTTGCGGCGATACCTGCGGTGATGTTCCTCCTTAATTTGAGACGGTATCGGGCGCCTGGATTGGGTATGCCTGATGACGTGCGGGTCGCGGTGTTGATTCCGGCGAGGAACGAAGAGCGGAATATTGGTGCGTGTGTTGCGAGTGTTCTGGCTAGTCGAGGGGTGGGGCTTGAGGTGCTGGTGCTCGATGACGCGTCGACGGATGGGACGGCTGAGATTGTGCGGAAAATTGGCTTGCGAGATGCGCGGGTGCGGGTTGTAGAGGGTCGAGAGTTGCCGCGTGGGTGGAACGGAAAGCAGCATGCTTGCTGGGTGTTGGCGCAGGAGACGGACGCGCCGCTGCTGCTTTTTCTGGATGCAGATGTGAGGGTGACGCCGGATGCTGTAGCGCGTTGCGTTGCGGAGATGCAGGCGCGGGGGGTTGCGCTGCTGTCGGGATTTCCGCGACAGATCCTGGGCGGGTGGATGGAGCGGATGTTGCTGCCGCTGATCCATTTTGTGCTGCTGGGATTGTTGCCGATGGGACGGATGCGGAAGACGACGAAGGTGGCGTATGCGGCGGGGTGCGGGCAGTTTTTTCTGGCGGAGCGGGAGTGTTATTTTGCTTGCGCGGGGCATTCGGCGATTCGGGATACTCGGCATGATGGGCTTCGGTTGCCGGAAGAGTTTCGCCGCCATGGGTTGCGGACGGATATTGTCGATCTGACAGAGTTGGCTGAGGTGAGGATGTACGAGTCCGCGGGCGCGGTTTGGATGGGGCTGGCGAAGAATGCTACGGAGGGGTTGGGGTCGCCGAAGCGGATTGTTCCGGTGACGGTGCTGTTGCTGATGGGGCAGGTGCTGCCGGTGATTGCTGCGGCGTTGTGGGTGGCGTTTTGCGTGAGTAGCGTGGTGGTGGGAGCTACGTTGGATGATCCGCGGGCGGCGGTGGTCGTGAGTGTGCTGCTGGGGGTTGCGGTGGTGGGAGTTTACCTGCCGAGGTGTATTGCGGTGCGACGATTCAAGCAGCCGGTGCTGTCGGCGATGCTGCATCCGGTGGGGATTTTGATGTTGCTCGCGGTGCAGTGGTATGCGCTGGTGAGACAGATCTTCGGGAGGCCGGTGGAATGGCGCGCCCGCAGTTATTCGAGTGGGACAGGCGAGGAGATTTCGTAGGGACGGAAGGGCTAGACGCCCTTCTTGCGGGGCTCCCAGATGTATTTGTGGATTTGGAGGCTGAGGCGGGCGGGGAGGCCGTCGGCTAGCATCCACTCGACGACGAGGCGGGGGTCGAGGGCGGCGTTGTCGGTGGAGCGCTGGTCGGTGGGATTTTTCAGGAAGGCTGGAGAGAGGAGGATTTGGCCGCAGAGCTCGGCGAGGTTGTGGGTCTGGATGAAGTCGCGGGCGAACTCGTAGTCGGCGCGGTCGGTGAGGACGAACTTGACTTCGTCGTTGGGGGTGAGGGCTTCGAGGTTTTCGAGGCGGAAGGTATTGGCTGCCGCGCCGGCGCCGGGGCATTTTACGTCGACGATTTTGTGGACGGTGCGGGGCACGGCGGTTAGGGGCTGCTCGCCGCTGGTCTCGATCATAAGGGTGTAGTTGCTCGCGAGCAGGCGGTCCATGAGGGGGAGGAGCTCCCGGGCCTGGAGCATGGGTTCGCCGCCGGTGAACTCGATGAGGGGGCAGGGTTGGAGGGCTTCGATTTGGGTGATGATTTCGTCGACGGTGAAGGGCTTGCCGCCGGTGAAGGTGTACTCGGAGTCGCACCAGGAGCAGCGGAGGTTGCAGCCCGCTAGGCGGACGAAGATGCAAGGGACGCCGGCGAAGGAGCTTTCGCCCTGGACGCTTTTGTAGAGTTCGATGAGGTGCATTACTTCCCTGCTTCTGGCTCGTAGTAGCGCGCGAAGCTGGTGTCGGTTTCGTAGAGGGTGCAGTCTTTGACGCGGACGCGGCCTTCGGTCATGTCATGTAGCTGCGTGGCAGTCTTCTGGAAGAAATAGCGCGCGAGGTTTTCTGCCGAGGGGTTGAGGGTGGTGAAGGGTTCAAGGTCGTTGATCATTTGGTGGTCGAGGTATTCGACCGTGGGGCGGAGGACTTGCTTGAGGAGCTTGAAGTCGAGCAGGAGGCCGGCTTCGTCGAGCTGTTCGCCGATGAGCGTGACGAGCACGCGGTAGTTGTGGCCGTGCGGGTTTTCGCACTTGCCGTGGTAGTTGCGGAGGTAGTGGCCTGAAGAGAAACCGGCCTGTACCGTGACTTCGAACATGGTGGGGAAAGCTCCAATCGGCGGGTGATTCGCGCCATCTACCATTCTACCGGGAATCTGATTGGGGAATGCTATTCGGGGCGGCTGCGGCGCTTGTGCTGGCGGTCGACGTCGTGGCGGCGCTCGGCCTGTTCGAACAGCGAGCTTAGCACGCCGAGCAGCGTGACGATGAGGGCAACGCAGAGAAGGGCGATGCCGGTCATGCGCCAGAGGGAGTCGTCGCCGGGGGAGCCGGGCTGCTGCGCGATGTTGGTGAAGGACAGCACGATGGATAGGAGGGCGAGGGCTCCTAGTGTGGCTGCGAGGATGTAGAGGTTACGTCCCATGCGGATGAAGCGTGCCTTCTCAGGATAGCGCGGGCACGGGACGGTGGGTTTGCTGTGGCCGAAGAAAGCTGGAGTGGGTTGGGCGTGGGGCGCGTTAGTGCTCTTTTTCGAGCTCGATGACAAGGACTTCCAGAGGGCTGGTACCTACGTTGACGTCAGAGTGCAGGGCGCCGGGAGGCATGGCAGGGAGCCAGTAGGCGTGGTTCTGCTTCCAGACGTGGACGTCGTGCGTGCCGGTGGAATCTACGATGTCCATGGTGCCGTCGGTGAGGGCTACTAGCACGCGGGGGTGGTCGTGATGGTGCATGGCGAGAGGTTGATTTGGGAGAACGGTGGTGCGCCAGACTTTTACGGCTTCGTTTTGAAATTGGTCTTCGCGATGAGTTTGCATTGCGGTGGTCTGGGCTCGGACGGCGGCGAAGAGAGCGAGCGAGAACGCGGAGAGGGCGAGGGCACGGTTGAGCGTAAGGCGCATGGGAGTGGTCTCCTGAGGACGTGGGGCCGGGAAGGAAATAATCCTAGCACGCGGTCGGCGGACATTTTGGAGCTACTCGAAGAAGCGTTCGACTTCGGTGATGTCGTCGGTGCGGGCATAGGGCGGGAGGCTGTCGAGGAAGGTGGCGCCGTAGCGGGTGGTGCGGATGCGGGGGTCGAGGAGCATGAGGACGCCGCGGTCGGAGAGGGAGCGGATGAGGCGGCCGAAGCCTTGCTTGAGGGCAATGACGGCTTGCGGGACCTGGAGATCGTTGAAGGCGTTGCCGCCGGCTGCGGTGATGGCGTCGGTGCGGGCTTTCATGATGGGGTCGGAGGGGACGGCGAAGGGGAGCTTGTCGATGATGACGCAGCTGAGTTGCTCGCCCTGGACGTCGATGCCCTGCCAGAAACTGGATGTGCCGAAGAGGACGGCGTTCGGTGTGTCGCGGAATTGCTGGAGGAGGATGTGGCGGGGAGCGGAGCCTTGCATGAGGAGCGGGTAGGGGAGCTGGGAGAGGAGGCGGTCGTGGAGCTCGCGCATCTGGGCGTGCGAGGTGAAGAGGCAGAAGGCGCGACCGCGGGTGATCTCCAGGACGCGGCGGATTTTTTCGGCGGCCTGGGGAAGGAAGTTGGGGTCGCGGGGTGCGGGCATGCCGGGGGGTAGGTAGAGGAGGGCTTGCTTTGCGTAGTCGAAGTGGCTTGGGACTACTAGCTCTTTGGGGAAAGGGATGCCGAGGCGACGCTTGAGGTGAGCGAAGCCGGGAGTGCCGTCTGGCGCGGCTACGGCTAGGGTGGCGGAGGTGAGGATCACGCTGGGGTAGTGGGTGAAGAGTGTCTCGGCGAGGAGCGTGGAGACGTCGATGGGGGTGGCGAGGAGGTGGGTGGAGAAGGCGAAGAGGGATGCGGCGAGATCCCGGGTCCGAAAGTCCGGACCCGGGGCACCCGAATTCGAGGTCGCGCGGGCTGCGTTGCGGAGGCCGCTCGTGGCGCGGCGCTCGATCCAGAAGACGGTGTTGGGGTCGGTGGATTCGAGGAGGAATTTCAGGTGGTTGCGAATGTCGGCGGCGCGCTTGCGGAGGCCGGCGGCTTCGTCTACTTCGCGGAGGCGTTCGAGCTCGCCTTCGAGGCGTTGGAGGGAGTTGAGGGCTCCGAGGTAGGCGTCGCCGCGGGCTTCGAGAAAGTCGGCACGGTCGATGAATTCGAGGCGGCCGAGGTCGCTGGGGCCGACGGGGAGCGAGGCGAAGAAGAGCTTGGAGCGTTCGCGGATGGTTTGGGTGGCACTCTCGATGGCGCTGGTGGTGACGCCTTTCGCGCGGAGCATTGTCTCGGTGTCGCGGGCGAGCTCTTCGAAGCGGGCGTTGGAGAGGGCGATGCCAAAGTACTGGCTGGCGATGTCTTCTAGCTCGTGGGCTTCGTCGAAGATGACGGCGGCGGCTTCGGGGAGGATGCCGGCGTCGGGTGCGCCAGCGGCCTGCTGCTTGATGCTGAGGTCGGCGAAGAAGAGGTGGTGGTTGACGATGACGATGTCGGACTCGAGGGCTTTGCGACGCATCGAGGTGATGAAGCAGGACTCCCAGTTGGGGCAGGTTTGGCCAAGGCAGACTTCGCTGCGGGCGTCGAGTTTATGCCAAAGGTGGGAGCTTTCGGGGAGGTCTTCGACTTCGGCGCGGTCACCGGTTTCGGTGGTGCGTTCCCACTGGAGGATGGAGTGGAACTGCGAGACTTCTTCGAGGCCGGTGAGGAGGGGGTTGTCCCGCAGGGCATAGAGCTTCTGCTTGCAGATGTAGTTGGCGCGGCCCTTCATGTAGCAGACGCGGAGGGGGCCGAGGAGGGTTTCGAGGAAGGGGATGTCCTTGAAGAAGAGCTGCTCCTGGAGGTTTTTGGTGCCGGTGGAGATGATGATGCGCTGCTTGTGCTCGCGGGCGCGGCGAAGGGCTGGGAGAAGGTAGGCGAGGGTTTTGCCGGTGCCGGTGCCGGCTTCGACGATGAGGTGGCGGTGGTCGGCGAAGGACTGCTCGATCTGCTTGGCCATGGTGTATTGGCCGGCGCGGTGTTCGAAGGCTAGCGACGAGTTGGCGAGGATGCCACCCGGGTGGAAGAAGTCGTGGAGGGTGGGGAGCTTCTGGTCGGTGTCGATCTGGGTGAGGGCGGGCATGCTCTGTGTTGATGATAGCCGCCGTTTGTTCGCCCGTCAGGCTGGCCGCCGAATCCACCACGACCAAAGGATGATTTGCTCGGCAACGTAGAGAACGTAAAACAGGATGATCCAACCCATGAGATAGGGCAATATTTCGTGGAGATTGCTGTACGGATCAGCAAAATCATCGTGGAAATTTCGGATGATGCCGATAGTTGCTCCCGCATAGTGAAGCAGAACCAGGGTCGGAAAGACAGATCTCTTCCAGTGATTGACGGAATAACCCACCGCGATCCAGTAGAGAGGTTGGGCCAGAAGAAACAGGCCTATGTTGACGGGACAGGGGCCGGAAAGCAGGACCATCGGGGCCATGAGGCCGTGACCAGCGCCCCCGATAACGAAGGAAATCAGCAGAAGAGCCAGGTTCAAGACGAAAGCCACGATGGTTGGCCGCACAGAGCTCTCCGTCCACAGATAATACAAGTAGACGAGGAAAGATTATGGCACCGAAGCGGACTGAGAAGAAACGGTTGGGCAAGAAGCATCGGCAGGCGAGCACGCGGCCGAAGATGGGAAGGACGGCTCCGCGGGGAACGGCGACTACTGGGGCGGTGTCGCCGAAGAAGCGCCATGAGCTGGCGGCAAAGAAGGCTGCGTCGACGAAGCTGGCGAAGACGCCGACGAAGAGTCCGGATCGGGAGCACCACGTGGTGCTGCGTAATCGTGACGAGGCGGGGACGCGCGGGTATGGCGGGGACTTCGAAGACGAGCGCGATCAGCGAGCGGTGCGGGATACGCGGACGCTGGGCAAGCGGAACAAGAGCTCAGTTGCGGGTGGGGCGGGGAGTGGGCATGAGCAGCGCGACTGGAAGGAAGCCGAGAAGATTGCTGCGGCGCTGACATTGGCGACGGATGCGGGGCATCGTGAGGCGGCGCGATTGCCGCTGGTGGCGATCTGCGGACGTCCGAATGTTGGGAAGTCGACGCTGTTTAATCGGCTGACGCAAACGCGGCGCTCGATTGTTGGGGATGAGCCGGGAATCACGCGCGATCGGATTTATGGCGAGGTGGAGTGGGCCGGGCGCGACGTGCGGATTGTGGATACGGGCGGCGTGGTGCCGGATGATGAGGCGCTGATCCCTTCGGAGATTTTTCGGCAGGCGAAGGTTGGTTTGGAAGAGGCGGACGTGATCATCATGGTGGTGGATGGTCGAACGGAATTGGCGGCGCCGGATGTTGAGTTGGCGCGCTTGCTGCTGCGCGGGGGCAAGCCGATTTTTCTGGCGGTGAACAAGATGGATGCGCCAGATATGTATGCGGCTGCGGAGAACTTTCGACGATTGGGGTTCAAGAACGTTTGCCCGATATCGGCGGAACATGGCGCGGGCATTGGCGATTTGCTGGATGAGGTTTGGGCGGCACTGCCTCCGGAGTTTGTTGCGGAGGAGCCGGAAGAGCGGTTTGAAGGTGAGGAAGAAGAGTTTGAGGAGGATATGGATGGCGGCGGTGATCCGTTGCCGGGAGCGCAGACTCCGCCGGATGAAGTTGCGCCTGGGCGGCGGTTGCGTTCGCATGGGGAACACATCTCGCGTGAGACCAAGATTGCGATTATTGGGCGGCCGAATGTTGGGAAGAGCACGCTGCTGAATGCGCTGACGAATAGCGATCGGGCGATTGTTTCGCCGATTGCGGGAACGACGCGGGATGCTGTCGACGAGGTGGTGGAGCGGGACGGGCACAAGTTCCGGTTCATCGACACGGCTGGGATTCGGCGGAAGGGCAAGACGAAGCTGATGGCGGAGAAGCTGTCGGTGATTATGAGCCGGAAGCATTTGGAGGCGGCGGATGTGTCGCTGCTGGTGATTGATGCGACGGAGGGCGTGGCGGCGGCGGACGCGAATATTGGCGGCTATGCGCACGAGAGCGGACGCAGCGTGATCATCGTTGTGAACAAATGGGACCTGGTGACGAAGGTTGGGCCGGACGGGAAGACACTGTTTGACGGCAGCGAGCCTGCGAACAAGAAGCTGTATGAGGAGCAGGTGCGGGACTCGCTGAAGTATTTGGATTATGCGCCGCTGCTGTTTGTGTCGGCTTCGGAGTCGAAGGGTATCGATGAGGTGTTCAAGAAGGTGGAGCTGGTGGCGCGGGAGCGGCGCAAGCGTGTGTCGACGGGCGCGATGAATCGCTTTCTCGACAAGATTGATTTTCAGCGGGCGAGCGTGCCGATGAATCGGCGAGTGAAGATTTATTACATGACGCAGGCTGCGGTGGCGCCGCCTACGTTTGTGCTGTTCACGGATCGCGATGTGAAGCTGCACTTCAGTTATGAGCGGTTTTTGGCCAATGAGATCCGGGATACGTTCAAGTTTATTGGCAGCCCGATCTGGTTCAAGGTGAAGGCTCGGAATAAGAAGAAGGACAAGGATTAGACGGGCGCTAGCGCGGACGTTGTGAGCCACTGATCCCAGGCGGTGAGGGCTCGTTCGCACTGGATGCGATGGCGCTCTTTCTTGTCGCGGATCTTTTTGCGGAGGTCGCCTTCGGGGGGGAGTAATAGGTCGAAGGTGATGTTGGCTGGCTGGAATTTTTTGGTTTCGGCGTGGGTGATGTAGTGTGTGAGGGAGCCGTTGGCGGTGATGCGTGGGGCGGGTTTGGGCTGGTGGCCGTTGGCTAGCGCGGCGGCGTAGCGACCGGCGAGGAGGCCGCTGGCGATGGACTCGGTGTAGCCTTCGACTCCGCTGAGTTGGCCGGCGATGAGGATGCTGGGGTGGGCGCGGAGTTGGAGGGTTTCGCTAAGCAGCGACGGGGCGTGGATGTAGGTGTTGCGGTGGATCTGGCCGTAGCGGAGGAACGTGGCGTGCTCGAGGCCGGGGATCATTCGCAGGACGCGGGCTTGCTCGCCGAACTTGAGGTGGTTTTGAAAGCCGACCAGGTTGTAGCTGTCGGCGCGGAGATTTTCCTGGCGGAGTTGCACGGCGGCGTAGGGCCAGCGGCCTGTCTTGGGATTGGTGAGGCCCGCGGGTTTCATGGGGCCGAAGCGGAGGGTGTCGCGGCCGCGGCGGGCGGTCTCTTCGATGGGCAGACAGCCTTCGAAGTAGTTCATGGTTGGTGGGGCAGCAGTGACAATACCGTCGGCAGGGAGAGCTTCCCAGGCTTTGGCTTCGACGACTTCTGCGGTGGTGAGGGCGTCCAGGAAGGTATCGTATTCTTCCTTGGTGAAGGGGCAGTTGATATAGTCGGCGGTGCCTTTGTCCCAGCGGGCGGCGAAGTAGACCTTGTCCATGTCGATGGTGGTGGCGTCGACGATGGGGGAGATGCTGTCGTAGAAGGCTAGCTGCTCGGCGCCGGTGAGGCGTTGAAGTTCGGCGGCGAGGGGCGAACTGGTGAGGGGGCCGCTGGCGAGGATGGTGAGGGTGTCGGGGTCGTTTTCGTTGAGGTGCGTGACTTCTTCGCGGCGGACTTCGATGTTGGGTTGCGCTGCGATGAGGTCGGCTACGCGGCGGGAGAATTCGACGCGGTCGACGGCGAGGGCGTGGCCGGCGGGAACGGCGCTGGCGGCGGCGGCCTGGAGAAGGAAAGAGTTGGCGCGGCGCATCTCCTGTTTGAGTAGCCAGGGCGCGGTGTTTTCGCTTTCGCTCTTGAGGGAGTTCGAGCAGACGAGTTCGGCGAAGTCGGAGGTCTGGTGAGCTTCGGTGGAGCGGACGGGACGCATCTCGGAGAGGATGACGTGGCAGCCGAGACGGGCGGCTTGGAGAGCGGCTTCCGGGCCGGCTAGGCCACCGCCGATTACGTGGATCGTTTTCATCTTTATTCAGGATACGTTCTTATCGCGATGGACGCGGGTCAGTGGGACGCAGCCAACGCTTTGAGGGGCTCGTCGGTCAACCGCATGATGCTCCACTCCGACATGACGATGGCGCCGACGTGCCGGTAGACCGCGATCGAAGGTTCATTCCAGTTGAGAACGGACCACTCCATGCGTGGACAGCCCTGCTCGACGGCGATGGCTGCCACGCGCGCGAGCAAAGCCTTGCCGATGCCGTGGCTGCGCAGCGCGGGGGTTACGTAGAGATCTTCGAGCCAGATTCCGTGATGGCCGCGCCAGGTGGAGTAGGTGGTGAAGTAGAGGGCGAAACCGGCGGCGACGCTGTCGTATTCGGCGATCAGCGCGGCGAAACGCGGGGTTGGTCCCCAGCCATCGCGGAGCAGGTCTGCCTCGGTAGCCACCACGGCGTTGGGCTCTCGCTCGTACTCGGCAAGTTCGCGGATGAAGGTGAGGATGGTGAGGACGTCGTCAGGCGTAGCAGACCGTATGTTCAGCGTGGATTCGTTCATAGGTGCATTATCTTCGTTCCGTTCGATTATCCTCTTCAGGATGCGGCGAAAACAAAATACGGCGGTGGGTACGGCGTGACGATGCTGGCTTACAGCGCTCTGCTGACGGTGGCACTCCTGCTGAGTTCGCCGTGGTGGCTGCTACGGATGGCGACGACCCAGCGATATCGCGAGGGTCTGCGGCAACGGCTTGGAGCTGCGCCGAGACAGTTGGTGGCGGCAGTGGAAGGCAAGCGAGCGGTTTGGGTTCATGCTGTGAGTGTGGGTGAGGTGCTGGCTGCGTCGCGGTTGGTGGGAGAGCTGGAGGTTGCGCTGGGGGATGGATATCGCGTGGTGATTTCGACCACGACGCGCACTGGACAGGCATTGGCGCGGGAACGTTTTGGGAGCAAGCGCGTGTTCTACATGCCGCTGGACTTTGCGTTTGCGGTGCGGGCCTACATGGGCGCGCTGAAGCCCGCGGTGTTGATTTTGATGGAGAGCGAGCTTTGGCCGCGCATGCTGCATGAGTGCGGGCGAGGGGGCGTGCCGGTGGTGGTGGGGAATGCGCGGATGAGCGACCGGTCGTTTGCGCGGGCGCAGCGGATGCAATGGATCTGGGGGCGGATACTGCGCAAGCCTGCGCTATGGCTGGCGCAGAGTGAGCAGGATGCGCTGCGACTGGTGATCGCGGGGGTTCGCGCGGAGCGGGTGCAGGTTGCGGGGAACATGAAGTATGACATCCGTGCACCGAAGCGGAGCCGCCTGCCGCAGTGGATTCGATCTGTGGCGGGAGAGCGCGCGATCTTTGTCGCGGGGAGCACGGTGGACGGGGTGCCTGCGGAAGAGGAGCTCGTGATTGGTGCATGGAAGGAATCGCTGAGCGGCAAGGGGAGTGCGTTGCTGGTACTGGCGCCACGCCACCCGGAGAGGTTTTCGGCGGTGGAAGCGCTGCTGCGATCGGTTCGCTATGTGAAGGCCAGTGAGCATCTCGGGGCCGGAGACAGAGAAGAGATTTCATCGCTGAGAATCGATGTAGTGCTGCTCGACACGATTGGGGATCTTGCGGCTGTGTATGGGGTTGCGGATGTGGCGTTTGTTGGCGGCAGCCTGGTTCGGAAGGGCGGCCATAACCCGCTGGAGCCTGCGCAGTTTGGAGTGCCGGTGGTGATGGGGCCGTCCTACGAAAACTTCCGTGACGTGGTTGCGAAGCTGGAGGAAGTTGGCGGGATTCGTATTGTGCACGATGAAGTTGAGTTGGGTGGGATGGTCGCCGAACTGCTTGCGAATCGCGAAGAGGCTAAGGCGATTGGGGAGGCAGGGCGAAGGGTGTTTGAAGGGCAGCAGGGGGCGACGGAGCGGTCCGTGAAGGCGATCGTACGCGTGATTTCGGGGGAGGCGGCGTGATGGCGAGACGTCCATGGGCGAGGCCGCTGGTTCCCTTGTATGCTGCGGCGGTTTGGGTGAAGGATTGGCTGCGGCGTGCGGGGTTGGGGCGCACGAGGACGTTGGGGTGGCCGGTGGTCAGCGTTGGCAGCCTATCGGCGGGAGGTGCCGGCAAGACGCCGGTGGTGATTGCGCTGGCGAAGCTGTTGCGCGACGGGGGATGGACGGTGGATGTTCTTTCGCGGGGGTATGGCCGCGAGGGGTGGGGTATGGAGCAGGTGGAGCCGGAGCTAGATTATGCTGCGCGGCGATTTGGAGATGAGCCGGTGTTGATTGCCAAGCGGACGGGCGTGCCGGTTTGGGTGGGCGCGGATCGATATGTTGCCGGCAGGCGTGCGGAGAAAGAGGCTGAGAAAGATGCGCGGGGCGTGCATCTGCTGGATGACGGTTTTCAGCATCGGCAACTTGCGCGGAGCGTGGATATTGTCCTGGTGACGGCGGAGGATCTTGAGGATTCCTTGCTGCCGGAGGGTAATTTGCGCGAGGGCTTGGCTGCGCTGCAGCGCGCAGACGTGCTGGTGGTGCGGCAAAACGAAGTTGACACGGATATCGATGCGGGCAAATCATCGGTGAATACGCGCGCGTGGGCGATGCTGCGCGAGCGCGGGCAGATGTGGATCGTGCGCAGGAAGTTGCTCTTCCCTGCTCCGCTGCGGGTGTTTGGGGCGGGGCTGCGGCCGGTGTCCTTTTGCGCGATTGCGCGGCCGGAAGACTTTGCCACCATGTTGCAGAACGCGGGATGCGGCGTGGTGGAGACGGTCGCGTTTCCCGATCATCATCGCTATACCTCGGCCGATGTGGAGCGGGTGATTGAGGTGGCGAAGGGTTTGAAGGGATCAGGGTTCATTACGACGGAGAAGGATGCGGTGAAGCTGACGGAGGCGATGCGACGGCGGCTGGAAGAGCACGGACCGCTGATGGTGGTCGGGCTGGAGGCGGAGTTTGCGGATCCCGCGGCGGTATTGCGGGCGCTTGAAGCGAAGTTGCTGCGGCGGGAGGAGAAGGCCTGATGAAGATCCTGATTATCCGCGTAGGTGCGATGGGCGACGTGCTGCATGCGTTGCCGGCGGTGGCTGCACTGCGGACTGCGCGGCCGGATTGGGAGATTGATTGGGTTGTCACTCCGCAATGGTCTCCGCTGCTGGTGAATGGTGAGGGAAACGGGCCGATCGTCGGGCGAGCTCATCTGGCGAAGACGAAGATGTGGAAGAAGGCGCCGGCGTCGCCTGCGACATTGCGCTCGATTGTCGGACTACGGAGCGCGTTGCGGAAAGAGAGCTATGACCTTGCCGTGGATATGCAGGGGACGTTGCGGTCTGCGGTGATTGGGCGGATGTCGGGATCGGGGCGGCTAGTGGGGTATAGCGACCCGCGCGAGTCTTTGGCTGCGAGGTTCTACAAGGCGAAGCTTGAGCGCGCAGGCGGGCATGTGATCGAGCAGGGTGCGGCGCTGCTGGGCGAGGCGTGCGGGGTGTCGCTGGAGCCGAAGGATGTGGAGTTGCCGCATGACGAGTGGGCGGATCTTTGGGCAGCTGAGGTGGTGGGTGATCGGCGGACGTGCCTGCTGGCGGCTGGTGCTGGATGGCCGGCCAAGTGTTGGGACGTGAAGAAGTATGGCGCGCTCGCTATTGAATTGAAGGCGATGGGGATGGATGTGGTGGTGAATGCTCCGCGCAAAGATGATGCGTTGGCGGAAGCGGTGGTGGATGCGAGTGGGGGTGCGGCGCGGGTTGTGGTCTGCGATGTGACAGGGTTGATTGCGTTGATGCGGCGAATGACCTTGCTGGTGGGCGGTGATTCCGGGCCAACGCATTTGGCGGCAGCGCTGGGTGTTCCGCTGGTGGCGCTGTTCGGGCCGACGGATCCGGAGAGGAATGGGCCTTGGGGACCGGGGGCGAAGGTGGTGTTGCGGGATGCGGCGTCGGTGACCAGCTATAAGCGTTCGGGCACGGAAGATCCGGGGTTGGCGAAGATCCCGGTTGGGGCTGTCCTGGATGCGGTCCGCAGCCTGCTGTGAGGCGTTGGTCGCGATTTGAGAGAATGGTGGGATGGGTTCGGCGACGATGACGGAAGCGAACGGCAAGGCGGGCTGGCAGAAGATCGCGCGGAGGGTGCGCGTGCCGCTGGGATTTGCGGTGGCGGCGGTCTTCCTGGTGTTCGCCCGGCCCAGTTGGCATACGCTGGCGTGGAGCCTGTTGCTGGTGCTGCCGGGATTATGGCTGCGTGGGTATGCGGCCGGCTATGTGAAGAAGAATGCGGAACTGACGCATACGGGACCGTATGCGTATACGCGCAACCCACTGTATTTAGGGTCGATGGGGATTGCGGCGGGGTTCGCGGTGGCGGCGGGACGCTGGTGGCTGGTCGTGTTGCTGGTAGGAATGTTTTTGGCGATTTATGTGCCGACAATTCTTTCGGAAGAGGCGTTTTTGCGGGGCGCGTTTCCGTCGTTTGAGGAGTATGCACGGAAGGTTCCACGGCTGCTGCCGAGGCTGACTGCGGCGCGCTTTGGGGATACGGAGGGTGCGGTCGGGCGGTTCTCTGCGGAGCGTTACCGGCATCATCGCGAGTACAATGCCAGTATGGGCGCAGTCGCAATTTATGCGGCCTTGACGCTGCGGATGATACTGTGGCACTGACACTTCGCAGGTGCGTTCTGACCCACGGGAGAAGCTGATTTGAAGGCGGTTTGGATGGCCCGTTTGCGGGTCTGGAGAGACTCGGCGGCGGTGGTCATCTTGAGGACAGCCTGTGCGCTGGCCGTCGTGATGAGCTTTGGGCAGCCGATGGGGATGAAGGCGCAGCTGTTCTCGAAGGCGGAGGCGCCGGCTGTGCAGCGGCCGATTCCAGTACTTCAGCCGCCAGCGCCTGGCTTTGAATATCCGCAGCACCAGACCCTTACCTACAGCGTGGATTGGCGGGTATTTACGGCGGGAACGGCGGTGTTTCACCTGGACCAGGTGGGAAACCTGCTGAAGATCTCGGCTACGGCAAATACGGTGGGCGCGGTGAATATGCTTTTCCCGGTGGTGGACGGCTTCCAGTCTGGCTTTGATTTGAAGACCGGGTGCTCGACGGGGTTCGATAAGCAGACGCAGGAGGGACGGCGCAAGGTCGCGAGCGATCTCACCTTCGATTACGTCCATGGAAAGCAGATACGCAACGAACGGAACCTGGTGAAGGGCACGGCTACGCATAACGTGACCAATATCCCGGCGTGCGTAACGGACTTGCTGTCGGCGATGTTTTACACGCAATCGCAGCCGATGGAGGTGGGACGGACGGTCGAGTTCCCCTTGGCGGATGCGATGCGGACGGTCAGCGTGGGAATGAAAGTTGAGGGTCGCGAGGAGATCAAGACACCCGCTGGGACGTTTCAGACCATCAAAGTGCAAGCGACCGCAGAAGAAGGGGTCGTAAAAAATCGGGGCAGCATCTGGATCTGGTACACAGACGATGCTCGACATTTGCCGGTGCAGATGCAGGCCCGGTTGTTTTGGGGCACGATTACTTTCCATCTGCAATCGGTTGAATTCAAGTAGCCGAAGCGCCGAGAATAGGGACAACCGCGAAAGCGGAGACAGCGAGAGAGACGATGAGCGAAGAAACGAACTTGGATCAGGGGAACGCGGATCAGCAGGACGAGTTAGTGACCATCGCGACCTTTCCAGAGCCGATGGAGGCCAACATGGCGAGGTCAGCGCTGGAGGCTGCCGGCATCCCTGTATTTGTTGTGGGAGAGACGGCAAACAGCTTGATTCCGGTGGCGTTCGAATCGCAGCTGCAGGTGCAGGTAAAGGACGAGGCGGCGGCGCGCAGTCTGCTGGAGCAAATGAACGATGCGCCGGAGTCGTTGGAGTCGGTCACGGCGGCAGAGATTGCAGCGGAGGATTCGTCCAGATGAGTCGGGCGAGGGCGGTGGTGTGCCTCTCCGGGGGCATGGATTCCACGGTCTGCGCGACGCTGGCGGCACGGGATTTTGACAGCTTCGGTCTGCACTTCAGCTACGGCCAGCGCACGCAGAAGCGTGAAATGCAGGCAGCGCGCGAGGTGGCGAAGGCTGTTGGTTTGCGGGAGTTGATGGAGCTGGATACGGATCTTTTCCGGCGCATTGGCGGGTCGGCCCTGACGGACTCGGCGATTGCGGTACCGGAAGCGGCGGTCGAGGGGATAGACGGTGCCTCGGCGAGAGCGGGAGAGGATGTGCCGGTAACCTACGTTCCGTTTCGTAACGCGCATTTCTTGAGCGCGGCGGTGAGCTGGGCGGAAGTACTGGGAGCGACGACGGTGTTTATGGGGGCGGTTGAGCAGGATAGTTCGGGGTATCCCGACTGCAGGCCGGCGTACTACGAGGCCTTCAACGAGCTGATCCGTCGGGGGACGAAAGAGGGCGAGATCCGAGTGGTAACGCCACTGATCAAGCTAAGAAAGCACGAGATTGTGACGCTAGGAGTTGAATTGGGCGCTCCGTTGCATGTAAGTTGGTCGTGCTACTCAGGTGAAATTGAGGCCTGCGGAGTGTGCGAAAGTTGCGATTTGCGGTTGCGAGCTTTTTCCGCGGCCGGTTTAGCCGATCCAATCCGCTACGCAATGAGCGGAACGGCACGAGATTATACGAACGCCCATTAGCAGATCGAGGCTCCGGGCTGAATCGAAAGAAGGCGACGAAATGATGAAGACGTATAGAGGTTCTCTTTTTGCCAAGCTTGCAGGCATCGTAGGCGTGGCAATCTTCGCGATGGCTCCAGCACTTGCTCAGAAACCTGGAGCGACGGTGCATGGTCACGTCACGAACCCGGCAGGCCTGGATCTTACTGCCGGCGACGTGAAGTTCACGACCGACATGTCAGCGCCGTATAAGGACGCGAAGTTCGCTGCGACGGCGACGATTGATGGCCAGGGAAATTACAAGGCAACGGGAGTGACTCCGGGCGATTACTTCGTTTACTTCGTGCAGGACGGCAAGCTTCTGGACCGGCTTGAGTTGAAGGTAAAGTCTGAGGATGTGGACCTGACGTTGAACGACGACATGACGCGGGCTGAGTACATCAAGGCCATGACGCCCGAGCAACAGAAGGCGCTGGAGGAGTACAAGAAGAAGAATGCCGAAGTGAACTCGGCAAACCAGGTTATTGCGAAGTTGAATGCGACGTTGAAGACAGTGCGTGCAGACCTGGCGGCAGCGGCGCCGAACAAGGACGACGTGAGCAAGGACGTGGCGGCCATGAAGGAAGCCGTGGGGGCCAAGCCGGATGTCGGCTTGCTGTGGCTTACTTATGGCGACACGCTGCTGGCGCAGGGACGGCACCTCGCCGATGTCGATAAGAAGGGCGGCAAATCGCCCCTCACCGATGACGCGGTGAACCAGGCGTACGGCGATGCGGTGGATGCTTACAAGAAGGCTGTGGCGCTGGATGCTGCGGAAGCCAAGCCCAATATCGCGGGTCTGGCAGCTGACTATAACCAGCTCGGCAATGCACTGGTTGCGCAAGGAAAGACAGATGACGCAATTGCGGCATTTAGCAGCGCGGCGAAGACGGATCCTGCCAAGGCCGGCATCTATTACAAGAACGCTGCGGCTGTCCTGTACAACGCTGGACAGATGGATGCAGCGCTGGATTCAGCGAACAAGGCAATTGCCGCAGATCCGACCGAGGCCGATGCTTACTTCATCAAAGGGCAGGCTCTGGTGACAAAGTCGGCCGTGGATCCGAAGACGAACAAGCTGACGGCGCCGGAAGGTTGCGTGGAGGCGTACAACAAGTTCCTGCAGCTGGCGCCGAACGATCCGAAGGTGCCGCAGGTGAAGCAGGTCCTGGCTAGCCTTGGCGAAACGATCGACACGAACTACAAGGCCAAGAAGAAGTAAGAAGCGCGCAGAGAGTGAATGCCCCGGTCAGGAGGATTTGACCGGGGCTTTCGCGTCTTTGAACCAGGGATGCGGGCGGGAGATTGATGATGAGCGAGAGGGTGCTGCCGTTCGACCAGGCGTTGGAGGAGGTGCTGACGCAGGCGCGTTCGGCTGGTGGTGCGCGCGGAGTGGAAACGGTCGAGCTGCTTGCGGGGGCAGGAAGGGTGCTGGCTGCGGCGGTTTTGGCGGACCGGGATCAGCCGGCGTTTGACCGGGCTACTCGGGATGGGTATGCGGTGCGGGCGGGGGATGTGGGGAGCGCGCTGCGGGTGGTGGGTTCGGTGCGGGCGGGCAAGGCGTGGAAGGGCGAGGCATTGGGTGAGGGGCTGGCGATCGAGATCATGACGGGTGCTCCTGTGCCTGCGGGAGCGGATGCTGTGGTGATGGTCGAGCATGCGGCGGTTGATGGGGACGTGCTGCGCGTTGCGGCTGGAAGGACGCTGAGGGTTGGCGAGAACGTGGTGCCGCGTGGGGCGGAGACGCTTGCGGGTAAGGTGGTGCTGCCTGTGGGGCGCGTGCTGGGCGCGGCGGAGATTAGTGTGGCGGCTAGTTGTGGGCTCGCGAAGGTGCAGGTGTTTGCGCGGCCGGGAGTGGCGATTATTGCTACGGGCGATGAGTTGGTGGAGTTGGATGAGCCGATGGAGGCTTGGCAGATTCGGAACTCGAATAGTTATGCGCTGGCTGCGCTGGTGAGCGCAGAGGGCGGTTTTGCGGCACGAAAGAAGGTGGCGCGCGACACCAGAGCTGACCTGTTCCAACGTGTGGCGGCCGGAAGCATGTTTGACCTGATGCTCCTGTCTGGTGGCGTTTCGATGGGCAAGTACGATCTCGTGGAAGAGGTTCTTCGAGAGTTTGGTGCGGAATTCTTCTTTACCGGAGCATTGATTCAGCCTGGGAAGCCGATTGTGTTTGGGAGGCTGCCAAAACACGGTGGTTTCACCGCGAATGAAGCAGGTGAGTTCTGCGTTCCTTACGAAGGACCGTGGGACGGCGAGTGGACTTATTTCTTTGGGTTGCCGGGAAATCCGGTGTCGGCGCAGGTTTGTTTTGCTTTGTTTGTGGCGCCGATGTTGCGGGCACGGGCGGGGAGGACGGAGATTGCGCCGGTGTTTGTGGAAGCTCGGCTGGCGGAGGGGGTGAAGGGTGGGGCGCGGGTGACGAGGTTTCTGCCGGCGGAGTTGAGCGGCGGTTGGGATGGGGTTGAGGTGCGGGTTGTGGGTTGGCAGGGTTCGGGAGATGTGGTGGCGAATGCTCGCGGGAATGGGTATGTGGTGCTGCCTGCGGGCGTGGAGCACTTCCCTGTTGGGCTGACGGTGCGCGTGTTACTGCGGTAGGATTGCCGCTATGAATCGTGTGCAGCGTGAGAAGGCCCCCTCGTCGCGGTGGATCCTGGATGTTGCGTTAGTCCTTGGCATAGCGGCGCTATGGGCGTGGATCGTCTTCGATCTTTGCACTGGAAGGCGGCCACTACGCTTCTTGGATGGGCTGTTTCTCTTTGTGGGTCCGATCCTCGTTTGGCAATCCTCCTGGCGTCTCGTGGTTGAATGGAAAGCGTGCAGGGACGCAGCTTCTCTGCTGGGCTGACGAGGCGCGTGTTGCTGCGGTAGGATTGCCGCTATGAGCAATCAACGAGAGAATCTCCTGCTGAGCGGCGGCATCCTGATTGGCCTTGGCGCCGGTCTGTGCGTGGGCGTTGGGATGGCGATCGTTGGTGTGTTTTTTGTGCTGCACCACATGTTCGTCCCGGGAACTCACTGGGTTTTGAGGCTGCTGCTGTGTTCGCTGGTGCCACTGATCATGATGGTGGCGGGCTGGTTGACGCTTAAGTGGGCGCGGAGGCGACCGTGAGCGAGAAGCTGTCGCACTTTGATGAGGCTGGGTCGGCGCGGATGGTGGATATTGGGGCTAAGGTGGAGACTCGGCGGGAGGCTGTGGCTTCTGCGTTTGTTGAGTTGAATGAGGCTGTGCTGGCTGCGTTGCCGCAGAATCCTAAGGGGAATCCGTTGGAGGTGGCTCGGTTTGCTGGGATCC
Organism: uncultured Acidobacteriaceae bacterium; assembly: GCA_963796535.1. GTDB lineage: Bacteria > Acidobacteriota > Terriglobia > Terriglobales > Acidobacteriaceae > Granulicella. The sequence goes on from CAWCMO010000021.1 coordinate 29,325, forward strand.
AGGCGGCGAAACGGACCTCGGAGTTGATTCCTATGTGTCATCCGCTGGCGCTTTCGTTTGTCGACGTAGAGGCTCGCGTGGTGGACGGCGGAGTGGAGATTCGGGCTACTGCAGCTACTGTGGCGGGGACGGGTGTGGAGATGGAGGCGATGACTGCGGCGGCGGTGGCAGCGCTTACTGTTTATGACATGACCAAGGCGCTGGATAAGGGGATTCGGATTCGGGAGATTGTGTTGCTGTCGAAGACTGGTGGAAAGAGTGGCGAGTACCGGCGGTCCTGAGCGGACGAGGAGGGTTTGGGGAGTTGAGGGGAGCTAAGAGATGGGCGGGAGCGGTCGCGCTACTCGCGCGATGCCCACATCTCAGAATCGAGATATGGGGCACCCAGGTTCGTGGTGGGACTGGGCGATGGGCGGGCTACCCGGTCTTTAGAGGGTGTGGGCCAGGGTTAGGGCGAAGCTGCGGGTGGGGTCGTGGAAGGTGCGGGTGGGGGTGAAGCCGGAGCGGGCGAGGAGGTGGTGCAGGGCTTCGTCCGAGAACTTATAGCTGTTTTCGGTGTGGATGGTTTCGAACTGGGCGAAGTGGATACGCTGGCCGGCGATGTGGACGGTCTGGGGGATGAGGCTTTCGAGGTGCATCTCGATGCGGCTGTCGTGGGCGTTCCAGCGGGCGCGGTGAATGAAGGCATCGAGGTTGAAGTCGGCTTCGAGGTCGCGGTTGAGGCGGGCGAGGATGTTGAGGTTGAAGGCGGCGGTGATGCCGGCAGCATCGTCGTAGGCAGCGAGGATGGTCGAGACGGGCTTGTGGGCGCTGGGGGCGAGGTCGGCGCCGAGGAGGAGGGCGTCGCCGGGCTGGAGGTGGGAGCGGAGGCGGCGGAGGATGGCGGTGGCTTCGTGGGGCGAGAAGTTGCCGATGCTGGAGCCGATGTAGAGGGCGAGGACGCGCGCGCGCAGACCCGATGAACCCACCTTAGGCGACGATGAAACAGTCGCCGAAGATGGGGCACCCGGAGCATCCTGCGAATCCCAGGTCCAAGAATCCGGACCAGGGGCACCCGATTTATGGCCGTTGCCGTTGCTGTGGGCCGCGGTGCCGGGATGCTGGAGTTGGTAGGGCTCGGTGACGTAATTGGCTACCTGGGGATGGATGTGGAGGCCGGGGAGGTTGGCAGCGAGGCTTTCGGCGGCCTCGAGGGCGGAGGCGCTGACGTCGATGGGCTGGTAGAGGAGGTTGGGCTGGAGGCGGGTGGCGGCGGCGAGGAGGAGGCCGGTCTTGGTGGCGGAGCCGGCGCCTAGCTCGGCAATAGTGAAGGGGTCGGGGGAGGAAAAGGCGCGGCTGGCGGGAGCGCCGGGGGTTAGGAATTCGCGGAGGATGTCGTCGGCGTAGGTGGCGAAGAGGGCGTGCTCGGTGCGGGTGAGGTAGTACTCGGGCAGGTCGGTGATTTGTTCGAAGAGCTCGGAGCCGCGATCGTCGTAGAAGAGCCAGGGGGAGAGGGTCTTCTGAGGGGCGGCGGTGAGGCCGGAGAGGGCTTCGTGCAGGACGGCCTCGTTGAGAGAGACAGGGGTCGCGGTGGTCAAAGGAGGCCTCGTAGGAGAGCGGGGTGCGTGCGACAGAGCTTCGGGGTTGGATGCGGGGTGGGGGTAGGGCGGTTCAGGATTGTGTGGAATCGTACTCCCGGGGTAAAGCGGATGCGGGGTTATTGTCCGGGTATGGCGGGCCTAAGAACGGGAACAACGGCAGGGGTTAGCGCGATGGCAACGGCAGGGGCAAAGGAAACGGCAAAGGCAAAGGAAGAAGCAGATCCCTGCGGGATGACAAGCAAAAACAACAACGGCAAGGGCAAACGCAACGACAGGGGTCCTTCGCTGCGCTCAGGATGACGGCGAAGAACAAACAACGGCAAGAACAACAGAAGAAGCAGATTCCCAGAGGGAATGACAGAAAGAAGGGCAGCGGCAAGAACATCCGCAACGGCAAGAACAACTGCAACGGGAACGGCGAGGCTTAAGCGCCGTCGCGGGCGAGGCGGAGGCCGCTGAATTGCCAGCGGGTGGAGGGGGAGAAGAAGTTGCGGTAGGTGGCGCGGATGTGGGATTCGGGAGTGACGCAGGAGCCTCCACGGAGGACCATTTGGGAGCTCATGAATTTTCCGTTGTACTCGCCGAGGGCGCCGGGGAGCGGCTTGTAGCCGGGATAGCCGGTGTAGGGAGATTGAGTCCACTCCCAAACGTCGCCGTAGAGCTGCTGCGGAGTGGCGGCGGTGGCGCTGCCGACTTGGGGGTGGAGAGCTTCGGACTCAAGGAAGTTGCCGGCAATGGGGTTTTGGGCAGCGACGAACTCCCACTCGAACTCGGTGGGGAGGCGGTGGCCGGACCAGCGGGCGAAGGCGTCGGCCTCAAAGAAGCTGACGTGGGAGACGGGGGTTTCGGAGAGCTCGCCGAGGGGGCGGAAGCCGTTGAGGGTGAAGATGTTCCAGCCTGAGGGGTTGTGGGGGTCCCGGACCCAGTAGAGCGGAGCTTGCCAGGCCTGGGCCTGGAGGGTGTCCCAGCCTTCGGAGAGCCAGAGCTCGGGGCGGGAGTAGCCGTCGTCTTCGATGAAGGCGAGGTACTCGGCGCAGGTGACCAGGCGGGAGGCTAGCTGGAAGGGCGGGAGATAGATGGGGTGGCGCGGGGTCTCGTTGTCGAAGGCGAAGGCGTGGATGTCGTTGGGGTCGGGAGTGGTGCCGATGCCGACGATGCCGGGACGGGTAGAGGTGCCCGGGGTGAAGGAGATCCAGTTGAGCGGTGGGGAGATGCTGTCGGCGCCGGCGGAGAGCTGATTTTGCGGGGGCGGCGCGGGACGGTAGGAGGGGTGGAGAGGGTTGGTGAAGAAGGCGTGCTTGATGTCGGTGGCGGCTAGCTCGAGGTGCTGCTGCTCATGCTCGAGGCCGAGGACGATGCGGCGCTGGGATTCGTCTTCGGGAAAGTGGGAGAGGAGGCGCTCAATGCCCGCATCGACGTGTTGGCGGTAGGCGAGGATTTGGTCCAGCGGTGGGCGGGAGAAAGAGGCGCGGAGTTTCTTTTCCGGCATCTCGCCGAGGGCGCGGTAGTAGGAATTGAAGAGCCAGCGGAAGTTGGGGTCGAAGGGCTGGTAGTTGGCTACGAACTCTGAGAGGACGAAGGTTTCGAAGAACCAGGAGGTGTGCGCGAGATGCCACTTGATCGGCGAGGTTTCGGCCGAGGACTGGACCATCATGTCTTCCGGGGATAAGGGACTACAGAAGGCCATGGTCGCGGCACGCACGGCGCGGAAGCGATCGAGCAGCTCGGCGGCGCGCGAATGTTTGGGGGCGAGGTTTGTCGGCTGCGTCAGCATAGTGCGCTCCAGTTGTCATTCGATGCTTCTGGCGCTTGGATGCTTCACAAAGCGGGGTTGTTGCTCTGAATTGCTTTGGGAGATGCTTTGGTATTGGTCGTGAAACGGCGAGCGAGGGGCCGTGGTTTGACGGTAAACCCAAGCGCGGAGAAAGACAATGGTCACAAGGTGATCAAGTGGTGGGTAGACGAGCGAAATAATCAGGGGTAAGCGAGTCTTCCGCGGTGGGATGCCGTCTTTGTCTGTAGTGATCCTTTGGACGGGACGGTGTTATCGACCAAAGGGTGGAATAAGGGGCAAAGGTATGAGTCGTACGGCGAGGGTAGCGGCTGTAGTTGTGGGGTTGATGGTTGGGATGATGTTGGGCGAGGTTGGGAGGGCGCGCGCGCAGGATGCAGGCGATGGGCAGCAGGGAGGGCGCGGGCAGTTTGCGGGGATGCAACGGGTGGCGGGCGAGGTGACGGCGGTGTCCGGGGCTACGTTGACGGTGAAGACGGAAGATAACGGGTTGATGCAGATTGTGACGACTGACAATACTCGCGTGATGAAAGGGCGCGGGGTGACAGTGAAGGTTGCGGATTTGAAGGTGGGGGATGGAGTGACGGCAGCGGGGATGCTGGATGCTCCAAATAAGACGCTGCATGCGGCGGTGGTGTTTGCGATGGATGCGGCGCAAGTGAAGGAGATGAAGGAGAACCTGGGGAAGACGTACATCGTGGGCCGGGTGACGGCGATTGATCTGGATGACGCGAAGATGACGGTGGAACGACCGGATCATGTATCGCAGACGATTGGGTTCGATGAGACTACGTCGTTCCGGAAAGGTGGACGCGGCGTTCGGATGGGTGGTGCGCCGGGAGCTGCTGGCGGCGGGGCTGTGGCGACGGGAGACACGGGCGGGGAGAGCATTACGCTCGCGGATATTACGGTGGGGGAGAACGTGCGCGGGACGGGGTCGGTGAAGGGCGGGGTGTTTGTGCCCACCGAGCTGGTGGTGATGGAGCGGGGTCCTCGTGGGGCGGGTGATGCGGCTTCGGGTGGGAAGGCGCGGCCTGGTCCGAATCCGAATCCGCAGTAGGGAGGGCGAGAGCAGATTCCAAGGGGAATGACAGAAAGAAAGGCAAGGGCGGAGCTGGTTGGTCGCAGGAGAGGGTAAGGGAGAGGTGTACGTGGAGGGTCGGAAGGCAACGCGGAATATTTGGATGGTGGCAGCGATGCTGTGCGGGGGCGCGTTGTTGGCGCAGACTCCTACGGTGGTACAGCCATTGCCGGCCGTACAGAGTGTTGGGGCGGTACAGGCCGTGCCGGCTCAGGGTGGGACGATTCAGGGGCGGGTGGTTGCTGGTGTGGGGGGCAAGGGTGGAGGGGTTCCGCTGCCGGGGGTCGCGATTACTGCGATGAATTCGCTGACAGGGAGGAAGTATGCGACGACAACCGATATTGATGGGAAGTATGCGATGGCAATTCCTCGCAATGGGCGGTACGTGGTGCGGGCGCAGCTGACGGGGTTTGCGGAGGTGACGCAGGAGGTGGTGCTCAACGGGGTGGAGGCACAGGCGGCGAACCAGGGAATCACGATTGTGCCGAAGGCTACGGACTTTGGATTGCAGCTTGCGAGCCGGGTTGCGGCAGCAGAGGCGCAACAGGCGAGTGGCGCAGGTGCGGGCGCGGGCTCGGGCGCGGGCTCGGGGCTAAGTTTGAATGCGGGTGGGGATGTGGCGGACGCTACGACGGGTACGCGGAATATGGGGGCGGCGCTGCCGACGCTGTCGGGGATGGGAGATGCAACGGCCGACTCGGTGACGGTGACGGGCGAGATGGGTGGCACGAACGGGCTGGCGAACTTTAGCGAGGATGAGATTCGGCAGCGGGTGCAGGATGCGGTGGCGCAGGCGCGGGCGAGCGGGATGCTGCCGGCGGGGGGCGGCGATCCGACCAATGCGATTGTGGGAGCGCTGGGCGGGATGATGGGCGGTGGTGGATTCGGCGGGGGTGGCGGTGGGCGCGGGGGTGGTGGACGCGGCGGTGGTGGTGGCTTTGGGAGTGGGGCGTTTCGGAACTTCAATCCGTCGCAGCCGCACGGAAGCATTTTCTACCAGGTGAGCAACGGGGTGCTGGATTCGGCGCAATGGTCGCCGACACTGTTGCCGCAGACGAAGCCGTCGTCGTACACGAATAGGTATGGGGTGACCTTTGCGGAGTCTCCGTATATTCCGGGACTGACGAAGCCGAATCCGAAGCAGTTCGTGTTCCTCAATTTGACGGGGCAGAAGAATCTGAATGGGTTTCTGGGAGGGCCCACGCGGGTACCGACGGCGTTGGAGCGCGAGGGAAATTTTTCGGAGTCGACGCAGGTGGTGAATGGCGTGGTGACGCCGGTGACGATCTACGATCCAGCCACGGGGCTGGCGGTGAACGACAATAACCTGGCGAATGCGACGACGCCGATTTCGCCGCAGGCGCTGGCGCTGCTGCAGTATTATCCGGCGCCAAATATTCCGGTCAATGCGCAAGGGTATAACTACGAGACGATTTCGAATGCAGGCAATAATACGGTGGCGCTCAATACACGGTATGTGCGGACGCTGGGTGGAAAGGCCGGATCGCCGTTTGCGATGTTCGGCGGCGGAGGCGGTGGAGGACGACGCGGCGGGGCGAGCAATGGGCCGGCTACGCTGCAGCAGAACATTAACATTGGGTACAACTACTCGCACCAGGCGTCGGACCAGCGAAATATTTTTCTCGCGCTAGGCGGAGCGAGCGAGAGCGATGGGAATGCGTTGACCGCGGGGTACACGGTTTCGTATGGAAGGCTCTCGAATCATGCGACGTTGACGTGGAACCGGTTGAATACGGAGACGCGGAATTACTTTACGAACACGGCGAATGATCCGACTACCGAGGCTGGAATAACGATCCCGAATGAGAGTGGAGGGTTTGCTGATCCTAACTTTTATAACGGCCTGCCTTCGCTGAATATCACCAACTTTGCGGGGCTTACGAATGCGACGCCGAGCCAGTTGATTAACCAGACGATCAGCTTCACTGACTTTGTGGCGTATCGGCGGGGGAAACATAATTTTCGTTTAGGGCTGGATCTTCGGCGGGTGCATGCCGATTCGATTGGCGGGAATGATCCGCTGGGACAGTTCACGTTTACCGGCTATGCGACGGAGAGTCCTGCGGACAAGGCTGTGGGAAGCTCGGCGACGACGGGATCGGGATTTGCGGATTTTTTGCTGGGGCTGCCGCAGAGCACGGCGATCCAGGCGGGGCTGTACAAGATTTATCTGCGCGAGAATGTGTATGACTGGTACGTGCAGGATGACTGGCGGCTGGCGGCAAACTGGACGCTGAATTTCGGGCTGCGGTATGAGTACTTCGCGCCGTATACGGAGAAGAACAACCGGCTGGTGAACCTGGATCACAACGCGGATTTCAGCGAAGTGGATCCTGTGCAGCCGGGGCAGACGGGAGAGTTTCAGGGCAAGTTTCCGAGCGGGCTGATCAATCCGGATCGCACGATGTACGCGCCGCGATTTGGCTTAGCGTGGAAGCCGAAGTGGACGTCGTGGTGGGCGAAGCAGACGGTGGTGCGTGCGGGGTATGGGATCAACTACAACACGGGTGAGTTTGCGACGATGGCGAAGTCGCTCTCGTTCCAGCCCCCGTTCGCGCAGACGCAGACGAATGTCCTGCCGGTGGCCAGCGCGGCGAATCCGGATCCGGCATCGACAGGCTGCGTGACGACTACGCCGGCCTCGACGGCAAACATGACGCTGGCGAATGGGTTTGGGTGTTCGACGGAAGAGACGATTCAGAATAGTTACTCGGCGAACAAGTATTACCGGCTGGGAATGGTGCAGGCGTACAACGTGAATATCCAGCGGACGTTTCCGATGGGGATCGTGTTCAACATTGGCTATAACGGCGCGAAGGGCAGCGGGCTGGATGTGTTGGGGTCGCCAAACAGTACGCCCGCGGGAGTGACGACGCCGGGGGTGGCACCGTTCTTGTATGAGACTTCAGTGGCTGGGTCGCATGCGAACTCGCTGGTGGTGAGTTTGCAGAAGCGGCAGCAGAAAGGCATCGCGCTGGGGATCACGTACACGTGGGGGCATGCGATTGATAATGCGTCGTCGATTGGGGGAGCGAGTGCGACGACGGTGCAGAACTTCCATCGGCTGGATTTGGAAGAGGGCAATTCGGCGTTTGATGTGCGGCAGAGTGCTACGGGGAATTGGCTGCTGTCGCTGCCGTTTGGACCGAACCGGAAGTTCTTTAACCAGGGCGGGTTCTGGTCGCATGCGCTGGATGATTTTTCACTGAGTGGGACGTTTACGTTTTCGACGGGCAGCTTCTTTACACCGTCTTATTCGGGAAGCCAGGAGCAGGCGTCGTCGGGCAACACGTTTACGCTGCGGCCGGACCGCGTGTTCACGGAGCCGATCAAGGGTGCGGGAACGATCAATGACTTCTTCAACAAGGCGGCGTTTGTGTCGCCGGCGGGCGAGTATGGCACGGCTTCGCGGAATTCAATTGAAGGGCCGGGGACGGTGGCGGTGAATGCGTCGCTATCGAGGACGGTTGAGTTTGGCGGGACGCGGTCGTTTGAGGCGAGGGTGACGGCTAGCAATGTTTTTAACACGGTGCAGTATAGCGGGATCAATACGACGGAGAACTCGGCGAACTTTGGCGTTGTGACGAGTGGCGCGGCGATGCGGACTTTGTTGATGCAGGCGCGGTATCGGTTTTAAGAGCAGAGTATAGAGCGTAGACAGTAGAGCGTAGACAGTAGAGCGTAGAGGATGGCGATGCGGCGATTGGTGGCGGCGGTGATGGCTGGGGTGGTTGCTGTGGGCGCAGTTGCGCAGACTGCTGCGCCGGCGTCGCAGGATGTTCAGCAGACGACGGGTGAGGGGACGTATCGGCTGAATTTGAATACGAATATTGTGTTGACGAACGTGGTGGTGCGGGACAAGAAGACGGGCGCGGTGGTGAAGGGATTGAAGGCGTCCGACTTTACGATTTTCGAGGACAAGAAGCCGCAGAAGATTATCAGCTTCGACTACCAGAATGTGGATGAGGCGGCGGTGCTGGCGGAGAAGTCGACGGCTGGGGGAAAGGCTACGGTTGCGGATTTGCTGGAGAGGAATTTCGCGGCGAGCCCGAAGGAGTTGAAGGACCATCGGCTGATTGTGATTTTTTTCGATTTGAGTTCGATGCAGGATGAGGACATCGATCGGGCGGTGGAGGCGGCGACGAAGTATGTGAAGACGCAGATGCAGCCGGCGGATCTGGTGGCGCTGGTGAGCATGTCGACGGGTCTGACGATGGACCAGGATTTCACGTCGAACAAAGAGGCGCTGCTGCGCGGGCTGGGGAAGTATAACGGCACGGATGAGACGGGATTCGCGAATGGGGGGACGGGGTCGACGAGCGGGACGGCGGATGATACGAGTGCGTTTGCGGCCGATGATACGGAGTACAACAGTCTGAATACGGATCGGGAGCTGCTGGCGATTCGGACGATTGCGAAGAGTTTGGAGAGAGTGGACCAGCGCAAGTCGATGCTGTATTTTTCGGGCGGGCTGACGCGGAACGGGATCGAGAACGAGGCGAGTTTGAGGGCTGCGACGAATGAGGCGGCGAAGGCGAATATGGCGATCTACTCGGTGGACTCGCGCGGGCTGCAGGCGCTGCCGCCGGTGGGGGATGCGAGTACGGGAAGCTTGCGCGGGAATTCGGCGTATAGCGGTGCGTCGGCGACCGCGCAGTTGAGTTCGAACTTCGGATCGCAGGAGACGCTGGATACGCTGAGTCTGGATACGGGCGGGAAGGCGTTTCTCGACTCGAATGATTTCTCGCCGGCGTTCCAGCAGGTGCAGCATGATACCGAGGCTTATTACATTATTGGATTTCGATCGACGAACCAGAGGCAGGATGGGTCGTACCGGCACCTGACGGTGAAGGTGAATCGTGAGGACGTGAAGATTGAGTATCGGCCGGGATACTATGCGGGCGCCGACTTCCAACATCAAAAAACCGAAGATCGCGAAGAGGCGCTGACCGAGCAGATGCGCAGCGACCTGCCGGCCACGGATGTGGCGGTGTATCTGCAGGCGCTGTACTTCCTGAGCGGCAAGGGTCTGTATTTTATTCCGGTGGATGTGATTGTGCCGGGGTCGCAGATTCCGTTTGTGAAGGGCGGGGATCGGGACAAGGCTACGCTGGATATTGTGGGGCAGGTGAAGGACGCACAGGGGATCGTGGTGGGGAATGTGCGGCAGACCGTGAAGCTGGCGGTGGATGCGTCGGCGGAGGTGCAGCGGAAGAACATTCAATACTCGACCGGATTTACTTTGGCGCCGGGACGGTATCACTTGAAGTTCGTGGTGCGGGAGAACCAGACGGGCAACATGGGGAGCTTTGAGACGGACATCCAGGTGCCGGATCTGAAGAAGGCTCCGCTGAAGATGAGTTCGGTGGTGGTGGCTAGCCAGCGGACGGCGAATACGGACAAGCATTCCACGAGTCCGCTGGTGCGGGATGGGCTGGAGTGGGTGCCGAATGTGGCGCATGTGTTTCGTCAGGATCAGCACCTGTATTTTCTGTACGAGGTGTATGACCCGGCGAAGGCGAAGGATGCGAAGGGCGCGGCGATCAGGCTGATGACGAATATCGAGTTCGTCAGTAACGGGACGAAGGTGTTTGAGACGGCGCTGGTGACGGCGGTTGCTGTCAATGATCCGGAACATGATGCGGTGGTGTTCCAGTTCGACGTGCCGCTGGCGCAGTTGAAGCCGGAAACATATATCTGCCAGGTGAACGTGATTGACGATGCGGGCGGGAGCTTTATGTTTCCGCGGTTGGCGCTGAAGGTGCAGGCGCCGGTGGCGGGCACAGTTACTCCCGTCGCGACGACTGCCGCGCAGCCTTAGGTAGGCGCAGCGTTAGAGGCGGGCGCGCAGGACGGGGTCGCAAAGGCGAGAGGCTGGACGTGGTACTTTCTTCGGCTGGGGTGGCGGCTGCGGGTTGGCGTGGGCGTCGTGTTTGGCGAGATACATCTTGAAGTCGGCGGTCTTGAGGAGGTCTTCGGCTGTTTCGCCGTCCTGGGGGAAGATGGCCATGCCAACGCTGGCGCCGGGATAGATGTCGGTGCCAAGGATGTTGGTGGGTTCCTGAAGTTTTTCGGAAAGGCGACGCATGACCATCGTTGGCTGACGGGTTGCGTTGATGTCCTCGAGAACAACAACAAACTCATCGCCGCCGAGGCGTGCAACGGTCTCTCCACCGCGGGCGACGGACCGAAGGCGGCCCGCGACGACGAGGAGCAGTTGATCGCCAGCATCGTGACCGAAGGTGTCGTTAACCTGTTTGAACTTGTTGAGATCGAAGTACAGGACGGCGACGGTGGTTTGGTTGCGTCGCGCCTGTTCGAGTGCCTGATCCAACTGCGCCATGAGGAGGCCGCGATTGGCGAGACCGGTGAGGGGGTCATGGTGAGCGAGATGCTGCAGCTGATTTTTTGCCTCGATCTGCGCTGTGATGTCGTTCTGAATTCCCACGAAGTGAGTGATGTTTCCGTCGTGGTCGCGGATGGTGGAGAGATAAAGCTCATTCCAGAAAAGGGTTCCATCCTTGCGGTAGTTGCGGAGGACAACCCGAGCATCCTTGCCCTCGCTGAGGGCGTGACGAATTTCGGCGCGTGCGGGTTGATCGGTATCGGTGCCCTGCAGAAACCTGCAGTTGGTACCGCAGACTTCGCTGGCCGTGTAGCCGGTCATGCGCTCGAAAGAAGGATTGACGTAGGTCAGGGGACAGTCCGGGAGATTCGCGTCCGAGATGGAGATGCCGTTACTGACCGAATCGAAGATGCGGCGGCAGTGGTCGAGGTCGTCGATCATGGAGGTGTGGCGCTGGAGGAAGGATTGGGTCATGCCGGCAGCCTGCTTGAGCGCGGCGGTGACGGATTCCAGGCGCAGGGGACGATGCAACACGTAGGCGGGCGCGGGATTCACGATTGCTGATGGAACGAGGGCCGGTGTTGGATCACTGATCTGAAGAACGGTCGCGGCGTCATAGGTCGAGAAGTTGCTGCCATGCGCAGGCTCCCATGGACCGGTCGGCTGGTCGGTGACGATGAGCGAAGGCATGCGCGTGATGGATGGGGAGTCGGCCGAAGCCTGCAGGTTGACGGAACGCAGCCCACAGGCGAGGGCGGCGGCATGAAGGATGTCGCGCTCTGCGTCGACCGCAAGGAATAAGCCAACTGCATTTTCTCGAGCCATGGAGGCATCATCGGACGATACAGCGTTGGGTCGACCGTATGCGGGAGATAAATGCGCGGCCCCGTTCCGAAACGAACACGGAGTTGAGCAAGCTCCGTTTTGGGAGGGAGGGGGTTCGCTGACGTTACTTATAGGGGCAGTGACGGCAGTCGGATTTGCAGCAGTAGCCGCGGCGGAGGTGGTAGGCGGCAGTGAAGACTAGATATGGGCCTTCCATGTAGAAGTCTTCGGGGTGAAGGGGCTGCGCCTCAGGGGCTAAAGCCTGCTGACGTTCGGTGTGCTCTTTGGATGAGGTGAAGCCCATCCCCTTCGAGGTATCGTTGGGTTCGCGCACGGTCTCGTCACCGTCGCTCATGAGAAGAGGCCGGGGGAGTGGGTGGAGTGGGATACGCGGGGGTTGAGGGCTTCGGCGCGTAGGAGGTCGGGGATGCTGCGGGAGCGGGTGGCGCGCGGCGGTTTGGGAGAGGCGGCTGGGGAGGGATTTTCTTCGACGGTGATGCCGTTCTGGAAGCTGACGGTGCGGCCTGGGATTGCGGGGATGCGGTCACCGGGGACGAGGATGCCGGCGAGATTGAGGGGGTCGGCGGCGGAGACAGTGATCGCGGGTTCACTAGCGCGGGAGGCCTGTAGGTTGCGGGCCTTGCGCAGGCTGTCGGCGGCTTCGGGGAGGGCGTACTGCTCGCCGAAGGGGCCGGAGACGAAGCGGCCGCCGCGAATCTCGCCGCGGGCTTCGAGGCGGCGGAGGATGGGGAGGAGGTCGCGCCATTTGGGGGCGTTGGCTTCGCGGGTGAGGAGCTCGCGGAAGAGGACACCGTAGCGGCAGAGGAGGATGCGGGCGTGGGCGTCGAGCGCGGCGTCGGTTTGTTTGGCGGCGGCGATCGCGGCGGCTTGAGCTTCCTGCGAACCCACCTTAGGCGACGATAGGGCCGTCGCCGAAGATGGGGCACCCGGAGTTGTGGTTGACAAGAGGGACCAGCGGCCGGCGGTGGTGCGGGCAGCCGCTCGCTTGCGGAGGCTGGGCGCGATGGTGGTGGAGGTGGTGCCGGACTTGCGGCGGGGGTCCATCATGGAGCGGAGTTGGTCGAAGCCGTCGGCGGAGGCCAGGCCGGCGGTGGCTAGCTCCCATAGCGCCGTCGTGGTTTGGAGTTTGGTGATGTTGGAGAGGCGCTGGAGGTCGGCGGTGAAGGCGGCGCCTTGTGTGGCTAGGAGTGCGCGGATGGTTTGGGCTTCGGGGGAGAGGGATTGGGTGAGGGTCGTCTCGTCGACGGACTTGGAGGATAGGGCGTAGTGCAGCCAGTCGGAGGAGTCGCGGAGGTAGAAGGTGATCGGGGCCGCGGTGGTGGGGATGACTCTTCTTGGTCCAGTTCCCTCGCCTGCCGACCACGCGGGGTGGGGGGAGATACGGCCCCAGGCGAGGACGCCGGCCAGGCAGAGGTTGTCGAGCCATTGGGGCTGGTAGTTGGCTACGCGGTTGGGGAGGAGGGTGCGCTCCCATTCGATGGCGGGGGCTTCGAAGCCTTCCAGTTGCTCGATCGCCGCGAGGACGGCTTCTTCGCCGGTGAGTTGGGTGTCGGGGGCGAGGTGGTGCCAGTCGAGGAGCCAGCGCATGAAGATGGCGGGGGTGACGGGGTCGACTTGCCTGCGGAGTGTGCCGAGGGTGAGGCGGTGGATGCGTTGCAGGATGCGGCGCTCGCACCACTCTTCGGCGTGAGGGTCGGTGGTGGGTGGTTGTTCGAAGACGCCGCGCATGGAGAGGCCTTGCATTTCCATGGTGAGGAGGGATTGGTGAATGTCGCGCGGATGCAGGTGGGTTAGAGCGGCCAGATGGGTCGAGGTAGTGGGGCCCAGGAGTTGGAGGTAGCCCTGGGTGAGTTGCAGTGTCGCGGCGTCGCGCGGACTTGTCGTGGCGGATGGCGCCGGTTGTGTCGAGGGTGCGAGCGGAATCTCGGGTCCTTCGACCGCGCGCCGCGCGCTTCGCTCAGGATGACAGGTCTTGGGGAGGTCGATTGACGGCCAGAGCGCGGCGGCTTCGGGGAGGCGTTCGGTGGCGATCCAGGTGGGGACGCAGTCGAGATCGATGCAGTGGGCTCTTCCCTTCTCTGCGAGTCGGTTGAAGAAGTGCGGCCAGTGTTGGGTGGAGCGGGAGATGGTCGGTGAGGCAGAAATCCAGGTGCGAGAATCCGGACCTGGGGCACCCGGTTCTGTGGTGAGGGCGATGGGGAGGGCGATGAGTTGGAGGAGGAGGTCGTGGAGTTCGTGTTCGTCGCGGAGGTCGGGCCAGAGTTGGGTGCGGATGGTGGCGATGGCGGCGGGGTCGAGGCGGCCGGGGGCTTCGGGGAGGCGCGAGGGGACGTTGCCGCGGGTGCTGACGGCGCGGGTGCGGCGCGCGGCGGCGTCCTCGGGGTCGAGGAACGCGTAGGGCATCGCGTTGATTAGCTCGTGCGCGAAGACGGATGGGATGGGCGTGTCGATGGCGATGCAGGTGATGGTGCCGTCGGCGATGCCTGCGAGGACTTCGAGGAGGCCTTCGAGGTCCATGGCCTCGGTGAGGGTGTCCTTCATGACTTCGCGGACGAGGGGGTGGTCGGGGATTTCTATGTCGCCGGTCATGGTTTCGGGGCAGGCGGAAGCGTGGGGGAAGACGCTGGCTAGTAGGTCGTCGGAGCGGGTGCGCTGGATTTGGGGGGCGACTCGCTTGCCCTTCTGCATACGCAGGAGTTGGAGGCTGCGGCCGGCGGCCCAACGCCAGCGGTTCTTGAAGAGCGGCGAAGGGATGGAGGCCTGCTCGAGGAGTTCGCGGGCGGTGAGGGTGGTGAGGAAGTGGAAGACGTCGGCGAGGGGGAAGCTGTGCTGCTCGGCGAGGGAGATGTTGATGCCGTTGTCGGTGGCGGCGGCTTGGAGCTCGAAGTTGAAGCCTCGGCAGAAGCGCTTGCGGAGGGCGAGGCCCCAGGCTTTGTTGAGGCGGCCGCCGAAGGGGGCGTGGAGGATGAGTTGCTGGCCGCCGCCTTCGTCGAAGAAGCGCTCGGCGATGAGGGTGGTCTTGGTGGGGACCGCGCCAAGGACGGCGCGGCCGTGGACGATGTAGGTGATGAGTTGGAGCGCGGCGGAATCGGAGAGGTAGCAGGTGTCGCGGAGGAAGGCGATCGTGTCGGCGACATCGGGGTTGGCGCTGTCGAGCGTCGAGGGCGTGACATTGCTGGTGCGCTCGTCGATCTCGTGGCGGAGGGCGGAGACACCATCGCTTAGGACGGAGGTGCGCTGCGGGGCTTCGCCTTCCCAGAAGGGGATGCTGGGTGGGGCGCCGTGGGCGTCTTCTACGAGGACCTTGCCGTTGGGGTCTACGCGCTGGATGCGCCAGCTGGTGTTGCCTAGGAGGATGACGTCGCCGGGGGAGCTGTCGACGGCGAAGTGCTCGTCGAGGGTTGCGATCTGGACGTTCTCGGGCTGGAGCATGACGGCGAAGATGGAGGTGTCGGGGATGGCGCCACCGTTCGAGATGGCGATGCTGCGCGAGCCGCGGCGGGCGTGGAGATGGCCTTGCACCTGGTCGCGCAGGATGTACGCGCCGTAGCGGCCGCGGGAGTTCTCGATGCCGTTGTGGAGGAGGGCTAGGACCTCTTCGTACTGCTCGCGAGTAAGGTTGCGGTAAGGGTAGGCGCGGCGGAGGACTTGGTAGAGGGCGTCTTCGTGCCAGGACTCGGCGCCTACGGTGGCTACGATCTGCTGCATGAGGACGTCGATAGGCGCGTCGGGGATCTCGAGGAGGTCGAGCTCGCCGGCTACCATCTTGCGGAGGAGGGCAGCCTGCTCGAAGAGGTCGTCGCGGGTAGTGGCGAAGAAGCGGCCTTTGGGGATGGCGCCGCGCCAGTGGCCGGCTCGGCCTACGCGCTGCATGGCGACCGCGACGGCGCGGGTCGTCGCGATCTGGCAGACGAGGTCTACGGTGCCGATGTCGATGCCGAGTTCGAGCGAGGCAGTGGCGATGAGGATCTTGCACTCGCCGGCTTTGAGGCGCTGCTCGGCGTCGAGGCGCAGGGTGCGGGAGAGGCTGCCGTGATGCGCGGCTACTGCGTCTTCGCCTAAGCGGTTGCTTAGCTCGAAGCTGATCTTCTCTACCAGCTTGCGGGTGTTGACGAAGACTAGCGTGCTGCGGTGTTGCTGGGCTAGTGCGGCTAGCTTGTCGTAGATCTCGTCCCACATGGCGATGGAAGTGATGGAGGTTAGCTCGGCGGAGGGGACTTCGATGGCCAGGTCGAGGGTGCGGCGTTGGCCGACTTGGATGATGGTCGCGGGTTGACGCGTGTCGGCCAGGGAGACTTGTGGCGGAGACTCCAGGGCTAAAGCCCCTTCATCAGAAGAGCCATATTCAGTGGGCTGAAGCCCACTGCTAATCCGGGTTGAGTCGCTGCTATGTGACGAGCCGACGCCGGTGAGGAAGTTGGCTACTAGCTCGATGGGGTTCTGGGTGGCGGAGAGGCCTATGCGTTGGGGTGCGCTGGTTAGGCCAGTAAGGAATGCTCCGGGAGAGAGGCGGTTCTCGCCGCAGACCAGGGCGTCGAGGCGTTCGAGGGTTAGGGCTAAGTGGGCGCCGCGCTTGTCGTCGGCGATGGCGTGGATCTCGTCTACGATGACGGTTTGGACGCGGGTTAGGTTCTGGCGCGACTTCCCTGCTGTTAGCAGGATGTAGAGCGACTCGGGCGTGGTGACGAGGATGTGCGGAGGATGCTTGAGCATCGCGAGGCGGTGCTTGGTGAGCGTGTCGCCGGTGCGGACGCCGGTGCGGATTTCGGGACAGAGGTAGCCGCGTGCGATGGCTAGCTGCTGGATCTCGGCTAGCGGTGCGTCGAGGTTCTTCTGGATGTCGTTGGAGAGAGCTTTGAGGGGCGAGATGTAGACGACGTGCGTGTGTGCGGCGAGGCGGCCTTCTATCGCAGCGCGGAGAAGTTTGTCGATGCAGACTAAGAAGGCTGAGAGGGTTTTGCCGGAGCCTGTGGGAGCGGAGATTAGGGTTGGTTCACCGCGGAGGATTGCGGGCCAGCCGGCGATTTGGGGTTCGGTGGGCGAGCCGAACTTGGTGAGGAACCACTCCTGCACGATGGGATGAGCCCAGGCGAGGTTTGGGTCGCTGAGGGCTGTGGGTTCCGAGGTTGGGAGCGGCTCGGGCATGGGATATTGTAGCGCGAGGTTCGCGGTTTGTTCGCCCTGCTGAATCGGCAGTACTTAGGTCGCCATGACGAGGCCGATCACGAGCAGTGTTGCGAGGGTGAACACGTGCAGGATGATGTGTAGCGTGTTCAGCGGGATGCCATTGCGCGCGGGAAGGAAGGCATGCGTGTTGGCAAACATGGTTTGGTAGCGGGCGGCGCGTTCAGGTTGGGGAGCGCCGAAGTACGGAATCCACCAGGCGGTGAGCTCGCCATAGAAGAGGAAGAGGTAGCCGATCAGGAGATACCAGAGAAGCCAGTGCGGATACGGGCCGTTGCGGTGGATTGCGCTGGCGATGAAGCCGAAGAGGAAGAAGCTGGTGCTGATGGCGGTTCCGATCACAAGTTTCGGGAGTGAGTTTTCTGCGCGGACTGCGGCGATGTTGTTGAGCGAGCCTAGCGGAATCCAGTCGTGGAAGAGCAGGAAGAGGACGTGGAAGGCTTGGAGCGCTAGTAGCAGGTACAGCATGTCGGATCCTCACTCTTAATGACAGATTGAGTTTCAGGCTTCGAGACGGAAGACGGAACTGCGGTTGGTCACGAAAAGGTTCTTACGTTTGTCATGCGCGGTGCGATCGCTGAAAGAAAGGAACTACAGAAGCAGATTCCCCGAGGGAATGACAGAAAGAAAGGCAAAGGCAAGTACCAATACAGGGGTCCTTCCCCCTTCGCTGCGCTCGAGGGTCAGGATGACGGCGTAAAACAAACAACGGCAAGGGCAACGACAACGGCTTTGACGCAACGGGCGCGAAGTTAGCTAAGTTTCGCAAAGGAGAACGGGTAACGACTGCTGTTAGCGGGAGCCGTTGTACTGCTCGTCGGTTACGTGCTCTAGCCAGTCGACTACTTTGTTGTCGAGGCGTTCCTGGATGGCTATGTGGGTTAGGGCGGTGGTGGGGGTGGCGCCGTGCCAGTGCTTTTCGTTGGGGGCGAACCAGACTACGTCGCCGGGGTGGATGGGTTCGATGGGGCCGTCCCAGCGTTGCGCATAGCCGGCGCCTGCCGTGACGATGAGGGTCTGGCCTAGCGGGTGGGTGTGCCAGGCGGTGCGGGCGCCGGGCTCGAAGGTTACGCTTGCGCCCTGGACTAGCGCGGGATCGGGGGCCTGGAAGAGTGGGTCGATGCGGACGGTTCCGGTGAACCAGTCTGCGGGGCCGACGCCGGAGGGTTTGGTTCCGACTCGTTGGATGTCCATGTGTTTCTCCTTACATGTTGCCGGCGCCGATGTCGGCGGATTTGGCCTCGGCGCTGTTGGGGTCGAGGTATTGCTCGATGGTCTGGTCGAGGATGCCGCGGGCGGTGAGGATGAAGTCGATGGCATCGCGGCCGGCGCCGTCTCCGCCGCGATTGGGGGTTACGTAATGCGCGGCTGCTTTGGCTTGGGGTCTCGCGTTGGCGGTAGAGATGGCGAAGCCTACTTTGCGCATGACGGGAAGGTCGATGATGTCGTCGCCAACGTAGGCGATTTCGTCGAGGGTGCAGTTTTCGGCGGCGATGATTTTGTTGAGGGCTTCGACCTTGTTGGATTGGCCTTGATAGACGTGTTCGATTTTGAGGTCGCGGGCGCGGATGGCGACTACTTGCGATTGGCGCTTGGTGACCCAGCCGATTTTGAGGCCGGCGAGGCGGGCGATGCCGATGCCCATGCCGTCGTGGGCGGAGAAGGATTTGATTTCGGTGGCCTTGCCGTTGGGGTCGCCGTCGAGGGGCGGGATGATGGTGATGTCGCCGTTGGTGAGGACGCCGTCGACGTCGTAGAGGAGGACTTTGACGCGGCGGGCGCGGTCTTCGGGGGTTAGGTCGGGCATGTAGTGATGATACTTTGCAACGCCGGTGAGTAACGAGTAGTGGGTAGTGAGTAGTGAGTAGTGGGTAGTGGGTCTAGATTCGCCTCACTACACACTACTGACTGCTTCATCACTACACACTACTCACTGCTCTTCCACTACTCACTGCTCTTCCACTACTCACTGCTCTTCCACTAGACACTACCCACTGCTTCCGCACTGCTCACTGCTGTTAGTGGCGCCAGTGGCCGGGGACCCAGAAGTAGCCGTTGGGGCCGCTGCGCCACATGCCTGGAACCCAGACGGCTCCGCCATAGGGAGGCCTGACCCAGACGCCGCCGACCCAGACGTAGCGGCCGCCGTACCAGCGGTAGTAGCCGGACTGGTAGACATAGCCACGATGGGGTGCGGGCCCGACGACGATACCACGCGGCGGCGGCGGAGGACCGACGCGGACATAGGCCTGGGCGCCAGCGCTGAGCGACGCCGAGAGGAGAAGGCCTCCGGCGATGGCGAGGGTTGCTTGCTTCAGTTTTGTCATGTGAGCTCCTTGCTAGATCTTGTTACCTGAGTTGTCAAACCAGAGCAGGACCCGAAAAGTTGCGGCGAAGGTGAAGGCGAATCCTATGGGGAGATTCGGTTTGGAGGGTAGCAGTTGCCTCAGGGAAGATCAATTCCGGGAACTTCGGCGGCATTGGATTCCAAGGCAGGAGGGAGTGGCGTGCCGAGGTTTGCGGTGGCGGCTTCGGCTTCGGCCTTGAGGCGGTCTTTTTCGCGGTCCTCGGCTTGCAGCTTCTCCCAGAGGCGGGTGGCGGAACCCTTGCGTTCGTAGTCCTGCGTCTCTTCGGGGTCTTCGGGGTCGCCTTCGGGGGCGATGAGTTCGCCGTTGGCCTCGTCGAGAACGGTGAGGGTGACCTTGCAGGGGTCGCGCTTCGGGAGGGGGTTGAGCTTGTGGGCGTTGGTACTGGCGACCTGGAGGCCGTAGAAGAGGAGCGCGGCCAACTTGGGGTCGATGCGGGCTTCGGTCAACGCGATGATGACCATGGAGAGCGCGACCTGGATGGAGTGACGGTCCTCGAGCGGCGGGAGATCGAGTTGTGGGAGTTGCTCGGCGAGGATGGGGTCGCGCTGCGAGCCGTCCTGGAGGGTCATCGGGTGGAGAACGGTGATGGTCTTGTCGTGTTGCGCGTTGATGCCGCGATGGCGGCGTTCGAACTCGACATGGAAGTAGCAGAACGTTTTATTGGAGAGCGCGGGCGAGCCGCAGCGCTCTCCGTTGACGCGGATGTGGCGACAGTATTTCGTGGTCATGATGTTCCTCTGGTTTGGGGGCACCGCACGAGGGGTACCCCCCTCCCCCCTCTCTGCTGACTTTTTAGGTGCAACGCCATGAAGAGAAAGGGGTTATGGGGTTAGATCCTTGTCAATGCCGGGACGAATTTGGGTCGTAAACGACTCTTTTTAGGGAGTTTACGGGCAAAATAGTTCGAACAAAGACGTTAGGTGCTGTTGGGTTACTGGTGGTGGGTGATGCGGTCGGCTCCGTGGTTGAAGACTTCGTCGTTGGGAGAGATCGCGGGGTCGTGGAAGGTGTCGGTGGCGATGGGCCGCCGCGCGACGGGTGGCGGCTGAGGCAGGACACGCTTGCGGGCGCGGCGGGCGTTGAGCTCGTGGGGCGGGAGGACTCGGCTGATTTTGAATGGTTCGAACATGATTTTTCTCCTAGGTTTGGCCGTTAAATGGAGTAGGGGCTGCGAGTGGCTTTCGCCGGCTCGCAGCCCCTGGTTTTCCAAAAAGATGGCTTAGTTCAATTGTAGGCTTTTGGTGGGGGTAACTATGCCAACTCTATTTGGTTTGGTTTGTTGGGGTTAGGGGGGTTGGGGGCTTGACAAGATTTTGGGGATGGGAAAGGTGTGGGCAAGGTTGGGGAGGGCAATTTGGTCGCTGCGCCTGCGGCTTCACTCCGGCTTGATCACCCGTGCGAGCAAAGAACGCTCGCCGGGGCCCGGTTCTGCGGCAGCGAGGAAAGGCCTTCAATGCTGGTTTCAGAGGCCCACGGCTGAAGCCCCCTGCTAATCCGGAAGGACTGGCAAGGGTACCCCTGCCAATCCGGAAGAACAGGCAAGGGCAACGGCAGAAGCAGATTCCCGGAGGGAATGACAGAAAGAAAGGCAAGGGCAACGGCAGTGATCCTTCGCTGCGCTCAGGATGACGGAGCTAGCCCAGCCACTTGGGGTTGGCGGCGGTGCCGTCGAAATGGGGGGTGGTTTTGAAGAGTTCGAATTTGCCGGTGAGGGCCGCTTGTTGGGTGCGGGCCAGGAGAGCGGAGATTTGGGATTCGGTGAGGGGCTTGAAGGTGCGGGCGGCGTCGAGGGCCTGGTTGAGGATGGGTAGGGAGTCGATGCCGGTGATGACGACCGATACGGGTTGCGAGAGGGTGTAGTGGAGAGCTTCGAGGGGCTCGACTGTTTTGCTTTGGAGGATGAAGCCGTCGCCGAAGGTCTTCATCGCGAGGACGCCGATTCCCTGCTGCGTGGCTACGGGGATCACTTGATGCGTGAACGAACGGAAGTGGGCGTCCATTACGTTGATGGGCATTTGCACCGTGTCGAAGTGGAAGTCGTGGGCCTTGGCGACTTCCAGCATGCGGAGATGGACGGCGGGGTCCTTGTGGCCGGTGAAGCCGATGTAGCGGATCTTGCCGGCCTTGCGGGCGGCGATGGCAGCGTGGATG
Organism: uncultured Acidobacteriaceae bacterium; assembly: GCA_963796535.1. GTDB lineage: Bacteria > Acidobacteriota > Terriglobia > Terriglobales > Acidobacteriaceae > Granulicella. Next base: position 50,695 of record CAWCMO010000021.1, read on the forward strand.
GCGCCGTCGTCCGCGAAGATGCGGTCGGGGTCTTCCATGCGGATCACTTCGTGGAATTGGACGAGGTCGATGTGGTCGGTGCGGAGGCGGGCTAGGGATTGCTCAAGCTGCTTGTTGTATTCGGTGAGGGTGCGGCCGTCCATTTTGGTCATGAGGAAGACCTTGTCGCGGTAGCCGTTCTGGAGGGCTTCGCCCATGCGGAGTTCGGAGGTGCCGTCGTTGTAGTCCCAGCAGTTGTCCATGAAGGTGATGCCGTGGTCGATGGCGGTGTGGATGATCTTGAGGCTGTCTTTGGGGTCGGACTGATGGCCGATGTGGAAGCCGCCGAGGCCGATGGCGGAGACGGTTTCGCCGGTGGTGCCGAGTTGGCGGTAGATCATGTCTGGGGATTGGGGACGGGTGACGGTGGTCGTGGAGGTTTGGGCGAGCGCGCTCGGGGTGGTGGCGGCTACGCCGGCCGCGGCTGCCGTCTTGAGGAAGTCTCTGCGTTCCATGATGCGTCTCCTGAAATGGGCCCGTGCACACGCGGGTGGCGTATGCACGGTTGAGATGCGGAATCGCGGGGACCGGTTTCAGGTTGGGTTTGGCTGGAGCAACAGGAGAAGCAGATTCCCGGAGGGAATGACAGAAAGAAAGGCAAGGGCAAGAACAACTGCAAAGACAAATACAGGGATCCTTCGCTTCGCTCTAGGATGACCGCGAAAAACAAGCAACGGCAAGAGCAAGTCCAACAGCAGACCCTCCGCCTATCGCGAAGGATGGCAAAGGTTGTGGGCTATTTGCCGATGACGAGGAGGCGGAAGGAGTTGGGGAGCATGGGGGGGCGGACGCGCTGGCCGGGTTGGGCGGCGGGGGCGGGGCCGAAGTCGGCAGTGGCGGTGATGATGTGGCCGGTCTTGAGGTCGAGGGTGAGGGTGCGGGCGCGGGGTTGGGTTTTGAGTAGCTGCTCGAGGGTGAAGCTGGTGGGGGAGTTTTCCTTGATGACGGCGAGGGTTCCTTCGCCCTGGGTGCTGAAGGCTTCGAGGGTGTCGGGGTTGAAGGCGGCGCCGTCGGAGCCTTCACCGGTGGGGAGGACCTGCAGGATTTTGCCGTTGGTGGCGTTGAGGATCACCATGTTCTTCTTGTCGCTGCAGGAGGCGAAGAGGATGTCGTGGAGGGCGTCGATGGCGAGGCCGGCGCAGCCTCCGCTGACGGAAGAGATGTTGTACTTGCCGGTGACGGTGTAGGTGGCGGTGTCGACGACGGCGATGGCGTCTTTGTCTTCGAGGTCGATGAAGAGATGGCCGTGGTTGTCGAGGACGGACTGCTCGACGGCGCCGCCTGCGTCGAAGGCCTTGACGATGTCGCCGGTGGCGGCGTCGAGGACGGTGACGTTGGGGGTGGCGTGGGAGAGGATGTAGACGTGGTGGGTGGCGGGATCGTTGAGGAAGCCGTCGGGACGGCCGCCGGTGTTGATGGTCTTGATGACCTTGAGGGTTTGCGTGTCGAACATGGTGACGGGATTGCTGGTGGCGAAGCCGTGGTGGGTGGCGTCGTCGACTACGGCTCCGTGGGCATTGCCGGTGGCGACTTCGCCGATGGGGGCGAGGGTGTCGAGGTTATAGACTTTGAGGTTGCCGGTGGGGCCGGAGCGGGCGAAGTAAAGCTGGCGGCTGGGGGCGTCGGCGGTGAGGTAATCCCATCCACCGTCGCCGCCGATTTTGGCGATGTTGAGGATCTTGTATGGGCCGGACTGGGCGGAGAGCGCGGGGGTGAGGGTGGCGGCGAGGGCGGCGGCAGAGAGGAGGAGGGAGAGGCTTCGAGCAGAAGTCATGATGGGGTTGAGTATACGACTGCGATGTGAAGGGATTCTAAGGTTGGTCGCAGCCCACCTTAGGCGCACAGTATGCGCCGAAGATGGGGCACCCGGATGTGCGTGGACGGGCGCCCGCATAGGGGTGGAACGCGGCGAGAGGGGGAGAGGGCTACTCGGGTTGGAGCTGGGCGCGCGGGGTGCGGGCGCGGTTTAGGCGGCCCCAGAGCAGGCGGCGGATGAGGTTGGCGGGGGTTTGCTTGCGGCGCTCGATCTGGCGAGGCTTGATGTCGATGTCGAAGGCGCTGATGAGGCCGGTGATGCGCTCGTCGGTGAAGCCGCGGTGGCGCAGGATTTCGATCTCACCGCTGAGCAGGGAGACGACTTCGGCGCCGGTGTAGCGCTCGGGGTCGGCGCCGGCGGCTTCGCGGAGTTCGCGGGCAGCCACGGCGATCTGGTCGATGGTGTAGGTTTTCTGGTGGGCGGGCATGGTGAGTCTCCTGGTGAGAGGGGTGCGCGGTGGATGAGCGCGGGACGAAGGCTGAAGCGCGACGACAAACATCCGTGGAGGTCTTATCGGCCGGATGAGGCGATTCCATTCGCTGTTGCTTGCTGGGACAGTCGGAGGGGGAGAGACAGCTTCTAGCTGCTAGCTTTTAGCTCTTTGCTGTTTGCTTTTAGCTCTTTGCTGTTTGCCTTTAGCTCTTTGCTGTTTGCTGTTTGCCTTTAGCTCTGTTCGTGGATGCACAAGCTGTCTGCCGGTCTAGCCGCTTCTGGTTATAAGGCTGAGAACTAGAAGCTGCTTCTGCTAGGGGCCCATCAACATCCTCACCTTGATTGCGGGGCTGCGGTTCCGATTCGGGAATCACGATTGGCAAGCGGGGATGACGTTTGTTCTCGCCAAAGCAGAGGGCGACCTGTTACAAGATGTCATACGCTTCCGGGTCTAAAGGTCCAAACCGAAGTACGGAGGGATTCTCGTATGACAGAGGATGGAGGCTCGAGGGAACCGCGCGGCGCTGAGATTCCGATCAGCACGAGTCGGACCGGGATTCCCATCGGACCACGAAGGCCGGTCAGGCCAGGTGGACCAAACTCACGCTGGCCGCAGTATGTGCAGTTCCTGACGGTAGTGACCGTGACGGTGCTGTTTCTCCTGCTGGCTGTAGCCATGCAGCGGCATCATTTTATGAATGGCGAGTTTTATGACCGGAGCCATCCGACGGATCAAGCGGACCAGGCAGACCAGGCAGACCAGGCAGACCAGGCGGACAAGTAGGGAGGGACCGGGCCGGGTGGGACTCGTAGTTGGATCGTTGGTCGGGGTGGTTAGTCGAGGTGGATTGGTTTGGGAGGGGCTTTGCCCCAGATCAGGCGAATGAGCTGATCGTTGGTTGGCAGATTCCAGTGTTCACTCGAGGATCCGGGGCGGGAGTCGATATTGAATCCGCTGAAGAGGCCGTGGATGCACTCGTCGGTGAGGCCGCGTTCGCGGAGGATGCGAATTTCTTCCATAAGTAGGGAGTCTGCCGGTATTACGGTGAACGGGAGGGGTTGGGGGTGAGGATTGGTCATGGGAATTCGCATTCTTCCTGCGGCGCCAATTCCTGCCAAGCGGTTGTGCGCCAGGGAGTATGGGAACTTTATCGGCACAGCTACAAAACCCATGAGTGGAACTCTGCGCAGGGTAGAGACCTGATGGTAGCCAAGGCAGGGGGGATCAAGCGGGGTTCCGGGTGCTTAATTTGATTGGTGTCCTAGGGAGGCATTAGCGGAGTGGGTTCGGTTGAGGCGGAGTTGGTTGTCAGTTCTTAGTTCTCAGGGGGCGGGCTGGATGGTGTTAGTTAGAGTGCCTAGGCCTTCGATGGAGACGGTGACGGTGTCGCCGGCCTTCATGTAGAGGGGCGGCTCGCGGGTGAAGCCTACGCCGCCGGGGGTGCCGGTGGCGATGACGTCGCCGGGGGAGAGTGGCGTGAAGGCGGTGATGTAGGCGATGACCTGGGCGATGGAGAAGATCATGTCGCCGAGGTGGGCGGACTGGACGAGCTGACCGTTGAGGTGGGTCTGGATGGATTTTTCGGGTAGCGGGCCGGCCTCTTCTTTGGTGACGAGGGCGGGGCCGAAGCCGGCGGTGGCAGGGAAGTTTTTGCCGGGGGTGAACTGGTTGGTGTGGCGCTGCCAGTCGCGGATGGAGCCGTCGTTGAAGATCGAGTAGCCGGCTACGAGGTCGAGCGCCTTTTCTTCGGGGACGTGGAAGCCGTGCTTGCCGATGATGACGGCTAGCTCTCCTTCGTAGTCGAAGTCGGAAGAGACGGCGGGAAGGAGCAGGGGGGTTTGGTGGCCGGTGAGGGTGTCGGCGAAACGGGTGAAGAGGGTGGGGTGGTCGACGGGGCGGCGCTTGGTTTCGGCGAGGTGGTCCTGATAGTTGAGGCCGACGCAGAGAATCTTGGAGGGGTTGGGGATGACGGGGAGGTAGGTGAACTGGCCGGTGGCGTAGTCGGTGGTGAGGGGCTCGGGGAGCGAGGTGATGCGGCCGTGGGACTTGGCGGTGAGGAAGGAGCGGAGGTCGGGGAAGGCGGCGCCGATGTGGCGGCCGAGGTCGAAGATGCCGTCGGGACGAGCGATGCCGTAGGAGGCGCGACCTTCTGCGATGAAGCTTACGTAGGACATGGGTGGTTCCCTGCTCTCTTGGTGGCCGGTGGCCTGGTTGGTTCGATGGTAAAGCATGGGTGAGGGCGAGCGGGCGGAGCGAGGGGGAGGCCAGGGCTGAAGCCCTCTTCTGCGGATGATTATTCAGGGGGCTGAAGCCCCCTGCTATTCCGGTAGGACGAGGACAAGGGCAAAGGCAAAGGCAAAGGAAGAAGCAGATTCCCGGAGGGAATGACAGAAAGAAAAGCAAGGGCAACGGCAACGGCAAGTGCAACAACAACTACAGGGGTCCTTCGCTGCGCTCAGGATGACGGAGCTATGTGACTGGCACGGCGGATCCGAACTCATGGCTGTGTTGCCGCACGCCCGGTCGATATTAGGGAGCGAGGAAGCCTACTAGCGTCAGGTTGACGTCGACTTCTTTCGCAACTTTGAAGACGAACCAGCTGGGGTCTTTGAGGCCCCATTCGACGTAGGGGACTTTGAAGGTGGTTTTGGCGGTGAGCTTGTTGCCGTCGATGTGGAGTTGCATGGGGACGGTGAGGGTGTGAGGGGTTCCGTGGAGGGTGAAGATTCCCGTGACCTGGAGGGTGGAGTCGCCGGTGAGGGCGAGCGTGCCGGTGTAGGTCTGGGGGACGAAGGTGACGTCGGCGAACTGGGAGGTTTGGAGGACGTCGTTGAGCATTTTTTTGTCGCGGCTGGCGTTGCCGGTGTTGCCGGTGGCGGCGGAGACGTCGATGAGGCCGGAGAGGTTAGGAGAGGCGGCGTCGAAGTTCACGAGACCCTTGGCGACGTGGAAGGTGCCGCTGGTGATTTCGTGGGTGCTGGCGAGGGTGAAGGTTACGGTGCTGCTGTCGGGATTGATGTTGAAGGCCTGGTGCTGCGCGAGAGCGAAGGGGGTGCAGAGGAGAGGCAGAGTGGCTGCGAGGGATGCAAGGAGGGTGCGTGGGGTCATTGTTATCGTGTGTCTCCGTTGGTTGCTGTGATGCCGCGCTGGATGATCCGGGCTGGCTGGTTGCGCGTGGGGTCGAAGGAGCGACCGGCGGGCGAGGCGAAATTGTGAGGTGCGCCAAGGGGTTGGGACGGCAACTCTTGTAGACGTGGGACGCGTTCTTCTCTTCGTTGATAGCACCGTCGGAAGCCAATGGCGATGACGATTTGTTCATACGGTGCGATGTCCGGTAAGACGCATGCGCTCAACGCCGACGATGGCTTATGCTCTGTGCATGCAACTGCTGTTAGTGGAAGATGAACTCGAAATTCAGGACTTTCTGAAGACGTCGCTCGCGGATGCAGGGTATGAGGTGGATGTCGCGGGAGACGGAGGGACGGCGGAGAAGTTTGCGTCGACGAAAGTATACGATGCGTTGATTGTGGACCTTGGGCTGCCGGATCAGGATGGCATCGATTTAATTCTGCGGCTGCGACGGCTGGGGGTGAGTAGCCCGGTGATGATTCTGTCGGCGCGGCGGTCGGTGGACGATCGCGTGGCGGGGTTGGAGCAGGGCGGCGATGATTATCTGACGAAGCCGTTTGCGCTGGCGGAGTTGCTGGCGCGGCTGAGGAATTTGTTGAAGCGGAATGCAGCGGCGGGGGCGAGTCCGACGGTGTTGCAGGTGGTGGACCTGGAGCTGGATCTGCTGCGGCGCAGAGCATCGCGCGGTGGCGAGGTGCTGAATCTGAGCCCGCAGGAGTTTGTGCTGCTGGAGTATCTGTGCCGGCATGCGGGGCGCGTGGTGACGCGGTCGATGCTGCTCGCGGAAGTGTGGGGCATGCGGATTCAGCCAGACACGAACGTGGTGGACGTGCATATCTACCGGCTTCGCGGTAAGGTCGATACGGAGGGGCGGGAGCCGCTCATCAAGACGCTGCGAGGTGTCGGGTATGTACTCAAAGATCGATAACAAGCGACTGCACAGCGCGGCGTGGCGGATCTCGCTGTGGGCGACGCTGGCATTCGCGTTTGGGACGACGCTGGTATTCGTGGGGCTGCATCAATTTGTGGCGAACGACATTCAGCGGCGCAGCGATGCGTGGCTGTCTGGCGAGGTGGAGGTGCTGGGCGATGTGGCTGAGCGCACGCCCAAGGATCGCCTGTATCGAGCGCGTGGTCGGCGAGGTGGCGGAGCTGGCCAGTCGAGAGGTGCCGAATAAGTCGCATGATGAGGACGATGAGAGTCATGAGAACGATTCGGTGTTCTTTTTGCAGGCGGGGCCGACGGGGCCGGCGACGCTGTGGGTGGGAGCGGGGGATGGGCAAGCGAACCTGGCGGCAATTCGCGCGAGCCAGGTGACACCGGATGTTCCCTTTCACCTGAACGTGAAGGGCTTTGCGATACCGTTTCGGGTCGTCGCTTCGCGAATCGATGATGGGAGTTTTATTTATCTGGGGCTGTCGGAGACGCGATGAGTTGCGCGTGCTGCGGAGTTTGCGGCTGCGGTTTCTGTCGCTGGGCTTGTTGATTGTGCTGTTTGGTTTTGGGATTGTGTTTTACACGACGCGACGGATGCTGGGACACGTTCGAGAGATTACGCAGGCGGCGTCGAGGATTGGCGAATCGGATCTGAGCCGCCGGGTTCCGACGACGGAGCATAACGACGAGATTGGACAACTGTCGCTGACGCTGAATCGTATGCTGGACCGGATCGAAAGCTCGGTGCATCAGCTGCACACGATTACGGATTCGCTGGCGCATGATCTGCGCAGTCCGTTGACGGCGATCCGCGGAAAGCTGGAGATGTCGCTTTCGGAGGGCGGCCAGCGTGCCGAGGGAGAGCCGATGATTGTGTCGGCGATCGAGGAGCTGGATCGACTGACGGAATTTCTGAATACGTCGCTGGACGTGGCGGAGGCGAGGGCGGATGCGCTGCGATTGACGCGGTCGGCGATCGATCTGGATGAGATGATGCGCGTGATGATCGACCTCTACGAGCCATGCATGAGCGAGCGCGGGCTGCGGATGCAGTTGCGCAGTGGAGGAGCGGTGAAGGTGTTCGTGGATGCTGCGCTTTTGCATCGCGCGGTGGCGAACCTGCTGGACAATGAGTTGAAACATCTGCCCGCGTCGTGCACGGTGGTGATCTGTGTGCAGGTGGAGAAGGACGAGGCGATGCTGATCGTGGAAGACGACGGGCCGGGGTTCGCTGCAGAGGTGGAGCACACGATGTTTGAGCAGCGGGTGAAGAGTCGGGGCTCGAGCGGGCATGGGCTGGGGCTGGCGTTTGTGGAGGCCGTGGTGCGAGCGCATGGAGGCTCGGTGACGGCTTCGAACCGGGCTGAGGGCGGGGCGCGCTTGGTGATCACGCTGCCGTGTGCGCCCGAGATGGAAGAGCAGCGGGGACAGATTGTGGCTGCAGTCGCGGGATGATGCTGCGCATGCGGACGTGCAGATTGGAGCAGGTGTGGATCTTCGGTGGGTCGCGCAACATTGGGATGGGGCGAGTGTACGGATGACGAGCGCCACGAAATGGTGGGGAGTGGGGATTGCGGCTGCGGTGCTTTGCTGCGGCGGGGCGGTGTGCGCGCAGGGGACGCCCGTGGATTGGGTGAATGTGCGGATTGGCACGGGGAGCGGGGCGATTGGCTATGGCGGGAGTATGCCGTTTGTGGTGCCGCCGTTTGGGATGACGGATTGGACTGCGCAGACTCGGCAGAACAAGCTGGGGACGGTTTCGTATAAGTACGACGACGGGAAGATTTCTGGATTTATGGGGACGCATCAGCCGGCGATCTGGATGGGTGACTACGGGTATGTGACGCTGATGCCGGAGGTGGATGGGCTGAAGACAATGCCGGAGGAGCGGGCGCTGGGGTTCAAGCATGAGGATGAGATTGCGCGGCCGGATTACTACTCGGTGAAGATGGACGCGAGTGGGGGTCGGGCGATACGGACGGAGATGACGGCGACGAGTCGATGCGCGCTGCTGCGATTTACGTTTCCTGCTGGGGCGTCGGCGCTGGTGGTGGTGGAGGCGTCGCGGCCGGGAGTGAAGGGGTTTGCGGCGGTGGATGCGGCGCGGCGCGAGATCAGCGGGTATAACCCTGATCGGATGGATGCGAATCTTGGGCCGCTGAAGTTGGAGAATTTTAAGGGGTATTTTGTGGTGGAGTTTCGCGAGGGGTTTGCGGGGGCTACGTATGGGGGTGATGGAAAAGCTACGGGGGCTTATGCGCGGTTCAAGACAGTTGAGGGTGAGGTTGTGGAGGCGCGGGTGGGGACTTCGTTTCTTAGCGTGGAGCAGGCGCGGGCTAATTTGCGGAAGGAGATTCCGGGGTGGGATTTTGACTCGGTTCGGCGGGAGACGGCTGCGCGGTGGAATGCGAAGCTGGGCGAGGTGAGCGTGGAGGGCGCGACGAGCGATCAGCGGGCGGAGGTGTATACCGCGCTGTATCACGCGCTGTTGTATCCGCGGGAGTTTTCGGAGGATGGGCGGTACTACAGTGCGTTCGATGATGCGGTGCATGTGGGGGCGTCGTACACGGCGTATTCGATCTGGGACACGTTTCGCGCGGAGTTCAGTTTGCAGACGCTGTTGGCGCCGGAGCGGGTGGATGGGATGATTACGGCGCTGCTGCAGAATTACAAAGAGGGTGGATGGATGCCGAAGTGGCCGAACCCTTCGTATACGAACATCATGATTGGGACGCATGCGGATTCGCTGGTGGCGGAGGCTCTGGGCAAGGGATTCCACGGGTTTGATGCGGATGTCGCGTGGAATGCGGTGTGGAAGGACGCGATGACGCCTCCTGATGGAGATACTACACGGCGCTGGTACGATCGCGAGGCGCATACGCCGTACGAGGCTCGGGGTGGGCTTACGTATTCGAAGGTGTTGGGATTTGTGCCGAATGATAAGACTGCGGAGGCCGCTTCTCGGACGCTGGAAGATGCTTATGACGATTGGTGCGTGGCGCAGATCGCGAAGAAGTTGGGGAAGATAGGGGAGTATGAGTTCTTCTTGAAGCGGTCATTGAATTATGAGCATGTGTTTAATGCGGCGACTGGATTTATGCAGGCGAAGAATTCTGATGGGTCGTGGGCGGGCGAGAAGGACGGATGGACTGAGGGTGATCACTGGGTTTATACGTTTGCGGTGCTGCACGATGAGCCGGGGTTGCTGCAGTTGATGGGCGGGGCGGAGAAATATAACGCGCTGCTGGATGAGCATTTTCGGGGCGGCCATAATGTGCACAAGAATGAGCCTAGTCATCATTACGGGTACTTGTATGACTACAGCGGGGAGCCCTGGAAGACGCAGGCGAAGGTGAGGGAGATTGCCGCGGCGGAGTATGCGAATGCGCCGGCGGGGCTGGATGGCGATGATGATTGCGGGCAGATGTCGGCTTGGTATTTGTTTACGGCGATGGGGTTTTATCCGCTGAATCCGGCGTCGGGAGAGTATTTGATTGGGAGTCCGCTGTTTTCGAAGATGACGCTGACGGTTGGCGGGTGGGAAAAAGTTTTTCGGTCGACGCGAAGAATAATTCGGCGACGAATGTTTATATACAGAGCGCTACGTTGAATGGGGTGGCGTTGGAGGTGCCGGTGATTTCGTATCGGGAGATTGTGCGGGGTGGGACGCTGCGGTTTGTGATGGGGGCGAGCGCCGTCTAAGTGGGGGGCGGGGTGGAAGCCGGCTTCGTTGCGCGCGGGGATGGGGGCGGCGAGGTAGGTGTTCGATGTTGAAAGGCTCGACGCGATTGTCCTGCCGGACGGGCCCACTACGCGTGGGGCGGCAACTTCGTTGCGGGCAGAGGCCTTCGGCTGGGCGCTTCCGTTGGTCGCGAACCAAATCTTGTTGCCGACCAACGGGAGGGCCACGCGAAGCAGTAAAAAGGCGTGCGAACGCCCGCCCCACGCGTAGTGGGCTCGTCCAGTTCTAAGGAAGAAGCTCGAACGTGGCGTGCGCGGTGGCGGTTTCGTCGGTGCCTGCCCAGAGGTCGAAGGTGCCAGGCTCCATGGACCAATGATGAGTTTGCGGGCTCCAGAAGCCGAGGTCTTTGGTGTTGAGGGGGATGGTTACGGTGCGGGTTTCGTTGGGTTTGAGTGAGACGCGGAGGAAGCCCTTGAGCTCGCGGACGGGGCGGGAGGCGCTGCCGGCGCGCTGGTGGGTGTAGAGCTGCACTACTTCATCGCCGGCGCGGTTGCTGGTGTTCTGCACGTCGATGGAGACCTGAGGGTTGAGCCGGCGTGGACTGTGAGGGCGCGCGATGTGGAGGTTGGAGGTCGTGAAGGTGGAGTAGCTGAGGCCGTAGCCGAAGGGGTAGAGCGGGGCGCTGGAGCCGTCCCAATAGCGGGTGTTGGGGGCTTCGGGAATCTGGGTGAGGTTGCGCGCGTAGTTGATGGGGACCTGGCCGATGGTGAGCGGCCAGGCTATGGGAAGTTTGCCGCCGGGGTTGGCGTCGCCGGAGAGGAGGTCGGCGATGGCGTTGCCGCCTTCGGTTCCGGGATACCAGGCTTCGAGGATGGCGGGAACGTGCTTGGAGGCCCAGGTGATGTTGAGGGGGCGCGCGTTGAGCAGGACTAAGACGATGGGTTTGCCGGTGGCGACCGCGGCTTCGAGAAGCTGTTCCTGTTTGCCGGGAAGGTCGAGCGAGGAGCGGGAGGCGCGTTCACCACTCATGCTTTGGAGTTCGCCGAGGACGAGGACGGCGACGTCGGACTGGTTGATGAGGTCGATGGCGTGATGGAACTCGGCGTCGCGTTCGGCGTCGGTGGTCATGGTGGGCTTAGGGCTGGAGAATTGCGCGTCGAAGATGGAGGGCTGTTCGCGTTCGATTTCTACACCCTTGGTGTAGTGGATGTTTGTCGGCGCCGTAAGCGTGCGCGCATGCCTTCGAGGACGGTGACGGTGTCGGAGGGGTGGCCGGCAAGGCACCAGGAGCCCATGATGTCGGGCTTGCTGTCGGCTAGCGGGCCGATGAGGGCGATGGATTTTCCGTTGGTGATAGGCTGGTCTGCGGTACAAAGCGAGCGGGAGGAGGTTGTTTTCGATTGCGGAGGAGGACAGCGGTTTGCGGATGGCGAGGTTGCGGGCGGTGGCGCGCTGCTCGGGCGTGACCATTTGCGATGCGGTTTGCGATGGGTCGATGTAGGGATTCTTGAAGAGGCCTAGTTTGTATTTGGCGACGAGGATGTTGCGGACTGCGTTGTTGATGGTGGCTTCGGTGACGAGGCCTTGCTTGAGAGCTTCGGGCAACTTGTCCTGGAATGTCGTGCTGGACATCTCCATGTCGACGCCGGCGTTAACGGCGCGTGCGGCTGCATCGGCTGCGTCCTTTGGAGAAGCCGTGGGTGGTGAGGCTTTGGACGGCTGCCCAATCGCTTACGACCATGCCGTGGAAGTTCCAATCGTCGCGCAGGACATCGTGTAGAAGCCAGCGGTTGCCGGTGGCGGGGACTCCGTTTAGGTCCATGTAGGCCGACATGATGGAGCCGGCGCCGGCTTCGAGGGCGGCGTGGAAGGGCGGGAGGTAGACGTTCCAAAGCTGCTCGTCGGAGATGTTGGACTCTTCGTAGTCTCGGCCACCGGAGGCAGCGCCGTAGCCGGCGAAGTGCTTGACGCAGGCCATGATGTGGTCGGGTGCGGTGAGGTCGTCTCCCTGAAAGCCTTTGACCTGGGCTTCGGCCATGCGGGAGCCGAGGAAGGGATCTTCGCCGGCGCCTTCCATGATGCGGCCCCAGCGAGGATCACGGGCGATGTCGACCATCGGGGCGAAGGTCCATTGAATGCCGGTGGCGCGGGCTTCGTGGGCGGCCATGGATTGGGCCTTCTCGGGGACAGCGGGATCCCAGCTCGCGGCCATGGCGATGGGGACGGGATAGATGGTGCGGAAGCCATGGATGACGTCGTAGCCGAAGAGGAGAGGAATGTGGAGGCGGCTTTGTTCGACGGCTACATGCTGGAGGCGATTGATCTCTGCGGCGTCGGTGATGAAGAGGAAGGAGCCGACGGCGCCGGTGCGGGCGAGCTCCTCGGCGGGGCGAGGGGGCGGGCTGTTGAGGGGGACCTGGGTCATCTGGCCGAGCTTTTCGGCGAGGGTCATTTTGGCGATGAGTTTGTCGGCGAAGGCGCGGGCTTCTGCATCGGAGGGAGGGGTGGGGATGGGTTGGGTGACCTGATGCGCGGATACCGGGTTCCACGGAGCCGAAATATAACTAGCGGCGGTTAATACAGTGGCGACGGCAGAGAACATCAGCAGGGAGGGGATAGCGCGTGCTCGCATTACAGATCTCCGACCATCAGAAATTCCATCCGCCGCGCCATAATCTGAGCCTGTCGCACAGAGAGAGTGCAACTTGTCGACCAATAGAGTACCGACATCATAGACAAACGTTTGTTCTTATGTCTACAGTGAAACGCGAAGGGATTTCGATAGGCGTTCAGGAGGGGACGGGCGAGTGCGGTAAACGTATACGCCAGGGTACCCGGGACGGGCAGAATAGCGTGTTTCTGTTGTTATGCTGATGGGAGTCCAATTTGACGCCTATGCGAGATGGTGAAGCGAACGATCCGACCGCCAAAGCCAAGAGCGGCCACCTGCGCAGGGTGAGTCTGAAGGATTTGGCAGCGCACCTGAATCTCAGTCCATCGACGATATCGTTTGTGCTGAACGACACGCCGGGGCGCTCGATTCCCGAGGCGACGCGCGAGCGGATTCGCGCAGCAGCGATCGAGTTCAACTACAAGCCGAATATGATTGCGCGATCGCTGCTGGGGAAGCCCATGCGCAGCATTGGGATCCTGCTGCCGGTACTGGGCGAAGGGTATCACTCGCAGGTGCTGTCGGGGATTGGCGACTTGTTGATGGAGGAAGGGTACTTTTATTTCACGGTGCACCATCGGCATCTGGAGAGCCTGATCACGGAGTATCCGGCGCTGCTGCAGGCGCGGGGAGTGGATGGGATTTTGGCGATTGATACGAAGCTTACCCATCCCCTGCCCTTGCCGGCGGTGCTGATCGCGGGGCATTCGACGCTGCCGGATGTGACGAACGTGGTGCTGGATCATGCCCATGCGGCGCGGCTGGCGCTGCAGCATCTTTATGACCTGGGGCATCGCAAGATTGTTTATATGAAGGGGCAGTCGGTGAGTACGGATACGGAGCTTCGCTGGGATGCCACCATGAAGGTGGCGCGGGAGCTGGGGTTGACGATCGATGAACAGCTGGTGATTAAGCTGGCGAAGGACTCGACTTCACCGGAGATCAGTTATCCGGGGATCCATGATCTGTTGGAGAGCAAGCAAAAGTTTTCGGCGATTCTTTGCTTCAACGATATCTCGGCGATGGGTAGTATTCGCGCGCTGCACGACTATGGGTATCACGTTCCGCAGGATGTTTCGATTGTGGGGTTCGATGACATTCAGTCGGCTTCGTATCATGTGCCGAGCTTGACGACGATTCGGCAGCCGCTGAAGCTGATGGGGAGCACGGCGGCGGCGGCGCTGCTGCGCAGGCTGAACCATGAGACGCTGCCGGCGACGATCGAGGTGGAGCCGGAGCTGGTGGTGCGGGAGTCGAGTGCGGCGCCGCGGGGCCGGCATAAGGCAAAGGCCTAAGGGGTATGGTGGGCCGCGCGCGGTGCGTCTGAGAGGACGAGATCGCCGTTCTGCTTGAGGCTGTAGAAATGGTTGGGCGGAAGGTTGGTGAAGATTTGCGTGTTGCCGTTGGGCCAGATGACCTCAACCTTGTCGATGAGGTGGGCTGAACCCAGGCCGAAGTGCAGGTGGAGATCGCTTTGGGAGAGATAACTGCCACCGCTGCGAATCTCGTGGAGCTGCTGCTGCGTGCCGGTGGTGACTCGGATGCGCGCGTTGAGGGCGAGACGATTGTTGGGGGTGCCTTCGAGAGCAAAACTTACCCAGTGATTTGAAGGGTTGGGTTTTGGCTCGAGGATCATGGGGCCGCCAACGAGGTTCTCGACGACGATGTCGAGAACTCCGCGATGGAAGAGATCGCCTACCGCAAGGCCGCGACTGACCTGGGGGATGAGGACGGCTTTGCCGGTGGCAGCGCTCATTTCGCGGAAGGTTCCGTTGCGCTGGTTGATGTAGACGAGCTTTGGTTCCTTGTAGGCGATGCCGGCCTTGGCGTCGTCGACTTGCGGGTAGACGTGGCCGTTGACGAGCACGAAGTCCTGCCAGCCGGAGTTGTTGAGATCGACAAAGGCGTCGCCCCAGCCGACGTAGGGGACACTGGGTTGGGCGATGCCGGCCTGACGAGAGACGTCGGTGAAATTGAAGCCGCCGTCGTTGCGGTAGAGTACGGCGTACTCCTCGCTGAAGTGGGAGATGGCGATGCTCATCTTGCCGTCGTTGAGATAGTCGCCGAGGGCAACGCCCATGTTTGCCTGTTCGAGACCCTCCTCGCTGACAGCGACACCGCTATCGAAGGCGATGTCTTTGAAGTGGCCGCTGCCATCGTTGCGGTAGAGGTAGTTGGGCTCGCCATCGTTGGCGACGAAGAGGTCGAGCTTGCCATCGTTGTCGAAGTCGGACCAGACGGCGGTGAGGCCGAAGAAGTGGTTGGGGTCGTCTACGCCGGCGGCTTTGGAGACGTCGGTGAAGGTGCCGTCGCCGTTGTTGCGATAGAGGTTGTCGGGCGAACCTTTGAGGCCTCGCGGGCCGCATTGGACGGGGACGCGGTGATACTGGCAGGTGACCTGCGAGCCGAATTGCGGGAGGTCATTCATGTTGAAGTCGACGTAGTGAGGGACGAAGAGGTCGGAGTTGCCGTCGGCGTCGTAGTCACCAAAGACGGCGCCGGTGGCCCAGCCTTTGTCGCTGTCGAGACCGGCTGCCTTGGTGACGTCGGTGAAGGTGCCGTCGCCGTTGTTGCGATAGAGGACGACGCCGCCGAAACAACTGACGATGAGGTCGGGAAGGCCGTCGTTGTTGAAGTCGCCGACGGCTGCGCCCATCGCCCAGCAGGGATAGCCGACGCCTGCTTTGTCGGTGACGTCGGTGAAGGTGCCGTCGCGGTTGTTGTGGTAGAGAGCGCTGCGGGCCTTCTTGCCGGCGAGGGCCATGGCGACGCTGGGGGCGTTGGTGAAGTAGATGTCGGGGTAGCCGTCGTTGTCGTAGTCGATGAGGGCTACGCCGCCGCTCATGGATTCGACGATGTATTTCTGGTCGGAGCTGGAGAGGTGCTCGAATTGAATTTTGGTGGAGGCGGTGATGTCGACGAGCTGCGGGACGTCGATGGACTGGGGCGCGGAAGTGGGCGGATGCGCGGTGGCGTGGCTCTGCGCGATTGCAGAGGAGAACGCGAGGATGCCAAGGAGCAGGCCAGCGATCACGGCGAGGGTTGGGTGACGCAGGGGGCGCACGTTATTTCCCCGGAGTCTTGTCGGGAGAGTCGAGGGTCTTGTAGATGCTGGTCAACTTCTCGTGCATGTCTTTGTACTTGGTGTAGGCATCGAGCTCGCGCTTGACGTCTTCGGGGCGGTGGAGTTTGCGATAGACCGTGCTGAGACGAAAGTGCGCGAGATAGTTGGAGGGATCGGCGGCAATCACCTGTTCGAGGAGCGGGGCTGCGGCGGCGGGGTCTCCTCTTTCGGTGAGGACGTTGGCCATGCCGATCTTGGCGTCTGGGGAGTTGGGTTGCAGCTTGAGGGCTTGCTGGTAGTCCTTTTCGCCCGCGTCGAGGTTGCCCATTTCTACTTCGATATCGCCGAGTCGGGTTGCGGCTTTGGGGTCGGTGGGGTTGGTTAGGACGGCGAGCTTGTATTGCTCGAGGGCCTCGGCGTGGAGGCGCTGATCGTCGGAGGCATGGAGAGCTTCGGCCAATTCAAAGTGGATGCCGGGAAGTTTGGGATCGAGCGCGAGGGCCTGGCGAAGATTCCGGATGGTGCCTTCGAGATCGTGGGTGCGCTGGAGTTCATGCGCGATGGCCTGATGCAGCTGCGCGGAGTCTGGAGCGGCGAGCGAGAGGCTGAGGAGATCCTCTGCCATCATGTTGGAATGAATGCGATAGGCGGCGTAGAGGAGCTCCGGATCGGTTGGCTTGAGGGCGAGGAGCTGGGTGATGAGGGTCGAAGCTTTGTCGAGGTCGCCGGTGGCGGTGTAGCTCTCGATTAGCTGGAGGCCGACGTCGATTTTGAGCTTGGTCTCGTCGATGTGGGGGAAGGCGGTTTCGAGATCGATGCGGCCCTGGTGGTCATCGCCTGTCTTACGCTCCGCGATGCCGAGGAGGGATTGAATCTTCCAGAGATTGGGGTTGGCCGCGACGACAGCCTGAAGGAGTGGGAGCGCCTGATCGTAGTTGCCGTGGAAGAAGAGGAGGACGCCGAGGTTGGCGCGGACTTCGAGGTTGGAAGGGTCGAGGGCGAGTGCGGCTTGCAGCTCTGGAATGGCGAGGTCGGGGCGGTTCTGATGCAGGTCGGTCTGCGCCTTTTGGAGATGCGAGGCAAGCTGTTGCTGGTTGGGGGTGGTTTGCGAGAGGCAAAGCGTGGCCGATAAGAGCAGGGCTAGTCCCGTGGAGAGGCGTCGAAGCGTTGGGTACATACTGTCCAGATGATATCGAGAGTCAAGCGAAAGAGCTTGGCTGAGAAAAAGAAAGAGACGGCGAAGGTACTCGCCGTCTCTCCGGAGGGTAGTGACAATCAGTTCACGCTAGAACGAGAGGCGAGCCCCTAGCTGCAGCGTACGGCCGCCAATCTGGATTCCGGTGATCTGGTTTCCGACGATTGCGCCCTGTGCATTGACGTTTTGGTTGTTGGTGAGGGTATAGGGTGTTCCCGGGCCGCTATCTCCTGCCAGCTGACCGTCTGGAGGGCTGAAGGCAGGGATGGTTGAAGGCGATTTGCGCATCCGCGCGGATGGAGAAGGCCATCCGCTCCCAGGGCAAGTGGAACTCCTTGAGGGCCGAGATATTCACTGTGTTGAATCCAGGGCCGGTCAACTGGTTTCTACCCGAGTTGCCGAAGTTTCCGTTTCCAGGGTTGCTGAAGGCGGCTGGGTTGAACCACTCGTTGATGCCCCTGTGTAGTGGGCGTGGAGAGACGCCAGGACCAGTTGGGATACTGTGAGCCGGCACTCTGTGTAGGTGTTGTCCGTGGTCGTACACTTGGAACGGATTTCCCGACGCGCAACGATAACTGTGCCGGAGATCTGCCAACCGCCAACCGTCACATCTTCGAACCAGTTCTTATTCAGGTACGCCCTGCCTTTGCCGAAGGGAAGTTGATAGACGACAAACCCTTTGAAGGAATTGCGGACGTCGAAGTTGGAGTTTCCGTAGTTCTTACCCGCATTATTTCGCGGTCAACAGTGCTTGCGTATTGATAGGGCGTAGGACCAGCGTGCGTACCCCAACCAGACGAATCCTGATCGTCCAGGAAGTGCGACCAGGTGTAGTTGGCGCTGAAGCTGAGGCCGTGCGCCAGGCGCTTGGTGATGGTGGTCTGCAGCGAGTTGTAGTTAGAGATTGCCTGGTAGAGGTTTCCGGTGATGTTCCGATAGATCGGATACGGCGACGGCGCAGTTGACGGTTGATCCGCGTCACCGCAGTCCGACAGTGTCGCTGGACGAAAGCTCGTTCAGAGGAACGGCATTGATGTTGGTGGGGAAGGTGAGGTTGAGGCCATGGCTGCCGACGTAGCTCATGGTCGCTACCAAGTTGGTGCTCAGCTGCCATTCCATGCCGAAGTTCCACTGGTAGATCTTCGGGATGGGGGTGTGGTAGGCGTTGTATCTGGCGCTTTGCCCATTGAACCTGGTTGGGTCCTGGGAAGCGCTGGTGTACGGCAGAGGCGTCATTGTTCCGCCGCCCAAGGGGAAGAGGGTTCCGGGTCCATCGAACTTGGTGGTTGGATAGATTCCGTTCGATGGTCGTTGTAGCTTCCAGAGGAAGACACAGAGGACCCAGACCAGCGGTAGCGCCGCCGTAGTTATCCGTGCTCCAGTTGTAGGAGTAAACACCGAAGCCGCCGCGGACGGTGGTATTGGGATGCGCAAGCCAGGAGAAGCCGACTCTTGGCATGACGGTGCTAAATACGTTGGCCTGCAGAGAGGTTCGGCCGTTGGCCTTGGTTTCTCCGAACCAATAGGCGCCCAGGGCGTTCCGGTTGCCGGGTTGGTTACGGTTGGGATCGAAGCTATCCATGTTGCCTTTGACCTCATTGAAACCATGGCTGATTTCGTAGCGGAGGCCGAGGTTGATGGTGAAGTTCTGTTTGATCTTCCAATCGTCCTGAATGAACATTTGGGGCTTCTTCAAACGCACGCCATATTCGGGCGAGACGCTGGCGCTCCAGTTCTGGGCGTAGCCGAGGAGGAAGTCGGCATACTCTTCGCCGGACTTGCTGTTGGGTGAAGCGACGCCGATCGCTGAGTGTCCAACCTTCAGTGTAGGCACCGGAGAACTGTAGGGTTCCGGCGTTGATGTTGCCCCAGGTGGTTGTGTCGTCACGATAGAACGCGAACTCACCACCGAAGTGGAGGACGTGTTTGCCGCGAATCATGGTGACCACGTCGGAAGGATCGAAGACCATTTCCTTGTATTCCGCGTTGGTTGCTGGCTGAATCCAGGCATAGGGATAGTTACGCAGGAATTGAACCGCGGGAAGAACGTTGGCTTTGGCAAACTGCCAACCGAGCTTCTCGGGATAACCCAAGCCGGTACCGGCGTCCTGGAAGAAGTTGAGTTGTGACGTAAAACCCATCCTGGCTTCGTTGACAGTGCTGTTGCTGATATTCCAGACATCGGTAACTTGCGCGTTGTTGTTATCGACGTCGCCGATCTGGCAGCCTACCGGGCATTCCGTTACAGCATTGGCTCCATTTTCGAGTTCGTTGCCTTGTGTATCGGAAAGCGTCAACCGGTTATTTTGAGTGATCGCGTAATCCAAGCGGCCGAAGTACCGCTTCCACGGCCGGGGCACTGGATATTGCGAAAAGAAGTTATTCACCAGGACTCCGGCGCTATTGACGGTCGCGTTTGGCACGAAGTTGCCGTAGGAGATGTGGTTATCAGGCGTTGGGTAGTACTGCTGGAAGGCAGCCGAGACCGTGTCAATCAAGGCCGAAGGAATGGCGTTGGTTCCATACTCGCTGAGAAACGTCTTACGGATGGGGTACGCGTTCCCGTCAGCATCGTGTCCGATGGTTTGGGTGGTGGGATCGTAAATGAGGTACGGGGCGGTTGGGTTGGCCGCGATGTTGCCGCTGAAATCGCCGGCCTGGATGGCCGCGGTTGGCACGGTCTGATAGCCAGAACTGACGGCGTTGTTGTGAATTTGATCGTAACCGAAGAAGAAGAACGCTTTCTTCTTCAGACCGAAGAATGGGATGGGACCACTGAACGTTCCGCCGAAGTCGTCATAGTTGAGAGAATGGCACCGGCTCTTGGTTGCCGAAGCCAGTAGTTGGCCGCGTTGAGCGACCTGTTCTGGAAGTACTCGTACAAAACACCGTGGAACTTGTCTGTACCGCTCTTGGTGATCTGGTTCATGATCAGACCGCCTACGCCATACTGCGCGGAGAAGGAAGAGAGGCTGACCTGAACTTCGCCAACGTCTTCAAAGGCTGCGGGGTTGGCGTTCTGGCTGCTCGGGAGAGTGGTGGAGGCACCGTCGGCGAGCACGTTGGTGAAGGGCAGGTTGCCGTTGGTCGACACTTCCTGGCCAGGATTGAAGCTGTTGGCCTGGTTGTTGTTGCTGTTGTAGGTACCGGTAGCGCCCGGCAACAGGATCATGAAGTTCTGCCAGTCAGGGCCGTTGGATCCGCCGACGTTGGGCATCTGCTCCATGTCATGCGCTTCGAGAGTGGAGGACTGTTCGCCGTTTTCGGTGTTGAGGAGGGGAACGTCGGTATTGACGGTCACCGAGACACTGGATGAACCGATTTTCAGCTGGGCGTTGACGTCGGTGGTACCGACCAGGACGGTAATGGGGCCACGCACGTAGGTTTCAAACCCAGCTTTTGTGAAAGTGAGCTTGTAGCTTCCGGCAACGACGGAGTTGGTATCGTACAGGCCGTCGTTATTGGTGGGGTAATCCTTGGCTACGCCGGTGTCGAGGTTCAACACGGTGACGGTGGCTCCCGGGATGAGGGCGCCGGAGGGATCGGTGACGAGGCCGCGGATGTCTCCGGCGTTCGTACTCTGTGCGTAGGCGGTGCCTAGTCCCAGAATGCCGGCCACGGCAAGGACAACCATCCTGAATATTGACCAACTTGACTTCATAGTGCCTCCAAAGTTCCTAAGTTCTGCATGTGAAACGATCGAACCGAACGAGACAAACGTTTGTCTTTCAGTTGATTTGAAATCGCGGATCATGATGATCTAACGCCCGGTCGGTTGTCAAGCATTAATTCCACTTAAGGCCAGAACAGCGGGGAAAATGCTCATTCGGGAGGTTGATAAACGGCTCCATCGGATGGACTATGGAGCCGGGTCTCGCGAGGCTGCGGATGGGGATTTGGATCGCGACGACCTGGTGGACTGGAGGGTCCTGTTGCGATCCAGCACGCTGTGGATCGAGCGATTGGTGGCAAGCGAGGAACGCTTGGGCGTCCAGACTGCGGGTTAGGAGGGTGGGGGGCCGGCATCTAGTTGAATTGAAACCAGTTGACGTTGGAGATGCCGGCCGTGGTGCCCTGGAAGGTGATGTAGAGATCGTGCAACCCGGAGGCACCGTTTACGGGCGCGGTGACGGTCTGCCAGGTCTGCCAACCGCCTGTTATGGGGAGAGTCGCTGTCGCGATCAGGGGTCCGGTGATGCTGTCCAGATGGAATTGCAGGGTGCCACCTTGGCCGGCGCTCGCGGTGCGAACGCTGACCGTGGTGACGGAGGTGCCGAAGTTGATGCTCTTGTAGAGGGCATAGGCGTTCGGGCTGACGTAGCCGAGATCGTAGGCGCCGGTTGAGTCTCCGGTCGTTTCGGTCTCGAGACCGGATTCCTGGTAGTAGCTGGAGCCCTGGATTTGCCAGGCGGCGGGGGTGGTTGGCGTGCCGGCCTGGGTGCCGGTCCAGGTGAAGGTGGCGGCTGCTAGGGATGGAAGCGTGTAGCTGAAGGACTGGGTTCCCCAGGTTACGGTGAAGGTCTGGCTGGTGGTCGCGTTGTTGAAGGCGATGAGAGCTTTGGAATGATCGGGATTGAGGAAGGCTACGGTTGCGATGGCGGGGGTGTTGCTGGAATAAATCCGCGTGGCTCCCTGCTGAACGTATTTGCTGTAGTGGCCTAGGGTGTAGAACTCGGTGGCCTTGGTGACGGCGCCGGTGGTGCTGTTGACCGTGACGATGGGGGTGCAGGTTGCGCAGCCTCCTAGGCCGTTGTTGAGCTCGGTGAGGTTGGGGCCTAGGGTTTGGTCGAGAGCGAGGCTCCACTTTACGAAGGACTTTGCGGCGTTGCGCATGACTTGAGTGATCTCCAGGAAGTCAGTCGTGAACTGGTCGGTTTGCCAGGTGCCGCCGGAGTGTTCGGTCTCCCAGGTGCCGAAGGTGGGGAACTGGTTCTGGACGGTTTGTTGGGCTCCGGGAGTGCCTGCGTAGCCGTGCCATGCGGTTCCGGCTATGAGTGGTGAGGCGGCGATGGTGGGGTCGGTTAAGACTGTCTCGGGGTAGGCAGGGGTGTCCCAGTTGTGGTCGTAGACGAAGAGCTTGGTGGTGAGTTGCGCGGTGGTGAGGGCGGGGAGGACGTAATCGCGGAGGACGGTGAGTTGGGTGGGGGCGTCCATGTACATGCTGGGGTAGGCGGTGGTTTGGTTGAGGGGTTCGTTCTGGAGGGTGAGGTAGTCGTAGGTAATGCCTGCGGCTTTGTAGGCTTGCAGGTACTTCACCAAGTAATTCGCGAAGGGGGTGTAGTCGGCGGGGAGGAGGGTGCCGGAGTTCATGGAGTTGGTGGACTTCATCCAGCCGGGTGGGCTCCAGGGACTGGCTAACAACTTCATTTGAGGGTTGAGCGCCTTGGCTTGCTCGATGAGGGGAAGGATGTAGGTTTGGTCGTGGGCTATGGAGAAGTTGGCGAGGGTGGGGTCGGGGGTGCCGTTGTTGTCGTCGAAGGAGTAGAGGGAGCGGGCGATGTCGGTTGCGCCGATGGGGACGCGCATGAAGCTGAGGCCGATGCCGTTGCCGGTGCGGGTGAAGAGGTCGCTGAGCGTGGCGGCTTGCGTGGAGGAGGGCTCGACTTGCTCGAGGAGATAGGCGGCGGAGTCGGTGAAGGCGGCGCCGAAGCCTTCGATGGTCTGGTAGGTTTGCGCTTCGTCAATGATGACGTTGTTGGTGCCGGCGGTGGTATCGGTGAAGAGCGTTGCGGTTTGTGCGGCCATGAGCTGGGTTAGGTCGTTGGTGCTTTGCACTATGGATACGGCGGGGCCGGCGATTTGGTAGAGGCCTTGCGCGGATGGGCTGGTGGTGTAGCCGCTGGCTGCTGCGATGGCAGTGATGGTTACGTCGGCGGTGAACGCGATGGGTGCGGTGTAGGCCGGGGAGGAAGCGGTGGGGGTTGTTCCGTCGGTGGTGTAGTGGATGGTGGCGCCGGCGGTGGTGTCTAAGAGCGTGACGGATTGCCCGGTGGTGAAGAGGCCGGGTGCGGGTGACAAGGTTGGAGTGGCGGCGACGGGAGGAGGTGGAGGGGGCGTTGTGCCACCGGAACCGCTGCCGCTGCTGCAGCCGATCAGCGTGAGAAGAGCGAGGCTGAAGCTGAGAGCTACATTACGCATGGGGATCTTGTCCTTCGCTGCAGCGATTGTTGCGCGCAGATTTCGGTGTGGACTCAAGGTTGAGGTACGGTGAGGTTTAGAGCCGTGAGGTATCCCGCATTGACGGTGGAGTGTTGGAACTTGATTTGTTGCAGCAGGTCTTGAAACGCGGCGCGGGAGTGCTCGAGGGAGGGGCGCACGGGCAGGAGCTTTTCGGTGTTGCCGGTGGAGCGATTGAGCTTGGCGTAGGCGATGATTTCGTCCCAGTAGATGGGCTTGGGAAAGGAGACGAAGCTGGCGGTGGCATCCATGCGCTTGTAGGTCCAGAAGGCCCAGCCGATGTCGTTCTTGTTCAGGAGGGTGGCGAAGTCGTGGACCCAGGCGTCCTTATTTTCGCCGGACTCGCCTAGCCAGATGGGGACGTTGTATTTCTCGCGGAAGTCGATGTAGGACTGGATGGAATCCTGGGTGGGGGGCATCCAGTATTTGTGGAGGGTGTACATGACGTTCTTGTCGAAGGGAGGGCCGAAGACAGCGAAGTTGCCATCCCACTGGGCTCCGCCGAGGATGATGACGTGATGGGTGTCGACTTGCCGGATGCCCGCGGTGATGCGTTTGTAGATGGGCTCGAGCGTCCTTGTTGTATTGCTGGAGTTGAGGAAAGTGTGGGATGGGTTCGTTGAGGAGGTCGTAGCCGAGGACGGTGGGATTGTTGCGATAGTGTTCGGCGATGCGCTTCCAGATGGAAATGGTTAATTCCTGGTCGGCGGGTGATTCGTAGAGCCAGGGATAGCCCCAGCTGTCGTCGATGTTGGCGCCGGTTTGGCCGCCGGGGGCGCAGTGCATGTCAAGGATGACGTAGAGGTGATATTTCGCGGCCCAGCCGATGACGCGATCCATGAGGCGAAAGCCTTCGTCGTTGCCGGGGGTGAAGAACTTGTAGTGGAAGGGGATGCGGATGGAGTTGATGCCGGTGTCGTGGAGGAACTTGATGTCGGCTTCGGTGATGTAGGCGTCGCGGTATTGATTCCAGAACTGGACGGCTTCTTCGGGGCCGAGGAGCTGGTTGGCGAGGTCTTCAATCTCGCGTGGAGACTGGGGGCCGTCGTCTAGGTGAAACATGTAGCCTTCCTGCTCGAGCCAGTTGCCGAGGTTGGTGCCCTTGAGGTGAAGGGGGGTGCCGTCGGGGGCGACGAGGGTGCGGCCATCGGTGTGGACGAACTTGGATTGTGCAAAGACGGTGGATGAGATTGCGAGCAGGAGTACAGCGAACCATTTGGTCATAGTCAACCTTGGCCGGAAGTATTCCACTGCGATTGCGGCTTAGTCAAACGATTGTCTTGAGGTGAGGTTGTCTGCATGCAGAATCATCTGCGGTGGGGAGGCACGGATAAGGGGGGACTCTGCTAGGGAGCCATGCTGAGGGCAATCAGGCGAGCGATCTGGCAGGTGCGGAGAGCGCTTGAACGTGAGAGGATTTCAGGATGAGTGATTTTCTTCCCAAGGCAGGCGGCGTGAAGGTAGGCGGACTGAGCCGGAAGGCGCAGAAGTTGCAGGCGATGCGCGAGAAGGCGGCGGCTGCGGCTACGAAAACGGATGCGAAGGTAACGTCCGGAGCGACGACGGCGAATGTGAAGGCGAAGAATTCGTTTGCCAATACGAAGAAGACGACGTTCCAGCGCAAGGCTGTTTAGGGGGCCGAGGTAGAGGTCCGAAGCTTTCCCTCAGGGGCTAAAGCCCTCATGGATGCTGCCGCCTTTTTGGCACGACTGAAGTCGTGCCCCTTCGAAAGAGGTCCAAAGCTGAACCCTTAGGCTGCGTAGAAGCAAAAGGTGGCTGCGCAAGCTGACGGCGTTAGTGTGGCGTTGCGGGTAGATACTGGGCGGGGATGGGGTGGTCTGGAGTTTCCGCGTCCCAGTAGATGTTGACGATCCAGTAGCGATCGCCGTCCTTGAGGAGCTGGAAGCTGTTGATGCCGCGGACGAAGGGTGTGGGGTCTGTGGGGGCGTGGCGAGATTCGTAGGTGCTCCAGACCTGGACGATGTTGCCGTACTGCTCGGTCACATTGTGGACGGAGCTTTCGTAGAAGCCCATGGTGGCCATGCGGGCGCTGGCGCGGGCGATGTAGCCGTCGATGGTGAGGACGACGGCGTCGGCGTGGCCGGCGGCGGGGACAACGGGGATGAGGCGTGCGTCGGGAATAAAGAGTGAGCGCATGCGATCCCAGTCGCGGGGCTGGCCTTGCGGTCCGGAGATGACACTGTAGACGGCGTTGAGAATCGCCTCGGGCGAGCTGACGTCTGCGGGCTTGGCGACGGGCCAGCCGGGATGCCCGGCGATGGAGCCGGTGAGATGTGGAGGCGGGGGCGGCGCGGCAGTTGGCGCGGGGGCGGTTGCCTGGGCGAGTGCGGCGGCGGTGGAGAACACGAGGATGAAAGTTGCGGTGAGGCGCTGCGGTTGGGAGAGCTGGATCATGGGGTCCTCGGGGATAGGAATACTGTACGTGGCCGAGGGTGAGCCGGGGGAGATTTTGGCAGGGTTAATTCGCGGGTGGGTCGGGGGTGGGGGTGTCCTTGTGGGAGTGGTGGAAGAGGTGGCCGATGCCGCGGCCGGTGCCCTTGGCGATCTTGCCCGTGCCTTTCGCTGCCCCGACGCCGGCATCCTTGGCTCCAACGCCGACGCCTTTGCCAAGGTCGTCAACACCTTTGACGGGATGGAGGGTTACGAGGTTTCCGGCGCCCTCTGCGGTGCCTTTGGCTACATTGCCGGCCGCGCCGCCTGCGCCTTTGCCGATGTCGCCGGCTCCGCTGCCGACGTCGCCGCCAGGGCTACGGGTTGGCGCTGGTTGAGCGTTGCTGGGAGGCGTCGGTGGCGGGGTGGTCTGCTGCTGTCCGTGTGCTCGTGTTGCGGAGAGGGATGTGGCTGCGACGAGGAATAGCGGGAGAAAGAGATGGCGGATAAGGTGACGCATGAAGCAGTGCCTCCAGCATCATTAGATGCTTCTTCGCGGGCGAAGAGCGCAGAGACGGAGGCGTGAGCAAGAGGTCGACGGCAGGTTCAGGAAGGGCTGAGGCTTAGCGCTTGGCGGCCACGGAGGCGGCCTGAAGTTCGAGGACGACGCGGGTGAAGTCCATATGATTCCAGGCCTCGGCGATCTTGCCGTCTGCGATGTGCAGGAAGCTGGTGCCGGAGAAGGTTGAGGTACGGCCGGTGGGAGGGAATCCCAGCGCCTGACCCGTGTGAGTGATGGTGGCGGTCCAGCGAGCGGCTACGTTGTCTCCTTCTGCGATGACCTCGTCGACATGGACCTTGATGTTGGAGAAGGCATCTTTGAAGAGCGCGTGAGCCTGGGTGAATTCGGAGGGGCCGGTGAGAATGGCGGAGGGCTCGGGAAAGCCGTGGGCTATGCCGTCGGCGTGGAAGAGCTCATGGATGGTGGCGGGGCTGCCTTGATTCCATACTTCGTCGAACCAGCGCTGGACGAGTTGCTTATTGGCGTCGCTCATGGATCCTCCTGGCGAGGAAGAGAAAGAGTAGCACGGGTAGGTGCTACGAGCGTGAACGGGCCGACGGCGAGATTGACCCTGTATAAAGGAACTGCTTCAGGGAGGTCGACGCGATGGAGTTTCCGCTGTTCGAATCGATGGGGGAGTTGATATCGGAAGCTGTCGCCGTCTTCATCATTATTGCGATTGGGGACTCGGTGGCGGCGATGTATGTGCTCTATGATCCGAGCCCTTATCAGAACGCGTATTGGGGACTTTGCATGGTGTGGGGGCTGGCTGTCACGATCGCCATTTACGCTACGGGTTCGGTGAGTGGGTGCCACGCGAATCCCGCGGTGACGCTGGCGCTTGCACTGTATCGCAAGTTTTCCTGGAAGAAGGTTGTGCCGTACTGCGTGGCTCAGACGCTGGGAGCGTTTGCAGGCGCGGGGATCGTATACGTGTTGTTTGGGCCGGTGATCGATCATTTCAATCTGGTCCACCAACTCACGCGCGCGGATGGTGGCGCTGCGGGAGTGTTCTTCACGCACCCCGGTCTTGCCATCACGGCGATGCACGCGCTGCTGGATGAGATTATTCTCACGGCGTTTTTAATCTTCGGTATCTTCGCGGTTACGGAACAATATAACGAGCAGGCGCCGGGGGCGAACTTTGGCGCGGTGATTATCGGGCTGATTGTGGCGGTGATTGGCGCGTCGATGGGATACCTGGAGGCGTGGGCGATTAACCCGGCGCGAGACTTTGGGCCTCGGCTGTTCTGTTTCTTTGCAGGATGGGGGTCGTCCGCGCTGCCGTCTCCGGATCATTATTGGTGGATTCCAATCGTTGGCCCGTTGCTTGGCGGGGTGGCGGGCGGCGCGGCGTATCAACTGCTGATTCATCCATTCCTGCCGGCGAGACGGCGGGCGCTTCGCGAGCAGGGTGCGGCGAGCAAGGCAGAGGTGGAGGGAGAGCCGGTTTAACCACTGGATTGCTTTCCGGGTTGGTGGGCGATCCTTGCTGATGTATGGGTTTGACACAGGTGAGGGGTGCGTGTGTTGGGGGCCTCAACCGGGGCGGCTCTTTGCTTTGCGCGCGTTAGGCCTCTCAGCATGCTGGAGAGGCGTTTCCAACCAACAATGCCCCTTAGGCCTAGTGAGATTGGCAGGAGTGCCGATAACACGTAGACGGGAGAGAACGTGTGCCGAGTGTCTTTGATGGCGAACCAAGATCGAGGGGAGAATGACTCATCTGCCGAGCATGCTAGTCATAGACGACAATCCTGTGATTGGGCAGTTTCTATCGCGCTTGGGCGCCAGCCTTGCGTTGCGTTGCGACGTTACGACGACCGCTGAGCGTTTCCTTGAACTCTTGAGGCCTGAGACTTCTCTGATTTTTCTTGATCTGGTTGTGCCCGGCATCGATGGAATCCAACTGCTTCGTCTTCTCAGCGAACGAAGCTGCAAAACTCCCATCGTTATCATGAGCGGCATCGACTGCCGCGTTTTAGAGACCGCCGAAAGACTTGCGAAGGCTCTTGGTCTGCGGGTGGTGGGCAGACTGCAAAAGCCGTTTCGTCTAGCCGAGGTGGAGACGATCTTTCAGGAATTCCGACGGACAGCACTCCCAACTCCCGATTTTCGCGCTTCCGGAGTTGTTATTCCCGACTACGATGTCGTGCGGGCCATAGAGAACGATGAGCTTGTGGTTCACTATCAGCCGCAAGTGGATCTTTGCTCTGATGAGGTGATTGGATTCGAAGCCTTGGTGAGGTGGCAGCGCACGCCACAGACTCTCGTCTTCCCTGACGCCTTCATTCCGCGTGTGGAGGCATTGGGGCTGATGGATCGCCTGGGCTTGTTGGTGCAGAGGCAAGGGCTTTCGGAGCTCGGGCATTTTGCGCAGGCTGGGCTGACGCGTCCCACGCTCTCTCTCAATGTCTCAGCTTCCTCGCTGCTTGATTTGAATCTTCCCGATACCCTGGCGTCGCTTGCCGGTGAGAATGAAATTGATCCGGACCGCATCATCGTGGAAGTGACCGAGGGCGGGTTTTTCACGGACCTGTCGAAGGTTCTCGACGTCCTCGCAAGGCTGAGGATGAAGGGATTTCTGATCTCAATCGACGATTTTGGTACGGGCTATGCGATGATGCAGCACTTGAGGCACATTCCAGCCACAGAGATAAAGATCGATCAATCGTTCGTCAGGAATATGCAGGTGAGCAATAGTGATCGCATTGCCGTGGAAAAAACGGTGGAGATTGGACACGAACTGGGAATGAAGGTGGTCGCTGAAGGGGTGGAGACAGGGGAACAGCTTGAGTTTCTCCGGGAGATCGGCTGCGATATTGCTCAGGGATATTACTTCTCCAAGGCGCTTGGATCTGACGCACTGCAGATCTGGCTATCGAAATACCGGAGGACAGCGGGTTGTGAATTAACAGTAGGAAAGGCTGTTGAATGTGCGGTTATCGAGAGTCGGTCCTGGGCTCTGAGGGGCCTCTGAGCGCTTTGAAATAAGTTCATCCAGGACGTTTGTTTGGTTACTGGTGGTAATCCGGCAGGCCGGAAGCGGCCTACAATTCGGGATTCGCGGCCACGATGGATAGGCCCTTTGAAGCCGGAGTTGGTGACTGCAGGCATCGTGACGGCGGTGGGTTGAAGGCTGGCTTGTCCGCATAAGTTATTGAAAATAAATGATTTATGTTACACATTCCCGTGGATGTTATCCGCTATGCGCTAGAGGGTAGAGGTGGCTTTCGGGGCGGCGAGACTTGAAGTTGGGCGCGGTTTGGAGGGGCGAATTGTGCCGGCGCCGGGGCGAGGCAATTGACTCGCCTTGCGGGGTCATTCGGAGCCGCCTTCCCGCAGCTTTAGTCTGACCTGTTCGTTTTGACAGTTTCCTGTCTTCGAGAGTAACTAGTACGGTAGTGTGAGCGTCGTGATCCTTAGGGATATCAACCGACGCGACATCCAGGAGGTTTTTGTGAAGAATTGCGTGCGTGCCATTTCCATGTTCGTCGTATTGGCCGTTCCCGTTTTCGCTCAGAGCAAGTTTGATGACCGCCTGAGTGAGTCAGCCGAAGTTTTGCGGCAGATGTCTAAACCCAGTGCTATTCCGCCAGTTGTTCTGAATCGTGCTGCTTGCGTGCTCGTTTTCCCGATGGTCAAGAAAGTCGGGATTGGGCTTGGTGTGACCTACGGACGAGGCGTGCTGGTTTGCAGGAAGGGGGCCAACATGGACGGACGCTGGTCGGCTCCCGCGATGTACAGACTCAATGTGGGCAGCCTCGGCGTTCAGCTAGGCAGTTCGGCGACGGACTACGTTCTGATTGTTGACACCCAACGCGGTGCGCTCAAAATTCTCTCAGGAAAGCTGAAGCTGGGAGCTGACGCGAGTGCGGTTGCGGGGCCGACGGGAGCCAAAGCTGTAGGGGCAAACGATCCGAACATTGACATGCTGACGTATTCCCGCGCGAAGGGCGGCCTGTTTGCGGGCGCTTCGCTGGGCAGCGCATCGATGGATTCTGACGACGACGCCAACAAGGCGATCTATGGCAAAGACATCGACGCCACGCAGATTATTCGGAGCGAGGCTGTGCCGGCGTCGGGGCAGTCAATCGTCGATGTGCTGACGAAGCTGTCGCCTACGCGGGTTCAGTAATTTGCAGAGCTTGCCGGTGTTGGTACGACAGAAGCTGAACGCTTTTGTTTACTGACAGGCAAATGATAGTTGAGAGAGGGTGCAGGGGTAGAAGTCTTACACCTTCACCCTTTTGCTCGTTCGCAAGAGCGACGTGCGCTCCGGAGGCGGCCTGACTAGGGCTTTGGGCTTCGGCAAAGACGCGTGCGACTCAATGGGTGTCGGCTTACGGATCGACTTGTTAAGCAGACACGAGCTACCACGTTTACACGCTTGCCCTTGATGGTACCGACATGCGCCGGATCGGCGATGAAGGATGTGATACCTGCTCCTTATACTTAACGGCCGACACAAGAACGAGGGCACATCTCCGCAGGAGACGTGCCCTCATGTTGAAAACGCACTCGGCGGCTAGTACAAGATCTTCAGCCCAAACTGAATGATCCGGGGCTCAAACGTAGCCGTCACCTGACCACCGCCGCTCGGCACGCCACCCACGATGTCACTCAAAGGAGTCACCGCGCCGACGCCGAGCGTCTGCGCGGTCGTCCCCAACGTTCCACTGATGGTTCCCGGCAGATACAGATTTGTATGGTTGAACAAGTTGTAGAACTCCGTGCGGAACTCCAACTTTAGCCCCTGCACCGGCGTGGTGAACGTCTTGTTGAGCGCCAGGTCGGTCTCATAAAACGCTGGCGTGCGTCCAGGATTCCTTGACGCATCGCCAAACGGACTCAGCAGATTCCCTGCTGCATCCTTGGTCGGCGGCAGCACGAACGCTTTCAGGTTCACGTAGTTCACATACCCGGTGTTCGCCGCGCGCGACCCGCGTCCCTGTGTCACATTTGCTCCCGGTACCTTGTCTGGCCGATACTCATTGGCTCCACGGTACGTCGCAGAAATCTGCGGGCTCACCGCGTTCGTCGAGCTTGGCGAGTAGGTAATGTTGAACGGTGTTCCGGCCTGCGCTGTGTTGATCACGCTCACCTGCCATCCGCCCAGCAGCGCCTCCGTTACGCCCTTGCTGTCGGCTAAAAAGCGTTTGCCACGCCCGAACGGCAGCTCGTACACCAGGCTCGTTATGTTCGCAATGGGCAGGTTGTAATCCGACTGCGCATAGTCTCTGCTGAGGTTATTTCCATCCTGCGGCGAAGGGGTGTTGCCTTCGAGCGACGCGCTCGCGTTATCCAGCGAGTGCTCCCACGTAAACGAATTCAACAGCGTCAGCCCGGCGACCATTCGCTGTTCATATTTCACTTGCAGCGAATTGAAGTTGGAAGAAAACCCGTTGAGCGCCTCGGTAATATCGCTTGGCCAGTTTGCATACGGCCGAGCAAATCCGAGCGAGGGATTCTTCTGGTTCGCATTCAAAAATCCTTGCAGATGCACGCCGTGATTGCCGACATACGCCACATCCACAATCGCGTTCTTGCCCAGTTGCCGCTGCACACTCACGAAGTAGCTCTCCACGTAGCTGTCCTTGGTGTTCTTCGGCACGTACGTAATGTTGTCCGTCGCTGGGTTGAACGTCGTTACCAGCCCGGATGGATATCCCTGGTCCGACGTCGCAAAGCAACTCGGCGTCGTCGCTCCCTCCGGGATAATCTGTGCGGGCAACGGAGTGCTGCAATGATTCGCCTTGGTCGGCGCCGGCTGCGTCACGGAAGCAAACTGCGCCTGCGGTGCATTGATCGCAAGGATGTCCCCCGAGCCCGCGCGGGTGTAATGCGAGTAGCTGATACCGAACCCTCCGCGCAAGGCTGTCTTCTCATCCGCCGCATAGGCAAATCCCAGACGTGGCCCAAAGTCGGTCAGGTCAGGATTGATCAGCGATTTCCCATACACGCCCCCGGCCGAAGTTGGCGTGATCCCATTGCCCTCCGTCGCTCCCGGACTAATCGTCAAGACCGTCTGCGACCCGGGATCGAAGTTAGAAATGTAGCTGTGTTCCTCCGAGTACGGCGAGCCATACTCCCAGCGGAGCCCAAGGTTCAGCGTGAGCTTCGAGTTCACCTTCCAGTCATCCTGGGCATACGCGTTGTCCATCGACTGGCGCAGGTGCGCGACAAAATAATTCGCGAGCGAATAGTTGTTGGTGTTGCCGAACAAGAAGTCCGCCCAGTAGTTATCACTCACTGCGGTCAGGCTCGTGCAGTTCGCATCTACCGGCGTGCTCACGCCACCAACCTTGGTGCTGGGGCAGGCGCTCGATCCCGCCGCATACGTGAACGATCCATACAGCGGATTGTTATCGTTCACCGCCATCCAGATGTGCTCATACTCGTAGCCGAACTTCAGCTGATGATTGCCCTTGACCCACGTGAAGTTTACTTTGGGGTCCAGCAGCGAAGGGTCCTGCCACTGCGGATTCGTGCTCTGCCGCCCGAAACCTGTGAAGCCGGTGATCCCTACCGACGGCAAACCACCCGAGATCCCAGGAAGATTTGGCAGGCCCGGAATGTCGAATGCGTTATCGCCAATCGAGAACGTGTACTTGCCGGCCTTCGTGCGCGACAACCCAAGGCGCGCATCGAGCACCTTGTTCGCGCCAAACAAATGCGTATACCCGAGCGCCACCTGCTGATCCAGGATGTAAATCGCTCCATTTGTCTGGCCGTCGAGCGGCAGTGGAATTGACGGATAGTTCTTGCCATCTTCCTTGCGATCGCTCACGCGCAAAAACCAGCTGGCACTCGCGTTCTGCTGATAGTCCAGGCGGAGATCGCCTTTATCGGCATTGTCGGTGAACGGCACGGCCACCGGATAATCATTGGTCGCCAACCCTGTCGTCGGCAATCCACTTTTCGGCAGCACCGCGCTGAGGTTATCGAAGTAGCTCACAATCTGCGCCGACAGCGGATTGATGGCGCTCGCCGGAATGCCTCCGCCCTCGACCGCATTCGGTCCTGCGCCGGGTTGATATACAACCCCCGTGATCGGGTTCTGCACAGGCACGACCAGATCGCCCGCGAGCTCATCCTGCGTCGGCAGGGTCAGCACGCTCAGCGGCTTGAGCACCTGCCGAAAGCCCTCGTAGTCCACGAAGAAGAACAGCTTGTCGTGCAGGATCGGTCCGCCAAAATTGAACCCATACTGATTGCGATTGAACGTAGGCTTCTGAAACGGCACCGAAGTTCCCGTGTTGCTGACGGTGAGCGGCTTGAAATATCCTGCGGCATTCAAAGCCGTGTTGCGCAGAAACTCATACACCGTTGCGTGAAACTTGTTCGTTCCGCTCGCCGACGCCACGTTGATTGTTGCCCCGGAGCTGCGCCCATACTCCGCGCTCTCGTTATTGGTCACCACCGAAAACTGTGCAACCGAGTCGGGCGGAATCGCAATAATCTGGTTGTCAAATCCCTGGTTGCTTTCTCCGTACGCGTTGTTGTCCATGCCGTCGAGCAGGAAGTTGTTGAACATGCTGCGCTCGCCATTGATGTTGAACGAGCCGGCGCGCAGCAGCGAGTTCACCGAGCTCGTGAACGCGGCCGTCGGTGCCTGCCTCGACCCTGGGACTAGCGCCAGCAGATCCGAATAGTTACGGCTCACGAGCGGAAACGCCTTGCTCTGATATTGCGTCACGGTCTGGTCGCGCTGGCTTGTTTCTGTCTCCACCTGCAGCGCGACGCCGGTCACTTCTACCGACGTCGTCTCTCCACCCACCTTGAGCGTGAGATCAATCCTCTGGCGGCCGCCCACCGACACCGTAATATCATTCGCCTGCGCACTGGCGAATCCCGGTGCGCTGGCCGTAATCGTGTAGGCTCCCACCTTCAGCGAAGGCACGTCGTAATCACCGACCCCATTCGTCCTGGTGCTCGACGAAATTGCCGTAGCTGTATTGGTCACCGTCACCGCGGCGTTGGCAATCGGCGCTCCGCTGCTGTCCCGGATCGTTCCTACCAGGCTGCCATTTTCATACTGCCCACGCGCCTTCGTACCCGCCATGAATGAGAGAGCAAGGAACACACACGTACTGACTAGGAGTCGTTCAATTTTTCGCATGTTCCGAACCTAAGCACTGGCCGTGAACAAGCGTTCAATAGAGAGTGAATGCCCGACATATATCCTTCAGCATCCACAGTTAATTCACTGCTCTCCAAGACTTTCTGACCAACAGGGTTCATCCAGCTCGCGGGGGGTACGAGGCAATGGTGTGAGGGCTACGGTTGCGGGGGAGGCGGCGAAACGTTGTGCTACTTAGGTGGGTTTCGGGTTACAAATCGACTGCTTTAGCCTGGTTTCGGGATGCGCGTTTCGGTGGATCGAGGCGGTTCCAGCGGAGTTGGGTCATTTGGCGCAGCGTTGGATTTTCGGAGGGTGGGGTTGAGGTGTTTCTGGGGGGTGGACTTGTCAAGTTGGGGCACTCGCGCTGAGCCGACAAAAGGTGAGGGCGCGGATGTACAATTTCGGCTTCACCAGGTGCGAGGGCACGACCGCTTGCTCGTCATCCAAATTGGAATTGGCAGGGGAGGGATTATGCAACTTCGCAGGTGTGTGTTGTTGGTCGCGGCGATGGTGGTGGTTTCGTCGAGCGCTTTTGCTAGTTCCTTTTCCTCGGTGATTGTTTTTGGGGACAGCCTTTCGGATAACGGGAATCTTTATTCGTTGATTGGGTATCCGCCTGCTCCTTACTATGAGGGGCGGTTCTCGAATGGGCCGGTGTCGTCGGAGCAGCTGGCTGCGAATCTGGGGGTGCCGCTATATGACTTCGCGGTTGGCGGAGCGACTTCGGGCGTGGGGAATTATGTGGATGGAGGGACGCAGACTTCGCCGGGCGCGCTGGGGTTGCCGGGGATGCAGGCGGAGCTGGCGGAGGCGGGACCGCTGCTGGCGTCGCCGATCGTGCCGTCCAGTTTGTTTGAGGTGTGGGGTGGGGCGAACGATTTTCTAACGGGCGGATCGCCGACGGTGGCGGCGGCGAATGTGGATGCGATTGTTGCGGCGCTGCAGAGCGATGGGGCGCAACATATCTTGGTGCCGGGGCTGCCGGATTTGGCGTTGACTCCGGACTTTTATGGCGTTGCGGCGGCGGCGGAGTATACCGATGTGTTCAATGCGGCGCTGGTGGCTGGGCTGCCTGCGGGCGCCACGTACTATGACACGGCGAACCTGCTGGATGAGGTTGTGGCTGATCCTGCGGCGTATGGGTTTAGCAATGTGACGACTCCGTGCTTCAACGGCTCGACGGTGTGCAGCGATGCTAGTGAGTATTTGTTCTGGGATGGGTTCCATCCGACGACGGCTGCGGATACGATTTTGGCGGATGAGTTTGAGCTGGCCGCGGACGCTCCGGAGCCGGGTAGCTTGTTGCTGTTGGGGACGGGGCTGGGGCTGCCGATGTTGCTGGTCATGGGCCGGCGGCGTGGGGTCGCCGCCTCGGCGCAACGCTCTGCGGCTGGGTAGCTCTGACGCTTCGGGCTTCGGCGGAGTGGAACCCCTCGGGCGGGGGCGCGGTGAAAACTTGTGCGGCTCAGGTGGGTTTCGGGTGACAAATCGAGTGCTTTAGCCTGGTTTCGGGACGCGCGTTTGGTGGGGATTGGGGCGGTTGGCGCGGGGGATTGGGTCATTTGACCCAACTGTGGATTTCGGGGGACGGATTCGGGTGTTTTCTGGGGGTGCGGGTGTCAAGTTTTGGGTGGTGGGGAGGAGGGCAGGTTGGTCGCTGCGCCTGCGGCTTCGCTCCGGCCTTCGGCAGAGCGGAACTCACTCATCCGCAAAGGCGCGTACGGATGGGGCACCCGGCGTATTCGGAAGACAGGCAAGTTAAGCTAAGTGATTTTCAAAACGGCATCAAACGTCAATGCGACTTCAAGAGAGTCCAATAGGTGCTGTACTGCGTCCCGCGTCTTCTGCGTCAGTCCTTCCGCTTTGATGTCCTCGGTCTGAACTAACTCTGCGAATTTTCTTGCGAGCAACACCTTGTCTATCTTCTCCCTCTTGATGAGCGTTGTCGGAGCTTCGTTAGGAGCAAGCTTGAACCGAGGATCGAACTTCGCGAGAAGTCCCCTAAAGTCTTCAGATGAAAATAGATCCTCTACTGCCAGAATATCTTTGTAAGAAACGATTACCTTGGGGGAGATATTCATTTGATCCGTCAGACCTTTTCTGACGTCGTTGCCGGCATCGTCGTGGTCGACTAAGACAGCAAATGACCGCGACCAAGCCAAGCAAAGCGAAACTAGGTTGGGGATATTTTTTGTTCCCTTAGCCGCAATTATTCCTCTATTTTCAAATGTCTTGCGACCCAGAAGTTTTGCCCACGCAAGGAGATAATAATAATCAGTTATCCCTTCGACTACAAAGTTCTCTTCATGCATTACGTGAGAGCCTGCGCCTACGTCTAGGCCGATCGCTGCCATTATCGGCGATAGCGCGTCGCCCTTTTCGTCACGTTGAATTCGGGGATCCGTCAAGCGATCCGCGATAAAGGTAGCCCCCTTCTTATCTTTGGAAACCACCCTTACTCTAAACATTTTTTCCGGAGGCATCATGTAGGGACTGTGGCTGGAATAGATAACCACGTCGTTCTTTGCAATGCGCTTTTCAAGAACTTGCAGGATGTCCTGCTGGGCCTTCTGATGCAAGAAGCTTCCAGGTTCGTCGACTAATATGAGTTGGGGAGGTTTATCGTCTTTTTCAAAGACCGATGCGCTCAATCTTAGGTAGAACGCAAGAAACCAAGAAAATCCTTTACTACGCTGGTCTGGGTATTGCATTGTTTTCCCGTCATCGGCGTAAAAGCCCAGATGCAGCTTTCCATCGCGACGAAAGTGCTCTGCTCGCAATGTTACTTTCTGGTCGCCAACGGTCGTTTGTCGCCAATATCCGTGGAACTCGCCAGTGATTTCGGCTGACTTGGAGTTTAGGTAATTTCGGACTTTCTTTTCGTTGGTCAATGCAGCGAGTTCACGAACCTTTTTGAGGTGTATACCGGAAAGCGTTAAGAAATCCAAAACAGATTGCGGCAGATCGGGTTCTTCCTCTTTATTGGCTCCGTTGACGCTCTTTGTTACAAGATCGATCACGATCTCGCGTGGAAGCAGGTCGTCGAAAGAGTCGAAGTAAACAAACTCGGGCCACAGCTGAAAAAGCTTCTTCGCAAACTGTGTCCAGGTGGCGTATTTGATCTCTGGTTCTGAGGCAGACGAGAGCGCGCCGTCAGCCACCTTCTGAGTTTTTGGGACATCGTCTTTGGGCCACGATTTTCCCAATTCCGCATCCATGTAGATGCTCCCTGTCGTTGGTTGCTTTATCAACCAAATCTTCGCTTGCGCTCTCCACACCGCGACGAAGGCCGGGTCGAGAAAAAGAGAGTCTTCTTTCAAGCTCTCGACAATTGCATCTACGTCAGCTTCAAATAGAACATCGACTTTGGGGATAGAGTCCGGTGCGTGATCAG
The DNA here is from genome assembly GCA_963796535.1 of uncultured Acidobacteriaceae bacterium. Classification (GTDB taxonomy): domain Bacteria; phylum Acidobacteriota; class Terriglobia; order Terriglobales; family Acidobacteriaceae; genus Granulicella. The sequence goes on from CAWCMO010000021.1 coordinate 88,307, forward strand.
GAATAAAGTCTTGACTCTTTGACTTGATCCCCATATCTAAGTTGAACTCGTTGAGAGCAGTGAGAATGTTTGTTTTACCGGCTTCGTTCTGGCCTGCAAGTACTGTGATCCCATCCCCAGAAAGAGTGCAAATACCAGAGTCACGTATTGACTTGTAGTTATAGATTCGAAATGCAATAGGTCGTAGGATCATAAAGGCTCCGCTCTCCTAGATATCGGTAAAAAGGCCCCTGCACTGGCAGGGGCCAAGGTTACCACTTGTAGCGGACCTAGGAGC
>CAWCMO010000022.1:0-64581 GCA_963796535.1 uncultured Acidobacteriaceae bacterium
GCCTGGCAAGACAATCTTGTCCGCCCGAAGTACATCCTCAGCAGACTGCGTCACAACAACATCATCCGCACCAAGAAACCCAAGCGCCTTGACCACGCTGGTGAGATTGCCCGCCTTGTAGTCAATGACCGCGATCATCTACTTCGTTTCACCTTGGTCTTGTGCCAGTACTGAAAAGGGTCTTCGTATAGCTCGCCCTCAAGATCCATCACCCGCTGCTGCAGTCCGGACCTGGGCATCAGCGATCGCCTGGTTATAGATCGCCGGCCCAATCTCCTCCACGAAGTATTTCAGAAGCAAACCAGCCGCAAGCTCGCCAATCGGCTCCGGCAAATTCTTCTCAAAGTATTGCCGGATCGACGCAACCGCTTCGTCACGCACCTGCTTGGAAAGCTCAATACTCATAGCAGCCCCTTGGTGCTTGGCAGCAGCTCCCGCATACGTTCGTCGCGCGAACAGGCGCCACGCAAAGCTCGTGCAAACGCCTTGAAGATAGCCTCAATCTTGTGATGATTGCTTCGGCCATACATGATCTTTACATGCACGTTCGCTCTCGCTCCTCGAGCAAATCCATCAAAGAAGTCCGCAACAAGCTCAGATTGAAGATCGCCCACTACGGGAACATCCACCTGGTCGTCGACCACGTAGGCGACACGCCCAGATAGATCGACCGCCGCAATCGCAAGCGTCTCATCCATCGGCATCACGAAATAACCCGCGCGCAAAATGCCTTTCTTGTCTCCGAGCGCCTCCGCAAACGCCTCGCCAAGCGCGATGCCAACATCCTCGACCGTGTGATGCTGGTCGACATCAAGGTCTCCAATGCACTTGAGTTGCAGGTCAAAGCCTCCGTGACGTGTGAAGAGCTCCAGCATGTGATCAAAGAAGCGTATCCCGGTCGATACGACATAGCTTCCCTTTCCATCAACATTGAGGCGCAGGGAGATTTTCGTCTCAGTCGTGTTCCGCTCAACGATCCCAATGCGCTCGGGCCCACTAGGCTCCGGTGCAACTCCCACTTCCTGTGGAAGATCGCTCATGCTCGACCTCTGCCTTCCGCCGGCGTCCAACCCATAGCAGACAACGACTCCCGTAACGCCACGATTCCGCGCGTTACATGATCCTCGACACCGACCGTGATGCGCACGTACCCTTCACAACCCGGGTCGGCCGAGCGGTCGCGCAACAGCACGCCGCGCTTGTGCATCTCGACACAAAGCTCCTTGTGTCTCGGGCCGATGTCCATCAAGACGAAGTTCGCCGCGCTTGGCCATGTTCGTACTCCAAGCTCTTTCAGAGCCGCGAAAATGCGCTCGCGGCCCGCTGCGGACCTGCTCCACATACCACTGCAGGTACGCCTCGTCAGCCACTGCCTCAGGAAGCACAGCGAGCGCCACGCCATTCACGTTATACGGCGAGCAGACCTTGCGAATGTAGCTGATCAACCGTGCGCCCCCAGCCAGCATCCCCACACGCAGATTCGCCAGACCATACGCTTTAGAAAATGTGCGCGCAACAATGAGGTTTGGGATTTCCCCAACGTCGCCGAGAGTAGTCTCTCCGTGAAAGTGGAAGTACGCCTCATCGACCATCAGCAACGCTTGAGGGGCTGCGGCTGCAATCGCGAGCAAATGCTCCCGGCTGACGGTAGCGCCCGTAGGATTGTTGGGAGACGCAACGATGATCAACTTCGTCTTTGGCGTAATGGCGGCAAGGAAGCGTTCGAAAGGAAAACTAAGAGAATCGTCAGACTGCACTCGGATGAGGCCCGAGGTCATCAGGCCGATCGATACGTCGTACATAAAGAAGGTCGGGGTACAGATAAGCGCTTCGTCCCCTTCCTCAAGAAACGTGCACGCGACCAGGTGAATCGCTTCGTCCACGCCGTTTGTCAAAAGCAGTTGATCGCGCTCGAGGCCGAAATGCTGCGCCACCGCGCGCTCAATCGGCTCCCGCTCGGGATAGATCGTCAAGCCTTCCGCCGTAAGGCGCTGCAATCGCCGCAAAACAGTTGGACTAGGACTGAAGGTGTTCTCATTGAAATCGAGACGAAGGGCATCGCGACCAGCGAGCGGCGGATGATACTCAGGCATTGCCAGCACGGCCTTACGGGGTTGAACCACTGTCGTCTGCTCCAGAATTGTGCTCATCTCATCCTCACGCGCACGCTCTCGGCGTGGCCGACCAAACCCTCTGCTTCCGCCAGCGCGATCGTATGGGGACCAACCTCGCGGAGCGCATTGAGAGTGTATTGCTGCACAGTAATTACCTTCACAAAGTCAAACACGCTAAGGCCTCCGCGAACACGCCCGTTACGTCCCGTTGGAAGCACGTGGTTTGGCCCGCTGATGTAGTCGCCCATCGACTGCGGCGTGTGGTGGCCAATGAAAATCGATCCCGCGTTTTTCACCCAACGCAGATCCGCGCCCGCATCCACCGTCAGATGTTCAGGCGCCAGCCGATTCGTAAGCAGGTGCGCCTCCTCCACTGTCTTCGTGACAAAGGCGACGCCTTGGGCGGCAAGCGATTGTTGGGCGATGGGGTTACCCTGCGACTGGCGCTTCACCTCCAGAACCACCTCAAGCGCAAGTTCGGGCTTGCTGGTAATAAAGACGGCAAGCGCCTCTGGATCATGCTCCGCCTGTGCAACGAGGTCAGCAGCAATGCCCGTCGAGTCACCATCTTCACTTGCCACCACAATCTCAGTCGGCCCCGCAGGCATGTCGACGCCGGTGTGTTGAGACACAGCCATCTTTGCAGCGGTCACGTAAAGATTGCCGGGGCCGACAATCTTGTCGACCGCTGACACCGTCTCCGTACCGTACGCCAGTGCGGCAATCGCCTGAGCTCCTCCAATACGATAAAACTCGGTGACGCCGCACAGATAAGCGGCCGCCATCGTTTCTCGCGCAGGCTTGGGCGAGCACACCACGATGCGCTCGACTCCTGCCACCTGCGCCGGCGTTACGGTCATCAACAGCGTAGACGGAAGCGGATAGCGTCCTCCCGGCACATAGCACCCAACGGATCCAAGCGGCCGCACAATCTGGCCTACCTCCATACCCTCGACAGGCCGAAAACTCCACGCGTGCGGAAGTTGCCTTTCAGCGAAGCCTCGTATGTTCGCCTGGGCAAGCCGCATCGCGGCCCTGAGTTCCTCGCTGGTGCTGTCCCACGCCGCTTGCATCTCGGCGCGGCTGACGAGCAGTGATTCAACTTCCGCAAGGCCGTCGAGCTTCGTCGCAAACTCGCGTAAGGCCGCATCGCCCCGCTGCTGCACAGCCGAAAGAATGTCGCGAACGACCCCGTCGACCTTAGCGGTATTGACGGTGCCACGCTGCTCGAGCTGCTGGATTGCCGCATCTGCAGCTGAAGCTTCGGCGCCAAATGTCTTCAAAATCTTCATTGCATCCTTTGCTACAAAACAACTTTGCTCAGCGGGTATTCGACGATGCCCGTTCCGCCAGCAGCCTTAAGTTTTGGAATGACATCGCGAACCAAATGCGTCTCGAGGATCGTGTTCAGCGCCACCCAATCTTCATCACGCAACTGGGAGATCGTCGGCGAATTCAGCGCTGGAAGAACAGCGAGAACCTTATCGAGATCAGCCTTCCTCGCGTTGAGCATGAGCCCAACCTGATTCTGAGCGTCGATCGCGCCGTTCAGCATGAGCGATAGTGTCTCGATCTTGGATCGTTTCCAGTCATTCGCCCATGCACCTTTATTGGCGATGAGTTGGGTCTCCGATTCCATTAGCGTCTCGATGATGCGGAGACGATTCGCCCGCAGAGAGCTGCCCGTCTCCGTGACTTCCACAATCGCGTCGGCAAGCATCGGAGGTTTCACCTCGGTAGCGCCCCAGCTAAACTCAACCTTCACCGGAATATTCTTCCCCGCGAAGTAACGCTTCGTGTACTCAACTAGTTCTGTGGCAATCGTCTTGCCAGCAAGGTCTTCGGGCTTCTGGAAAGAGGAGTCTTCAGGGACAGCGAGCACCCACTTCACAGGCACTCGAGATTGCTTGGAATAGGTCAGAGAGGTAATTCGCTCGACGTCGGATTGATTCTCCAGCACCCAGTCATTGCCCGTCAGACCCGCATCCAGGGCGCCATGTTCAACATAGCGAGCCATCTCCTGGGCGCGAACCAGCATGCACTCTATCTCGGAGTCGTCGATCGTTGGAAAGTAGCTTCGGCCACTCGCGTAGATACGCCAGCCTGCGCGCTCGAAAAGAGCGATGGTGGCGTCCTGCAGGCTTCCCTTTGGAATGCCAAGCTTCAACTTATTCTTCTGCGCCATTACTTGCTCCCTGTCTGGATCGGCTTGGTAAAGCAGCTAACGGTGCCTTCGTGACAAACCAGCCCATCGCCCTCGACTTCCACACGAAACAGCAGTGCATCGTTGTCACAGTCAGTGCTTGCTGAAACTACGCGCAAGCGATTGCCGCTCGTCTCGCCTTTCATCCATAGTTTGGAACGGGTGCGCGACCAAAACGTAACGAAACCACTTTCGATGGTCCTGCGGTAGCTCTCTTCGTTCAGGAAGCCGAGCATCAGCACCTCGTTGCTCTTGGCGTCCTGCACAATGCCGGCTACCATGCCTCCGGCCTTTGCGAAATCGATCGATATCATCTCTGCTGAATCCGTCATCTTGTTCCTCGTGGTTGTGTCGTCGTGTGGGCTGTTCGCAGATCAAACCAACGCCACACAGCAAAAAAGCCCGCTCGCGATGTGCGCGTCGGCGGGCTTGTCGTAAATCCTGGAGTGCTTGTTACTTACTTTGCCGCCCCGGATACAGCCGCCAACATGCTATGCGCACGATGATGGTGATGCCCGAGATGGTGCAACTGAACACTCATTGCTATTTACGCTAAAGGGATCGCCTCTCAATGTCAATGAACTGCAGCACTGAAGTGGGAATAACAAAACATCCACTGAACTTTCGCGCTACGCAATCAGGCCACAACCCCATGCCCTGCGCGCCTCGCAAATTGCATCCGTATCTGTGGCGGCAACTTGCCAAGGAGATTTACCTTATGACCGACTACCGCGTACACGCTGGAGATGCCCAGGAAGATCAGGTGACTGCAGCCATCGAAAAATACACCGCGCCCGTTCCATCGAGCGCTTACCTTGGACTGGCCCTCGCCGCGATAGCAGCATCGATCACAATCCAGGTCACCCAAAAAGAAAAGGCGAATCCGGCATTGTTTGTAGGTCAGTGGGTCGCGCCCTTCCTCTTGCTCGGAATCTACAACAAGTTGGTAAAGCAACACGGATCAGATGCAAACGTTAAGCAGGGATAACCGCAGCCTTCAGGCGCCGGTTGGGATTTCAATCCCAATCGGCGTAAAGCTGCGCTCACCGTCGGACGCAACCCGAACTTCACCGGTCCCAATGCTGTAAATCCAGCCAGAGATCGCGAGACTTCCCTTAGCAATAGCCCCGGCAACCGAGGGATGCGTCTTCAGGTGTTGCATCTGCAGCAGGACATTCTGTTCAGTAAGAATCTCGATCAATGGTTGTTCTGGGGGAGTCGCGATCGACTGATCGTGCAGGCTCTCGGCGACGCGAAGCGCCGCATGAGCGTTGTGCAGCCACGCCTCAACGGTTGGCATGTTTGCCACCGACGCTGGATCGAGCAGCGCATGCATGGCCCCGCAGTGCGAATGGCCGCAGACCACAATGTGGCGAACTCCAAGCGAAGTGACAGCGAATTCGATGACCGCACTCACGCCCCCCAGCATCTCGCCATAGGCTGGCACCATGTTCCCGATGTTCCGCGCGACAAATATCTCTCCCGTCGAAGAGCTCGTGATGGCGATTGGGTCAATGCGCGAGTCGGCGCACGTGATGAACAATGTGTGCGGAGATTGTTTTTCGCTTACAGCCTGCGCGAACATCTCTGCCTGCTCCGGGAAAACCTCTGTCTGAAACCGCCGAACCCCGTCCTCGAGTCGCTGTAATATCTCGTCCATCTGGCCTCCTAGACTTCCCGCCATTTGATGTTGCATCCAATGCTGCTGCGTTGTTCCGTGTTTGGCTGCCTTCCGGCAATGAGCGCATCCATCGCCGCCCGAAGGTCTTTTCCGGTCACCGGCTCATCATTACCAAAATCCTTGCGCCGCGGCCGGCTGGAATCGAGTTGACCTCGATAAACCAAATGCAACTCCGCATCGAATAGGAAGAAGTCGGGAGTGCAGGCGGCCTCATAAGACCGTGCAACTTCTTGGGTCGAGTCGAGCAGGTAGGGAAATCCCCAGCCCAGGCGAACGGCCTGTTCCCGCATAGCCTCCGGGCCGTCTTCAGGATATTGCTCAATATCATTGGACTGAATCGCGACCATCGCAATCGGGCCATCCCCGGACTTGCCGAAGTAATCCTCGCCGATCCGCGCTAACTCTTCCTCCACATGCTTCACGTAGGGACAATGAACGCAGATAAACATCACCAGCAGACCAGATTTCTTCCCGGGTCCGCGAACTTCGTCGAGATTCATGGCCTTCTGGGTAACCACGTTGACTAGTTCGAAACTAGGAGCGACGGTTCCCAACCCGACCATCGAAGATTCAGTTCTGGACATAATGGCCTCCAGTAGACATCATAACTAGAGCACCACTTTGAGTTTCATAGCTGAACCTTCCCAGCGGTCCTACAACCGTAATTTCCCCGGAAGCAAATTCAGCATTTTTTTGTGATTAAATTCGAGGCCCGATGTACTCCTGTTTTGCGATTCGTCATCGCCGTACCCTCCTCTGCGCCTTGGTATTCGCGGTAGGTGGAGGCCTAGTCGTGTCTGGCCTGTCAGCTCAGACACACTCGGACGCGATTGCAAGCTTACAACCCGTAAAACAAGCGGATCGAATCTCACCCAATGCCGACTATAGGCCGTTGATGGCATTGCAGCAGAAGCTACCGGCCTGGGCCCGGCAGCCGAACCAGAGCGCGGAGCAGCCAGCTAACCTCGACGAGCCGCTTCATGTCTCGGTCCTGCTCAGCCGGGATGCTGTCGCGGAATCTGCATTCAGCCAGTTAGTGGCAAACCAGCAGAATCCCATGTCCCCGCAATACCACCAGTGGCTCACACCACAACAAGTTGGACAACTCTATGGTCCTACTGCGAACGATCTTGCAGCGATCACTTCCTGGCTCGCAAGCCAGGGACTGACAGTTGAATCGACCTCTCCAAACGGCTTAATCATCCGTGCCTCTGGCTCAATGGCAGCCGTTGGCGGCGCATTTCATACCAGTTTCGGCATGTTTACCAATAACGGACGGCAGCGACTCTCCGCCATCTCCGAACCTTCGATTCCTTCCGCATTAAGCCCAGTCATCCGGTCGGTTCAGGGACTTACCCAGGTGCAGTATGAGCCGCAGTCAAGAGTCTCCGTGCGCACCTGGCCGACAGCGGGTATCAAGCCGCAGGTCGACCTGGGTCCCGGTTCGTATGCGGTCTTACCGAATGATTTTTCGGTCATCTATGACATCGCCAGCATCTACGCCGCAGGCGACAAGGGCGCGACAATCGGACCCAAAGCACAGCATATTGCGATCATCGGGAAGTCCCGGATTGTGGCGAGTGACATAACGAATTACGAAGCGTTGGCTGGACTTCCGAGCGTGCAACCGAATGTGGTGCTGGCCGGCGTAGATCCGGGAGTGGCGACGGGTTCCAACGTCGGATTTGCCAGTGAAGCTACGCTGGACGTCGACCGCGTGGTCGGTACCGCGCCGGGTGCGCAGCTCGATCTGGTCATCAGCGCTGATTCGAATACGCACGACGGCGTCGATATCGGTATCGCGTACAACATTGACACACTTCGCGATCCAATCATGACGATCTCGTTCGGTAGCTGCGAGGCTCAAAACGGTTCAGCCGAGACGGACTATCTCAACACCCAGTTTGAGACCGCCGCAAGTGAGGGAATATCTACGTTTGTCTCCGCAGACGATTCCGGCGTTGCTGGCTGCGACACACCGTTTACGGTCGTCACGCCGGCGGAGACGCCGCAGGTTGCGAGCATCAACGCGCTCTGCTCCAGCAGTTACGTGACGTGTGTCGGTGGCACTGAGTTCAACGATGAGGTAACTCCTTCAGTCTATTGGGCTTCCAGCAATGCGAACGCCGGATACCAATCAGCGCTCTCGTACATACCCGAGGGCGCATGGAACGAGTCTTCTACGATCGGCGCCAGCGGCGCGATGGTCTACCAGGTGGCGGCGGGAGGGGGTGGGGTTAGCGCCTATATTGCTAAACCCAACTGGCAGAGTGGATTAGGAGTTCCGGCGGATGGATTTCGCGACGTGCCGGACGTGTCGTTTACTGCGGCGGATCATGATGGCTATCTTGGCTGCTTCGCTGCCGGCGGTGGAAGTTGCGTTTCCAGTGCCAACGGAACGGAGATTACGGTGTTCAGCGGGACGTCGGCTGCGGCGCCAGGGATGGCCGGAATTGCGGCACTCTTGAATACCAAGTTGGGAGCAGCCCAAGGCAATCTCAATCCAATGCTCTACCGGCTGGCCGCCTCCACACCCACTGCATTTCATGATGTAACTGTGGCAACTTCAGGGGTTGCAGGATGCTCGGTGGCGACGCCGTCGATGTGTGACAACAGCACCCCAGGAGAGTCAATCCTGACCGGCGGCCTGGCCGGATACGCCGTCGGCGCGGGATACGACCAGGCGACTGGGTTGGGATCGCTGGACGTCGCGAACTTCATCGCGGCGGCATCGGGCGGAGGAAACGGGGGAAACGGAGTTACCGGGAGTTTTACCCTGGCAGCCAGCCCTTCGACGCTGTCGGTCACACCGGTGGCGAATACGACGACCACAAGCACCTGGACCCTCACGGGCGCATCTGTAGGTGGGTTTGCGGGTACGGTTTCGCTAAGCTGCTCAGTGTCACCAGTTACGGCGCAGCCGCCAACCTGCGCCGTATCGCCGGGCAGCCTGGGTCTGGCGGCTGGGGGGACGGGAACGGCCACCATCTCGCTAACCTCTGCGGGGCCTACCAACACTTGCCTTACGAACACGGCGACGAACCGGACCGGTGTCGTCGGCGGGATGGCGCTGGCGGGATTTTTGTTGCTCCTGGTGCCCGCGCGGCGCCGGAAGTTGCTCCGCGGTGCGGCGCTTATGTTGTTGCTGGGATTGGGTTTAGGAATGATGAGCGGTTGTGCTGCCAACACCGTGGAAGTCTGTCCGAATGATGCGACGGCGGGAACGACGGCAGGGACCTATACCGTGACCGTGACGGGAACCAGCGGAAGCCTATCGGTGACTGCGCCGGCGACGATTACAGTGACAGTGAATTAAACTCGGTTTTGCTGGGATTTTCGTAAATTTCGGGCTGCAAATCGACTGTCTTAGGTGGGTTTCGGGTTGCAAATCAGGGGCTTCAGCTGGGTTTGACTGACTAGTCAGACGGCTAAAGGACAAGAGAGCTGGAGTACAGCAAAAGGCCCGGACGGGTGTCCGGGCCTTTCGGTTGGTCGAGTCTGGTGAACAAGACCTAGGCGTGGACGAGCTCCCGTTCGTGGTGAGCAGCGGGTTTGGAGTGCGTGCCGGTGATGTCGAGGACGATGCGGCCGTCGATTTTGCCGGCGTGCATGCGCGCGAAGATGTCGTTGATGTTTTCGATCTTCTCTGCTGCTACGTGGGCGTGGACCATACCTTCCCCTGCGAATGAAAGAGCCTCGGCCAGATCCAGGCGCGTGCCCACGATGGAGCCGCGAATGGTGAGAGCCTTGAGCACTACCTCAAAGATAGGGAGTGGGAACGAGCCGGGAGGCAGACCGTTGAGCGCGATGGTAGCGCGCGGGCGGGCCATACCGATGGCTTGGGCGAAGGCAGGGAGGGAGGGTGCGGTGACGAGCACGGCGTTGGCTCCGCCGATTTCCTTCTGGAAGAAGGCTGCGGGATCCTGGTTCTTGGCGTTGACGGTGAGCTTGGCGCCGAGCGAACGAGCGAGCTCGAGCTTCTCATCGGAGACGTCGACTGCGGCAACATGGAAGCCCATGGCCTTGGCGTATTGAACGGCCAGATGACCGAGGCCGCCGATGCCGGAGATGACGACCCAGTCGCCGGGCTTGGCGTTGGTGGACTTGAGGCCCTTGTACACCGTGACGCCGGCGCAGACGATGGGCGCGACTTCTACGAAGCCAACGTTCTTGGGCAGATGAGCGACGTAGTTCGGATCGGCCACTGCGTAGTCTGCATAGCCACCGTTCTTGGTGTAGCCGCCGAACTCTGCCTTGGAGCAACAGGACTCTTGTCCCGCGAGGCAGTCGACGCACTGGCCGCAGGCCGAATAGAGCCACACGATGCCGACGCGATCGCCTTCCTTGACGGTCTTGACGTTCCTGCCGACGCCGGAGACGAAGCCTACGCCTTCATGGCCGGGGATGAACGGGGGTGTGGGCTTGATGGGCCAGTCGCCTTCTGCAGCGTGCAGGTCGGTATGACAGACGCCGCAGGCTTCCATCTTGATCTGAATCTCTTCGGGACCCGGCTCGGGGATCGCCATCTCCTGGATGACGAGGGGCTTGCCGAACTCACGTACGACTGCCGCTTTCATAGTCTTTGCCATTTTGAATTCCTTTCGTAATGCGTTTGGGATTGTGCCGGGGAGGGCACGGATCGTTGCGATGTCTAGCGCGCCTGCGGACGCCGAAGTGGGCGTCCGCACGCCTCGCTGTAGGAGTTTCCAACTGCAGTCCTAGAACAGGCCGAGGGCCTTGGGGCTGTAGCTCACCAGCAGGTTCTTGGTCTGGCGATAGTGATCGAGGATCATCTTGTGGGTCTCGCGGCCGAAACCCGACTCCTTGTAGCCTCCGAAGGCAGCGCCCGCGGGATACAGGTGATAGCAGTTGGTCCAGCAGCGGCCAGCCTTGATACCACGGCCGATCCTGTAGGCATCTGTACCGTTACGCGACCACACGCCTGAGCCGAGACCGTAGGGGGTATCGTTGGCAATCTCGAGGGCTTCTTCGATAGTCGAGAACTTGGTGACCGACAGGACCGGTCCAAAGATCTCCTCCTGGAAGATGCGCATCTTGTTGTTGCCGGAGAAGACGGTGGGCTGGATGTAGTAGCCGTTGGCCAGATCACCTTCGAGGTGAAGCTGCTCGCCGCCGGTGAGGCATTTTGCGCCTTCTGCCTTGCCGATCGCGATGTACTCGAGGATCTTCTCCTGCTGATCCTTCGAGGCCTGTGGGCCCATCTGTGTGGTTGGGTCGAGCGGGTTGCCAACCTTGATCTTGGCTACGCGAGCCACGGCACGTTTCACGAACTCATCAAAGATGGACTCGTGCACCAGCGCGCGCGACGGACAGGTGCAGACCTCGCCCTTGTTGAAGGCGAAGAGGGCAAAGCCTTCGAGAGCCTTGTCGAGGAAGTCGTCATCCTTGTCCATGACGTCGGCCATGAAGATGTTGGGGGACTTTCCACCCAGCTCCAGGGTCTGCGGAATGATGGGCTCAGATGCGTACTGCATGATCAGGCGGCCCGTCGTCGTCTCTCCGGTGAAGGAGATCTTGGCGATGCGCGGGTTGCCGGCGAGTGCTTTACCGATTTCGCCGCCGGGGCCGGTGACGACGTTGATGACGCCAGCAGGAATGATGTCGGCGATGAGCGAGATGAAGGTGAGCAGGCTCAGCGGCGTGTTCGAGGCAGGCTTAATCACCGTGCAGTTACCCGCGGCGATGGCTGGTGCGATCTTCCATGCGGCCATCAACAGGGGAAAGTTCCAGGGGATGATCTGGCCAACGACGCCCATGGGCTCTTTGAAGTGGTAGGCGACGGTGTCCTTGTCGATCTCACCGGCCGTGCCCTCTTCGGCGCGTATGCAACCGGCGAAGTAGCGGAAGTGGTCGATGGATAGCGGGACGTCCGCGTTCATGGTCTCGCGAATCGGCTTGCCGTTGTCGAGGGTTTCGCATTTGGCGAGGAGTTCGAGGTTCTCTTCCATGCGGTCGGCGATCCGGTTAAGGATGGCGGCGCGTTCGGTGGACGAGATGGCGGCCCATGCGTCCTTGGCAGCGTGCGCGGCGTCGAGAGCGAGCTCTACGTCTTCTGCGGAGGACTTGGCGAACTCGGCAAGGTGGGCACCGTTGATTGGGCTCTTGTCGGTGAAGTACTTACCCTTGATCGGGGCCACGAACTTGCCGCCGATGAAGTTGTCGTAGCGGGCGCGAACGCCATTTTTACGGATGGAGGCGACGGCCTCCTCGAAGAGTACGTCTTGAATTTCTAAAGTTGCGGTGGACATAGTTACCTTCTCCAGTGAAGATGTGGATCTATCAGCAGAGCGAGTCTCGACCCCGGAGACAACGGTTGGCTGTGATATGCGTCACTAGAGGCGGGATCTTTGGGGGAATAGAATGGAGTGGCTTGTTGTTTCAGCGGCGGGGCGCTGTGACTCACGAGAGTCTGGCGGGTGGGCTGGGCAAGTGGAGCCTCGCTGCGTGGGTCGCACGGCAAAGAATTCGCGTCGATGTTTGGACGCGGGGCGCCCCTGCCGGTGGCCGTTGTATGTTCTACCGGATGAGCAAGCGGCTCTCTGCTCTCGACTGCATCACTTCTTCGCTGGACTCAAATCCACGCTCTCCTGCGTAGCGCCCTTGCTCCGCACCGCAATCACCTGGATCTCCACCAGCCCCCAATCCGTTGCCAGCGCCGCCACCTGCATCGCTGCGCGCACGGGCCGATTCGGCTGCTCTGCTGTCCCAAAGAACTTCGCATACGCCGCATTCAAGCCCGCGAAATCCATCTTGCCGCCCTTGGCCGGATCGCCCGCTAAAAAGCATTGCATCTCGACGACATCGCCCATGGTCAGCCCCTGCGTCTTCAGCAGCGCCTCTATCTTAGTGAGCACGCTCTCCGCCTGCGTTTGCGTATCGCCATACACCGCGGGCGTTCCCTTGGTCGCATCCGCTGGCGTCACTGGACTAGCCATCTGCCCTGACAAATACAGTGTGTCCCCCGCCCAGATTGCCGCCGCGAACCTCTGCGACGCTACCGGCGTCCCTACCGAATAGATCCGCTTCACCGTGGTCTGCGCCTGCACGCCGCAAGCGACCATCCCCAACGCCATCGCCAAACCCGCCACACGAATCTTCATCGCTCTCTCCTCAAATCAAGCTCCTGCCAGCCTCTCACGCTGAGAGCCTCACCACCAAAACATCTCACGGCTGCAGCGTCCCCGCATACCCCGCCTGCACAATGTTCGCCTGCACGGATTCCAGCGCGGACTGCGCGGGCATGCCCTTCGTCATCACGCCCTCGAAAAAGTATCCCGTCGCCCAGTTGCTGTTGTCGCCGCCAATGCCCAGGATGATGGCTCCCTCCTGCTGCATCGGCTGATACCCCGCCGGCAGCGGAAGCATCCCCGTCGTCGTCAGGCTTCCGCTCTGCGCATTGCCCTGGTAGATCGCGTAAAGATGCTGCCCATCGCTCGCTCCCATGTCCGTCAGAAATGCAGTTCCGCTCGGCACCGGCAGACTCCCGTAGATGCCGTTCTCCATATCCAGTCCCGCAGTCGGAGCGCACGGGGATGCCCCCTGGCACATCACATTAATGGCATCCATGTGTCCTTTATCGTTGTCCAGATTGTTCACCTCCGCATTCCCGAAATCGAAGCAGCACTTCGTATTGAGATGGAGCGCCGAACTCACCATGTACACGCCCTCCGGCTGTCCGTGGACGGCTGTCCCCGTCGGCGCATCGTTGCGATAACCCATCCCTGCCGCAATCGCAATCCCGAACACCTTGTGCCCACCGACCATCGCCGGCAAAGCATTCGCCACGGCCGGCAAATCGTACCCACCCGGCCCCGGCCCCTTCGCCGCTCCACCCGGAGGAGCCGGCGTCAGGTCGTTATGATTCGCGGACTGGTCATAGATCTTCGTTATCGTGCACGTCGTGTTCGCGCAGAAGGTATCCTGCGCGGCCGCGTTGGCATATCCGTCCGACAGCAGCCCGATATCCGCAGTCGTGTTATCCGATTGCCGCGTCACCTGGTACAGCGCTCCCGTATAGCCCGAGTACAACGCGCGCGTTGTGCTGATCGCCGCAACACACGGCGTCGTCGACGCAAGCAGGTCACACGGCTGCGGATTGGCAATCAGCACAATCACCCCTGTCCCCGTCACTGCGGCCGCGCAGCCCATGTTGATCGCAAACGCCGAGAAAAGAATCGGCAACGATAAGATCTTTCCAAAACAACCCTTCAATTTCTTTGCCATCAATGCGTCCGTCCTTGACTCGACCTGTAGTCTCCGGCGGCAGACATTTGCTTGTCTCACCGTAGTTTTGCCGCCAGTAAACGTTTAACCCGACACCCATACATACTCCCTCAAGCCCCGCCTATGCAACACCTGCCCACTCGCCGCATCTCAACCAAAAACGAAAGGTGGCTCCATTGCCCAACGATCTTGATGTGCTCATTCTGGGTGCAGGGATGGCCGGCCTCACCGCCGCGCGCACCCTCGCCGAACGCGGCCTGCGCGTCTGCATCCTCGAAGCCAGATCACGCGTAGGTGGACGAATCCTCTCACAAAAAGTGGAGGGCGGCGGGACCGTGGAGCTCGGCGCCGAGTTTGTTCACGGACGCGCTCCAGAGCTCTGGACCCTCATCGAGGAAGCCGGCGCGAAGACCGTTGAGCGCCACGGGTCCATGCTGCGCGAACGCCGCCCCGGCAGCCTGGTCGCAGACGACCCGCAGGACAACTCGATGTTTGAACCGCTCGAGCAGCTCGAGGATCCAGACCTGCTCGAAAAGCTCACTACCCACGACCAGACCTTCGCCGACTGGCTCGCCGCCAGCAACGTCGCCGACGAACTCCGCCCCGGGCTCACCGCCTATGTCGAAGGCTTCAACGCCGCCGACGCCCAGCGCATCAGCGTTCGCTCGCTGGGTATCCAGCAGAAGGCAGAAGACGCCACCGAAGCAGATCGCTCCTGGCACCTTCCCGGCGGTTACGCGCAGTTGCCCGACTACCTCGCAGCCCGCCTGAAAGCGCTCGGTGGCGAGATCCGACTGGACTGTGAGGTTCTCGGGATCCGTTGGACCCCCGGCAACGTTCTCATCGAAACCACCCACGGGGAATTTATCGCCCCGCGATGCGTCGTGACCTTTCCGCTCGGCGTCCTGCACCAGGTCAACCGGCCCGGCGGAATTTCCATCACCCCCGAACCCGCCGCCGTCGCCCAATCCCGTCGTCTTGCGATGGGTCACGCCTCCCGTTTCACGATGATTTTTAGCACCCAATACTGGCAGTTTTCACAGTTGATCGACCAGCAGACCCTGCGTAGCATGAGCTTCTTGTTTGCTTTCAGCCACAACCCGTCCGTGTGGTGGACGTCCCACCCGGATCCCGACGCCCTACCCGCGCTCACAGGATGGGTAGGTGGCCCGCGGGCCTCTGCGCTGGAAGGAAAAACCCCCGACCAATTGGGATCGGCCGCCTGCACCGCGCTGGCGAAGATTTTCGCCTTGGACGAGCACCTCGTCCGCTCTGCCCTCGTCGCCACGTACTCGCACGATTGGGCTGCCGATCCCTTCGCACGAGGAGCCTACAGCTACGTCCCCGTCGGCGCCGTCGACGCCTCCGCCGACATGACCCAGCCTGAGGCCGACACTCTCTTCTTCGCCGGCGAGCATACCGACATTACCGGCAATTGGGGCACTGTGCATGCAGCTATTCGCAGCGGACTCCGCGCTGCCGCAGAGATTCTCAAAGAACGCGCAACAACATAACGAAAACGCTCGTATTGCAGGAAGGAGGTACGCCATGCCCTCCGAAATTGGCCCCGCTGTCCCCAAATATATCCCTCCTGCCCCACGTGCGTGCTTCCGCCAATTGGTCTGCCTCCTTCTTCTCGCATGCAGCCACTCCCTCTCGGCGCGTTCCCAGGGTCCCGCCCCGATGACGGACCTCCCCGACTCGACCTCCGTGCCCAACCTACCCGACGCGCCCCGTCCGTACGCCTCTGACCTCGCAGACAGCAGCAACACGCCCGACGGCCTCGACTTACCCTCGAAGAGTTTTCTTCCGGATTCCGACGATGCGTCGTCGCAGGTGCCCAATCAGTCCGGGCCACCACGTTGGTGGAAGCAAGCCAGCTTCGACCCCGACGCGAAACCCGATCCCGGCTACCTCGAACACTACCAATGGCGCGGCTTAATCTGGCAGAGTGTCGAGTTCAACGTCGTCGAAAATGGCTTTCGCGTCTCGAGCGATCCCGTCATGCGCGACATCCTCGCCCACCGCCCCTTCTGGCACGATTGGCTGGCATCTACCAAGCAGTTCAACATGCGCCGCTGGAATGATGGCGACGCCTTCATCGTCAACTACGTTGGCCATCCCATGCAGGGCGCGATCGCCGCGTACATCGAGATCCAGAACAGCCCCACGGACCGCCGTCTGCAATGGGGCGAACCCGGTTATGGCAAGTCCCGCTTTAAAGGTTTCCTCTGGTCCATCGTCTACAGCACCCACTCCGAGATCAGCCCCGCAGGCGAGGCCGGCGTCGGCAACGAAGGCGGCTTCACCTACCCCACAAACTGCCTCTACCAATCCTTTGACTTTCCGTTGGGCATTTGCAATCCAGGCACCAAATATACCAACAACACCGGTTGGGTTGATTTCATCATCACCCCCACCGTAGGCATGGTGTGGGTCACCGCCGAAGACCTCATCGACCGCTACGTCACCAGGCCGATGGTGCTGCGTCATCCCGACCGCTTCTGGCCTCTCGTGGTCCGCAGCGGCCTCAGCCCTTCGCGCTCCTTTGCCAACATGTTGCGCTGGAGGGTTCCGTGGTATCGCGACTATGAACAGGCCGTCCAGCCGCCCAACCGCGTCTACTGGTTCCCCTCCAAAGAAGTCGCCGAGTACCGCACCCTTCCGGACGTTCAGCTCGCGCCCTTCTGGAATAGCGTCAGCATCGCTTCCAACACGTCCACCTGTTTCAACTGCCGCGAGACCACCATCGGCGGAGGGCTGCAGACGACACTCAAAATTCACGACTGGCTCGGCTTCGACACCGCTGTCAGCTATCACCCCAATGCCAGCCCTCTGCCCAGCGACCGTGCCGGCGGCAACATGCTCGCAGCCTTCTTCGGCCTCAGCGCCAGCAAGCAATGGCACTACTACGCCCTCCACTTCGCCATGCGCCCCGGCATGATCGCGTTCAGCCAGGCCTATCTGTACAGCCCCGTCCTGTACTCCGTCCTCACCTCGCCTCCGCGCATCGCAACGACCGGCGGCAACGCAGATGGACTCCCCTACCCCGGCGTCACCGACGCCAACGGCACCCCCAACCAGCCGACCCTCGGCTCCATCCATCACTTCGCCTGGGACTGGCAGCTTAGCGGCGACTACCGCGTGACCAAACGCATCGCCTTCCGCGTCGGCCTCGAAGAAGCCGTCGTCCGCTATCGCACCAACAAAGTGGATGACCCCGGCATTGGCGCACCCCCCTTCTTCAGTTGGCTCTCGAAAGAACAATTCATCAACCGCGGCAACTTCGTCCTCCAACTAGGCCCAGTCTTCAACTTCTAACTCAAGCCCCCTGCTCCACCCACTGCTTGCGCCACGCCGGCGCCTCAAATGGATCCGCAAAATACTGCGTCTCGTGCGCCACCTTGCCGTCGCGAAACTCCATGATGCTCACGGTGAACGCAGGCTTCCCCTGGTAGACGATCGTATATTCCGTAACCCAAAGATCCTCTCGCCCAATCATCCGCCGAACCTTGAACCCTGAAGGCTTTCCCGGATGATGGCTCCGCAACGCCTGCAAATTCCGTCTCCCCAAAATCCGCTCGCCCGACTGCGGATAATCGCAGATCGAGTCGTCCGCATAGATATCATGCTCCGGCTCAACATCACCATCCGCCGAAGCCGCCAATGCGCATTCAACGCTTCACGGATTTGTTCTTCGCCCATACGCTGCTCCCGGTACGTTCGCACTCCATGCTAGTCACTCAGACGGCGACGGTGCAACGACGACCATCCGAATTAGACGGCCAGCAACGCGCGCTTTATAACAGAGGGATGACGAAAATCGGTGGCAATAGAATCACGAAAACGGCAACAGCCCTCTTGTCGATCCTCGCAAGCGCGTTCGCCGCGCCAATCCTCGCTCAAAGCGCACCCAACGTTGCGCTCGGCAGCATCGCCGCAGTGGAGGCCTCCGTCAGTGCGAACAACATCCGGACCCAGGATCAGTTCATCTCCGACGACCTCTTCGAAGGCCGCTATCCCGGACTTCGCGGCGGCGAGCTTGCCGCTAAATACATCGCCACGCAATTCGCTACGTACGGCCTCGTCCCCGCCGGCGACAACGGCACCTACCTCCAGGAAGTTAACTTCGTCGGCATGAAAGCCATCCCCGACCAGACCACCTTCAGCCTCATCCCCGCCACTGGCCAACCCGTCCTGCTGAAATTCGGCGACGACTTCGTAGTCTCCAACCAAACCCTCACGCCCACCACCACGCTCGACGCCCCCATCGTCTTCGTCGGCTACGGCGCCACCGCCCCCGAGTACCACTGGGACGACTACGCGGGCGTCGACGTCAAGGGCAAGGTCATCCTCTGCATCGTCGGCGACCCACCATCGGATGATCCCAATTTCTTCGGCGGCAAAGCCCTCACCTACTACGGCCGCTGGACCTACAAGTTCGAGCAGGCCGCGCGCAAAGGAGCCATCGGCGCGCTCATCATCCATCGCACCGACCTTGCCAGCTACGGATGGGGCGTCGTTCAGCACTCCAACTCCGGCGAACGAACGTTTCTCCGCGACGACGCCAACCCCCGCCTCCAGGCCGCCAGCTGGATTCAGCTAGACGTAGCCCGCAAACTTTTCGAGATGAGCAACCTCGACCTCGACAAAGAATTCGAAGCCGCCGGCAAGCCCGGCTTCCACGCCATCGAACTCCCCGTCCGCCTCAAGGCCACCGTAACCAGCACCGTCCGCCCTTTCCAAAGCCCCAACGTTGTAGGCATGATTCAAGGTTCCAACGCAAAGTTGGCTCCTCATCAATCATGTGCGGGCCTATGTCGAGGCCCAGACCAGGCTGTTCTTTACACCGCCCACTACGACCACTTGGGCTTTGTCCCCAACATGCCCGGAGACAACATCTACAACGGCGCCGCCGACAACGGCACCGGAGTTGCGATGTTATTAGAAATAGCTCGTGCGTGGGCCGATGCTGCAAAGCCTGCTTGTATTGATCAGGGCGATAGCCTTCACTCGAAGTTCTGCACGAGCAAACTGCCGCACTCCGTAATCTTCGCCGCCGTCACCGCCGAAGAACAAGGCCTCCTGGGCTCCGAATACCTAGGCCAGCACCCACCCATCCCCGCCGCACAAATCTCGCTAGACATCAACTTCGACATGCTCCTCCCCATCGGCGTGCAACAAGAAATCAACGTCAACGGAGCCCAGCGCACCACCTTCTACCCGCGCGTCGAAGCAACCGCCAAACGCTTCAACCTAACCATCGTCCCCGACCCGCGCCCCGAAGCCGGCAGCTACTATCGCAGCGACCACTTTAGCCTCTCCCGCGTCGGCATCCCGGCCTTCTCCGTCGACGCCGGGCAACTATACGAAGGCCATGATCGCGCTTGGGGCGCAGCGCAGGAGAAGGACTTCAACGACAACCACTACCACAACTTCTCCGACAACTTTGACCCCAAGTGGGACTTCACCGGCGACGCCAAGCTAGCCCGCTTCGGCATCGACCTCGGCTGGCAAGTCCTCAACGCTTCCCACACCGTGGAGTGGAACAAGGGCGATGAATTCGCGCCCGCCCGCATCGCCAGCGAGACGTCCCACTAGCCCTCACGCAACGCAAGCAAAGGCGGCCCACTCGGGCCGCCTGTCTGCTTCTAGGTACCCCAAGGCTTTAGCCTTGGGTCTCATACTGTCGTAACGGATCCGGGCTTTAGCCCCTGGGGTATGCCTTCTTATCCCGGGCCGCCTTCTTCTTGATCACCGCTGACGAGTATTCGCCAGCGCCCGCAAAATCGTGCGCGTGTTCTTGTTCATCTGTTGCCGCAGATACATCGTGATCGCGAACAGCAGCACCAAAAAGAAAAGATCCACACGCAAAATCGAGTGCAACAAATTCGCCAGCGTCTCTGGCGGAAACATGTACAGGTGCATCCAGATAAAGACGACGACCGCCAGAACAGCCAGCACGCCAACCACAATGCGCGACGTTCGTTCCGACCGATCAGCGTCCGCCAAGGCTTGTTGCACAAACGCGCGTTCGCCGCTCATGTCTTCGGGGTTAATCGATTCAGGGCTCATGCTGGTTTCCTCTCCTCAGTCAAAAATTTGCGAAGCATAGTCACTCCGTAGTGCAGCCGCGACTTCGCGGTGCCCACTGGAATCTCCAAAATCGCAGCAGCTTCTTCCAACGACAAATCCTGCTGATACCGCAGCAGCAGCACCGCCCGGCTCGCAGGCGACACATTCTCCACCAACCGCAAAAACCCCTCATCCGGCGGCTCACCCATCCCCGCATCGAACGTAGTCAGTTGGTCCAGCGGCGCATCCTCCAGCGGTTGCCACCGCCGCGCGCTCTTCAACTGCGCGAACGCAATCCGCGAAGCGATCCGGAATGTCCATGGCCGAAACACCGCCGGTTCGCGCAGATGCGGCAGCTTGCGAAAGATCTGCAGCGACGTCTCCTGCAGAATGTCATCGGCCAACGCAGCGCCGGCGAGATAGGTAATGTACCGCCGCAACGGCGCATACGCCTCGCGCAGAAGTTGTTCCAGCGCGCCCCGGTCGCCGCTCTGCGCCAGCAGCACCAGCAGCGTTTGGTCTTGCGTCGCGGGATCCTTCGCTTCTGTTCGGGGCTGCATGCTCAAGAGAGGCCTTGCGGTCTTAGAAAGTTCGGTCCTGACGACAAATAATTATGAGCGCGCAAGACCGGCCATGGCTCATGGCCTGGAATCCCCGTCGCGGAAATGCTGATCTGAATAAACTTCTGTGCCCTTCTGTCCCACCTGCGAATGGTCGCGATTCTCCCACACGATCAGCCAGCACAATGGCTCATAGGCACTCCGCAAGAGTTGTAAACCTGGACTCGATCTAATAGCCGAAACCCCGAAGTTTCCGAAAACCCGACTTTCGAGGAGCTAGGCTGAAGGCTGGAAACACTTGGTATAATCCGGCTACGATGAAACGCGCTCTCATTGCAACAGCCATCGTTTTTATGTTCGTCATCAGCGTAGGCGGATTAGTGGTGTATCAGCGCGTGCGGCACTTTTTTGCTGACATACCGGCGATGCAGAAAGTTCCTGAACAATTGAAGGCCGCTAGCGTTCTCTATGGCAGGACAGAGCTCGTAAAGGCGTCGTATCTCAAGACGAATGGGGTTGGCACCATCACTGAGATAGATGAACATGCGGACGGGACACTGACCCTGGTTGGCAAAAACGGAGCAACCGATTTCGGAGCCGATCTATCGCTCAAAGAGACAATTACCTTCGATTCCTGTAGCGACGAAGTTGTGTCCGCTCCAATCGGTAAGGGTAGATTCTTTTGCCGCTCTCACTCGCCGATGGGAGGACCATCGCTGATCGATGCCAAGGGCAATCGTCTTTGGACTTACTCCGACCGCAGTGATGGTTTTGGCATTAGCGCGGACGACGCCGCAGCAGGAGAGTTGGGCCGTGCTAATACGCCGGGAGTGGCCGTAGGCATGAATGGTGACGGCGGTGTCCGCCTGCTCACACCGGATGGGAAAGAGGTCTGGAGAAAGCCTGACGGGAATGTGTGGCATATCGAAATCATGCCGCGCAGCGATGATTCCGGGAGCGTGATCGTGCATAGTAATGCTCCGGGCAAGCTCACGGTGCGAGATGAGTACGGCAATGTGATGGGACTATATGACGCGGAGATTTATCTAAGCGAGTTTTCACCTACTGCCTGGGGTCAGAGCGCCTTACGAGACAAGATTCTGGCAGCGACCAACCAGTCTATCTATGTGTTGTCGACGGACGGAAAAACGTTGGCCAAGCTTCCCGCACCAGAAGTTTTGGACGACGCGGGACCAAAGGTTGCGGGGGTTCCTGTTCGTTTTACGAGTGGCGACCCTTATTATGCAGCGATCGTACGCCATCAGCAGTGGAAGCGTACGCAGCTTTATGTTTACGACGGTGCGAACAAGATGGTCTATGACGAAGTGCTCGACCAGGATTGTGCGGCGCTTGCCCCTCTTAGGAAGCAGGACGGAACGGAGCACTTGCTAATGGGGTGCGATGACTCGGTGATGGAGTATTCACTGTCGGGACAAGCAGGAAGACTTTCACGGGATTGATCCTTACTTTCGCCAAGCGCGACGCTCCTGTCCAGTTCGCAGCAGGTGATCGATGGAGAAGCTGTTCGCGAAAAACGGCGTCACCAAGTTCATTCAGGCGAAGGGATATTGGCGAACTTAGACAAAACCCGACTTTTCGGGACCTGCTAGAACCAACTCTGGTTTGGCGGTGATTCAACAGCGACATTCTGGTATCCACTTCGTTAGCTTTGCGAGATAATCGAAGCTCGCTGGCGGAGTTCTGTGAGGCGTCCATGACGGATTTACTGTTCAAGTGCGGAAACGTTTTAGCCGCATACGTTTGGATCTGCTTCATTGGCCCATGGCTCGCCCGTCTCTGCGGCATCCCTGTCCCTACCGAATTCTGGAAGAAGGACTGGCAGAAGATGCATTTCAGCCGACTTCGATTCGTTTGGGCATTTGGAGTGCTGATTTTCGGCTTCGGTATGTTCCTGTTCAACTTGGACCACGATGTTATTAACAGGGTTCTTCTGGATAGACGTTGGAGTGCGAAGCTGTCTCATGTGGCATTTGCCCTAGCATTTCCCATTTTCATGACCAGCGTGATCGCGTTCTGGTGTGCGCCAACCCTATCTGATAAATCTCCCGTAACAGAGCTTGGGCTTTGCCGGCGACAATAGTCGTGGTTGACGGTCGGATCAGTCGCTAGGATTGCATCGCCTTAGTCGAGTAGTCGCCGTCCACTAGACGCTGGGTCTACTGCCATGCGTGAAAAACGGGGTTTTGGGAAACTTCGACTTGGAGAAGGCGAGCAGACCGGATGGGTACCGGCAAACTCGCTTCTCTCTGCGTGACTCACCGTCTCATTCTCCGCCCGGGACGATACAGTGGGAAGGACGCTTCTCAACCAGCGTCCTACTCATGACCGACGCCGACCTCCTCCACTTGCTACGCGACTGCTACACCCCCGCCGGCCCCAACATCGTCGCCGCCGGCCTCGTCCGTTCCGCCACCCTCACCCCCGACCTCGACGCACCGGGCGCCAACGTCCCCGGTGTCCCGCCGCGCTTCATCGCAGCCATCACCCTCCACGCCGTCGGCGCCGGCAACGCCACCGACGATCCTGCGAACGCCCAGCTCACGGCCCAGGTCGAAAATCGCCTGCTCGGCCTCCCCTCCATCTCCCGCGTCCAGATCAACCTCCTGCCCGCACTGTTTCCCATCCTCTAAAATCCGCGTTACCCGAAACCAGGCTAAGCCCATCGCTGCGTCACCCGAAACAGGGCTAAGTCGTCACCAAACGCACCCGATTTCCCCGAATATTCCATGCCGAGACCCAAGCCCGAACCCGCCATCCATCCCTTCGACCAGCTCCACGGCACCGACACCTCCGGCCTCATCCCCGGCCACATCATCGCCGAAGGAACCGACGCACGGGTCTCCGAACTCACCGCCTACTACGGCGTCGCGCCCTCTATCCTCCATGGTTTGTTAGACATCTGGATCCAGCGCACGAGTCCCCAACCCATCGAGCGCACCGTCTTCCTCGACATCGGCGCCGGCAAAGGCCGCGCCATGCTCCTCGCCTCCCAGTTCCCCTTCCTCCGCGTCGAAGGGGTCGAGCTCAACGCCGACCTCGCGCGTATCGCCAACGCCAATATCTCCCTCTGGCACAACGACTTGCAAGCCAACGCCCTCTCCCCCCTGAGCCTTCATCACGCCGACGCGACCACCCATCCCCTTCCCCCCGAGCCCACCCTGGCCTTCCTCTTCCATCCCTTCGAACTCCCCATCCTGCGCCGCTTCCTCCGCCACGTAGAGCAGTCTATCTCCAACAATCCAAGGCCCTTCGATCTCCTCTACGTCAACGCCGAACACGACTCCTACCTCGACCACCACCCCGCCTTCACCCGCCTCTGGACCGGCCTCGTCCCCATGTCCCCCGCCGACCACGCTGCCGACATGGCCGCCATCGCCCAGCAAAAAGAATACGGATCCACCGGCGACGAACTCTGCGCCATCTACCGCTATAAGGGCCGCAAATCGCTATAAATTGCAGCGGTAAATCAAATAAATTCGATTCACTGCCCTTTCACGGAACCAACCCGCCGCAACCCCCGTATTACAAACCAGACCTGATTCGCCCCGTTTTTCCCAATAAACTAGGGGTTGCGTGCGAATAGCGGCCAAGAAGAGCGATAACCAGAGGACAAAAAGTTTGAGTCTAATGGAACCATTCGCACCTCTTATACGTAACAGGTTGTGTGCACAACACCCGGGAACGCTCCTCAAACTGAGCGACCGACCCGTGAATGATCGATCCTGGTGAGCTCCTGGGACCGCACAAGCCTTAAACTTTCCCGCGACCGCGACGGCTGAGTCAAGATCTCATCACCGGCGGCACGGACCACATCACTGATACCAAACGCTTTAGTAGAGCGCCGCAATCCCGGCCTGCCCGGTCGCGCGCGCCAAAGGAGAAACACTATGTACCTCGCACTCGTAGCACTCGCTTCCGCTTCCACCATCTTCGTTCCCAGCTTCATCGCCATCCGCGACCGTACGAACGCTGACTGGCACGGCCGCTCCTAATTGAGCTAGCCCAAACCCAACGAGCAAAAGGCCGCGATCAATTCGCGGCCTTTTGCTTTCCTCTCAGGGCCTTACCACCGCAGCATCAGCAGTCGCTCATTTTCAGCCTCGCCCTGCCCAATCGCAATCTCTGCGTCCGCCCGCTCCATGACGCTTGCAAACCGGTCGCCCCACTCCACCATTATCAGCGCATCCGGAGCCTCGGCCATCTCCCACAACCCGATCCCTTCGATCTCCCGTTCCTCCTCCAACCGATACAGATCCAGGTGAATCAGACGCGTCTTGCGCCCTTTGTACTCGTGCACCAGCGTAAAGGTCGGACTCGTCACCTCCGTGGGATCAGCGCCCAGCGCAGCGGCCATCCCGCGCACCAGGGTCGTCTTTCCCATCCCCAGATCGCCGCGTAAGACCACCAGCTTGGGCGCGGGCAGCAACTCCGTCAGCAACTCGCCGAGTGCCAGCGTTCCATTCTCACTGCGCGTGCGCAACCGCTTCTCCCGCGTCCACTCCTTCATCCCACCACCCCATTCCCCGCCGTCCCCGCAATCCAAGTCAACCCATCCGCGTCCTGTACCCGGGCGCGAAACGCCTGCCACAGATGTCCCACGGTATCTGTTGCCAGCACCGTATGTTCATCCTGCGCCCGGCATGCGGAGTCTCCAGCCAGGCCATGCAGAAACACCGCAGCCTCCACCGCAGCCGCGACGTTATCAGGGTATTGCGCGAGCATGGCGCACACGATCCCTGTCAGAATATCTCCACTACCGCCTTTGGCCATCGACGGATTCCCCGTCGTATTCACCGCAATCCGTCCATCCGGATGCGCCACCAGCGACCGCCAACCCTTTAGCACCAGCGTCACGCCATGCTCGGTCGCAAATCGCCGCGCCAGCCCCACGCGATCCGCTTCAACCTCCTTCACACTCATATCCACCAGTCGCGCCATCTCTCCGGGATGCGGTGTCAGCACAATCGTCCGCCCCTTCTTCGTAACGTCCTTCAGCAGCGACGTCCTCCCTGCGAGCGCATTCAGCGCATCTGCATCGATGACCATCGGAAGCGTAACCCGTCCCACAAACGTCCGCACCCACTGCGGCGTTGTTCCCTCCTGCCCCAGCCCCGGCCCAACCCCCACCACCGTCATGCCCTTCAGCAGGGCCTTCAGCTCTTCGGTCTCCAACTGGTCGAGCGCCAATCCACCCACCTCAAACCCCGAGCCGTGGACCCTGGCATCGGAACTCTGCTCCTCCAGTGGCGTCAGCATCAACTCGGGCGCAACCGCTGCCACCAGCGGCAGAATCTCTCGCGGCACTGCGGCCGTCACCAAGCCGGCACCCGTGCGCAGCGCAGCCAGGCTAGCCATGGAGGGCGCGCCCGCCTTGCCATACGATCCGCCCACAAGCAGCACGTGTCCCAGCCGGCCCTTGTTTCCGTTGATCGCCCGTGGCGCCTCCGCAATCGACTTCGCGCTCCCGCCCCACGTCAGCCGGGTCGCCGACTCAATCGCCGAAGCCGGCGTCCCAATTCCCGCGACCACTACTGGCCCAAACGTCTCCTCCGTCAAGTGTCCAAATACATGCGCAAGTTTAGGAGCTGTAAACGTCACCACGGCATCCGCGCGAAAGGCCCCCTCGGCCTTCTCTTCCATCGAATCCGCATCCCACCCACTCGGCAGATCCACAGCCACCACCGGCACTCCGCTCTCCGCCAACAATCCCTGCGCCACCGCCGCAAGCCCGCGCAACGGCGGCTTGAACCCCGTCCCCACCACTGCATCGATCACCAGCGCGGCACTCTGCAGAGCCGCCCGCAACCCCGCCTCATCCTCAATCTCGAGCACTTCAACGCCGCTTGGTTCGCCGCCCGCTCTGTCCAGCTTCGCCCGATAAAACGCGCGCTCTGCTTCACCCTTTAGATCACTCGCCTTTCCCAGCAGCGCCACCCGCACTGGCCGCCCAGCCTCCGCCAGTCGCCGCGCCGCGACCATCCCATCACCGCCATTATTTCCCTTGCCGGCGAGCACCACCACCAGCCCGTCGCTGTCGAATCGTCTCAGGCAAAACCGCGCCACGGCGTCGCCCGCATGCTGCATCAGTGTCTCCACCGACACGCCCGCCTCAACCGACCGCCGGTCCGCCCCACCCATCTCTTCCGCTGTAAGAATCTTCATCGTGCGTCACTGCCTCATCCATTAGGATGCAACAGGTCCGGCAGTATGCGCACCCCTACTGCTGCGCCGCGCCGCCGGTCCCTACCAGGGCAGCCGTCTCCGGCTTGGACTGCAGGAAGTAGTTCCGGTCAAACATCGCGCGATAGAACTGGCCCGTCAACTCGGCTGCCTTCGGCCCGAAGGTATCTCTGCCGCCTTCGAGGAAGATCACCGTCACGATACGTCCCGTCGGCGCATCGCCATAGCTCACAAACCATCCAAACCGCGTCCCGTTATCGGAGCAGGTACCAGTCTTCCCGAACACCGGGAAGGACTCAAAGTTCGTCCGCAGCGAACGCGCCGTCCCATCGCGGAAGTCGACCGCGCCCTCCATGCCAGGCAGAATCTGCGGAATCACATCCTTGATATCCAGCAGCCGCTTCACCTGGGGCTGAAAGTTCGTAACCTCAGCCTGCGTCGTCGGATGCTGCAGGTAATACAGTGTGCCGCCATTCGCAATCGCGCTCACCAGCGCGCCCAGTTGAAGCGGCGTCATGCTGATGCTCTCGCCAAACGAGCACATCCGTCCCACCCCACCACTCGCCGCCGGCAGCACCGTATCGGGATACACGCCGAGGTGCTCGCCGGGAATGTTATACCCCGCCAGCTCACCCAGGCCAAACTCATTCGCATAGTGCTTTACTCGTTCAAACCCCATCGAGCGCCCCAGCACTTCGAAGTACAGATTGATCGACCGTGCCAGCGCATGCGTCAAATCCACCGAATAATGTCCGCCCAGGTTCACCGGCGTATCGGCCTTCACCAAACCTTCCTTTAGCGCCGACAACGCCACTGCCACCTTGATCGTCGAGCAGGGCTCCGCACCCGCGCTCAGCGCGAGCTTCTGGTTCACCATCGCCAGGATGCGCCCGTCGGAAGGATCAATGGCCAGCACCGTTCCGTTCATATTGCCAAGGGCCTCAATCGCCGCGGCGCGCACCACTGGATCTTCCCCCGCCGTCACATCATTCATCGTCAGCAGATTCTGATCGGTAAAGCTGCTCGCCGTAAACCGCTCCCCGTAATACCGAACCCGTGCCCGCTTGCCCCTCACATACACCATCGTGGCGTGTCCGTGCGCCGACACACGACCCGCAACATGCGCAACCTCCGCATGCCCATACGCCGCCCCAGCCCGCGCCCGCGCAGCGCTGTGCGCCACCAGCCGATGCGACGTGCTCGCCGCCACCATCTTGTGCCTATGTCGAGCCGGCGTTATCGTCGCATGCGCGCTCAGCACGCCCGCAAGCATGACCAACCCCATCACCAGCCCTGAAATCCTTCGTCCCATCTTCTCTCTTCTCTACCGAAATTCGACCATCTACTAACGTTCATGCCTTGCGGCCGTTCCGTTCGTGATCAAAAACACGCTGAACGAAACTACCGCAATCTTCTAATACATCTCATCGGCCACGCTGCCCGAAACTCCAGCGTCATCATCCTCAAGGCCAATCGTCTACTGCTTGCGCCGCAAAAACGCTGGAATATCCAGCTCATCGTTCTCCGCGGCCGGTTCCCCTGCATATCCTGCGAACGACGGAACCCTGGCATCCGGCCACGCGTTGTTTGCGGTATTCTCGGCCGCCTTTGCCTCGGCGACATCTTCCTTCGGCTTCCGGAAAAACTCATCGTCGAACACCGACGCCTTCGCCGGCGCAGTCTCCGCAGGAGATCCCGTCTCCGCTGGTGCCTGCTCGGTCACCTGCGGAATGTGCTCCACAACCATGGCAACCGGAGCAGTC
Organism: uncultured Acidobacteriaceae bacterium; assembly: GCA_963796535.1. Classification (GTDB taxonomy): domain Bacteria; phylum Acidobacteriota; class Terriglobia; order Terriglobales; family Acidobacteriaceae; genus Granulicella. The sequence goes on from CAWCMO010000022.1 coordinate 28,842, forward strand.
GCCGACTCGGAAATCACCGCAGCCTTCGCCTTCTCGACCGCCTCTGCCGGAGCCGCCACGGAAGGTTCAACAGACTCCACCGGATGCTGCGGGTACTCGACCCGCGGCAGCTCATGCCATGCCTGCCGCCGCGCCGTCTCGTAGTACGACGACACAGGATACGTCGGCCGTTGCGCTGGTGCCTCAACGGCCGCTTCGGCAGCTGCCGGCGCCGCCGCTACGGGTACTGCAACTGGCGGTGTCGCGACGGTGGACGCCTTCGGCTCGGCAACCGCCGCGCTACCCAGCGCCTCCTCTACCTCAGTCTCGCTCGCAAATCGAACGGCCGGTTTCTGCGCCTGTGATCCGAAAACCAAGGGCTGCGTCTCCTCGGCTGCCTTCGGCTTTTCAACCGGCGTAGACACCGGTACCAGTGGCCGCGAGACAACTCTCGGCGGCACAATCTCGTGATGCGCTGTCGGCAGCGCCGAAGCCGCCATCATGCGCTCCCGCCGCGCCGGCATCTCCTCGCGGAAACCCGTTGCGATCACCGTAAACTTCACGCTGTCGCCCAGATCCTCATCCAGCACGGCGCCAAAGATAATGTTCGCGTCCTCGTGCGCTGCCTCCTGGATAATCGACGACGCCTCGATGACCTCGCTCAGCTTCAGGCTGCTCGATCCCGTGATGTTGATCAGGATCCCGCGCGCTCCATCGATCGCTCCTGCCTCCAGCAGCGGCGAAGCAATCGCAGCCTTTGCCGCTTCCGTCGACCGGTCTGGCCCCGACCGAACCGCCGTTCCCATCACCGAATAGCCCATCCCGGCCATCGTCGTCTTCACGTCCGCGAAGTCGCGATTGATCACGCCGGGAATCGTGATGATGTCCGAAATTCCCTGCACACCCTGGCGCAAAATATCATCGGCGATCCGGAAGCTCTCAAAGAAGCCCGCATCCTTCGCGGTCGTGAGCAGCTTGTCGTTCGGAATCACGATCAGCGTGTCGACCGACTCCAGCAGCTCCTGCAGACCGCGTTCCGCCTGCATTGCCCTTCGTTTGCCTTCGAACCCAAACGGCCGCGTCACGACAGCAATTGTCAGCGCGCCCATCTCGCTCGCCAGCGACGCGATCACCGGCGCCGCGCCTGTGCCCGTTCCGCCGCCCAGGCCGGCCGTCACAAATACCAGGTCCGCGCCCTCGAGCGCTTCAATAATCTTGTCCGAATCTTCCAGCGCCGCCCGCCGCCCCACGTCCGGATTCGCTCCCGCGCCCAAACCGCTGGTCAGCTTCACGCCCAGCTGAAGCTTTACCGGCGCATGCGACCCTTCCAGCGCCTGCACGTCCGTGTTGGCGGAAATAAACTCAACGCCCTGAACATTCGCCTCGATCATGCGGTTGATGGCGTTGTTGCCGCCACCGCCCACACCAATCACCTTGATCCGCGCGTTCCGCCGCGTCTCGTCGTGAAATTGAATCCGCAGCGAATCCGGCTGCTTGTCGTCGAGCGAGTCCTGCGGAACGCCGGGTGTGTCTTCAGGCGGCATGGGCATCAGCGTATCTCCTTCGGCGTTGGCGATTCACTTCTCTTCATTCTGCACGGCGAACGCCTCAAGTGCATTCACGAAATCCGTCGTGGACCTAAGTCGGTTACCGGTGCATTCCGTTCCTGCACCGGTCTCCTCATCCAAACCTGTCGCACAAACCTACCTGGAAGACGGCAAATGAAACACAACCGAAGCACCAATCGACAGCAAACCCACCGAACTCGGCCCATCCACGACCGCACCGCTGTTGCCAACCCGGTTCATGTTCCCGATCCCCAGCTCTACCGGCCGTAGGTCAATGATCGAGAAGATCGGGATGGACAACCCGGCAAACCCTTCATACATGATGTAGCTGTCTTCCACGCGCGGCTGCAGCGGCGGCTCCTGGCTCGTCCCGAACGGCAGCGTCGCATTGCTGCGCCCATACCCAGCCGATACCTGCACATACGGTTTCAGCCACGAAATCGGCGTGTGAAATGTCCCCCGCACCCCCAGCAGCGCGTTGTCCAATACCGTCGTGTCGCTACCACCGGCCGAGCTCGTCGCCGACTTGTTCGAGTGCATCACGCCACCCCGGAAATCCACTCCCAGCCGCATCGGCCCAACGTTGCGAAAGTCGTAATACGCACCCGCCTGCCAGCCTGCCGGGTTCACCTTGCCGCCTGTGCTCGAGCACTGCAGTGGGGCCGGCTCAAAGCATGTAATGCCACGCAACTGCGTCGCCTGATACCCGATATACACACCTGCCTGGGCATGTGCCGCTGCGGCACCCCCAAATCCGAAAAGTACGATCAAAACTGCATACAGCCCTTTGCAAAATCTCATATACACCCAGTCTATCGTCATCCAGCGCCTTCTGGCCGCACCTCCCCAGCCTTAACCGCCGTTTTCCTCGCCCTTAGCCCCGAAGTCTCCGGCGTCCGCTCTTGCCGTTGCCTTTCTTTCTGTCATTCCCTCCGGGAATCTGCTTCTGCCTTTGCCCACCCAAACACTAACCACTAGCCACTAACCACTGCCTTTAAAAACTCCCCGCGAAGATCGACTTCAGCTTCTGCGCCAGTCCCTGTTCTTCGCTCGCCTTGCGTACCTGCGTGCGATGCGTATACAGCAACATGCCAATCGCGACGGAAAACTCTGGCTTCGCCAGCTCTGGCGGCATCCGGCTCAACGGCACCGGATATCCGATCCGCGCCGGCACCCGCAGCAAACTCTCCGCGTTATCCAGGAAGCCCACCAGGTGAGCGCCGCCGCCGGTAAATACGCAGCCCGCGCCCATCGCCTCCAGCACCCCGCCGGTGCGAAGATTGTCGCGCAGCATGGTCAGCAACTCGCGCGCCCGCGGCTCCAGGATCTCCGCCAGAAACCGCTGCCGCACCAACCGCACCGATTGCCCTCCAACTGCCAGGTCGCTGCCAATCTCAATCTCGTTCATCTGCGGAATCGACGTCACCACGCAGTTGCCATACATCCGCTTCAACTGCTCGGCCTCTTCCACGCTCACATGCAGACCCACCGCAAGATCATTGGTAAAGTGATCCCCGCCGATCGGCAGGACCGCGGTATGCGCCACGCTGCCTTCGAAGAACACCACCAGCTCGGTCGAGCTCGCGCCAATATCCACCACGCAAACGCCCAGCTCGCGCTCGTCGGCCGACAGCACCGCCTCCGCCGCAGCAATCCCTTCAAACACCGTGTCCACTACCTCGAGCCCCGCCCGATTCGCGCACGTCACCGCGCTCTGCGACGCCGAACCTGAGCACGTTGAGAGATGCAGACAAACTTCCAGCCGGTTCCCCACCATCCCCACCGGATCATGGATTCCGTTCTGGTCGTCGAGAATAAATTGTTGCGGCAACAGGTGCAGAATCTCTCTATCCGGCGCCAGACCCACGCTCCGTGCCCGGTCGATCGCACGACCGCACATCCTCGCGCGTAATCTCTTTCATCCGGCTGCCCATGCTGATGCCGCCCTGCGAGTTCATCCCGCGCACATGCGGCCCGCCAACCCCAACCACCGCCGTCTCAATCGGAGCCTTCGCCGAACGCTCCGCCGTCAACGCCGCCGCATTGATCGCCTTCGCCGCCGGCCCCAGATCCGAGATCACCCCGCGCCGCATTCCGCGCGACGCCTCGATTCCATGCCCCCGATATCGCAGCACGCCATCAATCAACTCCGCCACCAGCACGCAGCTCTTCGAGCTTCCCGCGTCCAGCACCGTGATCAGGTTGTCCATCTTTGCATTCATGGATTAGCTCCAGTCTTCGTGCTCACGCTGCCAGCGCCGGCTTTACTTGCTCCCGGCTTCGCATTTTTCGCAACGCTCCCCGTTCCCGCCTTATGTTGCTTCGCCAACTCAGCCTGATGCTCTGCCGCCAGCCGCTCAAACACCTTCTCATTGGCCGCGCTCATGCCAGATCCCGGCTTCGCCTTCCCAGCCACCGGCTTCGCCACAGGCTTCTTCGCCACAGGCGGACTCGCCTTCGCCGTCACCAGTTTTGACGTACCAACGGTCTTCGGGGCAGCAGGCTTCGTAGCCGGGGCGTTCATCACCACAGGCTTCGGCGCCGCAGCCTTCGGCATATCCGCATGCGAGAAGTCAGGATTCACCACAGGCGGCTTCGTCGCACCAACATTCACCACAGCAGGCTTCACCACCGGTGGCTTCGACGCACCAACATTCACCGCGCCAGGCTTCGCCGCAGGTAGCTTCGACGCACCGACATTCACTGCAGCAGGCTTCACCGCAACAGGCTTCGGCGCTGCAGGCTTCACACTCGCAACCGGCTTTGGCACCATCGGCGCTGGACTCGCCACGCTGGTTGTCTGCGCCGCGCCTGTCCCGCCGGCCGCTGCCTTACCATCCCCCTGCATCTCCAGCACAATCTGCCCTTCATACCGCATGTCCGCGGACGCCAGCTTCGGATACTGCTGCTTCCACTCCTGCAGATGCGCCTCGAACTGCTGGTACCGCTGCAGAAACTGTTCCTGCCCAAAGTGCACCAGCACGTCTGAACTTCCCGACGTAATCAGCGCCTTCACATCCTCCGGATCCGCAACATCCACCTCGCTCACCGACTCCGTCAAGCGCTGCCCCGATGCATCCAGGTCATGCATAAACTGCTCGAAGATCTCCATCTTCGCCGCGCGCTCCGACCCCGCTTCATCCGCCGACAATCCCGTGAGCACCGGAAACGAATAGTGCGGATCCCCGGCCGCATCCGCCGGCATATCCAGCAGCACGCCACTAGCATCCACCAGCCCGATCTGCGACCCCTGCCGCACAAACGCCACCGGCGTCCGCTCCGCAATCTCTACACGCAGCACATTCGGCAACAGCCGCATCACCGTCGCATGGCCCACCCAGGGCAACCGCTCCAGGTCGGCCTGCCGCTCCCCCAGCGATACTCGAAAGATATTCCGCTCCAGGTCGGCGCCAAACACGCTCACAATCTGGTCGCGCGTCAGGTGGTCCGCGCCGGTGATCTGGATGTCATCCGAACTCGCCAGCACAAACCGCGCATCGTGCATCAGGTAAGAGCGCACGCCGGCAACCGCGACCGCAACGGCCGCCAGCAACGAGAACGCCACGACACCCAGAACGATCCGCCCGGCCACGCTGCGCGGCAGGCTGCGAAATCGCAGCAGCTTCCCGCGCTGCGGAACATACTCGGACTCGTCCGGATAGGAGCTCTCAGCCCCCGCTTCCCCGTAGCGATTGATACCATACCCGCGCTGCAGCGCGCCCGCCGGCGCCGGCCCTTTGCGCCCTCCCCGAACCTCAGCCTCGGAAGCGTAGCTCTCCTCAGGCGCCGTCAGCACCGCCGAGCCCAGTCCGGAGTCATACCCGGACACGCGCTTCGCACCTGTCTTCTTCATCTCCGCCTGGCCCTGAGCAAGGCCGCGGAAGAATCGCCGTTACCACAACTATAACGGCCCCCACTCCCCCCGCCGAAATACCTCTCCCCGGGGTACCCCATCAGGAACATTTGCCACCCTAATTCCAAACGCCGTCCTTAATTCCCGCCGTCCGCGGAGGATCGCAAAGCATCCAGCAGCATCGGCCCCGCCTGCGACACGCTCCCCGCCCCCAGCGTCAAAATCATCTCGCCCGGCCGCGCATCCTCCGCCAACCGCTCCACCGCCTCCGCCATCGACGCCGCGTACATCACGCGCCCCCCGCCCCTCTCGCGAATCGCCGCCGCCAGCGTCTCGCCCGTGATCCCCTCAATCGGCGACTCACTCGCCGCGTAAATGTCCAGCACCTGCACGGCGTCGGCATCCCCAAACGCCCCCGCAAAGTCCTCCATCAAATCCCTCGTCCTTGTATAACGATGTGGCTGGAACAGCACCAGCACCCGTCCATACCCACACTCCCGAGCCGCCTGCAGCGTCGCCCGAATCTCCGTCGGATGATGCCCATAGTCATCAATCACGGTCACCCCACGCTCCACGCCGCGCACCTGAAATCTTCTATCCACCCCCCGAAACGTAGCCAGCCCCGCAGCAATCGCCTCAGGAGTAAGTCCCAACTGCACCCCAATCGCCACCGCCGCCGTAGCATTCAGCACATTATGCCGCCCCGGCACATGCAGCTCAAACGGCCCCAGCACCAACCCCCGCGCATTCACCTCAAACCGCGCATGCGCCTCCCCACCACCCGCTACACCAACCCCCGCATCCCCACGGAACTGGGTGCCCCGGGTCCGGATTTTCGGACCCGGGTTTACAGATTCGCCCGGCAACATCCTCAACCGAAAGTCCGCCTCCGCGCTCGCGCCATACGTATAAACCCGCCGCCTCACCCGCGGCAGAATCCCCCGCAGCCGCGCGTCATCCACGCAAGCCGTCACCGCTCCATAAAACGGCACCTTATCCATGAACTCCACAAAGCAGTTCTCCACATCGGCCATGTCCTTATACGAATCCATGTGTTCGCGATCAAGATTCGTCACCACCGCAAGAATCGGTGACAGCATCAGAAAGCTCCGATCACTCTCATCAGCTTCTGCAACGAGATATTGCGAACGACCCAGCCGCGCATTCGATCCCATAGCATCCACGCGACCGCCTACCACCACCGTCGGATCCAGCTCCCCGCCCGCCAGCACGGCCGCCACCATGCTCGTCGTCGTGGTCTTCCCATGCATCCCGGCAATCGCAATCCCATACTTCAGCCGCATCAACTCCGCCAGCATCTCCGCCCGCTGAATCACCGGAATCTTCCGCGCCCGCGCCTCCACCACCTCAGGATTATCCCTAGCCACCGCCGAGCTAGTCACCACCACATCACTAGCCGCAGCATTGCCCGCCGCATGCCCCAAATAAATCACAGCCCCCAACCGTTCCAATCGCTCCGTAGTAGCCGACGCCCGCAGGTCCGACCCCGAAACCGCATACCCCATCGTCAGCAGGATCTCCGCGATCCCACTCATCCCAATCCCGCCAATCCCAATAAAGTGCACCCTCTGCGAAGGCGCAAACATAGCATGTTCCGGCAATCCCGAAGTCTTCATCGCTATGTATTGTCCCACCCTCGGACCTTGTGCATGCTATACAAACTCATGCGCCCAGCCCACCTCCTCCTAGCCGCCGTCCTCGCCGCGCCCCTATATGCCCAGACCACCCACACCCTCCTGGCCACGCCCTCCACCGTTGCCTGGGGCTATTACTCTGCGCACGCCAAGCCCGTCCTCACCGTTCACTCCGGCGACACCGTCATCATGCAGACCGCCTCCACCTGCGGCCCACCCGAGCGCCTCCAGTCCGAAGGCGTCGCCCCCGACAGAATCCCCGCCTGGCTAGCTCCCCTCTACGCCGGCGTCCCTGCATCCGACCGCGGCCCCGGCGGCCACATCTTGACTGGCCCGGTAGCAGTGGCCGATGCAGCACCCGGCGACATCCTCGAAGTCCGCGTCCTCAAAATCGACATCACCACTGACTTCGCCTGCAACGGCTTCGGCGCCGGCCGCGGCTTCCTCCCCGACGACTATCCCTACGGCCGCACCAAAATCATCCCCCTCAACCGCGAGAAGATGACGGCGGACTTCGCCTCCGGCATCACCATTCCTCTCCGTCCCTTCTTCGGCTCCATGGGCATCGCACCACCCGAGTCCGCCGGCAAGTGGAACTCCGCGCCCCCCTGGATGCACGGCGGCAACATGGACAACAAGGAGCTCACCGCTGGCTCCGTCATCTTCTACCCTGTCCACGCCGAAGGCGCCCTCTTCGAAGCTGGTGACGGCCACGCCGGCCAGGGCAACGGCGAAGTCGACATCACCGCCCTCGAAACCTTCCTCACCGGCACCTTCCAATTCGTCCTCCACAAGGGCGAAGCCACGCGCCAGCGCCTCCTCTGGCCCCGCGCAGAAACCCCTACCGCCTACATCGCGATGGGTTTTTCGCCTGACTTAAAGACCGCCACCGAGATGGCCGTCCGCAACATGATTACCTTCCTCTCCGACCAAAACCCCGACTACCCCCACCTCTCCCGCGACGACGCCTACGCCCTCATCTCCACCGCCTGCGACGTAGACATCACCCAACTCGTCGACACCAACGACGGCGTCCACGTCCTCTGCCCCAAGTCCCTCTTCACCGGCCCCAAATCCCCACCTAAACCATAAACAGTCGTAGCAGCGAACTTGCCGATAACGTGATTTTGCAGGAACCTCCCCTGAAGACTCTGCCTTCGTCGATGAGTGACTCGGCGATAATGCGCCAATTGAGAGAGTCGACGAAATTTCGGTAGTGAGGAACCACCGAACCTTCGTGATCGTATGTGCTTTTATGCCAGCACCATTCCATCGGATCTGTGTCATATCGTTCATGCTTGCCACAACGGCCTCTCTTGCACCAGGTCAGGCGGCGATGCCACCTGCCGGTTCCGCGACGACAGCCGACTTTCCTGTGTGGGGAGATTTGCGGCCCGGGACCTACAGCGCCGGATTTAAGAGCATCTTCCGGTACGACAACTCACGCACCTGGAAATCCACCCGAAGCTACACCGGCGCATTTTCCCCTGATTTAGATGGGCGGCCCATCCAGATCAGCATCTGGTATCCAGCGAACGCAGGCTCATCGGACAAGAGGATGACCTTCGCCGACTACGTGGATCAGAGTGCTCCGCAGAACTTCACCCAACTCAATGGCATCATGAAGCAACGCAGCCGCGGCGACGCCGCAGGCTCTGTCCCACACAGCGAGCTTTCTGCACTGCAGTCGCTCACGATGAACGCATATCGAAATGCCCAGCCAGCCGCAGGGCGTTTCCCTGTGGTGCTTTACTTCGCTGGATTGAGTGCTCCGATCAACTCCAATGCCATCATGTCCGAGTATCTCGCAAGCCACGGCTACATCGTCGCCAGCATCTCCTTGATTGGCCCATCCGATGAAGAGACCTTTCAATCGCGCACCTCGAACGACTTTGAAGCCACAGTCCGTGACATGGAGTTTGCCTGGTCCGTACTTCAGGATCAGCCGAACGCAGATAGCGCGCGCCTGGCCGTGATGGGACACAGCGTAGGCGCCATCGAAGCCGTCATCCTGGGCATGCGCAATGCAAACGTCTCGGCCGTGATCGCTCTCGATGGGACCTACGGCTTTGAAGGGCTCTCTTCAACACTGACCAACTCCTACGCGTATGACCCTGGAAAGATGCGAGCTGCTTTTCTCGATCTGCGGCGTGCCAGAGGTGCGCAGGGCAATGAACCACTGAACCTCAGTGCAGTCGAGTCATTTCGTCATGCCAACCGTACCTTCATCACCATCGACAAGATGCATCACAGCGACTTCACTTCGTTTGCCATGATTGGAGCGTATTTTCATTCGCCACTCCCAACCGGTTATCCACTCAACGGCTGGAATCGCGAGACAGGTCGCGCTGGCTACCAGGCCGTATGCAGAATCGTGCTCTCCACACTCGACGCAGACTTGAAGTCAGATTCCACGGCAATGGCCATGACGGAACGCGAGATGCAGCAGAGGAGCGGAATCACTATTCGACATGAAAGCGCTGTTCCACCTCCGCCGTCGCCGCTGGAGGCCGCGGCGCTCGCTGCCAGCAAAGGCCTCGATGCCGCAGAGTCTGCCTTCACCGTCAGTTGCGGACAAGACGCACTCGCGTCGTGCATGAATGTAGATCGCTTCAACACATGGGGCTACAACCTTCTCGGACAGCAACGATCAAAGGATGCTCTGGCGGTATTTCAATTGAATGCCTGGGCCCACCCGCAAAGCGCGAACGCGCAAGACAGCTTGTCCGACGCCTTCGGCGCAGTCGGAGATAAGAAAAGTGCGAAGGGCGCGATTGAGCGAGCGATCGCTCTTGCGCCCGCCGATCCCTCTTTTGATTCCACTGCAAGATCGGCCTTCCTGTCCGAGGAGAACGCTAAGCTCCAGCAATTCAAATAGGTTGTCAATCGAACCGTCTATCGAACTCCCGCGCTTGCCACTGACATGCGGATGTCTAATGAACAAGCCGGTCTTCCTGTCGACTGTCGCCAACAGGCCGAGCCACTCATCGAGGGTTCTCGGATTCGAGATTCCCCGCAAAACGGCGCTATCGGAAACTTCGCCCGCTTGCCCTCAAACCTTGTCAACCCCCGAAACCCCTAGAAAATCGCCAAAACCCCTGTCAACACTGGCGATTTATATTTTCAAAACTTGGCATAGTACCCCCCACCCACCAACTACAATAGAGATCGCCCCCACCATCCGTTACCACCACCATCCCAATCCTGCCCGAACGGAACCTAACCCCTTTAGAATACCTATTTTCCCCGTAAGCCTTCTGGATAGAATAGTTACGAGCCATTTTCACTCGCAAACCCACAAGGACCTTGCCACTTAACCGCCTCATTATCAATTGCTTATCCCCCGTTTTCACCTCTGAGGGGGAGGGCGTACCCCCACCCACGCCAAGATTCCCTCCGCGGCCCCAACCGGGGAGGCGGCGATCAGCAACCGCGTGCAATTCTTGAAATCAGTCCTCAGACACCGAAACAAATTGCCTTAAATACGTGTCTAATCTGATCGAGAGCCGGATTCGGAGAACCAACCATCCGGACTCTCCTCGCCGCCCTCGCAGACCTTGCTACAATCTTGCGAACGCCGGCCGGAAGGTTAGGATTCCATGCAACTCACCCACCCACTTCGCATCTCTCTCACCGCGCTGACAATCGGCACAGCCGCACTCATGGCCGCGCCAGCGTCGCACGCGCAAAACTATTCGGACCCTCAGGCTCAGACGTACCAGGGCCAGCCTCCTCCTCCTCCTCAGGGCCAGTATCCTCAGGATCAGGACGACCAGGGTTATCAGGCTCCTCGCCCACCCGCAATCCAAGCCAACGTCGCACCCCCGCCCATCCCTGTCTATGATCAGCCAGAAATCCCCGGCGACGGCTACCTCTGGACGCCCGGCTACTGGGCCTGGGGCGGTAACAGCTACTACTGGGTCAACGGCGCCTGGGTGCTTCCTCCCTACTCCGGAGCCCTGTGGACCCCCGGCTACTGGGGCTACGGTGGTGGCTACTACGGCTGGTATCCCGGCTACTGGGGCCTGACCATCGGCTACTATGGCGGCATCAACTACGGCTGGGGCTACTTCGGCATCGGCTTCTACGGCGGCTACTGGCGCGGAGGCCACTTCTGGTATAACGGCGCCTACGGCCACTATGGCGCCGGCTTCCACGGCAACACCTATCACCAGGAGTACGCCGGCTACCATGGCGGCGGATTCGGCGGCCATGCCGGCGGAGCCTCCTACGCCCATACCAGCTATAACGGCGGCGGCAGCAGCTACCGTGGCTCTGGCATCAACGGCGCCAGCCGCGGAGGCTACAGTGGCGAAAGCCACGGCAGCTACAGCGGTAATGCAAGCCACGGCAGTTACGGCGGCGGCAGCTACGGCGGCGGCAACGCAAGCCATGGCAACTACAGCGGCGGCGCCGGTCACTACAGCGGCGGTGGCGGCGGACACGGCGGCGGTGGTGGTCACGGTGGTGGCGGCGGCGGACATCACTAATCAGCGAATCTGCTGACCAACAAGAATCAAGGGCTGAGGATAAATTCCTCAGCCCTTCTTCTTTGTTCCCGAATTTATCGCCCGGCCAGCCGCAACACCATTTCCGCAATCCGCTGCAGCGCTCCTGGCCGCGCCAGCGAACGCGCTCTCTCCGACATCGCGGCGCGCCTCGGCGCATCCGTCAGCAATCCAACCAGCGCAGCTAGCAGCGTCTCCGGTGTCACCTCCCGCTGCAACAACATCTCCGCCGCGTCCGCCTCCACCAGCACCTCGGCATTCTTCCGCTGGTGATCATCCGCCGCTCCCGCAAACGGCACCAGCAGCGACGGCTTCCCTGCCGCGCACAACTCCGCCACCGTGCTTCCTGACCGCGCCAGCACCACATCCGCGGCCGCATACTGCTGTGGCATATCCGTCAGAAACGCTTCCACCACCCATCGCGCGGCATCCGCTCCACTCGCTGCATACGCGGCCCGCGTAGTCTCCAGTTGCCTCGGCCCTGACTGGTGCACAATCGTCAGCCCCGCCACATCCTCCAGCAGCCGAGCCGCAATCAACGGCATCGTCTCATTGAAAATGAGCGCACCATTACTCCCAGCCGTCACCAGCAGCCGAGGCGCCGCGTCCACCGGCCTCGCCGGCAACGCAAAGATCTCCGGCCGCACCGGAACCCCCGTCACCTCGGCATTGCGAAAGTACTTCGCCGTCTGCCCAAAGTTGACCGCCGCCGCGCTCACCCGTTTCCCCACCACCCGATTCGTCATCCCCGGCACCGCATTCGGCTCATACGCCAGCGTAGGAATCCGCAACAGCAGAGCCGCAATCATCGCCGGCCCGCTCGCATAGCCACCCACCCCCACCACCACCTGTGCCTTAAACTCCCGCAGCAATGACACGCAGCGCAACACGCCCCGCGGCAGATCCATCATGGTCCGCAACCGCGTCGCGACGCTCACATTCTTCAACTGCCCGGAACGCACCAGCTCCAGCCGAAATCCCGCCTCCGGCACCAGCCGTGTCTCCAACCCGCGCGCCGTCCCCACAAACCAAACCTCGGCCCCATGCACATCGCGCAGCTCCCGCCCGATCGCCAGCGCCGGCACCACATGCCCACCCGTCCCGCCACCAGCGATCATCACCCGCAACGCGTCGTCTTTCACTATCCTCTACACTCTATCCCCTACACCCTGTTCTCAATCGATCTCGCGCGTCACATTCAGCAGCACGCCCATACACGCCAGCGTCACAAACACGCTCGTTCCGCCCGAAGAAATAAACGGCAGCGGAATTCCCTTGGTCGGCAGCAGCGCCAGCACCACGCTCATGTTGAAGAACGCCTGCACAAGGATAATCGTCGTCAACCCAAACGCCAGGAACCGCGCAAACGGGTCAGTCGAAAGGAACGCCGCCTTCAGCCCGCGATACCCCAATATGCAGAACGCCGCCAGCACGCAGAGCGCGCCCAGCAGCCCCAGCTCTTCCGAGATATTCGCGAAGATAAAATCCGTGTGCGGCTCTGGCAGATAGAACAGCTTCTGCCGCCCTTCCATCAATCCCAGCCCGCGAATCCCGCCCGTCCCCACCGCGATCAGCGACTGCATAATATGAAATCCAGCGCCCTTTGGATCCGCCTCGGGATGCAGGAACACCAGCATGCGCTTCGCTCTCCACGCCACGTGAAACAGCATGTAATACATGACCGGCGAAGCCGCCGCCGCGCCCACCAGCAGCCACTTCATCTGCATCCCCGCCAGGAACAGCATCAGCATCAACACCGCCGCACACACCAGCGCCGTACCTAAATCCGGCTCCAGCAAAATCAGCCCGACAAACAAAAGCGGAGGAACCACCGCCGGCAGAATCGTCTCCTTCACGTTGTCGATCGTATGGATCCGCGTCTGCAGAAACCACGCCAGGAACAACACGATCACCGGCTTGGCCAGCTCCGACGGCTCCAGCGTTCCCAACCCCGGAATCCGCACCCACCGATGCGCCCCATTCATCCCGCCCCACGCAAACACCGCCAGCAACAGCAGCCCCGTAATCGCCATCAACGGAAAGATCAGCTTTGGGTTGTTGTACTTCCTATAGTCCACGCGCATCAGCACAAACAGCGCCACCATCCCCGCCAGCGCAAACCCCGCCTGCTTCATCACGTACGCATACGGCGATCCCAGCGTAGCCTTCGCAATCACCGCCGAAGCCGAAAACACCGACACCAATCCAAACAGCACCAGCAGCAGCACCGTTCCAAACAACCATTTATCGACGCCAACCCGCTTCGCCATCTCTCTCTACACCCATTCGCTCTACGTTGCGAAACTTAGCGCTTTCCTTTGCGCCCTTTGCGTCAGCGCCCTCGGTGTTGCCCTGGCACTGGTATTTGTTGTTGCCCGTGCTTTTCTTTCTGTCATTCCCTCTGGGAATCTGCTTCTTCTTTCGCTTTTGCCTCTACAACGCAGCCACAAGCTCCTTGAACACGCGACCGCGCTGCTCATAATTCTCAAACTGATCGAAGCTCGCGCACGCCGGAGCCAGCAGCACCGTATCGCCCGCCACAGCCGCTTCGTGCGCAAACGCCACAGCCCGCTGCAGCGTCTCCGCTCTCTCTATCTTTACGACCCCGTCGAGCTGGTGCTCAATCTTTTCTGCCGCGGAACCAATCGTGATAACCGTCTTCACCCGCGCGCGCAGCAGCGGCTCCAGCACCCTATAATCCGATCCCTTGTCCTTCCCGCCCAGGATCAAGTGAATCCCACCCGCGAACGCCTCCACCGCCTTCATCGTCGCGTCCACATTCGTAGCCTTCGAGTCGTTGTAGTACCGCACGCCGCCCACCTCGCGCACAAACTCCAGCCGATGCTCGACCGCCTTAAAGTCCCGCACCGCCGCCCGAATCGTCTCGCTCTCCACCCCCGCCAGCCGAGCCGCGCACACCGCTGCCAACACGTTCTCCACGTTGTGCGCCCCAGCCAGCGAAATCTCCGCCACCGGCATCACCGGCTCCGCCTTCGCTCCCTCGCGCGCCACAAACAGGATCGACTCGCCATGCACAAACGCTCCCTGCTTCATCGGCCGCCGCCCGCTGAACCAGTACACCTGCGCCTTCGTCTTGGCCGCAATCATCTGCGTCTCTTTATCCTCGCCATTCAAGACGAGAAAATCCTCCGCCGTCTGAAACTCCGTAATCCGAGCCTTCAGCGCCGCATACGCCTCAAACGTTCCATGCCGATCCAAATGGTCCGGCGTAATATTCAGCACCAGCGCAATCCGCGGCTTGAACGTCTCCACCGTCTCCAGCTGAAAACTAGAAACCTCCAGCACGCTCCAACTCTCCGCCGTGCTCTCCTCCACCATCGCCGTAACCGGCCGCCCAATATTCCCGCCCACCAGCGTCGCCCGTCCCGCCGCCTTCAAAATCTCCCCAATCAAAGTAGTGGTCGTCGTCTTTCCATTCGACCCCGTAACCGCCACCACCTCGCCCTTCAAATATTCAAACCCCAACTCCAGCTCGCCGATAATATGCGCCCCCATCGCCCGTACCTGTTTCAACTCCGGCGTCGACATCGGCACCCCCGGACTCACCACGATCAAATCCTGCCGCCGAAACGTCAGCAACCCATGGCTCCCCGCCTCCACCATGAACCCCTGGTCCAGCAACTCCGAAAGCTCCGCAATCAGCGTCGCAGGCCGCGCATCGCTCACGGTCACCCGCGCGCCCAGCGTCTTCAAAAACCGCGCCGCCGCCAACCCGCTCTTCCCCAGCCCCACCACCAACACGCGCTTATTCTTCAACTCCAACATGCAGCCTCGCCTCTTCTACGCTCTACACTCTATTCTCTACGCTCTGCGTTATCTCAGCTTCAGCGTCGTCAGCGCAAACAGCGCAAACACCAGCGCCGTAATCCAAAACCGCGTAATCACCTTCGACTCCGACCACCCCATCAACTCAAAATGATGATGCAGCGGCGCCATCCTGAAAATCCTCTTCCCATTCCGCAGCTTATAACTCCCCACCTGCAAAATCACGCTCATGATCTCGAGCACAAACACGCCACCAATAAACGGCAGCAGCAGCTCCTGCTTGATAATCACCGCGACGGTCCCAATCACCCCACCCAGCGCCAGCGACCCCACATCGCCCATAAACACCTCAGCCGGATGTGCGTTGTACCAAAGAAAACCGATACTCGCCCCCACCATTGCACCGCAAAAAATCGTCAGCTCGCTCACCATCGGCATGCGCTGCAGCTCAAGATAATCCGCGAACACCACATGCCCGCTCACATACGTCAGCACCGTCAGCGCGCCCGCCGCAATAATCGTGCACCCAATCGCCAGCCCGTCCAGCCCGTCCGTTAAATTCACCGCGTTACTCGACCCCGTAATCACCAGCATCACGAAGATCACAAACGGCACAAACGCCAGCGGCCACAGGTGCGGATAGCTCAGCAAACTGCTGATAATCAAGTCCGGCCGGAAGCGCTTAACAAACGGCACCATCAATCGCGTCGAGTACGCATGCTCGCCCCGCAACACCAGCAGCGTAATCGCAATCGCTCCACTCACCAGCAGTTGCAGCGCCAGCTTCTGCCACGACGTCAGCCCGAGGTTCCGTTTCTTCACGACCTTGATGTAGTCATCGGCAAACCCAATCCCGCCAAACGCCAGCGTCGACAACATCACCATCCAGATATACGGATTGGTCAGGTTCGCCCACAACAACGTCGGCACCAGGATCGAAATACAAATCAGCACCCCGCCCATCGTCGGTGTGCCGCCTTTTTTCTGATGACTCTGCGGTCCATCCTCGCGAATGAACTGCCCGATCTGAAACTCCCGCAGCCGTTCAATCACGAACGGCCCAATCAGCAGGCCGATCAGCATCGCCGTCATGCTCGCAAACGCGCAGCGAAACGTTACATAGCGGAAGATCCGGAACACCGGAAAGTATGGAAACAACTTTTGATAGAGCAACCAATAGAGCAACGGATCTTGCCTCGTCTGTATCGTCGAACCGGATCGTGCAGCCGCAGTTCTCCGCTAATCTTACCGCCCAACCTTGTGCTTGCTCTGTGATTCCTTCACGTAACCACCGCGGGGAATCTCCCTCTGTACGCTCATGCCTTTGTTTTTCTTTCTGTCATTCCCCCTGGGAATCTGCTTCTGTACTTAAGTCCGCCCCTTCGCCGAACCCAGTACCTCCAACGCCCGCTCCAGCCGCACTCCCCGCGAAGCCTTCAGCAACACCACATCGCCCTCCCGCAGATTATCCCGCATCCACTCCCCCGCCATCTCCGGTGCCTCCACAAACTCCGCCTTCACGCCCAATGCCCGCGCCCCCGCAACAATCTCCCGCGCCAACCCCCTCACCCCCACCACCACATCCACGCCCACCATCGCCTGCCCGCAAGCCTCATGCAGCCGAGCACCCTCCGGCCCCAGCTCCAGCATCTCGCCCGCCACGACAATCCGCCGCTTCGCCTCCGTCTTCCTCAGCGCCTCCACCATCCCCTCCAGCGCCTTAGGATTCGAGTTATACGTGTCATTCACAATCTCCGCGCCGCCCCACTCGATCAAATTTCCGCGCTTCTCCCCAGGCCGCATCCGCTCCAACGCACCCACCGCATCGAACTGCTCCACGCCGCTCCAACGCCCCACCGCATACCCCGCCAGCGCATTGAGCACGTTGTGCCTTCCCGGCAGGTGAAGCACCATCGGCCACAACATCGGCCGCGCTCCCGCCACCAACTCGAACTCCGTTCCCCTCAGCCCATGATCGTCAATCTGCACGGCCCGCACCGCCGCCTTCTCGCTGGTCCCAAACAGCACGACGCGTTCGCCCATGCCCTTCCCAAACTCCCGCACCCGCTCATCATCCGCATTCAGAAACGCAATCCCATCCGCGGGCAGCGCCTCGACCAGCTCATACTTCGCCCGCGCAATCCCCTCAATCCCATCCGCGAAAAATTCCAGGTGCACTGGCCCCACGTTACTCACCACCGCCCAATTCGGCTCCGCGATCTTCGCCAGCGCGCGAATCTCCCCCGCATGATTCATCCCCATCTCGAGCACGGCCACCTCGTGCTCCGGCTCCAGCCGCAACAGCGTCAGCGGCAATCCAAAATGATTATTGAAATTCCCTTCCGTCTTCAGCACCTTGAATTTCGTCGCCAGCACCGCCGCAATACATTCCTTCGTCGTAGTCTTTCCCGCCGACCCAGTCACCCCGATCACGCGCCCACCCCAGGCCCGCCGCACGCGATTCGCCAGTATCTGCATCGACCCCAGCACACAATCCGCATCCGTATCCGGAACCCTCAACAGCCGCGCCTCGTCCACCAGCGCCGGCTTCAACCACCGCATGCTCACGACGGCAGCCACCGCCCCATCCGCCAGCGCCGTCTCGACATAATCATGCCCATCCACCCGCTCTCCGCGCACCGCAAAAAACAACTCCCCCGCACCAATCGTCCGCGAGTCAATCGAGTACCCCACTGCCTCCGCCTCGTATCAAACTCACCCTCCGCATGAATCCAATCCGCAATCTGTCCCAGCGTCAGCCTCATGCCATCACCTCCATCCAATCCTTACCCACCCATAAATCTCGTCA
Source organism: uncultured Acidobacteriaceae bacterium (assembly GCA_963796535.1). GTDB lineage: Bacteria > Acidobacteriota > Terriglobia > Terriglobales > Acidobacteriaceae > Granulicella. The sequence goes on from CAWCMO010000022.1 coordinate 47,000, forward strand.
TCTCGACCGGAGCATCACGTCGTTGTCTCTGTGATACGCAGTGGAGAGACCCCTGTATTGGCTCTTGCCGTTGTCTTTCTTTCTGTCATTCCCTTTGGGAATCTGCTTCTGCGTTCGCCCTTGCCTTCCTTTCTGTCATTCCCTCTGTGAATCTGCTTTCCCCATCTCCCGCAACACCTTCTCCGCCTCTTCCACATCATCGAAGTGCACTGCCCCACCGGCAAACGTCTGCGTCTTCTCATGCCCCTTCCCCGCCAGCAACACAATATCCCCCACCCGCGCCGCACGAATCGCCACCCCAATCGCCACCCGCCGATCCACCTCCACCAGGCACTTCACCGACGTCTCCCGTACCCCCACCAAAATCTCCTCCATGATCGCCAACGGATCTTCACTGCGCGGATTATCACTAGTCACAACCACCAAATCACTACCCTCCCCAGCAACCCGCCCCATCTTCGGCCGCTTCGTCTTATCCCGATCCCCACCACACCCAAACATCGTAATCACCCGCCCATCGCCCACCAGCTTGCGCGCAAATCCAATCACGTTTTCGAGTGCATCATCGGTATGCGCATAATCCACCACCACCGTAAACCCAAGCTCGTTGGGCACTGGCTCAAACCGCCCCGGCGCCGGCCGAATCGTCGCCGCACATCGCACCACCTCATCCAGCGTCAATCCGCGCGCCACCGCCGCCGCCATCGCCGCCACCAGGTTGTCCACATTGAACCACCCAAACAGCGGGGACTTCACCCCGCGCTGGCCTTCCGGTGAAACCAACTCAAACGTCGCACCGCGCGCGCTCAGCGCCACATCCTTCGCGAGAAAATCCGCAGCCCCACGATGGCCATACGTCCAAACCGTCCCCACACCGCCAGCCGCACCCTGCATCATTGCCCCATACACATCATCCGCATTAATCACCGCCACGCGCGGCGCCCCAGCTCCCACGCCCTCAAACAACTTTGCCTTCGCCGCAGCATACTTCTCCATCGTCCCGTGATAATCCAAATGATCCTGCGTCAGATTCGTAAACATCGCCACATCCACCGGAATCCCCCACACCCGTTCCTGCTCGAGCGCGTGGCTCGACATCTCCATCACCACCTCCGTGCACCCCGCCCTCACGCCCTCGGCAAACAACGCCAGCACATCCCGGCTCTCCGGAGTCGTATGTTCGCTCTCCCGCACCACATCGCCCACATGCGTCTCAATCGTCCCCAACAGCACGCACTTCCGCCCCACGCTCCTCAGCATCTGCTCGAGCAGAAACGCAGTCGTCGTCTTCCCATTCGTCCCCGTCACCGCGCTGACCTTGAGCTTTTTCTCAGGAACACCAAAAACCGCCGAGCTAATCTCCGCCAGCGCCCTTCTCCCACCATTCTCCTCGCGATCCACCAACGCCAGCGCCAGTTCCGGCTGCTGCGTCCGCAGATCCACAAACCTCTCCAGCGAGTCCGTCACAACAGCCGCCGCACCCTTGCGAATCGCCGCATCAATAAAATTGTTCCCATCCGAAGTCCCACCGCGCATCGCCACAAACACATCGCCCGCGCTGACCTTGCGCGAGTCATACTGCACGCCGCGCACCTCCACATCGCCCCGCCCGGCAGTCTCCACCGTGCGCACTCCCGCCACCGCCTCACTCCATTGCATAAGTCAATTCTAGGCCCGCAAAGGCCCTCTCTATCCTCTATCCTCTACACTCTATCCCCTGCTTTTACCGCGTAAACCGCACCACGATCTCAGTCCCCAGCGGCACCAGCGTCCCCGCCAACGGAGCCTGCTCCATCGCCAGCCCACTGCCCAGCGTCCGCACTCGCAGCCGCAGCCCGCCCGCGCGCTCCACCACCGACCGCAGATCGTTCCCATGAAAATCCGGCACCGCCACACGCTTCCCCGGATCAACCACCACCGCCCCATTCTCCCGCACCTGCACCTGCGGCCGAATCACCGGGGCGCTCACCGTCTCCTCGCGCGCTGTGAATTCCGGCGCACCCGCCGACGCGCCGCCGCGCTTATGAATTGCCTCCAGCACCTTGTCCGGCAGCGCCGCCAGCCCGGCTGGCTTCGGCTTCTCTTTCGCCGCCTCCTCGAACGCAGCGTCCGCATTACGATTCTCCGCCATCGCCGCCGCGTTCGCCGGCTGCCGCAGCGGATCATCCGCCGGCAAACTGTTCACCTCGTCGAACTCCGCAGTCAGATCCCCCAGGTGCTGATCCGGAACATCATCCAGATCCACCGCGTTCTGCGCTTCCTTCATCTGTTGCGCCGACTTCAACGCCTGATCATGCGGCACGCCCAGGTACTCCAGCACCTCCTGCGCCACCTCGCGAAACACCGGCGCACTCACCTCCGCGCCAAACAGAATCCCCACGGTCGGCTGATCGATCACCACCGTCACCGAGATGGCCGGATGGTTCACCGGCGCAAATCCCGCAAAGCTCGCCACCACCTTCGTATGCGAGTACGTGTGCGTCACCTCATCCACCTTCTGCGCCGTGCCCGTCTTTCCCGCCGAGCTGTATCCGTTCAACTGCGCCGCCTTGCCCGTCCCCTCCGTCACCACGCCCGCCATCATCTGCCGCATCGTCGACGAGGTCGCCTCGCTGATCACCCGATGTGCTCCGTCCGGCAACGTCGCCGGCAGCGCATCCGCAGGATGGAACGCGCTCGCCACCATGTGCTGCCCTCCGTTCAATGCGTCGCTCGATTGCAAAAGAATGTGCGGCGGCAGATACACGCCCCCGTTCGCAATCGCCGACACCATCGACACCAACTGCACCGGCGTTACCGCCACCTCCTGTCCAATCGCAATCGACAAAATGCTCGTCGATCCCCACTTCCGCGGCGGCGCCAGCAAACCACGTGTCTCGCTCGGCAACTCCACTCCGCTCCGGTCTCCAAATCCAAACCCCTTGATGTACTTGTAGAACGTGTCCGGACCCACCTTCAGCGCCATCTTCGCCGCGCCCACGTCGCTCGAAACCTCCAGCGCCTTCTGCACCGTCACCACCCCGAAGTGGTCGGTCTTCACATCATGCAGCGTCCGCCCGTACATCGTCATCGCGCCGCCCTGGCAATCCACCATGTCCGTCGGCTTCGCCTTCCCCGCATCAATCGCAGCCGAGTACGTCACCAGCTTGAACGTCGACCCCGGCTCATACACGTCACTCACGGCAAGATCGGTCAGGTCCTGCGGATCCACATGCATCGCATCATTCGGATTGAACCGCGGACTCACCGCCAGCGCCAGGATCTGCCCCGTATTCGGGTCCTGCACCACAATCGTCCCGTGCGAAGCCTTCACCTTCGCCATCTGTTTATCCAGCGCCTCTTCGGCCATGTGCTGAATATTCGAGTCGATCGTCAGCTGCAGATTCTCTCCCGGAATTGGATCGCTCTCATCCGATCCCAGCACATGCCGCTTGGCATCGATCGCCGTGTACTCATGCCCCGATTGTCCATGCAGCTCTTCATCAAACTTCGCCTCCAACCCACCCAACCCGTTGTCATCGGTGCCCACATACCCCAGCACGTGCGACCCCAGATCCCCATTGGGATAAAACCTCTTGAACTCCTTCTGCAGATAAATTCCCTTCAGATTAAGCTGCTGCACGCGCGCCGCAATATCGGGAGTCACCTTGCGCGCTACCCACGCAAAATGCTTCGACGCATTGAACCGCGCATCGATCTCCTTCTCCTTCGTGAAGCCATCCAGCGGATCGGCGTGCACGATCCTGGCCAGCAGCGCCGCATCATCCGCGCGATTGTCTCCCAGCTCGCTGGGCACCGCATAAATACTGTCCACCAGCACCGTCATGGCCAGCGGATGCATGTTGCGGTCGTACAGCACACCCCGGTGCGGCGCGACTTCAAACGTCCGCTGCTGTTGCTGCTTGGCGCGCTCGACCCAGGTGCCGTGCTGCACCACTTGCAGCCACGTCAACCGCACCGCAATCGCGCCTGCCCAGAAACAGAAAAACATCGCGACATAGACAAACCGCACCCTGCGTATCGGTGCGGTAAGCTTCTGACGCGACGTCTCATTCATCCTGGAATTCCTGTTCCTGACTCAAACTCTCCGCGACGCATCCTGGCCATCGCGAACCCCTAGTTGCCCGTCAGCTTTTCCGTGAGTCCCGGAATCCGCGCCTGCGCCATCACTGCCGCCGTGCCGCTCATCCCATCCGGCTGCACCACCTGTCCCGGCTGCGGTGTGTCGAGTCCCAGCTGCTTCGCAATCTTGTCAATCCGGCCCGGATCGCTTAACTGCGCCTCGGTCAGCTCCAGTTGCCGATTCTTCTCCTGCAACTGCGCCACCGCCGTCTTCTGCGCCTCTACCCGGTAGCCCACTTCAATCGCCGAAAAGTGCTGCCACACATACACCATCGTCAACAGAAAAAACATCGTCATCGCGATCGTGAAGCTGCGCATCTCCTTGCGCCGCTCTGGATCATCCGCCTTCACAATCCGGCTGTTGTCGATGTGCTTGGCGAAAAACATCTCAGGCGTCGGTCCACGACGGCGCGCGCGCTGCTGCTCGAACAGCTCGCGGTTCCGCTCAGCGACACTCGCCCCGCGCCGCACGCTGGGCCTCGCCTGCATCTCCGCCATCTCTTGTCCGCCAATCGCCATCGTCGCCATCGCGCATCCTCCGCCTTGCAATCTCAAACTCTTCATCCCTTTTCCCCGACTCGCTTTGCGAGTGCAACCCGGGCCGGGGTTGCTGATGGGGGAAGGGAATTTTGAAACATTGGTTGTCTTTCGCCTGAAAGCACGGCAGGACAACCCCGGCCCGATCTCTAAAACCTTTTGTACTTCTTCGCTGAGCTCTTCTCAATCCGCTCAGCCGCTCTCAACTTCGCGCTTCTTGATCTTGGATTTCTCAGCGCTTCTTGTTCAATCGCCGTCACTGGCTTCTTCGTCAAAATCTCCAACTCGCCCAGCCTCGCGCTCTCGCGAAAACTGTCCTTCACCAGCCGGTCCTCCAACGAGTGAAAGCTAATCATCACCACTCGCCCGCCCGGCTTCAGCAGAGACCCCGCGCTTTTCAGCAGCGTTTGAATCTCGCCCAGCTCATCATTCACGCGAATTCGAAGTGCCTGGAAAGTCTTGGTCGCCGGATGTAAATGATCGCCTTTTATTGGCGGGGCAACGGCCGATATCACTCGAGCAAGTTCTGCTGTCGTCGATAACGGCCGCGCCCGCACAATAGCTCTGGCGATTCTCCGCGACCTCCTTTCCTCTCCGAATTCGTAAATCAGGTTGGCGAGATCTTCTTCGTCCGCCTGATTTACCACTTGTTCGGCCGTCAACCCTTTGCGCGTATCCATCCGCATGTCTAAAGGGCCATCCGACCGGAAACTAAAACCTCTGTGCGCTTCATCCAGCTGCATGCTGCTCACGCCAAAATCTGCAAGCAGCCCATCCAGCGTGCCCGGCGAGATCACCTCGGCAATCTCTGAGAACGGCCGCCCCACAAATTCAACCGTGGGCATCTCGCCTCCCAGCTCCGAAGCCAATCCCGCCAGCCTCGCTTTGGCCAACTCCATTGCCTGCTCATCGCGATCGAAGCAGATCAACCTGCCCGACCCTCCAAGCCTCTTTGCAATTGCCAAAGAGTGGCCGCCAAACCCGAGCGTGCAATCAACCATCACGCCGCCCGCGCGCACATTCAGAAAGTTCAAACTCTCTTCCAAAAGAACCGGTACATGTTGCGGTTCAGCCATGCCATCCGCCTCATGCGCCCCACTCAGGGGCTTTCAAACCTAAATTCCTGCCGCTCCCAACGCATCCATATCTGCGTCCGTCAGCGGATTCTCCTCAAGCGACGCCTTGTGCTTCTTGTCATCGGCGACCGCCAGGTACGTCTGCATTCCCAGCACCGCAACATCGCTTGCCAGCGTCGCAGCCTCGCGCAGCAACTGCGGAATCAACAACCTTCCCTGCGCGTCCATCTCCACTACCTGGCCGTAATAGTTCGTCACGTCCAGAAACTTCTTCTTCGCAGCGCTCGAAGGTGCCTTCGCCAGCGCATCCTCAATCCGCTCCCATTCCTTCATCGGGTACAGCTCAGCCCGCTTCCCGTCCTTGCTGGTAATAAAAAACTGCGGCCCATACAGCTCATCCACACGGCGCTTGAAGTCAGCCGGGATCTTTAACCGGCCCTTCTCATCAACACGCGCTGGGTGATTGCCGCGAAACATTTCAAAACCTCATCCCGAAAACCGAACCAAAACCCGAAGGGTACCTGCCCGAAGACTCACTACCAGCCTTGTTTTGCCGTACGATCAACTCAGATTCGGGCTGTCGTCGACTGTTTTGACCACTTTGTTCCACTTCGTTCCACTAAGAATGTAGTGTAAGACGCTGGATAGCAAGCGAAATCTCAGGGTTCCGTTCCCGGTTTTCCGAAGGAAATGTGGAAAATCCACCATCTAGTGGATATTTAGTCCCTCACCCCTACATCTTGTGTTATCTCGAATGATTCGCCCCACCTTGGGTACTTGTCAGCCCATTCCGCTTGTTGTAAGCGAAATAAAAGCGAAAATCCCCTACCCCTGGCCGTCCCCGCCGTACGTCACGCTCTCATCCTGCCGCCGCTTTTTCAGAATCCACACCAGGTACAGCAGCACCGCCAGGTTGATCACCAGCAGCACTACCTTGTACGGCGAATACCTCTCCATCAGCTCATAGCTCTCCCACGGCAAACCCATCGACGTCAGGATCACCGTGAAGTACTCGGCCCAGCGTTTCTCCAGGATCAACCCCGTACCTTCCACCACGCAGACCATCGCATACAGGAACGACAAGATCCCCGCCCTCTTTAGCGCCGAAGGCTGGATAAGTCCCGCATGCTCCATCAATATCCCGACAAAGTGCCGCTCCGGATCGATCCGCAGCGCGTCGATCACGCGCAATAAGACGTCGCTGATGTTCTTGTTCATCAGGTCCAGCGCACCCGCGCCGACAGCGGTAAAGAAGATCGCTTTGCTCAGCTTGAAGATCCCCACCAGCAGCAGCCCGCGCTCGTGGCCAACGCGCGCCAACGCCACCCTGATCCGCGATTGATCACCTCTCTCGTGCATTCTTCCTCGAAACTCCCGTTGCTTACCCATACGCTTGCTTCAGTTGACGGTCGCCCTGCCCCTTTGTCAATGCACCCGAACCACAACCGCACACCCCTTCGTCACTCTGCTCCCCCGTGCGTCTTCCCTTTGATTCCCTCTAGCGCTCTACGCACCGAACAATTTTCAGCTCTTTAGTCCACGCGCTCAAACCGCAGCTCTTTCTCCCTCCCGCGACCACTGCGAATAGCCCCACAATTAATTGTCGCCGTCCGCGCAAGACCAATCCACTTGCAACTGACCAGCGTAGATAGGATGTGCGTCTCCGCGAAACAGCGAGACCAAACAACAGACATTGTTCCTCACCTTGACCTATCGGCACCAACGATCTTCAGCAACAACCTTTGAAAGGGAAAACAAAATGAAGAAGTCTCTGATCACCCTCGTGGCAAGCGCAGCGCTCGCCATTACCTCCTTCGCAGCCAACGCCCAGATGAAGGACCCCACCGTCGGCGGCGCCGAAATGTTCCCCACCAAGAACATCGTCGAGAACGCCGTAAACTCGCCCATCCACAAGACCCTCGTCGCCGCCGTCAAGGCTGCAGGCCTGGTCGACACCCTCGAAGGCCCTGGCCCCTTCACGGTCTTCGCCCCCACGGACGACGCCTTCGCCAAACTCCCCGCAGGCACCGTCGACAACCTCGTCAAGCCTGAGAACAAAGACACCCTCGTCAAGATCCTCACCTACCACGTCGTCCCCGGCGCCATCACGACCAAGGACCTCAAGGAGTGGATCAAGAAGGGCAATGGCAGCTACATGGCAAAGACAGTGCAAGGTGGAAGCCTCACCTTCACCGACCACATGGGCCACATCGTGATCACCGACGAGAAGGGTGGCAAGGCAGAGATCACCACCGCCAACGTCATTCAGTCCAACGGCGTCATCCAGGTCATCAACGCCGTCCTGATGCCCAACTAACCTCACCTAGCGCAACATTTCTCCAACCGACGATGGCGTCCTTGAGGACGCCATCGTTTCGTAGCCGGTTTCCATCTTCGGCATTCCTCTCGTCTTCGCTTCTGCATTTGCCGTTGTCTTTCTTTCTGTCATTCCCTTCGGGAATCTGCTTCTGCTCTTGCTGGTTTGAATCGCAGCCCAAGCGCAAACACGCGCCCCTATTTTCGCGTTTGTTTTTCTCATGACAATTTCTTCCAGAAATTGTCATTCCGAGCGAAGCGAGGAACCGGTCGTCTCCCGTACTTCCCCACCCCCCGATACACTCACAAAGAATGCGTCTCCACTTCCAAACGGAACAGCGTCTGCCCTACCCCATCGAGCAAGTCTTCGCCTTCTTCGCCGACCCAACCAATCTCCCCCGCCTCATGCCCGCCTGGCAGCACGCGCGCATCGAGCGCGCCATCTATGTCTCGCCGCCCCCGCCACCCGATCCCTTCCCCGGCTCCTACCGGGTCACCGCCGGCACAGGCACGCGCCTCACCCTCACCATTCGCCCCATCCCGTTCTCTCCCATCCGCCTAACCTGGGACGCCCTCATCGAAGACTTCCGCTGGCTCGAAGGCTTCTGCGACATCCAGCTCCGCGGCCCTTTCAAATACTGGCACCACTGCCACACCGTCCGACCCCACCGCAGCGGCACCCTCCTCCAAGATGTCGTCGAGTACGAACTCCCTCTAGGCCCCCTCGGTCTACTAGCAGACAAGCTCTTCGTCCACCGCCAGCTCGCCGCCACCTTCACCTACCGCCACCGCCGCACCCTGGAGCTCCTCGCCCTCGAAACCACCCAGCAACCCCTCTAACGCGTTAAAACCCCAACCGCCCGCTTCAAAAACGGCCGCGCCCTCTCCATCGCCGCCTCTGCCGTCAGCCCGTACTTCGCGCGCAGCGCCTCCACCTTCCCATGCTCAATGAACGCATCCGGCCACCCCACCCTTACCACCGGAACCTCCATCGAATGCGCATTCAAACACTCCAGCACGGCCGACCCAAACCCACCCGCCAGCACATGGTCCTCCATCGTCACCAGCAACTCACACCGCGAACCATACCGCACAACACACTCTTCGTCGATCGGCTTGGCGAACCGCGCATTGATCACCGCAACGCTGTGACCCTCGGCCTCCAACAGCTTCGCCAGCCGATCCGCCTCGGCAACCATTGCGCCCAGAGCGAAGATCGCAACATCGCGCCCATCCCGCAACACCTCAGCCTTGCCAATCTCCAGTGCCACCGGCCGCGCCTTCACCTCAACGCCCGTCCCAATCCCCCGCGGATACCGAATCGCGCTCGGCCCCTCATGCTCCAGCGCCGTAAACATCATGTCCTGCAACTCGTCCTCATCCATCGGATCCATATGGATCAAATTCGGCACGCCCCGCAGATAGCTGATGTCGAATAGCCCGTGATGCGTCGGCCCGTCATCGCCGCTCAGACCGCCGCGATCCATGCAGAACACCACCGGAAGATTCTGCAGCGCGACATCATGCACCACCTGGTCAAACGCCCGCTGCAAGAACGTCGAGTAGATCGCGCAGAATGGCCGATATCCCTTGGTCGCCATCCCCGCGGCAAACAACACCGCATGCTCCTCCGCAATCCCCACGTCGAAGTACCGTGTCGGATGGTGCGGCCGAAATAAATCCAGCGCGGTCCCATTCGGCATAGCCGCCGTAATCGCGACCACCTTGTCATTTTGATTCGCAAGCTTCGTCAGGCTCTCCGCAAACACCTCCGAGTAGGTCTTCTGCCCCGTCGACTTCGTAGCTCCCGTCTCAGGATCAAACGACCCCAGCCCATGAAACTTCTTCTGCTGCTCCATCGCCGGCTGGAACCCTCGGCCTTTCTGCGTCAGCGCATGCAGCACCACTGGCCGCTTCTGCTTCTTCAGGAACTTGAACGTCTCAATCAGCATCGGCAGATTATGCCCATCCACCGGCCCAAAATAATTCAGCCCAAACTCCTCAAAGATCATGCCCCGCCCGACAATCCCCTTAGCCGCCTCTTCCGCCTTGCGCGCAATATGCCTGGCCGCCTTGCCGCCAAACTTCTCCACCAGCATTGCCGCCCGGTCATGCATGCTCACATACGTCGGGTTGGTCGCAATCTTGTGGAAGTACTCGGCAATTGCCCCAACATTCTTATCAATCGACCACTCGTTATCATTCAGCACGATGATCATCCGCTTCGTCGACGCCATATTATTCAGCGCCTCGTAGCTGATCCCATTGGTAAACGCCGCATCCCCTGCCAGCGCCACAATGTGCTCGTCTCCGCCGCTCATGTCCCGAGCCACGGCCATCCCCAGCGCCGCACTCAGCGCCGTCCCGGCATGCCCCGCCCCAAAGCTGTCGTGCTCGCTCTCCGTCCGCAGCATAAAGCCATTCAGCCCACCAGGCTGCCGAATCGTCTCAAACTGGCTCTCCCGCCCCGTCAGCAGCTTGTGCACATAGCTCTGGTGGCTCACGTCGAACACAAAACTATCCCGCGGCGTATCAAACACGTAATGCATCGCGATGGTCAGCTCGACCACCCCAAGGTTCGGCCCGATATGCCCACCCGTCTTCGCCACGCCCACGATCAGGCGCTCGCGGATCTCCTCCGCCAGACGCTCCAGCTCCACGAGGCCAAGCTTCTTTACATCCCCCGGCGACTTGATCTTGCTTAAATATTCGCTCATGTTCGAAATCCGTGGGACCCTTCACCTCATGCGTATAGGACGCAATCTGTATCTCTCCAGTGTACCAACCCCCGGCATTTCCTTGCCCACCCCACCAACACCCCTCCCCTAACCCGTTGCCACCATCAACACCGCCGAATTTTCCCGCCGAGCCTCCCTTTCCGTAACCCCCAAATTCCAATCCAGATCTTCCCCCCGCCCATGTGTTTTCGCAGTTGTTTTTCTTTCTGTCATTCCCCCTGGGAATCTGCTTCTGATCTTTGCCTCTGTTCGCCACGAATCTCACTCTCGACGTCCCCGCGAAGCCCCCTCTCTTCGGCGATAGCCCTCTCCAATCCGCGCAGGACTGCAAGACTGGGATTAGTATGGTCGGCATGAAACGCCTCTCCCCCGCTCTCGGCCTCGCAACCTTTGTACTCGCCTCCACCGCCCTGTTCCCAACCGCCCGCGCCCAAACCGTTCCCCTCACCCTCCCCCTCTGGCCCCACGCCACGCCCGAGCCGCCCCAGACCACCGAGCCCGAAACCGACACCACCAAGCCCACCGACAACTTCATCAGCGGCCGTCGCGTCGTCCGCCTCACCAACGTGACGGTCCCCACCCTCACCGTCTATCCTCCCCACGGCCAGAACACCGGCGCCGCGGTCCTCGTCTTCCCCGGCGGCGGCTACCGCATCCTCGTAACCGACGGCGAAGGAACCGACGCCTGCCACTGGCTCAACTCCATCGGCATCACCTGCATCCTCGTCAAGTACCGCGTTCCCCAGCCCCCAGGCGACGCCGGCCACTATCCTGCCGACCCCTCTGATCTCGAAGACGCCCAGCAAGCCATGCGCCTCACCCGCGCCCACGCCGCTGAGTGGAACATCGATCCCACCCACATCGGCGTCATGGGCTTCTCCGCCGGCGCCAACCTCGCCGTCCTCCTCTCCACCCATCCCAACGACGACCACGTCGCCTCCACTCCCGCAGCCCCCGACACCAACCCAGCCATCAACGCCCGCGCCGACTTCGCCATCATCGTCTACCCCGCCTACCTCGCCATCCCGCCTGAAAACAAGGAACTCAACCCCACCTACGCCCCCAACGAGTTCACCCCTTCCACCTTCCTCATCCAGGCCGAAAACGATCGCAGCTACGGCCGCAACGCCCTCGTCTATTACGGTGCCCTCCTCGACGCCCACATCCCCGCCGAGCTCCACTATTACGCCACCGGCGGTCATGGCTTCGGCATGCACCCACCCAACGCCCCCGAAGAGGACTGGCCTCACCTGGCCACGGCCTGGCTCCGCTCCATCAACATCCTTCCACCCCGCGACGACAATCGCCGCAACAACCGTGGAGCCAGCGACAACGGCGGCACTCCCTCCCCCTGCCCCACGCCACAACCACCCGGACCCGGCCGCCCCGCCACCACGCCTCCCATCAACCAACCGTCCCCCAACGCCACCTCCTCATCCACCACCCAACCCAACCCCAACTGCTGGTCCACCCAACCCTGACGGATACCCGCCCCGCCATGCCTTCCTCTCCGTCACCAAAACTCTGTCATCTCGACCGGAGCATCACGCACCTGCCTTTGTGATGCGGGGGTGGAGAGATCCCTGTATTTGCTCTTGCCTTTGCTTCTGCCGTTGCGGTTGCCGTTGCCAGTTTTACGCCGTCATCCTAGAGCGAAGCGAAGGATCCCTGTATTTGCCTTTGCCTTTGCCTTTGCCTTTGCTCTTTGCCTTGTTGTTGGTTGCCCTTGCCTTTCTTTCTGTCATTCCCTCCGGGAATCTGCTTCTTCCTTTGCCCTTGCCCTTGCCTTTCTTTCTGTCATTCCCTCCGGGAATCTGCTTCTTCCTATGCACTTGCCTTTCTTCGACAATTTCTAAAAGAAATTGTCATTCCGGGCGCAGCGAGCGAACCCTCTGTCTCCCGTTCTTGCCCTTGCCTTCCGTCGGAAAGTAGTGGCTTCCGATGGCGTGCGCGTTCTTCCCATTACCCACCAAAAATAAATCTCCTCGAACCACCCTCAAAAACAACCCAAAATCCGCATGTCAACCCCCCACCACCCACCGAATCCCACAAAACCCCCACCGCCATTGCCGATTTCTCTCCAACCAACTTGGCATAGTTACCCCCACCCACCCACTACAATTGAACTAGACCCTCACATCGAAACGAATCCAGACCAAACCCAAAACGGGCCAACGCCCGACAGGATTGGGTAATCGCACACCTTCGTGCCAATCGCCCCTAAAGTCTTTAGATCGTCTCTACCCTTAACCCGTCTGCATGGCATACCTTACAAGCCAAAAACGCTCTGCGAGAGTGGGGATACTTTCGTACCTAACCCCAACGACGTCCATCACTTACAAGCCAAAACCACTCCTGGCGACGGTAGTACTTTGGTACTTAAAACCTGCATCGTCTATCACTTACGATCCAAAATTCACTCCATGGGGGGGAGGGGGGTCCCCTGCCGGCGTTCTTCGCCCGCTGGGGTGAGAGAGGGGTCGCCTAGACCTTCGCCCCCTCCAGCACCGCCTCACTCGGAGCCTCGCTCCCAAACTCGCCCTCCCACTTCGCGATCACCACGCTCGCCAAACAGTTCCCCACGACATTCACAGTAGTCCGCGCCATATCCATCAGCGCGTCAATTCCGAGGATCACGAAAATCGGCTCCATCGGCAGATGGAACTGCGAGGCCGTAGCCAGCAACACCACCAGCATCGCCCGCGGAACTCCTGCGACGCCTTTGCTGGTCAGCATCAGCGTCAACATCATCACCAACTGCTGGCCCAGCGTCAGGTGCATCCCCGCCGCCTGCGCCACAAAGATGCTAGCCACGGCAAGATACAGCGTCGACCCATCCAGGTTGAAGCTGTATCCCGCCGGAATCACGAACGCCACAATCCGCCGCGGAACCCCAAGCGCCTCCATCTGCTCCATCGCGCTCGGCAGCGCAGCTTCACTGGTCGACGTAGCAAACGCAATCGTCGCCGGCTCCGCCACCGCGCGCAGAAACCGCAGCACCGGCACACGGAACAGCAGGGCCACCGGCAACAGCACGCACACCCCAAACACCACTAGTGCGCCATACAACGTCACCAGCAGCTTCGTCAGATTCACCAGCACTCCCAGTCCCATGTTCCCGACGGTATAAGCCATCGCCGCCCCCACCGCCACCGGAGCAAAGTACATCACCACATTCGTAAACCGGAACATTACTTCGCTAAGGCTCTCGCATAGCCTCAACACCGGAGCGCGCTTGGCCTCACTCACCGTCGCCAGCGCAATCCCGAACAGCACGGCGAACACCACCACTTGCAGCACCTGGCCTTCTGCAATACTCTTCGCGAGGTTCTCCGGAAACACATGCAGCAACACCTCGTCCCACCGCGTGGCGACCGGCGCAGTCACGATAGGAGCCGCACCTGAGACCGTCAATCCAACCCCAGCCTTACTCACATTGATCGCCACCAGCCCCACCGCCAGCGCCAGCGTAGTCACCACCTCGAAGTACACCAGCGCCTTCAACCCCATGCGCCCAACGCCCTTCAAATCCCCATGCCCGGCAATCCCAACAATCAGCGTCGCCAAAATCAGCGGAGCCACAATCGTACGAATCAGCCGCAGAAAGATATCCGAGAACACCCGCAACTGCACCGCAACATGCGGCGCATCGAACCCCAACTCCGCTCCCGCCACCATCGCGACAAAGATCCACGGCGTAAGACTCTTCCGCCGCCACGCATACACCATCATCAGCGCAACACCGAGCCATCGCACCGCCAGACTCAACCCATGCGGCGCATGCACTGCTCCCATCACCACGCCCGCAGCCAGCACCGCTCCACCTGCCGCAGCCGCCAGCATCTCACCCATCGCCCGACTGTGTGCCATGGCCCGAAGCATATCAGCCGCGCCCGCCCAGCCGTCTCGGAGACGTACAATTCTCCTCATGAGTCGACTAGCCCTCGCCCTTCTGCTCACCGCCATGCCCCTCGGCCTTTCCGCGCAGAACCTTCCACCGGCCAGCGCCGTCAGCCCCTCCACCAACCCGGCCGTCCCTCCACCCGCGAATCCCGCGAAGCCGGCTTTCACTTACACGCCGATGCACATGCCGAATCTTCCCCCGGGCGTTCTCGAGTTGCTCAAGCTCGAAGGGCAGTTCTCCCAGGCCGTCTCCGATGGCGGCGGCAAGGTCTTCAGCACCTGGTTCGCCGACGACGGCGTCACCCTAAATGATGGTCAGCCCGCCGTCCTCGGCCGCTCTGCCATCGCCTCCATCGCCAATTGGGATCCCGCCGTCTACAAGCTCAGCTGGTACGCCCAGGGAGCTCAGATGGGCCCGTCCAACGATGCCGGCTTCACCTGGGGTCACTATGACGCCACCACCATCGGCAAGGACGGCAAATCCTCCACCACCAGCGGCCGCTACATCACCTTCTGGAAGAAGGTTCACGGAGAGTGGAAGGTAGCCCTGGACGCCAGTGCCAACGAGCCTCCAGGCAGCAATGGTCTGCCCACACCATGAGCGCTTCTCCCTCCATCCATCCGCAAACCCGCATGGGTCACGTTCACCTCCGCGTCGCCGACCTCGACCGCGCCCTCGCCTTCTATCACGGCATCCTCGGATTCGACATCACGCTGCGCATGGGCGACTCCGCCGCGTTTCTCTCGGCCGGCGGCTATCACCACCACATCGGCCTCAACACCTGGGAATCCCTCGGCGGCCAGCCGCCGCCACCCGGAACCACCGGCCTCTACCACCTCGCCGTACTCTACCCCACGCGAGCAGCCCTGGCCGACGCCCTCCGCCGCCTCATCGCCGCCAACATCTCTCTCGACGGCGCAGCCGACCACGGCGTCAGCGAAGCCCTCTACCTCCACGACCCAGACCTCAACGGCGTCGAGCTCTACTGGGACCGCCCCGAATCCGAATGGCCGCGAGACCCCACCGGAAACCTAACAATGTACACCCGCCCCCTCGACCTAAAGGGCCTGCTAGCCACCCACGAAGCCTAGCTCCGCGCAGTTGTCAGTTGTTAGTTCTTAGTTGTCAGTAGCAGCCTCGTCGCCCTTACTGACAACCTTCTCCTCTACACCAGCGTGTTCCCGCCATTCACCGCGATCTTCTGGCCCGTAACAAACGAAGCAGCATCGCTAGCCAGAAACGCCACCACTTGCCCAACCTCTTGCGGCAATCCCATCCGTCCCAGCGCAACCCCACGCACATAGCCAAGCTTCTCTTCGTCGGTCGCCTCAAACGCCCGCTCCGTAGGAATCCATCCCGGGGCCACCAGGTTCACCGTAATCCCAGACCCTCCGAGCTCACGCGCCCACGACCGCGTCTGTCCCAGCTGCGCCGACTTCGCTGCCACATAATTTGCAAACCGCGGATTCCCCAACTCCACCACCTCGCTGCCAATCTGGATCACCCGCCCAAACCCGCGCGTGCGCATCCCCGGCAACACCGCCTTCAATAGCAGCAATGGAGACTTCACAAAAAATTCAAGCTGATCCAGATATGCCTGCCATGTCTGCTCTTCAATCGACAGCAACGGCTGATGTCCCGTAGCATTCACCACCAGCACCTCAATCGCCCCAAGCTTTGCCTCAACCTCCCCAACCAGCCGCGCGACCTCAGCCTCATCCCGCACATCCCCCTGGAACGCCTGCGCCACGAACCCCCGCGCACACAGCCCTGCACAAAGTTCCTCAGCCCGCGCCGCGCGCTCAAAGTAATTCACCACCACGCGATGCCCGGCCTCGGCCAGCGCCACCGCCATCGCCGCGCCCAACCCTCGCGAAGCTCCCGTCACCAACGCAACCCGTCCACTCATACCGACAGCATAGCCTCCTATGGCTTCACCGAGCTCAACTGCTCATCCTGGTACACCCGCACATAATCCACCAGCATCTCCACGGTCGCCGGAGTAGTCGCCGCCGGCGGTCCCGGCCAATCCCCACCCATCGCCAAATTCAACATAAAGAAATACCGCCCATCATCGAACGGCCACACCGCACCCTTGGGCAGATCTTCCCGCGTGTACGTGACATACGGATGAGCCGGATCATCCACGTAATACTGCACCCTTCCCGGCGACCAGATCATGCCATACGCATGAAACCCCGCAGCAAACTCCGCGTCCCCCGGCAGCGTAGCCACCGTCGTCAGCGGGGTGCCCGTAAACCCAATCCCATGCACCGACCCATGAATCTTCCCCGGCTCCTTGCCAATGTTCTCCATGATGTCCAGCTCGCCACACGCCGGCCACGGCCGCTGATCGATATTGTCGCCAAGCATCCAGAACGCCGGCCACACGCCCGGACCCGCAGGAATCTGGATCCGCGCCTCAATCCGCCCATACTGAAAACTCTGCAGCCCCTTGGTCGTCATCCGCGCCGAAGTCCACTTGCCAGTAGCCGCATCCCGCCGCGCCACCAGGTGCAGATATCCATCTGTCACCACCACATTCGGCGTCGCGGCCTTACAAGGAGCCACATCCGACCCCGGCGCGCAGTAAGTCTCCAACTCATGATTCCCCCACCCATTCCCACCAGTTTCAAACTTCCAGTTTGCCGGATCAGGAACACTGTGCTCCCCATTGAACTCATCCGACCAAACCAGATGCTCCGCCCGCGAACCCTGCGCAGAGGCGACAACAGCCGAGCCGACCAACAACAGCATTGCCAGAAATCTCTTCACAGGTTGAACCCGCATCTCCGATGGGCTTTGCCATCCGATTTACCGACCCTCAATCTTGCCTCACAATCGCAAGCCCCGGCAACAAGCCCGTCTGCGCTGTCCCTAACCCAAACA
>CAWCMO010000023.1:0-26499 GCA_963796535.1 uncultured Acidobacteriaceae bacterium
TAAGTCCTACGTTTTCATTCTTTTAGCCACACGAAGCGCTTCCATCGGCGTCGACGTAGCAATCTGATTCGCAGCCGCCGGATCCGCTGCTTTACTCGCAGCCACCACGGCCGTCCTCTGCAGAATCACCTTTTCAATATGACTCTTGAACCAGCTCGCCCCCGCAAACCCAATCACAATCGCGTGAGCCAAATCTGCCGTCGAAAAAGTCAGCGTAGTCGCGGGGCCGCCGATCAAGACAGCGTTCTTCTGCATCCCCCAAGACGCCAGTGCCGCCAACGCCCCGACCAGCATGTTTCCCAAGTAACCGGGCCGCACAATCCCATCCTCGTTCATCGGCAAATGCCACCCACTGTCGCCCACAAACGAGCTTCCCAACGACCCCAGGCAGCCCATCAATACGACCAATCCAATGACGTAGTAATTCGTTGCACTCACGGAAGCCGCCCTTCATTCCCTCCAAGCAATCTAGTCCAAAATTCCCAGAAAATTCTCTTGCGTATACCTAGAACCACGATGTATCGTCTCCGCATGGCCCCCCGCGAGACCAACCCGAACTTCATGAACGGCGTTCCCGAACTCCTGATCCTCTCGCTCCTCCGGCAAGGCGAGATGTATGGCTACCAGCTCGTCCAGGCCATCCGCGAACGCACCGGGTCCTCCATCGCACTCGGTGAAGGCGTCGTCTACCCCGTCCTCCACAATCTCGAGCGCGACGGCGCCCTCACCGCCCAGCGCAAACCCGTCAACGGCCGCAGCCGCATCTACTACGCCCTCACCCCCACCGGTTCGCGCCGCCTCTCCGACCTCACCACCACCTGGACCACCCTCACCAACACCATCCAAACTGTCCTCAACGGAGGTCAAGATGCCCAAGCCCCTCTCTAACTCGCCCTTCTCCGAACTCCGCGAGCACCTCCTCCGCGCCGGCATCGCCCCCCGCCACGTCCGCCGCTACCTCGCCGAGCTCACCGACCACCTGGCCGACCTAACCGCAGAAGAGCAATCCCGCGGCCTCTCGCCCACAGCCGCCCGTGCCACCGCCCTCTCCCGCCTAGGCACCACCGACACCCTCGCCGACGCCATGATCTCCCAGCCCCGCCTCCGATCCCTCAGCGCCCGAGCCCCCTGGGCCGCCTTCACCCTCACCCCGCTCGCCCTGCTGGCCACCCTCTGGTTCCTCTCCCTCTGCCTTCTGCGCCTCGGCTGGCACCTCTTCATGCCCGGAGCCCCCACCCCCTTCGGCAACGCATACGGCCCTCACAGCCTCTTCGATCCGCGTAACATCTACTTCCAGCTCGACCGGGCTCTCTACCTCGGCGCCCCCATCCTCGCCGGCTGGTGCATGCTCCTCGTGGCAGCCCGCCAACGTCTCAACGCCCTCTGGCCCCTCGTCACCCTCACTCTCCTCGCTCTACTCGCCGCCACCTCCCACGTCCAGGCTAACCGCCTCGCCGTCCCCAGCGGCCTCGGGCATATTCGCGTCGACTTCGCCCTCCGACCCGCCCCCCAAAACGAATACGCCCTCATCGTCCTCCTCATAGCACTCGCTCCCTACCTTCTCTGGAAACTCCAAACCCGCAGCACCCTCAACGCATAATCATTGCCCTGTACCTCCCATCACTGCGCCAACCTGGCCTCTCTGCTACCTTCCACGCATGCAGACCCTCCGCCCGGCTCCAGTGCCCCTGCTCCGCAAACTCACCCTCCCTCGCATCACGCTTCTCGTCCTTCTCTGCGCCCTCCCCGCCTTCGCCAAACCCCCAAAAGTCCACAGCGTCACCCTGGGCCCCGCACGTCGCGTTCCCTACACCCCTCCCGAAGCCAACCCCGACAACAAATCCGAAGAAGCGACCTCCCTCCACATCCGTCCCCTCTACGTCGACGGAAATCAGAAAGAGTGGACCGTTGGAGATGTCCATGACGTCACCGACAGGACCTTCGTCATCCGCCGAGCGTTACACATCAATGATTCGTTGCCCGCCGAAGCCCCCCGCTGGACCTGGCAGCCCGCCTCCTGGCTTCAGGTCGACCGTATCACCGGCCACATCACCGCACTACACCTCGCCGACTACGACCCCGATATCTCCGAAGTCGTCTGGTTCCGCAACTACGCCGCCTATTGCGGCATCTCCGCCACCGCCAAGGGTGGACTCGTCGCCGTCATCGCCGAGCTAGGGGCCCATAAAGCCGTCGTCCAGAAGATCATCGCCCCCTGGCCGCAGCTCACACCGCCCTGGCCCGTCTGCGCTCGCGCCAAATGGCAGCGCACCCCCATGCGCGCCACCATCCAGCCCACCAACGGCCAGCCCGTTACCTACGACGTACTCGGCACCGTCTCGCTCATCGAAGAAAACGACAACACCGACCAGTAACGCGATCGCGCACCCTACCACACAAACCGCCGTTTCGGGGGTAACTCTCAAGGAGCCGTCACAAAGAACTCCACAGAACATGCCAATGCTCAAAGTAGTATCGTGATCTCAGCGCGGGAGCCAACGCTGTGCCACACGCCTGAATCTCAATCCACTGGCGCAACAACAGCTACCAGCAACAACCCCTCCTCCGAGGAAAGGAACAGATAGATCCTATGTGGAAACCAAACCAACCTGGCAATACGCCCGCGGCTCCAGAGCCGGTGCGTCCTACTTCGCCTGCTGCAACACCTGCTTTCAGTTCTGGCGCATCTGCCGCCACTCCGGGTGCAATCCCCAACAGCGAACAAGCCACCATCGGCAAGAGTCTCGTTGTCAAAGGCGAGGTCTCCGGATCCGAGTCCCTCTACATCGACGGTAAAGTCGAAGGCGCCATCAACCTCCCCGGCAACCGCGTCACCATCGGCCGCAACGGCCAGGTAGCCGCCAACATCAGCGCTCGCGAGATCGTCGTTCTCGGCAAAGTCCGCGGCAACTGCCAGGCCTCCGACCGCGTCGACATCCGCAGCGAAGGTTCCCTCACCGGCGACGTCATCGCCGCCCGCATCTCCATCGAAGACGGCGCCTTCTTCAAGGGCGGCATCGACATCCGCAAGCCAGGCAACGAGGCCAAACCCGGCACCCCGGCCACCGCCACCACCACTCACGAGCCAGAACACAAAGAAGCCTAGTCTCGAATCAACAAGCAACACCGCAAAAGCCCCGGCACCCGCCGGGGCTTTTGCTTTGAAGTCCCTCTCGCTTTTCTGACTGTGATTCTGAGCGCGGCGAAGAACCTGCTTCTCGCTCGCGAATCGAGTGCCCGTTCTACAACGTCGCATCCTCCACCGCCGCCACACTCACATCCTTCGCCGCACGACTCCACAAGATCCTCAAATCCCTAACCTTCCGCAGCGCAAAATTCTTCTCCCCCGGAGCCGTCACCGCAAAGAAGTCTGCCCGCTCCACATCCTCCAGCCAGAACGCCGGCCGCGCATCCACCTTCTCCGGCGCCACCTCCACATGCGACATCTCCAAATGCCTCAAGTGCCTCACAAAAAATCCATTCGAAGGCGTAGGCCCAAACTTTCCCACCTCTGGATACCCATCCACCATCTCCGGCACCGCCCTCCCCACCGCCTCCGCGGGATACTCGCCCTTATGCCCGAAGTAGCAATTCGACAGCTTCACATCCTCAATTGCATTCCCGGGAATCCCAGAAAAAATCGACGAAGTCTTCGCAGCCGAATCATGCGACACCACATTCGAAATCATCACCCGCCGCAACGTGCCCGCGCGCATCGTTTCCTTTGGCCCACGATTCCTCGCATTCAGCCGCAGAAACAGCGGAGCATCCAACGTCCCTCGCATCGTAATATTCGAAATCGCCACATCCTCAATCAACGCCCCATCGCTACTCTCGAGCGATATCCCCCGCGAGTCCTCGCACACACAATTCGTAATCGCAATATTCCGGAACCCCCCATTCGATTCCGTCCCGCACTTGATCCGCCCATTCCCCCAAACCCCATCCGCCGGCCCATATTTCTTCCACGTCCCATCGATCAC
The DNA here is from genome assembly GCA_963796535.1 of uncultured Acidobacteriaceae bacterium. Classification (GTDB taxonomy): domain Bacteria; phylum Acidobacteriota; class Terriglobia; order Terriglobales; family Acidobacteriaceae; genus Granulicella. The sequence continues at coordinate 3,984 of CAWCMO010000023.1, forward strand.
CGTCCCAAGCTTGTACATCCCAGACACCAGACAATTCGCAATCGTCACATTGTCCGTACTCCGTCGCTCTCCCAGCGCATAACTAGCCTTCGGACAAATTGCATCATCCCAAGGCGAGTTCACGGTGCAATTACTCACCCGCACATTCCTGCAGCCATCAATATCGAACCCATCCCGATCCGTATCCACCACCACGTTATCGATCGTCAGGTTCTCCACGCCCGTAGCAAGCAACGCAAAGTGTCCACCCTTCAGCACAGCAAAATCCCGCAGCAAAACATTCCGACAATTCTTCAGCGCAATCGTCTTATTCCCCACCCCCGCCTGCTCCGCAATGAATCCGCCCGTCCCATCCCGCATACCCTTGTCGCCACTACTCAACCCCTTCCCCCAAATCAATCCCCGCCCATAGATCGCCAAGTCATGCTGTCCCTCCGCATAGAACAGCGAATTCGCCCAGTGGTTATGTCCATAATCCTGATAAGCCTCCCACGCCTGCGCAGGCCCCGCCGGATCATACGTTGCCCCGCGATACCCCGTCGTCTCACCTACCCGCGGAGAATCCGCCGCCAGAATCACGCACCCATTCGACAGCCAAAGATCCACGCCACTCTTCAGCCGAATCGTAAAGCAAACATAAGTCCCCGCCGGAAACACCAGCGTCCCGCCCCCCGCAGCAGCCACAGCCTCAATCGCCCGATTGACAGCCGGCGTATCCACCGTCTTCCCATCCCCAGTAGCCCCATAGCTGCGAACATCAAACAGGACCTTCGCATCCGCAACCCGCGTCACCTCAGCCCGAGCCACATACCCAACCGCAGACGCAACTGCCAACGGAGAAACCTTCAACAAATCTCGACGATCCATAGAACCCCAATCTCTGCGTATGTACGCGATCTATAGTGAGCAACCAAATTGACTATTAAACGTGTACTCGTCCGCCGCAACCATTTCGCCTACAGTAATCGTGTAGACGCCGCCGCAGTGTTCTTTCCAGTTCGTGTACCCGTCGTCAAATGCCGGCACAGCGCCGTTGCGTCTCAATCTCCCCGCACTGCGTTCAATAGCGTCTCGCGTAAACGGCGCGTGCTCGATACTCGTTGGGGCAGGCCCGCCCGTACAATTCCGCAGCCGGATTCCATCCACCCGCACATGTATGATTTCGCCAATCTTCGGCAATGACTTAATCCTCAAAATCGTTACGGTAGCATCCGGCTCAAACTCGCGGCTCCTAAACGACCAGACCTGTCCAGCTGCAAACTTCTGGTCCGTCGCAGGACTCGTAACCGGGCACGGCTTACTACTTTGCAAGAATGCGGCTGGCGAACTCGCAGCTGCCAACGTCAGACACAAGGTCGTCACAAAGAGCCGCTTTTGCAACCGGCTGAGATCGCAACTTGCCACCGTAATTCTCACGAAATCACTCTACCTCAACAGCGGCAACACAGAGATTCACCCCACCGCAATCAACAACCCCTCCCCCGCCTCGACCGTAACGGTTCCTTCCACCTCACTCCCCTCACCATCCAGCAACGTAGTCAACACCACCGTCCCCTTCGCACAAGCTACCGTAGCCACCTCATTTCCCAAATTCAGCACCACCTGAAAGTCCGTACTCACCCCATCCTCCAACCCGACCCGCGTATACCGCAGCACCGCGCCGTCCGGCACCACATCCGCAATCCCGCCCGCATGCAGTGTGTCATGCTGCCTCCGCAGCGCCAGCAGCTTCCGATACAGCATCAGCATCGACTTCGAATCTGCAGCCTGCGCCGCCGCATTCTCCGTCTCCCATCCCGCCTCCAACGGCAGCCAAGGCACCGCACCCGGCGTAGTGAATCCCGCATTCGCCGCATTCACCCAAATCATCGGCGACCGTTCCGGATCCCGACCCCGCCCCTTCCCGGGCTCATTCTTCTCCGCCGGATCCCGCACCTGGTCCGGCGCAATCGCCACATCCACCATCCCCAACTCATCCCCGTAATACATCGTTGGAGTCCCCCGCAGCGTCAGCAGCAGCATCGCCGCAGCCCGCGCCTGCTTCTTCCCAATCCGAGAAGCCAACCGCGGCTGATCATGATTCCCCAGCACATAATTTGGCCAAGCCCCCGCCGGCAACAACCCCTCATACGTGTTGATCACCGTCGCAATGGCAGCCGCCGTCCACTTCGTCTGAATCAACGCGAAATTAAACGGAAGGTTCGCCCCACTCAACTGTGGCCCCGCCCCGTAATACCGAACCAGCCGATCCAGCGGCAGATAAATCTCCCCAATCAACACCCTGCTCGACCCTGCCCCCTTGTCGCCAATGGTCGGCCCATACGCCGCCATCAACGCCCGCATCTCCCCAACAATCTCCAGCGTCTCCGGCTGATCCGCGTTGAACACCGGCAGCATGCGCTTCACATCATGCTGCGCGTCGTAGTACTCCGGATTCGGAGGATTGCTCTGAAAATAAATATCCTTGATCAACAGCCACAACACATCCATCCGAAACCCATCCACCCCCTTATCCAGCCAAAACCGCATCGCCGCATACATCGCAGCGCGCACCTCCGGATTCCGCCAATTCAAATCCGGCTGCTCCTTCAAAAACGAGTGGAGATAAAACTGCTGCGTCCCCTCATCCCACGTCCAGGCCGGTCCGCCAAACTGCGACATCCAATTATTCGGCAGCCGCTGAGCCGCCGGCATCCAGTCATCCCCCGCCGGCGCCGCATCGTGCCACAGATACCAATCCCTCTTCGCATTCGTCCGCGACGACCGCGACTCCACAAACCAGGGATGCTGCTCCGACGTATGATTCGGCACAAAATCCAAAATCACCCTTAGTCCCCTCGCATGCGCCGCCGCCAGCAGCGCATCAAAATCCTCCATCGCCCCAAACAGTGGATCGACGCCCGTGTAATCACTCACGTCATATCCAAAGTCCGCCATCGGCGACGGATAAATCGGCGACACCCAAACCGCATCCACACCCAGCCCCTTCAAATAATCCAACCGCGCCGTGATCCCCTTCAGGTCCCCAACCCCATCACCGTCCGTATCCTGAAAACTTCGCGGATACACCTGGTAAATCACGCCCGTCTGCCACCACTGCGTTGCCTCGAATTCGCTGTCAGCCATGCTCATAGAATGCACCACTCACCACGCACATTCCACAGCCAAATTGGCAGCCCAGCGCGTAGTATCCAATCATCATGCCCGCCTCACTCGACTCGCTCCTCCACGAAGCCGAAATCGCCCACGGCCATCTCTGCGCCGGCCAGGTCCTCGGCGTCCGCATGGCCATGCTCGCCCTCGCGCGTCTCGGCGTCGACGATCCCCGCCCCCGCCATCTCCCTGACGGCTCCCTCAACCCCGACCGCAAGCGCCTCGTCACCTTCATCGAAATCGACCGCTGTGCCACGGATGCAATCGCGGTAGTCACCGGCTGCCGTCTCGGCAAGCGGGCCCTCAAGCATCGCGACTTCGGCAAAATGGCCGCCACCTTCATCGACCTCAACAAAAAACTCGGCGACCCCAACACTCCCGACCAGCACGACTTCAAAGGCCTCCGCGTAGTAGCTCTCGAAACCTCCAAGGCCCGCGCCCGGGAACTCTACCCCGATCTCGAAAAAAATGCGCAGCAAATGAAGGCCTACCGCGAACTCTCCGACGACGAGCTCTTCTCCACCGAGTGGGTTCGCGTCCCTCTATTCCCGAGCGAGTTTCCCGGCTACAAAGGCGAGCGCGTAGCCTGTGCCCGCTGCGGCGAAGGCGTCAACTTCGACCGCTTCGTTGAACAAAACGGCGAACGCCTCTGCTTGGCCTGCGCCAATCCCTCCACCCTCTACTACCATCCCCTCTGACCCACACCCACCACTGCGTTGCAGTTGTACTTGCCCTTGCCTATCTTTCTGTCATTCCCTCCCGAGACCTGCCTCTTCTTTCGCCTCTTGCCGTTGCCTTGGGTGGGTACCGCGGACCAGTCGAGTTTGAGAAGATAGAGAGATGTTGATTCCTTCGATTGATTTGATGGGTGGGCGGATTGTGCAGCTGGTGCGGGGGGAGACGCTGAAGCTGTCGTTTGATGACTTTGATTATTGGGTTGACCGGTTCGGACGGTATCCACTGGTGCAGCTGATTGACCTGGATGCGGCGATGCGGCAGGGAGAGAATTCGGCGTTGATTGCGATGATTTGTAAACGCCTGCCGTGCCAGGTGGGGGGCGGGCTGCGGTCGGCCGAGAACGGGCAGCGGCTGCTCGATGCGGGGGCGAAACGGGTGATCTATGGGTCGAGTTTGTTTGGGCCAGAGCCCGAGGGCATCGAGAGCAAGCGGCGGCATAAAGTGATTCGGCTTGAGTTTGCGGAAGGGTTGAAACGGGCGCTGGGGGAGGACGCGCTTTGCTTTTCGGTCGACACCAAGGGTGGAAAGGTGGCGGTGCGGGGATGGAAGGAGAACGTGGAACTGGGGCCGGAGGAGGCCGTGACGTGGCTGGAGGATTACTGCTCGGCGTTTTTGTATACGCACGTTGATACCGAGGGGACGATGGCCGGGTTTCCAATGGATGTGGCCGCGATTTTAAGATCGACGACTGCAAGGCAGCTGATTGTTGCGGGCGGGATTAAGGCGATCACCGAGGTGGAGGCGCTCGATGCCATGGGGGTGGATGCGGTGGCGGGGATGGCCGTGTATTCGGGCGTGATGGAGGCGTAGGAGCCGTCAGTTCTCCGTTGTGTCCGTGTCGTCGGTGGCGGGGAGGGCGTAATAGCCTTTGCGAACGTCGACGGTGTGGTGGGGGCCGCAGCTGATTTCCTGGGGGTGGAACTTGCTGTCGGCAGGGGTGGTGGGGGTGTAGGTCATGCGGTATTGGGTGCGGAGCTCGTCCTGAATCTGGGTGAAGGCCGCCTCGAGCTTGGGGCCACTGTTGCCAACGTCGATGACGCGGCCGCCGGTCGCGCGGGCCAGGTGCTCCATGGCGGCTTTGGGGTTGGTAACGTCGGAGAAGTTGTCGGCGAAGGGATGCGCGGTGATGAGGATGACGTAGAGGATCGCGTTCGCGCGCTGAGCGGCTTCGGTGGCGGAGGCGAGGTTCTCCTGGGAGCCTTGATCGCCGCCGTCGGTGAGGAGGATCAAGACTTTGCGGCCCGCCTGGTTCGCTAGCTTTTCGTGGGCGGCGAGGAAGACAGCGTCGTAGAGGAGCGTGCCGCGGGGGTTGGCGGTGGGGAAGGGACCGCCGCCGATGCCGGGAGCTCCAGAGGAAGCGCTCGCCGCATTGATAGAAGCCGCGTTAATGGCGCGGGTGAGCTCACCGAGGCTGTTGGTGTCGTCTGCGAGGAGGTCCACGTTGACGTCGAAGGAGATGAGGAAAGCGAGATCTTTAGGGGTGAGGACGTCTTTGAGGAACCGGACGGCAGATTGCTGCTCTATCGGAAGGACGCGCTGCTGGCTGCCGCTGGTGTCGAGCAGGATGCCGATGGTGAGGGGAAGATTTTTCTCCTGGGTGAGGGTCTTGATGGTCTGGGGTTGGCGGCTATCGAGGACGCGGCAGTCGGCCGCGGTCAGGTTGAGGACGTAGCCGTTGGCGTCGCGGACGGAGAACCAGGTGTCGACGAGGCGGGTGGAGAGGTGGAGGGTGGGCGCATGGCGTTCGGGAGCCGGTGCGGCGGTGGAGGCGGGGGGTGGGGCGTCGGGGGACGGCGCTTCCTGGGCGTGCGCGGTCGCGGCGGTGAGCAGGATGACGAGAGCTGGCGCGGCAAGACGCATGGTGGTATTAGACTCTCAGATGTTCTGCGGTCCTGCTCGGACGGCGGTCCAGCAGGCACCCGGTTTGAGGGATTTGGCACAACGAAGAGGGGGGCTGGCGCGTCTGAAGGATATAGGCCGATGCTGGGGGCAGGAGGCGATGGGTGGGTGCAGTTGTGCCTCCGCGCTGGTAGTCTCAAGAGAGAGCCTTAAGCAGAATTAGCAGAAACGTTTCAGGCAGTTTGTTTTGGGCAGGGCCGCGGGCAGGATTGCCCGTGAAAGAGGAATACGGATGAAGTTGGGTACGCAAAGGATGTTGGTGGGTGGACTGGCGATGTTGCTGGCTGCCGCAGGGCTTCAAGCAGGGGCACAGAGTCAGACGCAGCAGAGCGTCCCGGATGCTCCGCAGCCACAGACGCTGCCACGGCTGAATTCGATTACGCCGGTAGCGCCGGCATTGCCGACCACGCCGTCGCAGGCGGGGGCAAGCAGTTCGACCACGGAAGCAGCACCAACGATCACCGTGGTGCCGAACCAGGATCAAGATCAGGGACCACCGCCGATTACGGAGCGGAGCCAGGCAAACACTCTTTCGGTGAATGTGCAGTATCACGCGATTCCGTTTACGGTGAAGGACTCGAAGGGGCGGCTGGTTCCGGGTCTGACGTATCGGGATGTGCGGGTGTATGAGAATGGCGTGCTACAGAGGACGGCGACGTTCCTGACGGATCCGGCGCCGCTTTCGGTGGGGTTGGTGATCGATCAGAGCGTCACCAGCGACACGATGGAAAAAGTCAACGACTCGCTGTCGGCTCTGCAGGGGGCGTTCTCTCCCTATGACGAAATTGCGGTGTTCACGTACAACAATGGCGTGAAAGAGCAGACGACGTTTACGGCGGCGCAGAGCGCACGGCTGGGCGCGGTGCTGGAGCAGTCAAAGGGTATTGGACGCGATCCGATCATGGGATTGACGGGCCCGCTGGCGCACGACCAGGTGATCAACAACATGCCGATTGACGGCGTGCCGGACAATGGCCACCAGCCAGGCACGATGTCGTTCACGGTCCCGAAGGAATATCACACGTTGAATGATGCCATCCTGGCGGCGGCCAAGGAGGTCGCGAGGGCGGATTACCATCGCCAACGGATTATTTATGTTGTTTCGGACGGCAAGGAATATGGCAGCAAGGCCACGCAGAAGGAAGTGATTCGTTTCCTGCTGACCAACCATATCGAGGTATGGGCAACGCAGGTGGGCGAATCGGCAATCAAGGGCATGGGCTTTGTAGACCGGATCCACATTCCGCTGACAATGCGCGACGACGCGCTGCCGAAGTACACGGTGGCGACGGGTGGCCAGTTTGATTCGGAGTTCCGGCCTAAGGGCATCGAAGAGAGCTTCTCGAAGATCACTGCCGAGGTTCGCGGCCAGTACACAGTGGGGTATTACACGCACGAGTCTCCATTCAACGAGAGCTATCGGAAGACTGAGGTTCGGGTCCTGAGGCCGAGTCTGACGATTATTGCGCCGGACGGATATTACCCGAACGCCGCGGATAACGCGCGCATGAGGCCGAAGACGGCGACGACGACAACGCCGGCTGCTCCAGCGACGGAGACTCCGCAGTTGAAACCACACCCGACGGCGCCGGCGCCTCAGTAGAGCGATGGGACCGACGATTCACGAGAATGCGCTCATAGCGCTAGCCTCCGCCGCCTCCTGGGGCGGCGGCGATTTTTCGGGGGGGATGGGGGCCAAGGCGTCGGGCGGCCGGGTGACGGGGGCGATCCGGTTTGTAATCGTTTCGCACCTGATCAGCCTGATCGTACTGGTCGGGATTTTGGTGGGGCAACATGCCGGGATGCCGCATGGGGTTGCGATCCTGTGGGCAATCCTTGGCGGGGTAACGGGGGCGCTGGGGCTGGTGGCGTTCTATATTGCGCTGAGCCGGGGAGGGATGGGCGCATCTGCGGCGGTGAGCGGGCTGCTGGCAGCGGCGATTCCGGCGCTGGTGTCGAGCATGATGGAAGGATCGCCGGGAGCGATGCGGCTCGCGGGGTTCGCGCTGGCAGGCGGGGCAATCTGGCTGATCGCGGCCGGGGATTCGCCGGAGAAGGACTTTCCGGAGGCTAAGGGTGGGGCGGGTAGCACGATGACTCTGTCGGTGTTTGCGGGGGTGGCGTTCGGAGTTTATTTTGTGGCAATCAAGTTATCGAACCCGCTTGGACTGGTGATGCCGATGACGATTGCGAGGATGACGAGCGTGGCGCTGTGCTCGGTAGCGTTGGGGCTGATGTGGGTTCGGGGGACGAAGGCAGAGAGCGCGACGAGCTCGCGCTGGTTTGCGGGGTGGGGATGGGCTTGCGGCGTGGCGCTGCTGGATACGGGCGGGAATGTGCTGTTCCTGGTGGCGACGCGGATGGGGCGACTGGATGTGGCGTCGGTGCTGGCGAGTTTGTATCCGGCGGGAACGATTTTGCTGGCGGCGTGGTATCTGCATGAGAGGCCGACGCGGAGGCAGGGGTTGGGGATGGTGGCTGCGCTGGCGGCGGTGGCGATGATTACACTGTAGGCGTCGCAAGGAGACGCTTATGAGCTTGAAGCAAGCAGCTTTTCTCACCAGCAGGGTTATTTCATTGTGGTTTTTCTGCCGTGCGCTTTCGACGTTGGTGCAAGTCCCCACGGCGCTCGCAATGGTGTCGGCCTTTTCGTCTCTTAACAGGGCGCCCGGCTTTGATACCTACTCAGCCAAAGTGTTCGCTGAGAGTGGCGCGCTGACATTGGAAGGGTGTGCCGAAGTCATACTGGCAATTGTGTTCTATCGTTTCGGGCCGCGGGTAGCGCAGTTTCTGGTGGGGAGTCCGGAAGAGCCTGTCGTGCCGGTGAGTGAGAAATTGGTCTGAAAAAGGAAAAGGGCGACGGCCGCAGATTGGGCTCGTCGCTCTTGGATGTGCTGGCTGTGGGACGCGCTGAGGTGTCCACCGGGGAAGCCTAGGCGGTGGGCGGCTTGAGGTCTTCGCCGGGCTTGGGAGTGACAGTGTGGGCGGCGTCCGCCGGTTTGGCGTCGGCCTTGACGTCGTCGTTGATGCCCTTCATGCCTTCTTTGAAGCCGCGGAGGCCTTCACCCAGGCCCTTGCCAAGCTCGGGCAGCTTCTTGCCCCCGAAGAGAAGAATGGCGAGGCCTGCCAAGATGATGAGGTGCCACGGTTGAAATAGATCACCCATACAATAAATCTCCCTGCTGCCGCCCGTGCTTTGCTGCGATCCTGGGATCCGATATCAGGGTGCTCCAAGAGGCGACGATTCATTGTCGCACGATACGTTGGAGAATGTCCGTGGCCTGGGGCGGCTCGCTTCTTGAGTACGAGGCGGGGAGGGTTTTGGATGCAAATGCTGGGATAGGGAGCGGGCCCGGCGCGAGACAGTATATCCTTGGACAGACGCTCAGTTCGGTTTTGGAGAGGCGCTACGCTGGGGCCTTGGAAGAGGCTGTAGAACCGGGCGCAACCAGATGGACCCGCGCTGCTCGCTTGAGCCCGCACACGAGGAAGATGCTGCAACTGATGAAGAAGACCTTTGACTGTGCCACTCGCAAGGTGGTTTGTGCAACAACCCTTAGCCTGCTGGTCAGCGTAGCTTCGGCTGGACTCGCTGCGGGACAGACGCAAACGCCGGCACAGACACCCGCGGATTCGCAGTCCAGTAGCCAGACGCAGACTCCGACCGCTGCCCCGGGGACGGTGGCGCTGAACAAGGCGACGGCAGCCGCGCTGGCTCCCTATACCGGGCCGAAGTACAACAACCGCTGGGAACTTTACGCCGGCCTGAACTTCATGAACGGACAAGCAGGTCAGGTCCAGCCCGGCAGGCGCTACAACATGGGCGGCGGCGAGGTGATGGGCACTTATTGGCTGGGTGGCGCACCGGTGAAGCGCTGGGGCTTGGTGGGAGACTTCCGCTTTGGTGCGGGAACGACCCCGGTAACCAGCCCGTTCTACAACCGCGTGCTGATCATGCAGAGCATTCCCACCGGCGGCGTCCAGCTGCGCGGACCCAAGAACCGGTATGCGGCGATTGATTTTCATGCCCTGATGGGCGAGACGTATGGCCACTTCAATTATGCGGTGAATCATTATCCTGGCGGCAGCCCGGTCAGTGCCTGCGCTGCGCAACAGGGCATCGATGGATATGGCAACCAGGGGAACCTTGGGCTGTATTGCAACCACTGGGCACCGTATGGCGCGGTGGGTGGAAGCATCGACTTTAATGAGAGCGCCAAGCTGGCGATCCGGCTGCAGCCAGACATTACGTTCGAACACTTCGGTACGGAGACGCGCGTGTTCTTTGCGATCTCGATGGGCGCGGTGTACCGGTTCGGAACGAAGCAGTGAGTAGCGATTGACCGCAAAGGCCCTCCTGGTGGAGGGCCTTTGCTTTTGCTGTTCACTTGAGGTTGATCGCTGAGCACCACATACTTCTCATTATTCGTTACTCTCGGCTTCTAGCTTTGGAGGAATTCGGGGGAAACCGGGTTCTCGTAGGCGGAGTAGTCGCGGGTGACGACGGTGAGGCCGCTGGCAGTAACGAAGTAATTTTTCTTGTCTTCGTTGGAGTCGTAGCCAATGACGGTGCCATCGGGGATGTGGACGTCGCGATCGATAATGGCGTGGCGGATGCGGCAGTGGCGGCCGATGTTGACGTGGGAGAAGACGATGCTGGAGTCGACGTCAGCGTAGCTGTTCACCCGGACGTCGTGGGAGAGGACGGAGTTGCGCAGGACGGAGCCAGAGATGATGCAGCCGGCGCTGACGATGGAGTTGATGCCCATGCCGGTGCGGCCGGGCTCGCCGAAGACGAACTTGGCGGGAGGGTACTGGTAGGCACGGGAGCGCATGGGCCAAGCCTTGTCGTAGAGGTTGAAGACGGGGGCGACGGCGGCGATGTCCATGTTTGCCTCGTAGTAGGCCTCAAGGGTACCGACGTCGCGCCAGTAGAGGGCGCGCTGCTTATTCTCGTCGACGAAGTTGTAGGCGTTGACCTTGTAGCGGCCGAGGAGTTTGGGAAGGATGTCGTGGCCAAAGTCATGGCGGGAGTCGGGATCTTCGGAGTCACGCACGAGCTCGGGAAGGAGGACATCGGTATTGAAGATGTAGATGCCCATGGAAACGTCGACCATCTCGGGATCGAAGGGCGAGCGGAGGTCGGTGGTCTTAGGCTTCTCGACGAAGCCGGTGACCTCGCCATTCTTCGCAACCTGGACTACGCCGAACTCGGAGACCTTGTCGGGGGTAACGGGGAGGGTAGCAAGGGTGACGTCGGCGCCGGAGTCCACGTGCTGCTGCTTCATGCGGGCGTAGTTCATCTTGTAGATGTGGTCGCCGGAGAGGATGAGGACGTGCTTTGGCTCCTCCGAGCCAATCGAATAGATGTTCTGGAAGACGGCGTCGGCCGTCCCCTGGTACCAGCTCTTGGACACCCGTTGCATGGGGGGAAGTATTTCGATGAACTCGCCGAGTTCACTTGCGACGACCGAGCCCCAGCCTTCGCGGATGTGGCGGTTCAACGAGAGTGCTTTGTACTGGGTGAGAATGTAGACGTGTCGAAGGTCGGAGTTGATGCAGTTGGAGAGGGTGATATCAATGATGCGGTACTGACCGGCGAACGGAACAGCGGGCTTGGCGCGGTCGCGGGTAAGGGGAAAGAGTCTCTCTCCAGCGCCACCGGCAAGCAAAACACCTAAGGTATCTCTCATGGTCCAGCTTCCTCGAACGACTGTGCGACGCTTGTGGTCGCATGCACTCTGCTCGGATGCATGTTACGGCATCCACGACGCCCGAGAGTATCAGCGGAGAGAAATTGTTGGCAAATCGTAGGCGCGACTAAGCGGCCGGGGCAGAGTCTTCGCCGGTCGATTCAGCGCTTTCTGAGGTGATGCGCTCAGTCTCTTCGGTGGAGATGCGAAGGGACTTGAGGAACGTGAGGTCGTTGCGGGTGAATGGACCGTCGGCAGCATCGGCGTCGGTTTCGGCGTCGGTTGCCTCTGGCTCGTCTTCAACCTCGTTGAGACCGATGGTGGCTTCGAGCATGAGGAGAACGTCGAACCCCTGCTCACGGATCTCGCGGACGACGCCTGAGATCTGGTCAGATTCACTGACCGACTCGTGGATCGCTTCGCCCAATTTCTGGATAAGGTCTTTGACCTGTTGATTCAATGCCACCTCCCCGTCGTTAGGAAACAAGTGTTGAGAGAAAGACTTGCTTCTCCGGATGCTGAATGCCCATCCCACGCATTGGGTCTTCCCTGCCAGGTTCAGCGGGAACGGCAGCTGCGGGTGAAGATCGTTCTACATCAAGATTACGCCGAGGGAGTGTGGAAGCCAAGTCCGGCGTTGACTCGGAATCAGGAAAGATTACCGATATGCGGGCTCGAGGGACGCAGAAGGGGTCAGGGCTATACGAACGTAGGGTCGTCCGAGGCGTCTTCGTCGAGGTAGTAGTCGGGCTCGTGGATGGTCTGCGCCCGGGTGGAGTTCCAGACCAGAAAACCAGCTGCGGCAGCCGCCATGCCCCCGATGAACCAAACCAACTTTTTCATCCTGCTTCCCTTCCGTCCTATTATCCACCAGATTAAGTCATTCCTTAATCAGACCGGGCCCAAGGGATGATCGGACGTAGCGGGGAAGGTACCTCGTGCGGGAGGCGGGATGCTGCGTGCGCGGAGGCTGGTTAGACGACGGTGTGATGGTCGGCCCAGGCGGCCTCGAGACGTTGGGCGAGTTCCTCTACCGGCTGCACACGGTTGCGATCCCAGACAAAAAAGCCTACCAGTGCTGCTGCCAAGCCGGTCGCCAACCAAACTAGATTCTTCATGCTTGCCCCTTTGTTTCGTATATCGACCATCCGTGGGAACGTCGTGAGGGGTTGGATGCAGGGGACGGGGTATACGTCGGGCGACGAGACCGGGTAAAGCGAACGCGGGACAGTACACTGGAGGGCATGGACAGGGTTCGATTCGGACGCGCGTTAGGGTATGGCGCTCGGCATGCCGCGAAGACGCTGTTGCAGGCGGCCGATGCGGCGACGACGTCTGCCTCAACAAGGCCGGCGGGGGCACCTGAGCGCTCGGCGCAGACCGATCGCGTGGCGGAGAAGGTGGTGCGGACGCAGCGAACCGTAGCGGCGACGAAGCAGAATGCCGGGAAGCTGGGGCGGTCGGTGTGGACGCCGGTGGCACGGTTTTCGAGCGTAGTGTGGCTGCAGGTAACGGGCTTGTTCTTCGGGCTGATTGCCATGTTCCTGGCGCAGGGGGCATGGAAGGAACGGGCGGCGTGGCATCAGCCGCTCGGGTCGCATGCGGCGACGAAGTTTTATGTGCTCGCCGTGGCGTTTGCGGCGTTCGCTTATTTTTCTGTGAGCAATTTCGTCCGGGCGTGGCTGCGGGAACGGCGTTAAGTCCTGCGCGAACGGCGAGAGTAACCGCGGTGCACAAAGATAATCTTGCACGCTAACGAGACTCGGGACGATTGCGCAACGTATTGGGAGCAGACTTCGGGGCCCAGATGTTGCGAGGAGGATGGGATGTCCAGGGTGAAAATAGTTCGCGCGATGCTGGCGATGGTGTTCGGGCTGATGGTGATGCCGCTTTCGGCGCGGGCGCAGGTGCTTCCGCAGCCCGCGCCGGTTCCGGCAAAACTGATGGGCAAGTCGGTGTTTCTTTCGAATGCGGGAGCCGACAGTGGGTTGTTTCCGAGTCCTTTCAGCGGCGGCCCCTCGCGGGCATATGACTATTTGTACGCGGCGCTGAAGAGGGATGGGACGTACGTGCTGGTGACCGATCCGGCGCAGGCTGACCTGGTGTTCGAGATACGGGTCACGGCTCCGAGTGGGCCGCAGAATCCGAACAAGGTGTACGGCGCGGGAGATCCGCTGCCGATGGCGCGGCTAGTGGTGTATGACCGGCCGACCCATTACATTCTGTGGGCGGACACGCAATCGATCGACGTGGCGCTCAAGCAGAAGACGCACGATGTGAACTTCGATCGGGCTCTGGATCGGCTGTTGATTGATTTGAAGAGTGTGGTGTCGCCAAATCCTTAGCGGGCGATGTACGACCTGGCGAAGGGGTGGGTTCGCCGGGGGTGGGGACGGTTTGGTATCGTTTGAGGGGACGCCGGGCGCGCGCAGACTGCGCTGCCGGCTGGAAAAGGCACACCTATGAGCGATACAATCTCTGATCTTCTACCGACGATTCCTGCGCCTGCGCCGCTGCGGCGGACGGCGCTGCACGCTACCCACCATGCCCATAAGGCGAGGATGGTCGACTTCGGCGGATGGGATATGCCGGTGCAGTATCGTGGGCTGATTGAAGAGCACATGGCGGTCCGGACCGGGGTTGGGGTCTTCGACGTGTCGCACATGGGGGATATTCAGCTGCGCGGGCCGAACTCGCTCGCGGCCGTGCAGAAGCTTCTCATGAATGATGCAAGCAAACTGCAAATTGGGCAGGCGCATTACTCGGCGATGCTTTATCCCAATGGCACGTTTGTGGATGACGTGATTCTGCATAAGCTGGGCGAGAACGATTACCTGATCGTGATCAATGCCGGCACGCGCGAGAAGGATGTGCAGTGGGTTCGCAAGACGATTGGCGGGATGGGCGGGCTGCACATCACCGACGTGAGCGACTACTACACCCAGATTGCGATCCAGGGACCAAAGGCGCAGGCTACGCTGCAGAAGCTGACGCCGGTGGATTTGGGGCCGATCAAGAACTATTGGTTTACGTGGGGGCAGGTGTGCGGATTGCACAATGTGTTGATCGCGCGGACGGGGTATACGGGCGAGGATGGGTTCGAGATTTATGTGCCGGCGGATGAGGCTACGAGCGCTCGGGTATGGCGCGAGGTGCTGGCTGCGGGGGAGGAGTTTGGGGCGATTCCTTGCGGGCTGGGGGCGAGGAATACGTTGCGGCTGGAGGCGGCCATGGCGCTGTATGGGCATGAGATTTCGGATGAGCTGAATGTGTGGGAGGCGAATCTGGGGCGGTATTGCAAGATGGACAAGGGCGTGGATTTTGTGGGGCGCGAGGCGCTGGCAAAGGTGCAGGAAGCTGGTGGGCCGGCGAAGCGGCTGGTGGGGTTGGAGATGGTCGAGCGCGGGATTGGGCGGGATGGGTATGCCGTGTTTTCGCTTGAGGGCGAGAAGATTGGGGAGATTACTAGCGGGTCGCCGGGACCGTTTGTGAAGAAGAATATTGCGCTGGCGTATGTGCCGGTAGGCTTTGTTGAGGTCGGGACTGAGGTTGCTGTGGAGGTTCGCGGGCAGAAGGTGAAGGCGGTGGTTGTGGCTACACCGTTTTATAAGCGGGTGAAGCCGGGAACTGCGGTTGCTGCGGCGGTTCCGGTGATTACGGCTCCGCTAAGTTGAGCGAAAGGTTAAGGCCAAATGGAAAGAGAGATTGTGCTCCTGCTGTGGTTCCTCGGGGTTGGCTTCCTTTTCTTTCTGCTCGTTGTTTATGGGACGATCGCACGAAACAGATGGGGAATTAATTTGGACCCGATCGGCGTTTGTCCGTCGTGCGGAGTTCAGGTGCCGACGATTCGAAAGCCGACGTCATTGCATCAGGCGTTGTGGGGCGGAAACACTTGCAGTGCGTGCGGTACAGAATGGGACAAGTGGGGAAGGATCATGGTCAAGTCTCAGATTTAGGACGAATTAGGCACAACGCAGTCTTCTACAATTGTGATTGGAGATATACGAATGAGCTATCCGGAAACATATAAGTATGCGAAGTCGCATGAGTGGTTGAGGCTAGAGGGTGACGCGGCGACGGTCGGGATTACGGACTATGCGCAGGAGTCGCTGGGCGACATCGTGTTTGTGGAGCTGCCGAAGGTTGGGCAGGAGATTGCGGCTGGGGCGACGTTTGGGTCGGTCGAGTCGGTGAAGGCGGTGAGTGATTTGTACTCGCCGGTGGGCGGGACGGTGACGGAGGTGAACTCCGCGCTGAATGATGCGCCGGAGACGATTAATACTGCCGCGAATGAGACCTGGATTATCAAGCTGAAGGTGAGCGATGCGGCTGCGGCTGACTCCCTGCTCTCGGCTGCGGAGTATGAGAAGTTTGTGGCGGAAGAGACTGGGCATTAAGGACAGTGAGTAGTTGGTAGTGAGTAGTCACGACTGCCTGGGACTGGATGAAAGATTTGAGGTTATCGAATGCGCTATTTGCCGAAGTCGCCTGCTGATCGCGAGGCTATGCTCGCTGAGATTGGCGTGCCGTCGATTGAGAGTTTATTTGAGACGATTCCTGCGGAGTATCGGCTGACGGAGGATTTGAAGATTCCACGGCAGCATTCGGAGTCGGAGATTTTGGAGCGGTTTCGCGCGTTTGGATCGAACGTGGCGAGCGGCGACGCACTGGAATTGGCGGCACAGCCGGCTAGCAAATTGTTTGCAAGCTTTTTGGGGGCCGGGGCTTATCGGCATTATCGGCCGGTGATTATTGATTCGCTGGTGCAGCGCGGGGAATTTCTCACGAGCTATACACCCTATCAGCCGGAGATTTCGCAGGGCACGCTGCAGGCGATGTTCGAGTTTCAGACGATGATCTGCGAGCTGACCGGGATGGAAATTGCGAACGCGTCGATGTATGACGGGTCGACGGGCGCGGCGGAATCGGTGCTGATGGCTTGCCGCGTTACCGGGCGGCAGGGTGCGGTGGTGGCGCGGACCGTGCATCCCGAGTATCGCGAGGTGCTGGCTACAGTGACCAAGCACCAGGAGATTCCGATTACGGAGGTCGGGTATATCGCGGAAACGGGGCGCGTGGATCTAGCCGCGTTGGACGCGGCGATTACGGAGGAGACCGCTTGTGTGCTGATCCAGTCGCCGAACTTCTTTGGGACGATGGAAAATGTTGCGGCGGTTGCGGAGATTGCACATGCCAAGGGTGCGCTGCTGATTGTGTCGATTGCTGAGGCGGTTTCGCTGGGAGTGATCAAGGCTCCCGTCGAGGCGGATATTGTTTCGCTGGAGGCGCAGAGCTTTGGTGTGGCCGTGGGATTTGGCGGGCCGTATTGCGGCGTGATTGCTTGCAAGGAGAAGTTTCTGCGGCAGATGCCAGGTCGGCTAGTGGGCGAGACGAAGGACACCAATGGCAAGCGCGGTTGGGTTCTGACGCTGAGCACGCGCGAGCAGCATATTCGGCGCGAGAAGGCTACGAGTAATATCTGCACGAACCAGGCGCTGGTCGCTATGATGGTCACGATTTTTCTGACCGTGTATGGCAAGCAGGGATTGCGCGAACTCGCAGAGCAGAATCTGGCGAAGGCGGATTATCTGCGGAAGGCGCTGCTGGATGCGGGCGCGAAGACGAAGTTTGATGGCACGCCGCGGTTTCATGAGTTCGTGCTGACTACGAAGGAGTCTGCGGCCGCGGTGAATGCGAAGCTGCTGGAAAAGCAGATTGTGGGCGGGCTTGCGCTGGCGAAGTGGTATCCGGAGCTGGGCGAGAACGCGACGCTGTGGTGTGCTACGGAGCTGACGACGAAGGCGCAGATGGATGCAGCGGCGAAGGTGCTGGCGGGCGCCCGGGAGCAGGAGCTTGTTGGCGTGAAATAGTTTGGAAGAAAGGCAGGACCCGATGACTTCGAGTACGAAGGGCGCGATCATCGGGGGGTGTGTCGGCTTAGCCGTGATGTTTGCGCTGATTGAGAGCAATGTAAATACCACGGGACTTTGGTTGGTGCTTTGGCCGTCCGCGGTGTTGGGGAGCTTTTACGGGCAGGGCGACGGGATTTTCTGCCTGGTCGTGGGAGGGCTCGAAGTTGGCCTTCAGTTTTTGGCGTACGCGGCGGCTGGATGGATTGTTGGTGCGGTGGTACGGATTGCTCGGAAGGAAGGCTAGTGGATATCAGCGCGATTGAAGGGCAGGAGCTGACGGCGGTGGAGTTTGTTGGCGACTACCTGCGGCTGCGCTTCGATGGGCCGATGCTGACGTTGTATGCGTGGCCGCATATTCTGCTGGCGGATTTTTCGATTGCGTATGGTGAGCCGGAGTATCGGAATGGCCTGTGCGCGCAGATCGGCGAAATGGTCGCGAAGGCCGCGCTCGAGGAGTTGGAGGCGCTGACTGTGGAGTTTGAGTCGGGGACTGTGATTGCGCTGAGTTTGCGGGAGGAAGAGTTGGATGGGCCGGAGGCTGGGAGTTACTCGGCCGATGGTTCGGGCATGGACGAGGAGGACTTTTGAAAACTTGGCGGATAGTCAATTTATCAGCCCTTGGGGTTGCCCTCGTCCTGTATGTCGTCGCCATGCGCGGAAAGTTTTTCGGGCATCCGTCGCATCGTGTATTCCTGCTGGTGATCGCGGTAGTTACCCTCTTTGGGGTGAGCAATACCTTGTGGCGCATTGCGCGGGATAGAAAGTACAAAGCTTCACATAAAACAGAGGTTGAATTACATGGCAGATAAGTTTGTTGGAACCCCGGTGAAGGCTACTACGCATGTTAGTCAGAATGAGGATTTGATTTTTGAGAAATCTTCGGCTGGGAAGAAGGGGTATCGGCTGGCGCACTTGGATGTGCCGGCGGTAGATGCTGCTTCCCTGCTGGGCGATTCGTTGCGCACCGATGACCTGGGCGTGATGCCGGAGATTAGTGAGATTGAGATTATTCGGCACTTCACGCGGCTTTCGACGTGGAATTACGCAATTGATTTGGGGATGTATCCGCTGGGGTCTTGCACGATGAAGTACAACCCGCGGATCAATGAAACCGTTGCGCGGATCGAGGGGCTGGCGGAGGCGCATCCATATCAGCCGGAGTCGTTGAGCCAGGGCGCGCTGGGGATTATGAAGTTGCTGAGCGAGTGCCTCGTGGAGATTACGGGCATGGACACGATTACGCTGCAGCCGGCGGCGGGGGCGCAGGGAGAGTTTACCGGGATCCTGATGGTGCGGGCGTATCACGCGGCGAAGGGGAATGCGCGGAAGAAGATCATCATTCCGGATTCAGCGCATGGGACCAATCCGGCGACGGCGACGATCTGCGGGTATGAGGTCGCCAACTTGAAGTCGAATGCTTTGGGGATGGTGGACCTGGCAGAGTTGGAGCGGATGGTCGATGAAGATGTGGCCGCGCTGATGCTGACCAATCCTTCGACCATTGGCGTGTTCGAGAGTGACATACACAAGATTGCGGACATCCTACATGCGAAGGGAGCGCTGCTGTATATGGATGGCGCAAATATGAATGCGCTATGCGGAAAGACGCGGCCGGGAGATTTCGGTGTGGACGTGATGCACCTGAATCTGCACAAGACTTTCTCGACACCACATGGCGGCGGCGGTCCCGGGTCGGGGCCGGTGGCTTGCAAGAAGATTCTGGAGCCGTTTCTGCCTGCGCCGGTAGTGAAGAAGAATGCTGATGGATCGTTGGGGCTGGATTTCAGTCGGCCGCAAAGTGTGGGCCGCGTGCGCGCCTGGTACGGCAATTTTGGGATGTTCATTCGCGCGTTAGCTTACATTCTTGCAAACGGGCCGGATGGTTTACGTCAGACAACTGAGGATGCTGTGCTGAATGCGAACTATCTGCGGGCGAGGCTGGATGGAACGTTTGAGCTGCCGTACAAATCGCCGTCGCTGCACGAGGTCGTGTTCAGCGATAAGCTGCAGGCCAAAAACGGAGTCAAGACCGGCGACATGGGCAAGCGGCTGATTGATTACGGTTTCCATGCGTATACCGTGAGCTTCCCGCTGGTGGTTGCGGGCGCGATGATGATTGAGCCTACGGAGAGTGAGAGTCGCGAGGAGCTGGATCTGCTCGTTGACGCGCTGAAGCAGATTGCGCGCGAGGCTGAGGAGAATCCCGAGCTGGTGCAGACGGCTCCGCATACTACGCGGATTCAGCGGTTGGATGAGACGACGGCGGCGAGGAAGCCCGTGCTGCGGTGGAAGGGGCCGGTTGCAAAGACGCCGCTCACGCCGGACTCGGCTGCGAAGGAGTGGTAGTGCCTGAAGGCGATGAGAGGCAGAAGGGATCACCGTTCTATCGTCATGGAGATGTGTTCTATGCCAGGGGCGAGGAGTTGGAGCGCGAGGAATTTATGCGGGGCGAGGCGCGGGGGCGACTCGCGGTTGCGCTGGATGTGCTGACGGACGCGATGATCCTGGTGGGACAGCATGGGGTGTACTGCCGGAGCGAGCGGAATCCTGCGCTGCCTAAGATGGATCTGCAGGCAGTGCTGACGGGGATTGGCGGGGCGAAGGATCTGGTGGCCTCGGCGCTGAGTAGGCTCAACGACGAGGCCGATGCGAAGCATGGGCGGAGTGATGGGACTAAGAAAGAAGGTTGATTATTTTACGGCTTCGATCTTGACGGACTCGTCCGTGGTCTCCCACTTGATGTGGAGATAGGTGGAGCGCTTCTCGGTGTGCTCAAAGGTGATGCTCATGGACTCCTGTGCGGAGGGGAGTTTTTCGTAGTGCATAGGCGTGCGGCCGAGGTCCATGTCCTGCTTGTAGACGGTGCCCCACTGGCCGGTCTGCTTGTTGATGATGAGCAGCCAAGGCGTCCCGGGAGTGGCGGGCAGCGTGTAGAGGGTGTAGTTGCCGGCGGGAACACTCAGAGAGCCGATCTTGAGATTGCCGGTGGTGACAAAGCTGGTGGCGGGATTGGCTCCGGTGCGCCAGACCTGTCCATAGGGAACGAGGCCACCCATGATGACGCGGCCACGCATGGCAGGCGAGTTGTAGTGGATGGTGATGGTGGTGGCGCCTAGGGTGACGTCGGTCTGGGCGGCGGGGCTGGCCAGGGGCTTGGCAGAAGCGTCTGCCTGCTTGGCTGCCATGTCCATGTTAGACACCTGGGCGGAGGCAGTGAGGGTGGCGGCGAAGGCGAGGGTGAGGAGAAGCGGGGTACAGCGAGCAGGATTCTTCATGGGTGCTATCGTACTCCCGGGATGTTGATTAGGACACCCGGCTGCGCGCGTTCCTGCGCATTGGGACTAGTACTCGGCTTTCTCGCCCTTTGCAGGGATGGAGGTGGCGACGCCGGGGATTCCCGCGTAGGTGATGATGAGCACAGCGGGTTGGTCGCCGGCCTCGCCGCGGTGGACATCATCGACTGACTCGCCGACAGCCTGACCTTGATGAACGACGAGCGTCTTGCCGCTTGCCTTGTCGTGCAGCGTAAGGGTGCCGGAGAGAACGTAAACGACGTTGGGGAAGGGGTGAGTATGCCAGGGGAGAGCGGTGTGCGGAGCGAGAGTAACTTTGAGTGTGGTGAGCTGCGGCTGGCCGGCGGGGTAGTGCGTATATTGCTTGCCGTTCCAGGATTTTTCTGTCTGGAGAAGGACTTCGCGCTGTCCAGGCCGAACTTTCAGCGGTGCGTTTTGAGCGAACAGAGGGGTGAAGGACGCTGCGGCGAGAAGGAGAGGCATGGCGACGCTGCGGAGTTTGAAGATCATTCTGGTGATTCTCCTTTTGGCTTTGACGCGTGATGGCGGAGGGAGGCGAGCTCCCGCGAAGCAACTTGAGTCACGCTAAGCGTTTTGATGCTGCAGAGGCAGTCGTGGTGCCAGAATCGTGGCTGCGGACTGCCGGTCGCTGATGCTTGAATGCTGGCTTAGACGTCCTAAACATCATCTGCCCGTGAGAGGCTGAGGAGCTACATCGGATAGAAGGGAGATCTATGGGTGAAGATAAGCACTTTCATCATTTCAAGTTGAACGAGATTGCCGCAACGTTTCCAGAGACTGCAGAGACGCTGCTGCTGGACAAGTATCTGACTGATGACGCGGAGGCGAGTGTGCGCTTGTTCCGTGTCTATCGCGAAACGCCGCCGCACTATCACGTGGGTAGCGACGAACACCTCTATGTGCTTTCGGGAAGAGGCACTTTCTGGATGGAAAACGCAACCAACGAGGGAGAGTTTGTAGCGGGCGACTTGCTGGTCTTCAAACGGCGCACCGTGCACGCGCTGCCGAAGATATTGGAGGGGCCGGTGGTCTTTCTGGCGATCGACACACCGCGCCGCGACCCGAAGGACATTGTTTTCGTGAATCCTGCGGATGGCACCCCTGAGAGCTTTATACGTGAAGACGAAGAGCCAGGCGCCCAGGCATAGCCGGCTCCGTCCGAGCTTGAGATGCACAAGGCACCTCCGTGACTGAGATAGTTTTTGCTAGATAGCTCCTGCTCGCTGGAGATCCTTTTTCATCCCTTCCCAACTCCTGACGGAGGATGCCTCCGGTGTCCCAGCACCTCTCCAGTGGGTCTCCAGATTCACCGCGTTGGCGTAGTCGATCCCGATGAGCGCCTTGAACTGCGCGGTCCAATCGATATAGCCAACGTCGACGGGCGACCAGACGATTTTGTCGGTCGCATCCGTAACCGCATTCTTCACGTGGCAGTGATGGATTCGATCCTTGGGCAGGGCGTCCCATCCCCCAGGATAGGCGTCGAGTTCTCCGCGCATGACGGCGTTGCCGGGGTCCCAGTTGAGCGCAAGATTTCTAGAAGGAATGCCAGCGAGCGTAGCCGCCGCCTCACGGCCCGTTGCCGTATTGCACGCAAATTCATTTTCCAGCACCAGCATTACGTCTTGCTTTGCAGCAAACTCTGCTGCCTCTTGCAGCTTGGCATTGATGGCTTTGCGATACGGAGCAACATTGTCGATGCGCCAGAAGTCGAAGCAGCGAACCTTATTCGTCTTGAATTGCTTCGCCAGGGAGATGGACCGCTCCAGAACCTCCTGTTGCTGGTTGAACTTGGCCTCATCTGCTC
>CAWCMO010000024.1:0-25317 GCA_963796535.1 uncultured Acidobacteriaceae bacterium
ATGGCTCCAGCTCAGAAGAAAGTCGATTCTTCGCAGCGTCTCGAACGAACTAGCCTGGGGATACCTTCCCCAATCCGGCTTCCTGCGCGACGGCCAGATCACCCTCATGGCCACCGATGGCCGCCTAACTCCCGTCCCCTTCAAAACCCTCAAGCGCATCGCCTACGTCCGCGATTTCAACCTCGACGACAAACTCGACCCCGAGCGCATCGGCCGCATGACCTTCCAGGCCCGTCCCCGCGGCGACGGCATCTGGCTCCGCCTCACCTTCCGCGACGACGAGCTCCTCGAAGGCCTCACTACCCTCGACCTCGCCTTCGCCGACACCCTCCTCGACGACCACGGCCTCTTCCTCACCCCACCCGACCCCCGCTCCAACACGCTTCGCCTCTTCGTCCCCCGCCCAGCCCTCCAGTCCATCGAAGTCCTCGGCTACGTCACCGCCCCCTCCCTCCGCCTCGCCGCCCAGCGCGCAGCCCAAACCGGAACCAAGTCAAAGTCTCACGTGACAACCGACACGCAACCCACCCTCTTCGACGAGTAAAATCCGCAGTATGAACCTCGGCGAGTTAGCGAAGAAACTGAAAGCCGAACTGGTTGCCGGCGAGGGCCAAACCCTCGAAGCGGCAGCCCAGCGCGCGATCGACGGAGTTGCCGGCATCGAAACCGCCGGCCCCACCCACCTCACCTTCATCGCCAACCCCAAGTACGCCGCGCAGGCCCGCACCACCCACGCCGCCGCGCTCATCGTCGAACCCGGCTTCCCCGCCATTCAAGCCCCCACCCTCCGCACCCCCAACCCCTACCTCGCCTGGTCCCGCGCCATCGAGATCTTCCACCCCGCTCCCCGCTACGCGCCCGGCATCCATCGCACCGCCGTCATTCACCACACCTCCCGCATCGGCGTCCGCGCCCACATCGGCGCCTATGTCGTCATCGGCGAACACTGTTTCATCGGTGACGACGCCGTCCTCCTTCCCCACGCCGTTCTCTACGACGGTGTCCGCGTAGGCAACCGCTTCCTCGCCCACGCCCACGCCATCGTTCGCGAAGGCTGCCAGCTCGGCGACGACGTCGTCCTCCAGAACGGTGCCATCATCGGCGCCGACGGCTTCGGCTTCGCCAAGAATGCTGACGGCCACTGGACCAAGATCGTCCAATCCGGCCCCGCCGTCCTCGAAGACGCCGTCGAAGTCCAGGCCAACGCCTGCGTCGATCGCGCCTCGGTAGGCGAAACCCGCATCGCCAAAGGCGTCAAGATCGACAACCTCGTCCAGGTGGGCCACGGCTCAACCGTCGGCCAAAACACCTTGCTCTGCTCGCAGACCGGCCTCAGCGGCAGCACGACTGTCGGCAAGAACGTAATCCTAGCCGGCCAGGTAGGCGTCGCCGGCCATCTCACCATCGGCGATGGAGCCGTAGCCACCGCCCAGTCCGGCATCCCCTCCGACGTAGCTCCCGGCGCCATCGTCAGCGGCTACCCCGCCACCGACAACCGCACCTGGCTCCGCACCGTAGCCGCCCTAACCCGCCTCCCCGACCTCCTCAAGCGAGTCACCACCCTCGAAAAACGCCTCGGCGTCCCCGACGAAAAGTAGCCTGCACAATCCCCGTCATCTCGACCGGAGCGCCGCGCAGTGGAGAGACCCCTGTATTGGCACTCGCTTGTTCTCTCGCCCAGCATTTTTGCTGTCCGTCACTCGGTGAATCTGCTTCTGCTCTTGCCTCCAGCTACCCCGAGCCTTCACCCTTGGGTCTCATAGCCCTAAACAAAGTGGCGTTAGCCCTCAGGTATGCCTTTTGCTCGACGTCCGAAGCATCCCACCCAATCCCCAATCCGACTGGTACTCTAACGCCATGAGGCTCTTCCCCAACCGCGCTGTCTTACGCTGTTTGCTCGCGGCCTTGACCCTGGCCGCCCTCGCCGGCTGCCACTCCCACTACGTCGCCATCGACATCCGCAACACCACCGCCGCCCCCATCACCCTCCTAGAAGTCGACTACCCCACCGCCAGCTTTGGCGTCGACACCCTCGCCGCCGGTGCCACCTACCATTACCGCTTCAAGATCCTCGGCGACGGCCCCACCAAAATCCTTTGGACCGACGCCGCCCAGCAGCAGCACACCGTCCCCGGCCCCTCCCTCACCGAAGGCCAGGAAGGCACCCTCACCACCATCATCACTCCCACCACCGCCACCTGGCAGTCCAACCTCCGCTCAAACTAACCCTCAACCTTACCGCCCTTCGGCCCTCGATCCGCACCTTGATCCAACTCCTGCCCATTCGGAGTGTCTTCCGAAGCAAGCCCCGGCGGTTCTCCCTTCCGCCGCGCAGTCCCCGCCCAAATCAGCCCCACAAGAAATACCGCCAGCACTGCAACAAACCCGCCAAGCAGCACAATTCCCATAAGACGTCCTCTCTGAAGCCGCACCTTGCTCGGCCTTCATCTGTTCGATGCCGCACCCCTCCCATCAGGTACGCGGCCCACCCGCCGACGTCGTCCTACGCGGCCACGCTAGCGATGCCGTCGTATCGCCGCAGGCCGAGGCTCACTCGCTCTCCAAGCCATCGCAACAAAGAAAATAGAAAAAATTCCCAGAAAACTATCAAAAATAACCATGATCATGCGACCTCTTTTTCCGAAGGCGCTTCGTTCTCCGTCTCCTGCAGGTAAGATGCCTCGGTCACCGGATAGGTGTGCCAACCGGGCCCGGATAGGTGAGCCCACCACCCCTTGCAGTAGACTCGCATCGTGAGCCAAGCATCCATCCCCACCCCGAACCGCGGCCTTTTCATCACCTTCGAAGGACTCGACGGCTCCGGCAAAACCACGCAACTCAAGCTCCTCGCCGCCGCCCTCGAAGCCGACGGCCACCGCGTCGTCACCCTCCGCCAGCCCGGCGGCACGCCCCTCGGCGACCGCATCCGCTCCATCCTCCTCGACTCCCGCAGCGAATCCGACCTGGGCGCCATCGCCCCCGAAGCCGAGATGGCCCTCATGTTCGCCGACCGCGCCCAGAGCCTCCGCGAGGTCATCCTCCCCGCCGTAGCCGACGGCGCCATCGTCCTCTGCGACCGCTACACCGACAGCTCCGAGGCCTACCAAGGCGCTGGCCGCAACCTCGGCTCCGACCGCATCCTCGCCCTGCACCGCGCCGTCTGCAACAACGTCCAGCCCGACCTCACCCTCCTCCTCCTCCCGCCCCTAGCCGCCTCCCTCCGCCGCGCCCGCCGCCGCAACGATCGCCACGTCCAGCAGGCCGGCACCGACGAAAACCGCTTCGAGCGCGAAGGCGATGAGTTCTACACGCGAGTCTATGAACAATATCGCGAGATCGCACGACGCGATCAAAACCGCGTAGTCGTGATCCCGGACGAAGCCTCCATCACCACCATCGCTCAGCGCATACTTGAGGTGGTGGCCCATCGCCTGGCACTGGCCGGCCACTTCCGCCATGAACCCTGACGTCCCGCCCGCACCGCGCCCTTCTCCTTGTCCTTGCCCTTGCCTTTCTTTCTGTCATTCCCTCTGGGAATCTGCTTCTCCCTTCACGCCCCCTGCCTGGCAAAACGTGGCAACCTTCGCGCCCATTGCGTCAAAGCCTTTGCCCTTGCCCTCCCCCCGCTAAGGAACCCATGCCCGAACACAAGCGCGACTTCGCCAAAGAATACGACTACACCCCCGCCCGCACCCTCGGCGAGTGGCGTCTCCCCGCCGGCCTCCGCCGCGCCCTCCCCTTCTACTTCCGCCGCAAGTGGGTCAGCTTCGGCGAACCCATCCCTCTCTTCGAACACCTCCACAACACCTTCGGCCGCATCGCCCACTACCGTTTCCTCGGCACGACCATCGTCTTCATCAACGACCCCGACTACATCAACGAAATCCTCGTCACCCAGGTCAGCAGCTTCGTCCGCGAGCGCACTCTCAAGCGCATGAAGATACTTCTCGGCGAAGGCCTCATCACCTCCGACGACCCCATCCATATGCAGCAACGCCGCATCGTCGCCCCCGCCTTCCATCGCCAGCGCATCGCAGGCTACACCGACCAGATCGTCACCGCCGCGCAGGAATCTGCCGCCCGCTTCACCGCAGGCCAACCCATCGACATCAACGACGAGATGATGCAGCTCTCGCTCCACATCGTAGCCCGCACCCTCTTCGACTCCGAAGTCACCGCCGACGTCCTCGCCGTCCGCGACGAAGTCAACACCATCATGGGCCTCTACAACTTCCTCGTAGCCTTCCCCATGCTTGAACGCGTCCTGCACCTCCCCATCCCCGGCGTCATCAAATTTCGCCGCAGCCGCGCCAAGCTCGACGCCGTAGTCGCCAACCTCATCGCCAGCCGCCGCTCCCTCACCCGCGCTGAACTAGAGCAGCGCGGCGACCTCCTCAGTATGCTCATGGCAGCCCGCGACGAAGAACCCTCCTCTACCCTCAAGTCCCCTCCGAGCCCTGCACAATCCGCCCCTCAACCATCCGGGTGCCCCGGGTCCGGATTTTCGGACCCGGGTGGATCGGCAAAGACTCCCCCTGCCGGCAAGGCCATGTCGGACACGCAAGTCCGCGACGAGCTCCTCACCATCTTCCTCGCCGGCTACGAAACGGTCGCCAACGCCCTCACCTGGACCTGGTACCTACTCAGCCAGAACCCCAAAGCCGCCGACAAAATGTATGCCGAAGTAGCTGAAGTCCTGGGCACCGGCCCCACCGCTCGCACCGCCACCCTCGACGACTACCCCAACCTCAAGTACACCGAGCAGGTCTTCGCCGAATCCATGCGCCTCTACCCACCCGCCTGGGCGATGGGTCGCCAGTCCACCGTCCCCATCGAGCTAGGCCCCTACCGCTTCCCCCCCGACACCCACTTCTTCTTCAGCCAATACGTCATGCACCGCTCGCCCGAGTACTGGCCCGATCCGCTAACCTTCCGCCCCGAGCGCCACACCCCCGAAGCCAAGCTCAACCGCCCCCGCTTCGTCTACTTCCCCTTTGGAGGAGGCCGCCGCCAATGCATCGGCGAAGGCTTTGCCTGGATGGAAGGCGTCCTCTCGCTAGCCACCATAGTCCAACGTTGGCGCCTGACGTTCCTCCCCACCTACCCCGTAATTCCGCAAGCCAAAATCACCCTCCGTCCCAAATACCCCCTCATGATGCGCCCCGAGCCCACCCACTAAATTCTCAAGGCGCTATCATGCCACCTCCATCCATACGCCTCGCCCTCCAAACCCCGTCATCCTGAACGTAGTGAAGGACCCCTGTAGTCGCTGTTGCTCTTGCCTTGCTCTTGCCTTGCTTTCTGTCATTCCCTCCGGGAATCTGCTTCTTCCTTTGCTCTCGCCTTCCGCCACGAGCCCCCAAAACCCCAGGCCCCGCCACGCAACGCGTCCGCCGTCCGAGCAAAAACCTGTCAAGCCCCCCAACCCCTCCAAAACCTCCAAAACCCCTATCAACACAGGCGATCAATATTTTCAAAACCTGGCATAGTTACCCCCACCCACTCGCTACAATAGAAGTATCAGCCGATTTCAGCGCACCTTCCTCCCTGCTTCCCCTTGAGGCCGCTAAGTCCTTTAGAAGAGCTATTTTGCCCGTAACTAGCCTGAATACAACGAGTTACGACCAAAATCTCTCCGCAACCGCCAAGGATCTAGGCCCCTAACCCTAATCATTGAATCAGTTACGAACCAAAATCACTCGCAAAACAAGGATCTCCACCCCTAACCCGCTTTCAGTCAACAGCTTACACCCCAAAACAGCAACTGCAAGGGGGGAGGGGGGTAGGCGCCGTCCACCTCTCGCCGTCGCGCAGGACCGCCGTACAGGTAATCTAAACTCGTGCCACTCCCCTCCACCTTCCGCGACTTCATCGGAAACCCTCAAACGGTCGAGAGCCTTCGCGCCGCCATCGCCGCCGGCCGCCTCCCGCACTCGCTCATCCTCCTCGGCCCCCGTGGCGCCGGCAAATACACGCTCTCGCTGCTCCTCACCATGGCGCTCGAGTGCGAGTTCCAGCCCCGCGAACTCGCCACCGAAGGCCCCCACGCCGGCCAGCAGCTAGCCGCCTTCTGCGGACACTGCCGCAACTGCACCCGCATCGCCGAAAGCGCCGACCTCGACACCAAAATCGAAGAGGCGGTAGCCGCTCGCGAAGAGCTGCGCGAGGTCGACAAAAAAGAGACCCGCGTCCTCGTCCAGACGCATCCGGACGTCCTCATCATCCCACCCGATCCGCCGCAGCTGCTCATCAAGCTCGGTCAAATCCGCACCCTGATCAACCGCGCCCACCACCTGCCCGCCGAAGCCCCCGCAAAGGTCTTCATCATCACCTCCGCAGCCTTCATGAAGGAAGCCGCAAATTCCCTCCTCAAGGTTCTCGAGGAGCCGCCGCCGCACGTCCACATCGTGCTCCTCGCCGAAAACCTCGGTGAGCTGCTCCCAACCATCCGTTCGCGCTGCGCCGTAGCCCATCTCGGAGCGCTGCCAGCCGACGAGATCGCCGCGCTCCTAGCGCAGCGCCGCCCCGAGCTCAACAAGACCGAGCGCGAACTCACAGCGCGCCTCAGCGAAGGCGCAGCCGGTCGAGCCCTAAGCTTCAACCTCGCCGAATACGCCGCGGCCCGCAACGACGCGCTAACCATCCTCCACACCGCCGAGCGCTCCGGCGGCTCACAGGACCACTCCACCCTCTTCCGCATGACCGAAACCTACCGCGCCGGCGCCGAGGGCCAAACCAAAACCACCGCGCTCCTCCGCGCCCTCTCCAGCCTGCTCGAGGACATCCTCCTCCTGCAGTCCGGCGCCCCCGACCGCGTCCGCAACATCGACAAGCACGCCGACCTCCAGCGCCTCGCCGACACGTTCCCCTTCGAGTGGATCGAACAGGCCGTCCGCGCCATGGACGCCGTCCAGAGCGGCATGCGTCGTAACCTGCTGCGTTCTCTGAGTCTCGACGCCCTTACGGTGGAACTTGAAGGTAGTCGACGCTAGTTGTTGAAACGAACAACCCTTCACGGTCGTCTCAACATCCAACGTTCCAATCAATGCATCTGAGAGGAACCAGGCACGGCAGCCACGTTCCTCCTATGGGTTGCCTATCAACCCATTTCCCAGCGGCTTCTTCCCGAGCGCTCGTCTGTGCAGTGCCGAAAGGAGAAGACCCGAATGGCCGTGAAGAGAGCCAGGATGGAGACCAAAATCGCAACCCGCGTCGAGGACAACACCTTCAACGGAACGCGCAAGCTGGTACGCCCGCAGCTGCCTCCAGTGGAGCGTCGTCGCGATCCTGTGCACACCGAAGATCCATTGACGCACGCCATGATCTCCGATACCCACGGAACCCCGGAAAGCTCGCACGCCGAAGCCTTCTACTTTCAGAAGCAGATGCAGCAGCAGACCGAGATGACCGTCGTTCTGGAAGACGGAGAGCAGCTCCAGGGCATCATCCAGTGGTATGACCGGTGCACCGTGAAGATGCGCGCCGGTCGCACGCGCGTCCTGGTGTATAAAGCTGCGATCAAGTATCTCTATAAGACCAGCGACGCCCACACAGCCAACAACATCATGAAGTAGCGGCTAGGCCAGTCGCGCAGCCTTCTGAAGGCGGTCGCGGATGGCATCCCTGATCCCGCCAGCTTCTGGCAGCGGACATAGAATCACCGAAACGCCACAATCGTCGAGCGCTCGCAAGCCAGCAAACAAACCGGCTGCAAGCGCCTCAGGATCATTCCATTGTCCCCACCTCTGGATCGCAGCATCCGCGTTCAGCGTCCAACCCTCAGGAAGCAACACGCCAATCTTCCCATCCTCATCAGCAGCTTCGGCCTCCTCGAGCGCAGTCTGCAGCGCCTCCAGTGAGCCTTCCACCAGCACCAGCCGTGCGCGCGGTGCGTAGTGCCGAATCCCCACTCCCGGCGATGGCATCGCCGCGGGTCGCGCCGCTGTCGTCGGCACGAACACCTCGACGGCAACTCCCGTCACCGTAGTCAGTTGCTCCGCAGTCACCGCACCCGGACGATACAGCACCATCGGCGTCTGCGTTGGGTCGAGCACCGTCGACTCAACCCCAATCGAGGTCGGCCCAGCATCGAGGACAGCATCGATTCGCCCGTCCAGGTCCGCCAACACGTGCGCAGCCGTAGTCGGGCTGGTGTGCCCGAACAAGTTGGCGCTAGGCGCCGCCACCGGAATACCCGCAGCCGCCAGCAGCGCCCGCGCCGCCGGGTGCGCCGGCACCCTAACCCCGACCAACTCCCGACCTGCCGTGACCGCGTCCGGGACGGCCGAGCTTCGCGGGAGAAGCAGCGTCAAGGGTCCAGGCCAGAAGGCATCGGCAAGCGCCGACACTCTCCCAGCAACCGCCGCGGGGACTCGAGCAATCTGGTCAAGTTGCTCAACTGAAGCGAGATGCACGATGAGCGGATCCCAGGAAGGTCTTTTCTTGGCAGCAAAAATACCGGCGACGGCGTCTGGCGACAGCGCATTGGCTCCAAGGCCATAAACCGTCTCGGTAGCAAAGGCCACAAGTCCTTCATCGCGAAGCAGCGTCGCCGCCCGGGAGAGATCCGCCGGATCAGAGAAGTCGAGATGGAGCGTTCGAGACATGAGCTGACTTCTCATCCTAGCGAATGCGGTGCCAATTCCACGTATTCCACAGGCCGAAATGGTCGCCTTCAGCGCCCGATCCCGGACGTATACTGACGCCATGCAGGCTGCAGAGATCGAGCTGAAGTTTTCCGTGGCAGATGTTCGAGCGCTTCGCGCGGCAGCCAACGACCTCGGGTTCAAGCTCGTAACCGAGCGGACCTTCGAGAGCAACGTGCTCTACGACTCTCCCGACAGGCAGCTCCGTCTGCGCAGGCAGATCCTGCGACTTCGGCACTATGGCGAGCGCTGCACTGTAACCCATAAGCGCCAGGCCGACGGCAGCGAAAGCGACTTGCGCTACAAGACCCGAATCGAGACAGAGAGCGTTGTAGAAGACGGTAATGCGCTCGCGGAGATTTTCGTCCAGCTCGGCTATGGTCCAGTATTCCGCTACGAAAAGTTCCGCACGGAATGGGAGCTCAACGAAGGCCACCTGGTGTTGGATGAGACGCCGATAGGTGTTTGGGCAGAGCTCGAAGGGCCGCCAGCCTGGATCGACATGATGCTCGAGAAGCTATGCATTGCTCCCGAACTGCGGACTACGGAGAGCTATGGAAGGCTCTTTCTGCGGTGGAAGGAAGAGACCGGAAGCCCAGCCGAAAATCTCACCTTTGATGGGATCGCAGCATGCGCAGAGGCCGGAGCGCTCGTAACCGTCGCACTCTAGTTAGAGAATCTGGAAATTGACATCGATGTAAAGATCAACCTGAACAGGCTTGCCATCTTTCATCGCGGGCTTGAAGCGATACTGGCGAACCGCCTCCACAGCCTTCTCGTCCAAGCCCATTCCCACCCCACGAACCACGCGAATATGAGAGGGCTTTCCGTCCGTATCGACCCATATGTAGACTTCCACATTTCCCGAGAACTTCGCCTTCCGCGCCTCCTCGGAAAACTCGGGTTCGACCTGATAAAGAACGACCGGTCTGCTCACGCCGCCACCAATGTGCATGACGCCGCCACCCGTGTTGCCACCGGAGCCAGGCCCGATGCCTGAGCCATTGCCCGAACCAATCCCAGTCCCGGTACCGTTGCCCAGCGAGACGCCCCGTAGCGAAGAATTGGGCATCCCCAAATTGGGCATCTGGTTGTTAGCCAGATTCAGGTCCTTCTGCACCACAACGTTGGGTTCGATGGCCAGCTTCGGAGCTTCCATCGGCGGAGCCTTTGGCGGAACGATCTGCTTCTGGGCGAAGTCCGGGAGCCTTCCCTTGCTTACGGGTGCGAGATCATGTTGGCCACCTCCACCACCGATCTGCTCGAGCTTGGGCGCAATTGGCGGAGGAGGAGGTGCAGCCACGATTGCTGAAACATCCTTCTTAGGCGAGTTCATCACCTTGACCTGATTGGCGATGAAGAGCGCAACCAGCAGGATGATGACTACGTGCACGCCGACAGCAAACGCGGTCGAGGCAGGGCTGCGCTTGGTCGCCATGCGATCAGGAACAGCAACCGGCTTGGATTGCAGGACCAGCGGCGGAAGTTTAGGGGCAAAGAACGCGTCGCGGACACTTGAAATCAGCGACCCAATGACGCCTTGTTCCTTGATTTCCCCGCTGAGACGCACCGGCGCAGCCACCCTCTGGGGCGTTGGTGCGCCGAGATCGGGATCGACCTGGTTTGTGGTGGGAGGCGGAAGGGTATCAATGTTAGGCATAGGGAAACGGGTCTCGGCGCAGTCTTCTCTTCTAATCCTCAACGATTTGGGCAAACACAGCCTTCATTTGCAGGAAGGTGCACCGCCAAGTCCCTGGTCCATTCTACAAACTCTTACCCAGGTTTGCTCTACCTAATTAGACGCATGTCGCGGAAAAGTAGCTAACCGGCATTTATTTCAAAGGGAGCCTCCGGCGGAACCGGGCGGCGCAGCTTCATGGGCCTTTACAATAGAAGTTTGTTCAGTTGTAAGCGGAATCCGTCGTTGGCCGCACGAACCTGGAGATGTTGATGTCTGAAGATGACAAGAAGAAGAGCCTCAAAGGGACGCTAAACCTCCCCAAGACTGATTTCGCAATGAAGGCGAATCTACCGCAAAATGAGCCTCTTCGGCTGGCCCAATGGAATGAAACGGGCCTCTACGATCAGATCCGGAAGGCGCGGGCCGGGGCACCAAAGTACATTCTGCACGATGGCCCGCCTTACGCCAACGGGGCGATTCACCTCGGTCATGCCTTGAATAAGTGCATTAAGGATTTTGTCGTAAAGACGAAGACCATGGCTGGCTTTGACGCTCCCTATGTGCCGGGTTGGGACTGCCATGGCCTGCCGATTGAGATCAAGGTCGATGAGAAGCTTGGCGGCAAAAAGTTAGAGATGGATCCGGTCGCGGTGAGGAAGGCCTGCAGGGAATATGCAGCGAAGTTCATCGATCTGCAGCGCTCTCAGTTCAAGAGGCTGGGGGTCTTCGGCCGCTGGGAAAAGCCCTACGCGACCATGGACTTCCCTTACGAGGCAAGCATTCTCGAGGCCTTCTACGGATTCTACGAGAAGGGCTTCGTTTACAAGGGGCTGAAGCCCGTCTACTGGTGCTCGCATGACCACACGGCTCTGGCGGAAGCTGAAGTGGAATACGAGATGCACACCTCGCCGAGCGTCTACGTGCGATATCGGTTGACCAGCGCTCCGGAGAAGATCGATCCTAAGCTTTGCGGCAAGAAGGTGTGGACCATCATCTGGACGACCACTCCCTGGACATTGCCGGCGTCCATGGCGGTCGCGTTCAACCCAGAGATTCCCTACGTGGCTTTGGAGGACGGGGACGACGTCTATGTCGTCGCCGAGGCGCTCCTCGAGCAGGTCCGGGAGGCATGCGACCTGGTTGGCAATCTCAAAACCGCCCGAGTGATTTCAACCTTCTCGGGGGCAAGGCTGGACCGCGCAACATTTGCACATCCTTTTCTCGACCGGAAGATTCTTGGTGTAACGGCAGACTACGTGACCACCGATCAAGGAACGGGTGCTGTCCATACGGCTCCGGCCCATGGACCCGATG
Source organism: uncultured Acidobacteriaceae bacterium (assembly GCA_963796535.1). GTDB lineage: Bacteria > Acidobacteriota > Terriglobia > Terriglobales > Acidobacteriaceae > Granulicella. Next base: position 11,641 of record CAWCMO010000024.1, read on the forward strand.
ATTTCGCCACTGGGCTTCGCTACGAATTGCCCCTGACCTGTGACGTGGATGCACAGGGCAAGTTGCGCAACGGGTTGCCCGAGTACGACGGATTGTATGTCTTCAAGGCGAATGCGCCGATAGAAGCGCTGCTTGCGGAAAAGGGTGCGCTGATGGGACGGCACAACCTGGACCATAAGTATCCGCACTGCTGGCGCTGCCACAAGCCCCTGATCTTTCGGGCAACCGAGCAATGGTTCATCTCGATGGAGACGCCGGTGCTTTCCCCCAAAGCAGAAGAGCCGAATGCGACCTTCCGCGAACGGGCACTGGAAGAGATCAAGCGCGTGACCTGGGACCCGGCATGGGGAGAAGAACGCATCTCGAACATGATCGCGACCCGGCCTGACTGGTGCATCTCCCGGCAACGTATCTGGGGAGTTCCGATCGCTGTGTTTCTATGCGAGAAGTGTCATGAACCCTTGAATGATGAGGGGATCAACAAGAGCATCGTTGAGCTCTTCGCGAAGGAGGGCGCCGACGCCTGGTACAAGTACGATCCGCAAACACTCCTGCCGGCTGGTACAACTTGTAAGGCTTGCGGAAGCGTCATGCAGTTTCGCAAGGAGATGGACATCCTCGATGTATGGTTCGAGAGTGGCGCCAGCTGGCATGCAGTGCTCGATGTAGAGCCCGAGCTTCACTGGCCGGCAGATCTCTATACAGAGGGTGGTGATCAGCATCGAGGATGGTTCCACTCTTCCCTGCTGAGCTCCGTAGCGATTCGGGACGCCGCTCCCTACAGGATGGTCGCAACCAGCGGCTGGACGCTGGACGAACAGGGTCGCGCCTTCTCGAAGTCCTTGGGGAACGGCGTTGATCCTGTGGACGTCGCGAACCGCCTGGGTGCCGAGATTATCCGGCTTTGGGTTGCGAGTGTGGACTTCCGCGAAGATGTAGCAGCAAGTGAGAACCTGATGCAACGCGTCAGCGACAATTATCGCAAGCTGCGCAATACGCTGCGATTTCTACTGAGCAATCTCTCGGATTTCGATCCAGCAAAGGACGCAATCTCATGGCCAGAGATGCAGCCGCTCGACCAGTACATCCTAGCTAGAACCGCTGAGCTTGATGCTTCCATTCGTGCGGCGTATGACGAGTTCGAGTTCCATCGTGCCTATCAGGCGTTGAATGAGTTTACGAATTCAGATCTGAGTGCACTCTACCTGGATGTCGTGAAAGACAGGTTGTATACGTTCGCTCCGAACAGTCCAGCGAGACGCAGCGCGCAGACTGCGATCTGGCGCATCGCGGAGTCCATGACGCGATTGATCGCTCCGATTTTGTCCTTCACAGCAGAGGAGGTATGGCATTCTCTGCCCATGGTTGAGGGGCGTTTGCCGAGCGTGCACCTGGCACTGTTCCCAAGTGTTCTGGACGTAATCCCCGGCAGAATGGCGAGCCTGGAAGCAGAGTGGCAACGGTTGGCGACCATTCGCCAGCTAGTAATGGTGGAGTTGGAAGCGCTCCGATTGTCAAAGTCCATTGGCAAGTCTCTGGACGCCAGCGTGCGCGTTATTGCAGCAGAAGGTTCTGCTGAAGCACTGGTGTTGAAGAAGTACGAAGAATCGCTCGCAGAGTTCTTCAATGTCAGCCAGGCCACCGTGCAACTTGTCGGCGATACCAAGCAGGATGCCGCCGCTCTGATCGAAGCGGAGGTCGCAGACGGGGCGAAGTGCGAGCGTTGCTGGCGGGTCGTGCCGGATGTCGGCGCGGATGCTCGATGGAAGACAGTATGCTCTCGCTGCGCCGAGGCACTGAATGCGATTGGCTTCCCGCCGTTGACCGGGGAGGCTGCGTAATGTCGACTGCTTCTCCGTCGCGCGATATGCGATGGCTCATCCTCACGATTGCCGCACTGGTCGTTGGCCTTGATCGCGCAACCAAGCTTTGGATCGTCTCTCATCTTCAACTGGGTCAAGCGATTGTGATCATTCCCAGAGTCTTTCGACTGACGCATGTGCTGAATACAGGCGCAGCATTCAGCATGTTCGAGGGCAGCACGTCGCCGAATCTCGTGCGCAATGTATTGATTGGATTCTCTATTGTTGCCGTAGTCGTGGTGCTAGTGCTGATATGGAAGGTGGGCCGCGTTTTGAGCCTCACCTCTGTAGCGCTGGCTCTGATCCTAGGCGGAGCTGTTGGGAACTTATACGATCGCATTCGATTTGCTTACGTGGTCGACTTCCTTGAAGTGCACATTGTCCACTACCACTGGCCAGACTTCAACGTGGCAGACTCGGCAATTGTGGTGGGAGCCTGCCTGCTTCTCCTTGAGATGTTGCGACCACAAAGGAGTGCATAAGCCGTATGGGGACCGATAGCGCGAACAATCAGATTACGATTCGCGGTGCGCGGACGCACAATTTAAAGAACATCGACGTTGACATTCCACATAATGCGTTGACGGTTGTGAGTGGGGTATCGGGTTCGGGAAAGTCGTCGCTGGCCTTTGATACGGTGTACGCAGAAGGCCAGCGACGCTATGTCGAGAGCCTGTCAGCCTACGCTCGGCAATTTTTGGAGCGCATCGAGAAACCTGATGTGGATCTTATGGATGGGCTGGCGCCCGCCATCGCCATCAAGCAGAAGAATCAGACCCGCAATCCACGCTCAACCGTAGCCACGGCTACAGAGATCTTCGATTACTTGCGTCTGCTGTTTGCGCGCTGCGGGACGGTCACTTGCCTGCATTGTGGAGGCATCGTCCGCCGTGACACAGTCGACGACATTGTCACGCGCGTGATGACAATGCCGGAAGGCACCCGCGCGTATGCGCTGTTTCCGATCGTACGAAGAGAGGTGAGGCTGGAAGCTCTGCAAGGGCCCGCAGTGGATCCTTCAATAGAAGTAGCCGCCGTTCCGAAAAAGGCGCCAAAGAAGACCGCAAAGAGCGGCAAGAAGCAGGAAGTCATCACGGCCGTCGATCTGAGCGAGCCTCTCAAGGAGCGGCTTGGCGAGTTACGTCGGCGCGGGTATAACCGGCTTTGGCAGGCTGACGAGCACAATGGCGCGGGAAACATTGTTGAATTTTCAACACCGGAATCGTTGCTGGAATTAGACTTCGGCGCAACTGCCGATAGACCAATCTATGTTCTGATCGACCGTCTGGCGCTTTCACCGGAGGTGCGAGGGCGGCTCGTCGATGCCATTGAGACTGGCTATCGCGAAACCGGAGAGATTGTTCTGCGCACTGTTCCGAGGGACGAGTCAGAAGCGGCAGAATCTTTGCGTTTTTCCTCGGCCTTCGAATGCTTTGACTGTCATCGTGCGTATCGTGAACCCGAGCCGCGGCTATTCAGTTTCAACAATCCCTTCGGTGCATGCCCGCGTTGCCAGGGGTTTGGCAACACCATTGACTTCGATCCCAACCTCATCATCCCGAATCGTTCCAAGACTCTCGATGAAGGTGCGATTGATCCATGGACGAAGACAAAGTATCGCGCGTGGCACGGCGAGATGAAACGCGCAGCCAAGGCGGAGGGCGTTCCCATCGATGTGCCCTGGTTCGATCTAACTGAGCCGCAACAGCGCTTCATTGAAGAGGGTCGGGGGAGTTGGGCGGGAGTTCGAGGTTTCTTCGCGGAACTGGAGCGCAAGAAATACAAGCTGCACGTGCGCGTGTTTCTTTCGAAGTATCGCGGGTACGCGACGTGTCCCGACTGTCGCGGCCAAAGGCTGCGGGCTGAGGCTCGTGCAGTCCTTCTCGGCGGTAAGAACATCTGCGAGGTCTGCGCGCTCACCATTACAGAAGCGCAAGAGTTCCTTGATTCGCTGACCTTGAGCCCGTCACAGCAGGAGATAGCAGGCAAGGTGCTCGAAGAGGTGCGACAACGCGTACGCTTTCTGCAGCAGGTCGGACTCGAGTACCTCACGTTAGACCGATTGAGTTCAACACTGAGCGGGGGCGAGTCGCAGCGGATCCAGCTGGCCGCGAGTCTCGGTTCCCGGCTGGTCGGCGCGCTCTATGTACTCGATGAGCCCTCGATTGGCCTGCACACTCGTGATACGGCCAAGTTGATCACGATCATGGAAGAGCTGCGCGACCTGGGCAACACGATCCTTGTCGTCGAACACGATCCTGATGTGATTCGCGCCGCGGATCACCTGCTCGATCTCGGGCCGGGAGCTGGGGAGTTGGGTGGGCATCTGCTGGCGGCTGGGACCGTGGACGAGGTGCGGGAGAACCCTGCTTCGCTGACTGGGCGATATCTCAGTGGCCGGGCGAGTATTGCTGTTCCGAAGCACCGGTTGGAGCCGGGGCGGGAGAAGCTGGTGTTGCGTGGGGCGAGGATCCATAACCTGCGCGGAGTGGATGTCGAAATTCCGCTTGGACTGCTGTGCTGCGTAACCGGCGTTTCCGGATCCGGCAAGTCTACGCTGGTACACCAAGTGCTGTATCGCGCACTGATGCAGGCGTTGGGGCAGGATGAGGCTGGCGAGCGGGATACGGTGAATCTGTATCGCGAGCTTTCCGGGTCGCAGTATCTGAACGATGTGGTGCTGGTGGACCAGTCGCCGATTGGACGGACGCCGCGCTCGAATCCAGTGACGTACATCAAGGCGTTCGACGCCATTCGCGAGCTATTTGCAGCGCAGCCGGATGCTCGGCGGAAGAACCTAACGGCTGGATCGTTCTCCTTCAACGTTCCGGGTGGTCGCTGCGATGTTTGCGAGGGCGATGGAACCGTTACAGTCGAGATGCAGTTTCTCGCCGACGTGGAACTTCCTTGCGAGGAGTGCAACGGAACGCGTTATAAAGCGTCCATCCTTGAGGTGAAGTACAAGGGCAAGAATATTAACGAAGTGCTCGGAATGACGGTGCGCGAGGCGCTGGTCTATTTCGCTGGACATCCCAAGATTGTCGATAAATTGGCGGTGCTGGATGAAGTTGGATTGGGCTATGTACGGCTGGGGCAGAGTGCGACGACTCTCAGCGGTGGAGAGGCTCAGCGTGTCAAGCTGGCGCAGCACCTGGCGTCTGCCAGGGCAGGATCGTCGGGCGGCGCGAGCGGTATTCGTGGTGAGGCGAAGCGGGCTGCTAGTCGGGTGCTTTACATCCTGGACGAGCCGACTACAGGGCTGCACTTCGAGGATGTGGCGAAGCTGCTGGCGGCGTTTCATAAGCTGATCGATGGCGGCGGTTCGTTGCTGGTGATCGAGCACAACCTGGACGTGATCAAGTCTGCCGATTGGGTGATTGATATGGGACCTGAAGGTGGGTCTGGCGGCGGTCAGATTGTGGCTGTGGGAACTCCGGAGGAGATTGCGAAGGTGAAGGCGTCTCATACGGGTTACTGGCTGGGCAAGGTGCTGGACGGCGGGTCGCAGCGCAAGCGGGAGGTCGCATGATGAACCGCTGCAAGCTCTTCACTACCCTGTTTGTCGTTGCTACGAGCACTGGTGTTGCTCAGCAGCTTCCGCCGGGAACGCATAGCGTCGATGACCATGCACAGCAGAACGCTTTGAGCCAGCAGATCACCGACGCGGAGAGTTCGCTGGAGAAGCAGGACTACAAGACGGCTGAGGCGAAGCTAAGGGTGCTGGCAGCAGCGAATCCTAAGGACGGGCGCGTGCAGTACGATCTTGGGTTTGCTGAAGAGCGCAACGGCGAAGAAGCCGATGCTGCCAAGGCGTACGAGGCCGCGATTGCGGCGATGCCAGAGTTTGCCGAGCCGAAGGTTGCGCTGGGATTGCTGGATGCGCGGGCTGGACAGATTGAGGCGGCGCACAAGCAGCTGACGGATGCGGCGATGATTCAGACAGCATCGCCGGAGCTGCGCGGGCGAGCATTGCGAACGCTGGCGCACATGGACGAGACAAGCAATCCGGCTGCGGCACGTGAGGAGTTGCTGGCGGCGTTGAAGCTGACGCCAGAGACTCCCGATGACGTGCTGATGGGCGGTGAGTTGGCCGATCGCGCGGGCGATTGGGAGGATGCGATTCCTGCGTATCAGCGCGCGCTGAAGTTGATGCCGAGCGATTTGGACGTGACGGCGGGTTTGGCGCATGCGTTGCAACACGCTGGCAAGCTGGCCGATGCCGATGCGGTGCTCACGGCCGCGTTGAAGGAGCATCCGAACGATGTGCGGCTGGTGGCACAGGCGGTGTCGCTGTACGCCGCAGAAGGCAAAGCTGCGGAGGCGATTCCGCTGCTGGTCCAGTTGCGGGCTTCAGACGCGAAGATTGCAGCTGATCCGGATACGACGCGACTGCTGGCGCAACTCGAGTATGTGAGTGGCGACAACGCCGGCGCCGAAAAGCTCTACATGGAACTGGTGGCCGCGAATCCGAAAGATCCGATGCTGCTGGATGCGCTGGGAAGCGCGCTGGTGAAGCAGGGCAAGGACGCAGAGGCAGAGGCTACGTTTGTGAAGGCTGTGGCGTTACGTGCTGCGTTCCATGACGATCAGGCGTGGGGCGAGGCCGAAGGGCACCTGGCGTTTGCGGCTTCGAAGAACCACGATCCGCAGACCAGCCTGGCAGCGCTCGATGCACGGTCGACGGTGTTGCCGAACTCTCCGACTTCCCTGTTTCTTCAGGCTACCGCGCACGATACGCTTCACCAGAACAAGCAGGCGATGGCGGCGTATAAGGCGTTCCTGGCACTGGCGGGCGATAAGTTTCCGGATCAGACATTCCAGGCCCAACATCGCATTATTGCGTTGCAACATTTGCAGTAGACGAAGCGCGGAGGTAGCCCGTGTCCGAGAATCCGGACTCGGGGCACCCGATGTGGCGGGGGCGAATATCAACCGCGCGCTGCATGGTAGGCTGAGCTTAGCGTGCCGCGTATAGCTCTCCCACCTGTTTCGCCCGAGATACTCCAACTGTTTGAGCAGGAGTATCGCGAGCTTCGTCCACGGGCGCCGATGCCGGCGCTGGAGGTGAAGTTCCGGCGATTCACGAGCTTGAACACAACCATCCGACTGCGCGATGGAAAGCTGATTGTGAGGCTCTCCGATCTGCTGGAGCATGCTCCTTCAAATATTCACCAGGCGATCGCTCATATTTTGCTGGCCAAGCTGTACCGCAAGCCGGTGGCTCCCGTTTATGCGGACCGGTATCGGCGGTACACGCGGTCGGATGCTGTGTCCATGCAGGCCGAGCGAATGCGGCAGATGCGTGGGCGGAAGATCCTGAGCTCGCCGCAGGGACATTTGTACGATCTCGACGAGGTGTTCGAGTCGGTGAACCGGCGGTTCTTCCATGGGCTGCTGGGGCGGCCTACGTTGACCTGGAGCGCGCATGTCGCGAAGCGCATGCTGGGACACTATGACGCGGCGCACAACACGATTGTCGTTAGCCGCGTGTTCGATCGGCCGGGGACGCCGCGGTATGCCGTCGAGTACCTGCTGTACCACGAGATGCTGCACCTGAAGCATCCGGTGAGGGTGCGGGCGGGGCGGCGATGCGTGCACTCGCGAGAGTTCCAGGCGGAGGAACGGCTGTTCCCCGAGCTGGAGCAGGCCAAGGCGTTTTTGCGTCGGCTGTAGGTCCTGCGCGGACGGCTAGAGTTCAGATTTGCGTGGGATGGGGGTGCCCCCCTCCCCCCCTCTAGCATGACTTTCCGTCTAAAGCGTTCATCCCAGGCCGGTTACGGGTGAAAGTACCCCCGGGTAGGTAGGTTTTTGGGGCGCAACCTGCTGCATTCAAGGAGGTTAAGGGTCACAGTACTCCGTTCGAAAGAGGTTAGGTCGATGTGGGTGGGCGCATCGGCGCGCGAGTACTTTGTATCTGGATGTTGGACCAGCCCAGTTTCAGGCAGGCGGGTCGAAGGAGACCAACCGGCGGGCGGTCAGATAATGAAATAGGTTGCGTTCGTGGGCCTAGTTAAATTCTAGTCCTTTGATGGGGGCAACTATGCCAAGTTGGTTGAAGATAAATCGTCAATGGACACGGGGGTTTCGTGCGTTTCGGGGCGTGGAGGGGCTTGACAGAGCGATTTTGGGTTGTTTTTGAAGGAATTATTTTGCGACTGAGCTGGACCAGTCGGGTTGCGCTCCATACCCATTCATCGCATGGGCGCGGTGAATGAGTTGGGTTGCGCGGCTCGACAAGCAGATTCCCGGAGGGAATGACAGAAAGAAAAGCAATGGCACGGGTTCTGACGCAAAGTGCGCCGAGTTGGCGACGTTTCGCCACGTAGAACGAAGGTGCTAGGCGGTGGCGGGTGCGTTCGTGGGGGCTTTGGGTAGGGGCTCGGAGAGGACGGCCTGGTTACGGCGGGTGAGGAACATCATGGCGGCTCCGAAGAGGACGCTGCCGAGGGCGGCTACCTGGGCGTTCGACATGGTGTGGCCGAAGTAGATGCGGGGGTTGATGCGGACGAACTCGACGAGGAAGCGGCCGATGCCGCTGAGGACCAGGTATTCGCCGGTGAGGAAGCCTAGCGGGAGAGGCTTGGAGGCGCGCTTCCAGAGCCACCAGGCGAGGGCCAGGGCGAAGAGGAACTCGTAGACGGGGGTGGGCTGGACGGCGGCGTCGGGAGGGTTGGGGAGGACCAGGGCGCGGGTGTACTGGGTGAGGCCGTGCATCATGTGAACGCCCCAGGGGAGGGTGGTGTTGATGCCGTAGTCGCCGTCGCCGGAGAGCAGGCAGCCGATGCGGCCTACACCATAACCTACAGCCGCGGCGGGGGCGGCGAAGTCCAGCATGCGAAGGGCGGCGCGATGGCCGGTGAGACCGTTGGGCCTGGCGAGGACGCCCTGGTACATGAGCATGGCGACGCCGGCGAGCAGGCCGCCGTACCAGGCAAAGCCGGCCTGGAACCAGTGCAGGAAGTTGAAGAAGACCTCGGTGGGGTGATGAATGCCGGGAGCGATGATTTCGCGCCAGGCGGCTTGCATGTCGGGGATGTTCTGGAGCTCGTGCCAGAGCTTGGCGCCGACGATGCCGGAGAGAACGACCATGGTGACGATGCTGAGCGCGTCGGCGCCCGAGCCGTTGCGGACGAGATTTTTGTGGAGGACGACGGTGCCGCAGACAGCGGCAAGCCAGAGCATCAGGCCAAACGTTCCAACGTGAGCAAAACCGAGATTCAAATAGGGATACATGCAGGTTTAAGTATAGGTCCTTCGCGGACGGGTCCTGGGCGGACGGGGAGAGTAAAAGGCAACGGCGGGTCGACAGCCCTTGTGACCGAGCTGCTGCATAAAACCGCGGTAGGAATGGGGCATCGGGGACGCAGGTAGGCGGCTGGGGCGATTGGGGCCTCGATTTCCTCAATGAGGAGAGCGGAAGGAGAGTTTTTTCTGGGGGCGAATTTCGCGTAGTCTAACGGCATGGTCTCGACTGTTCCTGAGTTTGTTTCGCCCGATGTTATGGAAGTTCTGCTGTCGAAAGAGCAGATTGCTGAGCGCGTTCAGGCAATCGGAGACCAGATCTCCGAGGATTACAAGGGTCAGTCGATTGTGCTGATTGGCGTGCTGAAGGGCGCGGCGATTTTTCTGGCGGATTTGGCGCGGGCGATTAGCGTGGATAACACCTTTGATTTTGTGGCGGTGTCGAGCTACGGGCGGGCGCGCGTGTCGAGTGGCGCGGTGAAGTTGATCAAGGATATTGATAACCCGATTGAGGGCAAGCACGTCATCATCGTGGAGGATATTCTCGATACGGGATTGACGCTGAGCTATCTGCGCGGGTTGATGCTGCAGCATAAGCCGGCGTCGCTGAAGATTGCGACTTGTTTGGATAAGCCGGAGCGGCGGCTGGTTCCGATTGATGCGGACTATGCGTGCTTCAAGATTCCGAATGCGTTTGTGATTGGGTATGGGATGGATTATGCGGAGCGGTATCGGGGGGTGCCGGATATCCGGCTGTATCCGGATAATCCTCCGGCGGGACATTAGGGGCAGAGGGTAGACAGTAGAGGGTAGAGCGTAGAGAAAAGCGAGTGGGAACGCTAAGATGGTGGCATGAGTTCTGTGGTGCGTGCTGCTTCTTCTGACGTGATTGTTTCGCCGGCGCGGGGGTTTCGCGGGTCGGTGATGTTGCCTGGGGATAAGTCGATCTCGCATCGGTATGCGATGCTGGCGGGGTTTGCGGAGGGGACTTCGCGGCTTACGAATTTTTCTACTGGCGCTGATCCGTTGAGCTCGCTCGCGTGTATGGCGGCGATGGGCGCGAAGGTGGAGACGGTCGGGAAGACGATTGAGGTTACGGGCACGGGGGGCGTGCTGCGGGCGCCGAAGGGGGATTTGGATTGCGGAAATTCCGGGTCAACGATGCGTATGCTGGCGGGGTTGGTAGCGGCGCAGAAGGGGACGTTTAAGTTTGTGGGGGACGCGTCGCTGACGGTGCGGCCGATGGAGAGGATTCGCAAGCCGCTGGAGTTGATGGGCGCGAAGATTGATTTGACCGACGGGCATGCGCCGATGGTGTTGCATGGGCGCGGGCTGAAGGCGATTGATTTTGAGGCGCCGATTGCCAGCGCGCAGGTGAAGACGGCGGTGCTGTTTGCAGGGCTGCAGGCGGACGGGGTGACTTCGATTGCGGAGAGTGTGCGGACTCGGGACCACTCGGAACATGCGCTGCGGGCGTTTGGGGCGGAGCTGGGCGTGACGGATGGGCGGCTGCGGATTACGGGTGGACAAAGGCTGAAGGCGGTGGATGCTACGGTGCCGGGGGATATGTCGTCGGCGGCGTTCTTTCTTTGTGCGGCGTTGCTGTTTGAGGATTCGAACTTGGTGCTGGATGGGTTGGGGATGAATCCTACGCGGGCGGCGATGCTGGATGTGATCTCGGCGATGGGTGGGGTGATCAAGGTGCTTGACGTCGCGGAGACGCATGGCGAGATGGCGGGAACGATCCAGGTGAATCGCGGGCGGGTTCTTGCCGGGATCGACATTAGCGGGGAGCGAGCGGCGCAGTTGATTGATGAGCTGCCGGTGATTGCGGCGATTGCTCCTTATACCGTTGGGGGTGTGAAGATTCGGGATGCGAAGGAGCTGCGGGTGAAGGAGAGCGACCGGATTGCGCTGGTGGTGAAGAACCTGCGCGCGATGGGCGCGGAGGTCGTGGAGCATGAGGATGGGATGGATATTCCGGGGGGGCAAACGCTGCGCGGTGGGGTGATTGATTCGGGGATGGACCACCGGATTGCGATGGCGTTTTCGATTGCCGCGCTGCGGGCTGAAGGGGAGACGGAGATTCGGGGGGCGGAGGCTGCGGCTATTTCGTTTCCGGAGTTCTTTGTCTGGCTGGATGAATTAGCGCTCCGCTAGGGTCCTACGCGGACGGCGGTGCTGCGCGCACGGCGAGAGTTGGATTAGGTGGTGCGGTGGGTGAAGGTGCGGGGTGGGTAAAGTTGGAGGAGTTCGTTGAGATTTTGCTCTACTTCGGGGACGGTGACTTCGTCGATGACGTAGTCGTCGGGGGCGGTGGGCAGGTCGAGGTTTTTTAGGATGCGGGCGCGGGGGTTGTTGAGGGGAAGCCACTCGACTGCGGGGGACCAGGCGGGCGCGATGATCACCATGGGGAGGCGCATGGCGCGGGCGAGATGCATGGGACCGGTGTCTAGGGTGAGGGCGATGTCGGCTAAGCCTAGGATGGCGGAGAGTTCCAGTAACGAGGTTTGGCCGGCTACGGTTGCGGTGTGGAATGAGAGGCCGGCGCGGAGAGCTTCGATGGCCGGGCTTTCGGATGCTGTGCCGGCGAAGACGATTTGCATGGCTTGGGTGCGGCGGAGGGTTTCGGCTACGGCGCGGAAGCGGTCTTCGCGCCAGGATTTGCGCTGGGTGGGGCTGGTTTGGGTGATGAAGATGGCGATGGGTTTGGATTCGTCGATTCCCTGCTCGCGGAGGAGTTGGTGGGCGGTGGTCACGTCTTCCGGTGATGGGAAGACTTGCGGCTCGATGAGGCTGGGGTTGGATTGGAGTTGGTCTAGGAGGGCGGGACCTTGGCCAAGGGCTTCGAGGATGCGGAGGTTGTTGGCGATCTGCGAGAGGCGCGGGTCGAAGTGGAGATGCGCGGCGGCTAGCTCGGGAAGGAGGGTGAAGCCTACACGGGTGGGGGCGCCGGCCAGGAGGGCGCAGAGGATGACGCGGGAGCGCTCGTTGCCGGTGGTGAGGAGGACGGCGAAGCGCTCGCGGCCGAAGATATTCGCGCGGCGGATCGCGTTGGCTGCGGGGAGGAGTTCGCGAAGGGGGGAGGGTGTGGGAACGACGCGCTCGAGGCCTGGGTTGTTGCGGAGGATTTCGAGGGCGAAGCCGCTGGCTGCTGCTGATACGCGGGCGCCGGGGATGGTTGCGTGAATGGCGGCGATCAATGGGGTGGCGTGGATCGCGGTGCCGAGCGCGAGGGGATATTGGAGGAGGAGGAAGTTGGTGATGTCGGCGAGGTCTGGCTGGCGGGGGTGGACGAGGCGCTCAAAGATGCCGAGGTTGATGAGGGCGGCGGATTTGAGCGCGGATGCGATGGCTTCAGGATACCAAGGTCGTCCTCCGCGGACGGTGCGTTGAGATCATGCGCCGTATTTTTTTTGAAGGACTCAATACCCGTGTCCTGCCGGACGGGCCCGCTGGGCGCGGAGCGGCAACTTCGTTGCGGGCAGAGGCCTTCGGCTGGGCGCTCCCGTTGGTCGCGAGTGAACTCTGGTTGCCGACCAACGGAAGGCCCATGCGAAGCAGTAAAAAGGCGTGCGAACGCCCGCCCCACGCGCAGTGGGTACTTGTCATTCAACAGCTTCCAGGAGGGTGGAACAACGGCGCGGGTAACAGCAAATGCAAAGGAAGAAGCAGATTCCCGGAGGGAATGACAGAAAGAAAGGCAAGAGCAACTGCAAGGGCGCAGTCCCTACCCTCGCCTACATCTTGTATCTGCCCATTTCATCGTCATTGAGGCTTTCGAGCCAGCGGCGGAGGTCTTCGGGGCTTAGGGTGGTGTTGCCGTTGGAGGCCTTGCGGGCGTGCTCGTAGACTTGCTGCGAGACGAAGATGGGGCAGTCGGAGCGGAGGGCCAGGGCGATGGCGTCTGAGGGGCGCGCGTCGAGGGCTACTACTTCGCCGTTCTGGTCCATCCAGATGGTGGCGTGGAAAGTGTCTTCGCGGAGGTCGCCGACAACGACGCGGGTAACGCGGGCGTTGAGGCCGTCGATCACGTTGCGGAGCAAGTCGTGGGTCATGGGGCGGACCGTGGTGGCCTTCTCGATTTCGAGGGCGATGGCGTTGGCTTCGAAGAGGCCTACCCAGATGGGGAGAACAATTTCGCCGGCTAGATCGTTGAGGACCACGATGGGCATCTTGGTGGAAGGGTCCATCATGAGGCCGCGGATGCGAACTTCTACTTCAGGTTCGGGCGCCGGGAGTTCTTCGGGTTCGGATTTGAAGCCGGGAAGGTGCATGGGGTTTAGTGTAACGCCGAAGGCAGTGGGTAGTGTGTAGTGACTAGTGGGTAGTCTTCAGGGCGTCGAAGTTACTGCCTCGACTCGTGCGTTTAGCGCTTGCTGGGCTATCGCGGCGGGCGAGGGGGTGGTGGGTTGGGAGATCGCTTCGCCTACCAGGGAGCTGGGGAAGATCTGGGTGATGCGGACGTCTACGTAGCTGCCGATGGGCGGCGTGGAAGGACATGCGAAGTTGACGGTTTTGTTTTGGGTGCTGCGTCCGGTGATCTGGCCTCTGGAGTTGGCGCCGTGTTCGA